>JBJELE010000051.1:0-21876 GCA_051878995.1 Lachnospiraceae bacterium | reverse complement strand
TTAGGAAACAAAAAATGCCGTATTTATGCGGCTTGAGGCGTTTCGCAAACGCCTATAAATTTTTAGAAAATAAGAGGATAAACCACATGGAAAATAGCAATCTAAGAACTTACTCATTAACAGAAATACCACATTACAAAGTACATGGCAGAACCATACCCGGCATCTGCCCTTTACCCCTTTTCTTTAACGGAAGCGCCGTAGAAGTCAATGTTACCGGCACAGAATTATGGGTAAATATAACGGTAGAATATACTTCCTTTGAGCTTTGGGTCACAAGTGAAATTAACGGTGTGTTTATGAGCCGTCAGATGCTTATGCCCGGCACCTACGATCTGTGTCTGTTTCGCAGCATGAGCCCTGAAGCTGTCAAAAACGTTAAATTTACAAGAGAATTACAGGCGATGACAGAAGACGAGAATTGCAGCCTTGTAGTAAATGGTTTCAAGACTGACGGTACGTTCTATCCTGTTCCTGTCGGGAAATATAACTTTGAATTTATCGGCGACAGCATTACTTCCGGCGAGGGCACTTACGGCGCCAATGAAGATACCGACTGGATTGCCATGTATATGGGCTATAGCCGTAATTATGCCAAGCTGGTAACAGAGGCGTTGGATGCAGATTCTTATCTGATTTCCCAAGGCGGTTGGGGTGTTTTATCGGGATGGGACAATAATCCCCACTCTAATATCCCCTCACGATATGAGCAGATGTGTGGTTTATGCTATGGCCCCGTAAATGAAAAGCTGGGTGCCCTGAAGCCCTACGATTTCTCAAGCAGACAGATTGATGCAGTGATTGTAAATCTTGGTACCAATGATGCTTCTGCTTTTGAACAGCCCATGTGGCATGATCCTGTTACCGGGGAAAGCTTTAAGCAGCGGAAAAATGAAGACGGAACCTATAATAAGGAAGATTTAGACCGGTTTAAGAATGCTGTTATAGATTTTCTGAAAACACTGCGTAAGAACAATCCGCAGGCACATATCGTATGGTGTTACGGCATGTTAGGCTATAATCTGTCTCTGGCGATTAATGATGCCATCAATCAATATACTGCCAAAACCGGAGACAATAATGTTATTTTCCTGCAGCTGCCTAATACAACTGATAAGACAGTCGGCTCCCACGCCCATCCCGGCGCAAAATCCCATGAAAGAGCCGCGCAGGTACTGATAGAGTACCTGCGGGATTATTTCAAATAAAAGTACTTGGATATTATTCCATTGATGCGCTGATATCCCGCGCAACGAATACACCACTTGCAGATGCATGAGACAGGGAGTGGGTCACACCACTTCCGTCTCCGATAATATAAAGGCCTTTATATTTCGTCTCAAGGTGGTCGTCAATCTCTACTTCCATGTTGTAGAATTTCACCTCGACGCCGTAAAGCAATGTATCATCATTGGCCGTACCCGGTGCAATCTTATCCAATGCGTAAATCATTTCCATGATACCGTCCAGGATTCTCTTTGGCAATACAAGACTTAAATCTCCCGGTGTAGCAGACAGAGTGGGCTCCACCAGACCCTCGGCAATACGCTTCGCATTGCTTCGCCTTCCCCTGACCAGATCACCAAAACGCTGTACAATGACACCTCCACCCAGCATATTGGAAAGTCGGGCGATACTCTCACCATAACCATTACTGTCCTTAAATGGCTCCGAGAAATGCTTCGCCACAAGAAGGGCAAAGTTGGTATTATTAGTCTGCTTATCTACACCTTCATAACTATGTCCGTTAACGGTTACAATACCATTCGTATTCTCATTTACTACGATACCGTGTGGATTCATACAGAAGGTTCTCACCTTATCCTCAAATTTCTCAGTACGGTATACAATCTTACTTTCATACAATTCATCTGTCAGATGGGAAAAGATTACTGCCGGAAGTTCTACACGCACACCAATATCCACGCGATTGGATTTAGTCTCTATCTCCAGATCCTGACATACCTTTTCCATCCATTTACTGCCACTTCGTCCTACAGATATGACACACTTATCACAATCATATGCTTCACTTTCACAGACTACACGATAGCCTTCACCTACACGCTCCACTGTTTTAACCGGCGTATCAAAGTAAAAGGTCACTTTATCCTTTAGGTCAGCATACAGATTTTCCAGCACGACATAATTGATATCCGTTCCCAGATGACGCACGGAAGCATCCAGAAGATTCAGTTTATTTTGCAAACACAGCTTCTTAAAATGGCTTCCTGCCGTAGAATACAGCTTAGTCCCCTCTCCGCCATATTTCATATTGATGTCATCCACATATTTCATCAGGTCAATAGCCTGTTTCTTTCCCACATGCTCGTAAAGAGTACCGCCAAAATCATTGGTAATATTATACTTACCATCGGAGAAAGCACCTGCCCCGCCGAAACCGCTCATAATGGAACAGCTCTTACAGTTAATACAACTCTTAACCTTGTCTCCATCAATGGGACAATGCCGCTTTTCCAGGGAATGACCTACTTCAAATACTGCAATCTTCAAATCTTTATTCTTCTGCACCAATTCATAGGCTGTGAAAATACCTCCCGGTCCGGCACCGATAATAATCACATCATATTTCATAGAAATTCCTCCCATGATATTATGGTAACATATCCAATAAAAAAAGCAAACCCATATCATTACCTAATTCTTTACCATGGCATCTTTAATCTTACAATATATAATTGCTACCAATGTACTGATAAAGGTCGCCACAATAGCCGGTGCAATAATGCCCGCCGGATTCACACTGCCATACTGGCTACGGTAAGCGATCATATTGACAGGGATTAATTGTAAAGAAGAAATATTTAGAATGAGAAACGTACACATTTCCTTGCTGGCAGAGCAGGACTTCTTCACCGATACGCCTTCGCCGGTAAGATATTCCGGATTTCCCCTCTCCCTCTCTAACTGCGCCAACGCTTCCATCGCCTTAAGCCCGGCAGGGGTACAGGCCCATCCAAGCCCAAGCACATTGGCAATCAGATTTGTAGCGATGTATTCTCTTGCCGGATGTTCTTTCGGAATCTTTGGAAATAAAAAGCTGATAAAGGGCTGAATCCCCTTTGTCATCTTTGCAATCAGGCCTGATTTCTGCGCAATCTCCATCAGTCCGACCCATAATGCCATGACACCGATCATGGTAATGCACAAAGATACCGCATCACCGGCAGAATCAAGGGCCGCATTGGTTACCTCCGCCATTTTACCGGTAAAAGCACCATACACGACCCCGATTAAAATCATAAATGCCCAGATATAATTCAGCATAAATGCCTCGATCCGTTTCTTTATGATACTATATGTTCCTACAAATTTTTTATGAATATTTTTTGTTTGCTGTGTCTATTTCTACCACTCTAATACGGCAGATGCCCATGTAAGTCCACCACCGAATCCTGACATGGCAATCTTCATTCCCGGTTTCAACAAACCTTTCTTATTCATCTCATCCAGCAAAATCGGTACGCTTGCCGCAGAGATATTTCCACAATGATCCAGACTGATCGGGAATTTATCCTCAGACACTTTAAGTCGTTTTGCCACTGACTGTATAATACGGATATTTGCCTGATGTAATGCAAAATAATCAATATCCTCAACAGTAAGTCCTGCCTCAGCAATTACTTTCTGCAAAGAAGCCGGTACAGCCGTCACTGCAAACTTATAAACTTCCTGCCCATCCATATGTACATACTGAAGCTCCTTAGATGTTTCCACCAGCGGATTATTATTGGTACGGTTTTGTCCTGCCAGTACCATTCCTCTGGCACCATCTGATCCCTGATCATAAGCCAACAGACCCACATTATCATCTGCCCTTACCACTGCTGCTCCTGCACCGTCTCCAAAGAGGACGCAGGTGCTTCTGTCGCTCCAGTCCATAATCTTAGATAATGTCTCTGCTCCCAAAATCAATGCTGTCTTATAAATTCCTGCCTGCAGATAGGCATTTGCAATGTTTAACGCAAACATAAAGCCGGAACATGCCGCGTTGATATCAAATGCAACAGCACGGTGGGCACCGATTGCCGCCTGCACCTCACAGGCACAGGCAGGTGTTATATAGTCTGCCGATACCGTTCCTAAAATAATAAGATCTATCTCTTCCGCAGTCACGCCTGCATCTTCCATAGCACGTTTTGCCGCTTCGATGGACATGCTTGCTGTGGTCTCATCCTTAACTAAATGACGCTCTCTGATACCGGTTCTGGAACTGATCCATTCGTCAGAGGTATCCATAATCTTGGACAGATCATCATTTGTCACAATATTTTCCGGCAGATAACTTCCGGTTCCTATAATTCTTGTTTTCATGTATCCAAACCTTTCTTTCCTCCGATCAGCTTGCACTCGGACGAAATTCATCCATAATATCTTTCACATGCTCTAACTTCGTGGCCCGATAAGCATTCGCTCCACAGAAAAGAAGCCCATCATCTATTTTGCCGGTTACCGCATTGACCAGTGCATCCGTAATGCAATATGGTGTTTCTGCCTGCTTACAGGTACTGATGCACAAATGGCATTTCCCATGTGGTATCTGCCCTTCTTTCGCTCTTTTCATAAAGGGATTTAGTATGGCACGCCCAGGCATACCGACCGGACTGTTCACAATCACAATATCCTCTTTCTTTGCATCAATATAGCTCTGCTTGTATGCGTCGGATGCATCACACTCATAAGTTGTCACAAAACGGGTTGCCATCTGTACGCCGCTTGCTCCCAGCTCCAGACAGTGTTCCATATCCTCACGGGTATAAACACCCCCTGCCACAATCACAGGAATCTCTGTATCATGCTCTGAAGCCGCAGTATTGACATGCTCAATAATGGCTTTGATCTCATCATCATAATGCAACCCTTCAATATCATCAAGCTGCTCTCTGTGGAATCCTAAATGTCCACCCGCAAGAGGTCCCTCAATCACAACCGCATCAGGAAGTCGATTATACTTTTTCCACCAATAACGCATAATGACCTGTACGGATTTCACGCTGGATACGATGGGGGCGAGCTTTGTTTTGGCAGCACCAACAATCTTAGGCAAATCCATCGGCAACCCGGCACCGGATATAATCATGTCAATACCCGCTGATACCGCTGCCTTTACATATTCCTCATATTTTCTGGTTGCCACCATGATATTGACTCCAAGCACACCACCCTGGGCAATCTCACGTGCTTTGCGGATTTCCGACTGAATTGCTCTTAAGTTCGCGCCGATAGGGTCAGTATCGAAATCCGGCTCTCTGTATCCGATCTGTGCCGTGGAAATCACACCGATTCCCCCTTCTTTAGCTACTGCACCGGCCAACGATGAAAGGCTCACACCAACGCCCATACCGCCTTGTATAACAGGTACTCTCGCTACCAGATTTCCTATTTTCAATGGTTTAACTGTAACCATACACTTACGCCTTACCTTTCCGGATATTTCTACATATCCTCTATAAACCGGCAGCTGCCTTAAGCATCGCCGATTGCAAAAGTAAGCTCTGCCTGTGTCACTAACTTGCCGTCTACATAGGCCTTTCCTGCTCCCACACCGATGGGGCCTTTAATCTTAATAATCTCTGTCTCTAACGTAAGTACATCTCCGGGAACAACTTTCCCCTTAAACTTGGCATTATTGATCGCTGCAAAATATGCAGTTTTTCCTTTAAATTCCGGCTGACTCAAAATAGCCACAGCACCGGTCTGGGCCAATGCCTCAATAATCAGTACGCCCGGCATAACCGGCTCCTGCGGGAAATGTCCGGCAAAAAATGGCTCATTATAAGAGACACATTTTTTGGCTACAACACGTTTTCCTTCTTCTAATTCCTCAATGGTATCAATCAGCATAAAAGGCTGTCTGTGAGGAATGATATCCATAATCTCTTTTGCTGTCATAAGCGACATATCTGTATCCTCTCTTTAACTATTATAATTGTCCTACTCAGTATACTTCTTGACCAAAATACTGGCATTGTGTCCGCCAAATCCAAGAGAATTAGATAATGCATATTCGAAATCCTCTGTATAAGGCTCTTTACAATAATTCAGATCACACTCTTCATCCGGCACCTGATATCCTACAGTCTGGTGGATATATCCCTCCTGCAGCTCCTTCACACAGGTAACGAACTCAATCGCTCCTGCAGCACCCAGCAGATGACCTACCATGGATTTGGTAGAGTTGATCTTGATATCCTTAGCATGCTCGCCGAAAGCTAACTTGATCGCTCTTGTCTCAAAGAGGTCATTATGATGTGTACTGGTACCGTGTGCATTAATATAGGTGATATCATCTGTGGAAATGCCTGCATCCTTTACCGCATATTCCATGGCCTTAGCTGCGCCTGCACCATCCTCAGCCGGGGATGTGATATGGTATGCATCGGAGCTGCAGCCATAGCCGACTACTTCAGCGTAAATCTTAGCGCCTCTTGCCTTGGCATGCTCCAGTTCTTCCAATACAACAATCGCAGAACCTTCACCCATAACGAAACCGCTTCTCTCTTTGTCAAACGGAATGGAACATCTCGTAGGGTCCTCAGAATTGGTCAATGCTGTCAGTGCTGAGAAACCGCCTATACCGATTGGACATACGCTTCCTTCCGTACCGCCTGCAATCATCACTTCCGCATCACCATACTGAATAGTACGGAATGCTTCACCGATAGAATTTGTACCGGTTGCACATGCAGTTACCACGTTGATGCTCTTACCCTTTAAACCAAACTGAATAGAGACATTACCGGCTGCCATGTTGGAAATAGTTAACGGCACGAATAAAGGCTCAATTCTGGAAGGCCCTTTTTCCAGTAATCTACTGTGAGAACGCTCCATCGCCTGCAGGGAACCTGTTCCGGAACCGACTGCCACACCTACACGATACGGATCTTCCTTCTCCATATCCAGTCCGGCATCCTCCATAGCCTCTTTTGTTGCTGCCACAGCATACTGGGAAAATAACTCCATTCTCTTGGCAGCCTTGAAATCCATATAATTCTTGCCGTCAAAGCCCTTCACCTCGGCAGCAAGCTTACATTTAAAGTCGGTAGTATCAAATCTGCTGATCGGTGCAAAACCTATCTTGCCTTCCTTTACACTTGCCCAGAATTCGTCTACACTTAATCCGATAGGAGTGATGGCTCCCATACCTGTTACTACTACACGTCTACTCATCGTTATTACCATCCCTTTCTTTTCTACTTATACTAAATTGCCATTCCGCCATCCACGGAAATCACCTGTCCTGTAATATAGGATGCTTTATCACTGGCAAGGAATGCCACTGTCTCTGCAATATCCTTTGGCGTGCCTACCCGCTTCAACGGAATCTGCTCAAGCGTTGCTTCCTTCGCTGCATCAGTCATTGCCTGGGTCATATCCGTATCAATAAATCCCGGTGCAACAGCATTAACTGTAATATTTCTGCTTGCCAGCTCTCTTGCCATGGACTTTGTTAATCCAATCACACCTGCCTTAGATGCAGAGTAGTTAGCCTGTCCGGCATTACCCAGCACACCGGATACGGAAGACAGATTGATAATCCTGCCTGCCCTCTGTTTCAGGAAAGGGCGATACATATGTTTAATCGTATTAAAGGTACCTTTCAAGTTTGTATCGATAACCGCATCAAAATCCTCTTCTGTCATTTTAATAACCAAGTTATCTCTTGTAATACCGGCATTATTTACCAGAATATCAATATGTCTGAAAGCAGCCAGCATATCCGTGATCATCTGTCCGCATGCCTCATAGTCCGCCACGCTGCACTGTACTGCCACAGCCTTACGTCCCATTGCTTCAATCTGAGCGACAACTTCTTCTGCTTTCTCTTTAGAACCATTGTAATTTACAATTACATCTGCACCGTACTCTGCCAGCGTCAGTGCAATCTCTCGTCCGATACCACGGCCGGCACCTGTTACCAGCGCTACTTTACCTGTTAACATATTTTCCCTCCTTAACTTTTATCCCATCCATATAAGCCTAAATATATGATCTCAGATTAGATCAACTCTGCCAGCTTCTCTAAATCTTCTACTTTCTCTACATTAATAACTTTCATCTCTTTATTAATCTTGCGCATAAAACCGGATAAAGTCTTACCGGGCCCGATTTCTACAAAGGTATCTGCTCCGTCTGCAATCATACGCTCTACTGTCTGCTGCCACTTCACGGAAGAAGAAACCTGCTTCTCCAGAAGTGGTTTTACCTCTGCCTTATCAGATACATAATCAGCAGTTACATTGGCGATATAAGGAATCTGAATATCATGGATTTCCACATTCTCCAATTCCTTTGCCAGCTTCTCACCTGCACCTACCAGTAATGGAGAATGGAAGGGTCCACTAACTTTCAGGGTAACACATCTCTTGGCACCTGCCGCTGTCAGTTTCTCCACCGCCGCCTGTGCAGCACCCTCTTCACCGGTAATAACAATCTGACCCGGACAGTTATAATTAGCAATCGTCACCATACCCGGTGTCTCCTCGCAGATCTGCTCGATTACGGCAGTATCCAGTCCGAGTACCGCTACCATGGCGCCACCCTGAGGTACAGCTTCCTGCATATAAATACCACGTTTACGAACTACTTTGAAGACATCTTCGGGGCTCATCACACCGCTGGCTACCAGCGCGCCATACTCTCCCAGACTTAATCCTCCTGTCACATCAGGTTTTAAGCCTTTTTCCTCTATTGCCTTTAACATTGCCACCTCTGTTGCCAACATGGCAATCTGTGTATACTCTGTAATATTGATCTGTTCATTTTCCTCAAAGCAAAGCGCAGGCACATCTAATCCACTTGCCTTGCTTGCCAGTTCAAACATTTCCCGGCATACCGGAATCTGCTCATAAAAATCCTTACCCATTCCTACATATTGCGCTCCCTGTCCCGGGAACATAAATGCTATCTTACCCATAATTTTCCACCTTTCTTTCACTTTATATGTTTTTTGATAGTTTGATATTCAAAGTATTTAATTGCCAAAAAGGGAGTTCAACATAGAACTCCCTATATATTAGATTTTCAGAAGCTTCTTTGCATCCTGCATGATCTCCTGAATCATTTCCGCACAGGTCTGCTCCTGCTTAACAAGACCGGCTATCTGTCCTGCCATCAATGTTCCGTTTACAACGTCACCTTCTACCACTGCCTTACGTAACGCACCAAGTGTCAGATGTTCCAATTCTTCGAAAGGAGCACCTGCTTTCTCAAGCTTCAGATATTCTCTTGTCATGTTGTTACGAATCTGACGAACCGGATGTCCATGCGTCATACCGGTAACTTCAGAATCAATATCCTTGGCTGCAATTACTTTCTTCTTATAATTTTCATGGACAATGGATTCTTTGGCAACAACAAATCTTGTTCCCATCTGAACTGCTTCCGCACCCAGCATGATAGCTGCCGCAAAACCTCTTCCGTCAGCGATACCACCTGCAGCAATAACCGGAATATTGACTGCATCCACTACTTGTGGAACCAGGGTCATGGTAGTGGCCGCGCCAATATGTCCGCCGGATTCTGTACCCTCTGCAACTACTGCATCGGCACCGGCACGTTCCATCATCTTCGCAAGCCCTACGCTGGCAACAACCGGAATTACCTTTATGCCGGCTTCTTTCCACATAGCCATATACTTGCCCGGATTACCGGCTCCGGTAGTGACTACTTTAACACCTTCTTCTACGATTACCCTTGCAATGTCATCCGCCTCCGGGTTCATCAGCATCACATTTACACCAAAAGGCTTCTGTGTCAGCTCTTTCGTCTTCTGAATCTGTTCTCTGACAAAAGAAGCCGGTGCACCGCCTGCACCGATTATACCTAATCCACCGGCTTCTGACACTGCTGCTGCCAAATGGTATTCAGCCACCCATGCCATACCACCCTGGATAATAGGGTACTCAATTCCCAGAAGTTCTGTTATTCTTGTTTTCATATTTTTACCTTTTCCTAATTCGCAAATACGAGCTATAGCGCGATTATGCCTCTACGCCTTTGTCCTTCAAATACTCAACAACAGCACCAACTGTTGTGATCTTCTCCAAATCTTCAGAAGGAATCTCTACACCGTACTCCTCCTCGAAAGCCATTACAAGCTCAAATAAGTCTAAGGAGTCTGCACCTAAATCATCTTTGAAAGAAGATTCCTCTGTGATTTCTACTCCATCTAAGTTTAACTGCTCCTGAATAATCTCGATAACTTTTTCTAACATTTTCTTATCTCCTTTTCGAAATTTAAAAATAGTTTGACATTCAAAGTATATTATCTGACCCTATATTTGTCAATCTTAATTTTACGGATTCTTGCATTTTTGTCAATTAGTTTGACAATAAATATTGGTAAATATCTCTTTTAGATACTCCACGGTCCTTTGCGACCTGCTTCATGGCACTTTTTTCATCCATTCCCTCCTTTTCATAATATGCCATATGCTCCTCAATCGACATACTCTGCCACGCGGCTTTTTCCTCTTCTTTTTTCTGTTTTATGCTTTTACCCTCTATGACCAGTACATATTCTCCACGAGGTTCGTCTTTTTCATACATCACCAAAGCATCCTCTATCGTCGTAGGTAACACCGTTTCAAATTTCTTGGTCAGTTCCCGGCACAATGTAAGCCGCCTGTTTCCTAGAACACTATGCAGTTCCTGCAGGGTCTTGACCAGATGATGGGGCGCCTCATACAGAATAATGGTTCTGGATTCTTCTTTCAATTCTTCCAGTATCTGCGCTCTCTCTTTCTTGTCTGCCGGAAGAAATGCTTCAAAACAGAACCTCCTGGTACTGAGTCCGGACAAAGTCAGTGCAGTAATACATGCTGCCGGACCCGGCAGGGATGTTACCGGAATACCTGCTTCATGGCATTTTGCCACAAGCACCTCCCCCGGATCGGAAATTGCCGGCGTACCTGCATCCGTAATCAGTGCCACGTCCATACCTTTCTGAATCTGCGCTATGAGGTAGTCCGCTTTTTCTACTTTATTATATTCATGATAACTGGTCATAGAAGTCTTAATCTCAAAATGATTCAGTAATTTGATACTGTTGCGTGTGTCCTCCGCCGCAATCATATCCACGTTGCGTAATGTTTCCACCACGCGGGGCGTCATATCCCCCAGATTGCCGATAGGTGTGGCGCACAAATATAACATTCCCGGCATATTCATCCTCTTTTCTGAAACATTATCTACTAATATCCATATATATCATATATCTCCGGCATATAAACCCCCGGTTCTTTATAGACAATCAGCGGTTTCTCCACTGACAGGCGGGGCTTACCGCCCCGGTTTGCTTCAATCAATACCATATTCGGTTCTTTATCTACAAACGGATAAACAAGCTGCATCCGCTTCGGCTCCAGCTTATATGCCTGTAAAACAGCCATGATCTCAGCCAGTCGGAAAGGACGGTGTACCATAAAGAAATTGCCGCCCGGTTTCAACAGCTTTGCCGCCTGAGACACTACATCTTCCAGTGTGCAGAGAATTTCATGTCTTGCAATCGCCTTGGCGTCTCCTTCATTGGTTATCCCATGTTTTCCGATCATATAGGGAGGATTACAGGTAATAACGTCAAAAGAAGCAGCGTCAAACAGACTTTCTGCCTCTTTAATATCTCCTGTTACAATATCGATTTTATCTTCCAGACCATTTAAAAGCACACTGCGCCTTGCCATGTCTGCACTTTCCTCCTGGATTTCCAGACCGGTCAGATGCTCTGCCCCTGTCTTAGCCTCCAGCAGAATCGGAATAATGCCCGTACCGGTGCCCAGATCCAATACACGGGCACCCTCTTTCACGCGCGCAAAACCTGATAGGAGTACTGCATCCATTCCGAAACAGAAGCGTTTGGTATCCTGAATGATATGGTATCCGTTGCGCTCTAAGTCATCAATTCTCTCATTCTCTTTCAGCACAACCTTGTTCTCCGATACCATATCCCTCTTCCTTGTCTGTTTCTCTTAATTGTCATCTAATTTCGATTTATTGGAATCCTGTTTCTCCAGCTTCTCCAATTCTTTCAGCTCTGCATCACTGACATCAACCTTATGATTCTTATTATGCTTTCTCTTAAAGCGAAGCTGCTCTACCTTGTATTCCTGGATTTCTTTCTCATCATCAACATCTACGATGACCTTCACCAGCTGACGCAGCACATTAACACTGTGTACCTCGCCCTTTAAACCATCCTCAGTCGTCACAAAATCTCCCACATTAGGAAGTCTTCTGTTTAACTCTTCGTAAGTCTCTTCCTCATTCTTCAGACAGCACATCAGTCTGCCACAGACACCGGATATCTTTGTAGGATTCAAGGAAAGATTCTGTTCCTTAGCCATCTTGATAGATACCGGCGCAAACTCTGATAAATGGGTATGACAGCATAAAGGTCTTCCACAGATACCGATACCGCCCAGAATCTTTGTCTCATCTCTTACACCAATCTGTCTAAGTTCAATCCTTGTCTTAAAGACAGCAGCCAGATCTTTTACCAACTCTCTGAAATCGATACGTCCGTCTGCCGTAAAATAAAATAACACTTTATTATTATCAAATGTGTATTCTGCATCAATCAGTTTCATCTGCAGATCATGTTTCCTGATCTTTTCCAGACAAATCTTATAGGCTTCCTTCTCCTTCTGTTTATTGGATGCCTCCTGCTCATCATCCTTAGGTGTCGCCACACGAAGGACTGCTTTCAGAGGCTGGACAACCTTGTCATCCTCTACCTCTTTGGGATCACATACCACAGTGCCGTATTCGATGCCTCGTGCCGTCTCCACGATTACATGATCATTTCTCTTGATCTGCAATTTACCCGGATCGAAATAATATATTTTACCGGCGGTACGAAACCGCACACCTATTACCTTAACCATAATCTATCAACCTCCATCTATCAACTGCATTTCTGATTTCTATTGGGAATCACCCGCTCAAATCATTGTTAATTTTCCTTGATCGTCAGAAGCAAAAGCTCCATTGTCAGATCAAAATTAACGTTTGCCTCCAGCCTTCTCTTAGCCTGCTGCAACGCATTAACAATTGTCTCGATTCCCTCATATGTGCTTCTGTCTGCCACTCTTCTGATCTGCTGCAATTCGTCCTTAAAGATAAGGCTGTTGATATCCTTTGTAGCTTTATAGAGCAGCACATCGCGATACCATACAGACAGTATATCTAGATAATCATTTACATCAAATTTATATTCTGTGATCTTCTTAATCGCCTTGACGATTTCGTTAATCTCCATATCATTGATATATTTGACCAGCGTAATTGCCTCATCCTTGACTTTCTCAAACTCCTCACTGCTGGCAAGAAGCTTCGCCTTGCCGATATTACCTCTGGCAAAAGCTACGCAGATATTCGCCTTATAATCAGGTACACCCAATTCTTCCATCAGATACTTCTTTACCTTGGCATCCTGCACCGGCTTCATATTGAGCACAACACATCTGCTTAATATTGTAGGCAAAAGTGCTTCCACATTGGTAGTCAATATCAGGATAACTGCATACTCAGGCGGCTCCTCCAGTGTTTTAAGAAGCGCATTCTGTGCCTGCACCGTCATCTTCTCACCCTCATTCATAATATAAATCTTACGAGGGCTGCTATAAGGCTTAATGCCGATATCGTTATTAATCTGACCGCGAATATCTTCTACACCGATGGTATTGGGCTTCTCATGTCCGATATAAATAATATCCGGCTGGTTATTACTCATAGCCTGCTTACAGGAATGACATTCCCCACAAGGCTCTGTTTCTCCCTTTTCGCACTGCAGCGTCATCGCAAAGATACGGGCAATAAACTCTTTGCCGGAGCTGCGTTCTCCATTGATAATATACGCGTGCGAAACCTTATTCATGGAAATCGCATTCTGTAAGTGCTCTTTTAACTGTTCCTGTCCAATAATGTCCGTAAATTTTGCCATCTATAAACCTCTCCATTTCCCGCCTACGTAAAGATATCCAGAAGCAACCCCCGAATCTCTCCGATTTTACTTAAGATCGCAAGGTTGTCCTGTTCTTCTTTCACAAGCTCCTGTGCCAGTTCATCCAGATTCTGATCAATCAGACGGATAATCCCATACACCCTGTGCCGCCCTTTTCGATCCAGAAAATTCTCTCTGGAAAAAGCATGGGAGCGATTCACAATCTCATTCATGAAGTCCTTAATCAAAGTTCGATAACGCTTCATATCTTTGATATCCCGGTGCTTAGCCAGCTTATCCCCCTGTCGGGTAATCTCCTCCAGCATACCGGTAAGGGCATTCTGCAGATCCTGTTCCTCTATCCTGCTGACAAGAGTGAATTTAAAATTGCCGTCTGACTCCTGCACCGGCTGGGTTTGTTCCACCGGCATCGCCTGCTGCATCTGATTTACTTTGATGTCCACTCCTGTCACCCCATTTCTTAATAATATAGATTCTTAGCTTTCCAACATTGTTCCCGGCTCTTTATTCTGATATCTGTTCCTGAAGATATGTCACAATCTCTTCTAAACATCTATCCAGTTCATCGTTATGGAATGTTCGCCTGATTCCCGCCAACTGCATTTTTTCCTCTGAAAAATCTTCTGCATCTGCCAGAAATCGCCTGCACATCTCCTCATATTTCGGATGGTCCTGCGCTTTTTCCCTGTCTAACGCCCTCTGCAGGCGCACGCCATCGTCCAGTTCAATCATAACCGGCACTACCTTGTCCACACCATAGAACTTCTGTATCTGTGAGTATGCTTCTAATGTTCCAATCAGAATATAAGAGTCTCTCTCAAGCTTAATCGTATCATCTGCCACCGTAAAATACCGCCATACACCATAACAGGTATTATAGGCTCTTGCTTCTATGATACTCCCCTGCTTCAGAAGGTCCTGATATCCTTCTTCATCTGTAAAATGGTACTCTACCCCTTCTTCTTCGCCATCCCGGATGGGTCTGGTGGTATAGGGGACAATAGTTTTCAATTGTATCTCCTGTTGATGCAACAGTTTCTTATAAATAGTGTCCTTTCCCGAGGAGCTTTTGCCCATCAGACACACAATTTTACCCATAATCTGTCCTTATTACCGCCTCTGAATGATTTATCTTATCATAATAATGCCATACTTTGATGGGAATTTCAATTTTTTCTGCATATCCGTTATAAACAGATTTATTAGCCAAATAAATCTGCCGCTATAACAGAAATCATGCCTGCATCCGTCACACCGTGTACCTGTAATCCCATCGCTATACTGTCCTGTATCGTCTGCAGAAGATCTTCGCTCATGATCTCCCCCGGTACGAGCAAGGGTATGCCCGGTGGGTATAAGGCAATAAAATCTGCCATAACACGCCCTGTGGACTGATTTAACGGTACTTCCTCCTGTCTTTCGCGAAACGCCTGCGCCGGTGTCATATATACTTCCGCTTCCCTTACTTCTACAAGATTCTGTATGGAAAGTCTATCCGTTTCTTTCTGCCTAAATGCACTGTCTACCCCAGTCTTCTCTTCTATCCTATCATCTATCTGAACAATTGCATCAGCCAATCTCTGCCAACCTTCTGCTGTGTCCATAATCGTCATAATCGCCAATACATAGGTGGATGCCGCCATTTCCATCTGAAGATGGTATTCGTCCCGCAATATGTCATATAACTGCTGTCCGGTCAGGAATGTCCCTTTAACGGATATCACTAATTTCCCCATATCCCAATCGGTTAGTACATAACTTTTTTTCGATATATTTTGTGACAAGCCTGTCATTTTTCCAACACGGATATGACGGCAGACGCTCACTTTTTTACAAAATGTATCATACTGTTTTTGCATAAAGGAATACCGCTCCCGGCCACTTTCCTCTATATAACGGATACAGCAATCCATACTGGCCATCATCACATAGGAAGGACTGCTGGTCTGCAGCATCGCCAGATATTTTCGAAGTCTCTGTCGGTCGACACGATTACCGCATACATGCAGAAGAGCCGTCTGTGTCATTGCAGGAAGGGTTTTATGAAGACTGTGAATAACAAGATCAGCGCCTCCCGCAACGGCTCCCTCCTTAAGATGCGCACCATGTGCCTCATCCACTATAAGAATCTTATCCCTGTCATGCACTTCATTTGCAATCGCACTAATATCCGACAGGATACCTTCATATGTCGGAGAAGTAATGACCACTGCCTTACTATCAGGATATCTGTCCAGTAACCGGCCAATCTCCCGCGCATCCGCTCCGTCATAAATATCGTACTCTTCTATAACCTTCGGATAATAGTAATGAAGAATAAGCCCCTGCATCATTGCCGCATGATACACCGATCTGTGACAATTACGGGCAACCAGAATCTCATCTCCCTGCTCTGTCACTGCCATGATTGCCGCCAGTACGCCGCAGGTGCTGCCATTTACCAGATAATAAGTCTCTTCTGCTCCATACAGCCGGTTTGCCCTTTCCTGCGCTTCTTTAAGAATCCCTTCGGCATGATGTAAATTATCAAAGCCATCTATTTCCGTAATATCAAACCGATAATATGCCGCCATTTCACCGGCATCCGGATTACGCTTATGTCCCGGCATATGATAAGGATAAAAATCCGTATCCGCATATTCTGTTAAGGCCTGATATAAGCTCTCGGATGGTTCCTTTGCCACTTCTTTGCTATTGATACCCATACCTTACACCGCCCGTTTGCCATGTCCCTTGCGAAGTCCTACTGTCTCCCGAAAAGAACAGTATTTATCCGCTGCGGTCACTACCCACGCCTCTCCGCAGGTGGGTGGTACGATGGTAAGGGGCCACATATGCTTCTTGATAATATCACGCTGAGTATCCGACAAATTATATTCCTTTTCCGCATTTTCCAGTGCCGTCATAGGATGACGAAAACCATGCAGCCTTCTTCTCTGTGACAGGTATTCTTTATCATGCCAGTCATACAGAAAATAATCGTGCAAAAGCGCTCCCCGGATCAAATCATGCTTATTGCAGTTAAGTCCCAGTTTTTTGTTGATGATCAGACTACACCTTGCCACATCCATACAATGATTGTGCACCGTCATGGAACCATGCTGAATATACTCCTGCGTCTTCCTAAAATTCTCCGAATGAAGAATATCGTTCCCATGCTCTTTTAACAGTGCCTGTATTCTTTTATGCTGCTCATATAGTTTCCGAATACGCTCCTTGCGCTTCTCTCTCCGTCTCTCCCAAAACCCCATTTTATAAGATCCTCCTATTGAAAATTCCGTCTTCTGCATGCGGCATTTCTCATGGTATCAGTTTTAGACAAATACAACCTGCACCAACACCATATAGCAGACAGTACCCAGCCCGATACTTAACAGAATATTTTTCTTCCACAAATGCAATGCGACCACCAGCAGACTTGCCAAAACCAACGGCAGCCAATGGCTTATTACCGCAAAATTAATACTTCTCAAACAATACACTACCAACACCACCATAATGGATGCCGGCAGCACTGCCCCCAGATATTGTACCACTTTCGGCACTGTCTTCCTTCCTCCGAAAACCAGAAAAGGAAAAGCACGAAGCAGAATCGTACACAAGGATACTACCGCAATGACTGCAATAGAATAACCCACATTAATGCCCATATCCTACACGACCTCCTCTGTACAAGAAATTCTTCTGCGCACTAACAGTAATATCACTACACAAGAGCATAAAGCCGGCAGAATAAACCGATCCGGCCCTAACACAACCAACCACAAAATGCCGCATACCGCCCCCAAAAGTGCCGGAAAATGTGATTTTGTTTCCTGCCACTGTTCTACTACAATTACAATAAACAATGCCGTCATGGAAAAATCAATTCCTGTCGAATCAAACGTAATATAGCTGCCTGCCAACGCACCGACTACCGATCCTGCCACCCAGTAGCACTGGTCTAAGAAGGAAATCCAGAAGTAAACCTTCTTCTCTTCCATTCCTTCCGGAATCTTCGTCCCGCACAGTACAGAATAGGTCTCATCCGTCAATGAAAAAACCAGATATGGATAGGCCTTTCCCGTCTTCTTATATTTTTCCACAAAAGAAAGTCCATAGAAAATATGTCTTCCATTAATGAATAATGTCATCAGCGCCGCCGAAAGCAGTCCTGCTCCGCTTGTTAAAAGTGTCACGAGCACAAATTGCATACTGCCCGCATAGACGAACACACTGATCAAAAATGCCCATAAAGCATTATATCCTGCATTTTGTATTAACAAGCCGAAAGCAATGCCTAAAAAAATATATCCCAGCATAACCGGAATCGTCTGTTTCCAGGCAAAAACAATCGTTTTTTTACTCTTCTGTTGCTCCATTTTATTTCTAGCTTCCCTTTATTTCTCAATCAAATCATGAAGCACTCCGGCACGATGCGCCCACGTATGCGCGCCTTTTGCCATAGCATACCCCTGATTCGCAATCTCCTGCATATGTATCGGATTTTCCAGAAGTCCTGTTACGATTTCCGGCAGCTTATCCATCCGGGATAAGGAATAAATGCTGCAATCCACATTATCATGTAAAATACTGTCCAGATATGCACTGCTGTCTGTCAGACATACCGCTCCGTTAAGCATAGAATTAAAAATTCTGTCATGGGCGCCGTCTTTAAACCAGGGCATAACATTCAGAGAAATCTTGGTCTGACATAATTTCTTGAGACATCCCGCAGAATCAAGATTATTCATAAGGATCAGATTTTCTTCTCTCTTGCAAGGTAATAAATCCCATCCATCGCCAAAGACATGCACCTTGATTCCCGCATCTGCCAGCTCCTGTACGGCCCTGCCTCTGATAGTATACCTGACATAAAGATCAATAAAAGTAAGTGCCGCCATTGTTTTCTTAAGTTCCTCTTCCGGCACCTCTCCCAGTTCGTCTGTCAAATGTGATTCTGCCACTTCCTCCACGGTCTTCCACGGATTTGCTAACAGATCATCGATCATACCATAATAAAATGCTGTATATTCATCGTCAATTCTCGTAATGTATTTCTTAAAGGTATCCGGTACACAGTAGTTTCCCACCATAATCACATCATATTTACGGTATTCAATGGGTACATTGGATTTATCCGGATACAGCTTGGTACCCGCCAATGGCAGAAACGGCCCATTCTCTATCTCCGGGAAAAATCGTTGCATATATTTCTCATGGTTTCTGTCAATGCTGATATGATGATACCCTTTCGGTACTTTCTCCAGAAAATGATGATAGTACATCGGATGATCCACTACAATATTATAACTCGGAATCTCCAGTGCATCCCACATTGATCTGCCGTTTTCATCCAGAAAATAATCCTCTCCGCTCATGCCATGAAAATTAAAGTTAATAAGCACTGTATTCCCTTTTTCAAAAAAGGTGCGGAAAAATTTCTCCGTACTGCTCCAGGGCTTACTCAGGTCATACACAAATATCTGGTGCCCCATTTCCTGCATTGCCTCTGCAATCCGGTTGGAAAAATACCCCTGTGTCTCAATGTCTCCTTCAAAGAACATGATTTTCTTCATATGTGTAATCTTGCGCCTTTCTCAACTCACAAATTCTTATACCATCTTCTTCTCTCACAGCTCTGTCTGAGGCACCTTCTTTTGATCATGATACAACACCGCAGTTATGATAAAACTCGCCACAAAAGCCACTACACCCACAAGAATCGCTTTAATCAGATTATTCGGCTCATCCACGCTGTAAAACATCAGAACAGACGGAATACTTGGAAATGTATAAATATAACAATGTACCGTAATCATACCCTGTACAATGCCCGCAATCATACAACCTAAAATGTTGCCAATCATCGGCGTTTTCTCTTTAAAGCAGATGCCGAATATTGAAGGCTCTGAAATACCCGGAATCAAAACCGTAACCATCGCACTCAATGACATGGATTTCAGTTCCGGCTTCTTCGTTTTCAAAAATACTGCTAAATCACAGCCTGCCAGAGAAATGTTAGATATGAATAATGCCACCATAATACCATAATCCACACCGGTCAGTCCAATCTGTGTGATTGCCAATGTCATAAAAATCCAGTGCATGCCTGTAGAAACCAGAAATATTGTTAAGGCGGCAAAAAGTCCCCATGCCAGAACCGGAACTTCCGACTGCATCGCATTTAATCCATTTGCTAAAGTATTACTGATCAGACTTACTATCGGCTCGATCACGATAATTCCCAATAGAGAAGTGATCAGAATTGCACTCACTGCCAAAAAATATGGCTGTAGGCTTTCTTTTATCATTTTTTTCAAAAAGCACACAATATGGGACATGCAATAAATCAACAGAATAATGGGAATAACACTGTATGCATAGGTTGCAGGCACCACAGGAATACCTATAAAAGTTACTTTTTCACTACTCTCCATCAATGTCGCGAAATCCGGCAACAGCATTACACATACACTGATAATTGCGATCAAAGGGTCTGTATCAAAATGCTTTGCTGCAGAATATGCTACCATAACCGGCAGAAAATAGAACGGTGCCGTGGCAATAGAAGACATAATAATCTCTGTCGTCCCCGTCAATATATGAAACGTAGTCAGAAGTAGTACAAGCATTTTCAAGATACCGCCCGCTAAAAGAATCGGTATAATAGGTGCCATGCACTCGCTAATATGATCAAATACTACTGATAAAGATTTTTTAATGACCGACATCATTTATCATTTTCTCCTAATTTACCAATCACTGTCCCAATCATCATATCCGGTATCCCAGTCACTTCCGGAATCCCAATCGCTATCTGTATCCCAGTCACTGTCAGAATCCCAATTGCTGTCAGAATCGATATAATAGCCGGAAGACGTGAAGTCCGAGTATTCCGAGTTGTCCGAATAACCGTAACCCTCATAATAATCATCTGCATTATCCACAAAGGTGCTGTCCGGATAAGCTGTCTCCCATTCATCCGAATATGTATCATACAGATACCAGCTATGATTGGCACTTTGATAATAGTATTGGCTATTATCGTAATAATAATACCCCGTAGATATTCCGTCAAATGAGTAAAACGCTGCACAGATTATATAAAGTACCCCACAACATATAGCTACAGATAATATTATGGACTGCAGGGATCTTTTCTTCCGTGCCTTTTGACCTGCTTTGCCCCCATTTGAACCATTGCCTGCCTGATGAGCCTTTTGTTCGGCAACCCGCTCCTTCATTTTAAGATAAAGCTCATTTACAGCATATGTCTCGTCAGGGCCTTCATATCGGATAGCCCGGGACCCATCTGCCTTATTCTTGTATACGACAAAATTACCCGTTACTTCATCTTTGTAAATGCCAAACGCTTTCGCGCCTTTATAATCTTCGCCAATATAAGTACGCATATCAGCAAGTGGAAGATTATGTTCTTGTGCCCACTCCCGAAGTTCTTCTATCGTCGTAGGTACACCATTTCCTACTCTTTTAAATCTCTCATTAACAGCTCCGCAATTAGGGCATTGTTTATCAGACTCTTCAATCCAGTTACCACAAAATTCACATTTGACTTTCATTATAATCCCCACATCATTCTGTCAGTCCAGTTATAAAACAATTAAAAAAATGGATTACCTATGTTTCATCACATATTTCCAATTCAGTATATCACATACACGCATAAAAATATACTAAGAACAAAACAAAGAACAAAAGGCTGTTTCCAAGCTTTATGTGCCTGAAACAGCCTTATAAATGAAGCACGGGGGATTCGAACCCCCGACAACCTGATTAAAAGTCAGGTGCTCTACCGACTGAGCTAGTGCTCCATATAATCATATTTAAGTAATAGAAAATGCCCAGAACCGGAATCGAACCAGTGACACGAGGATTTTCAGTCCTCTGCT
>JBJELE010000050.1:0-4555 GCA_051878995.1 Lachnospiraceae bacterium | reverse complement strand
CAAAGGGTGCCAGTCTTGCACCACAGGAAACCAGAATGGACTTGGCTGTTTTTCCGGCTGCCAGCTTATACTTGGCATACTGCCTTACTGCGAAATGGTCCGGGTTCTGCTCTGCAAGTTCCTCAAACATCAGATCCACCGGATTCTTGAACTCTTCATCATCCTCCCGGACTTCCATTGCGTTGATCATTTCAAGCAGGGTAGAAAAATTCTGCTCCTCTTCCGGAGCCTCATAATGGATGTACCCAATCAATGCGGTGTAAAGCAGTGTTTCCGCTTTCAGCCAGAAATCATCTCCGCCTTTGCTCTCCCCTTTTGTGTTGGCAATCAGTGTTGTTACCAGTTTCAGAATATCCTTCTCAGAATGGAGATAGGCAAATGGATTATAATGCATTGATTTTGTAAAATTGATGGTATTAAACACCTTCATCCGGTACCCGTTCTTATACAGGGCATTTCCTACTTCATTGACCAGACCACCCTTTGGATCAGTCACCACGTAGGATGAATGCATCTGCAAAAGATTTGGCTTGATAAAAAACCTCGTCTTACCGGAACCTGAACCACCAACCACCAGAACATTCTTATTTCTGGCGTATTTCGGAATTTTCGGTCTGCTGCTCATGGTGATACGCTCTGTCTGGGACAGAATTACATTGTTTGCAAACACCGGATCCTCAAAAGGCTCGATATCTGCATGCTTTCCCCATCTGGCAGAGCCATACTCCTCATTATGCCGGAACTTTTTTGCGTTTTTCCCTTTCAGATACACTGCCAGCCTGAGCGCTGCACCACAGGCGATGCCTACCAGCAGGTCAGTCGGATAAAAACTTGGCAACGGATTGGAAAATGCCTTTGCAATCAGTCCATCAAGTACAATGCTCTGTACTTTCTCAGACGCATTGGCACCCACCGCCAGCCGCCACATCTCTCCCAGATTGGTAGCAGCCAGTCCCAGAACAATATAGGGAATGTTCAGGATCAGCTGCTTTTTTATCTGTTTCATATTCATCGCACCTTCTCCTTCTTTTTCTCTGCCACTTTCCTTGGAATCGCTGCCACAATCTCCTTGAATTTCTTCAGTTTCTCAAGAACACTCGGGCGCTCCTTTGACCCCTTCTTCACCTGCTTATCTGCATAATCCTGCAAGATTTTTGTAATCACATCCATATCCTTTGCTTTGAAGAATATGGTATATACCGGAGGATCCGCTTTCTTGTCCTTTACGACTGCGAAATCAACTCCATACTTTTTGGCGATCTTCTGAAAATCCTTAAGCCCTTCATCAGCAAGCGGAATGGACGAGACTCCCTGGCCCTGACGAACCAGAGTCTTGATTGACTGCTTTCCTTTTGTCGGATGGATTTTTTCACCCACTGCCTTACCGACCGCTTTTGTTGGCTTTCCTACCACTGTACTTAGTGCTTTCATAAACAATTTCAGCGTAGGTTTGGATACTCTGACAGCAATGCGGATGGACTTGTCCGCAGCCTCCTTGCTTACTTCTTCATGTACCAGCTTTCTCACTTCCTTCCATGTATCTATTCTTCTTTTCTGCTCTTATCCACACCAAGGACTCCCCTCATGGTGGATGATGCCACGTGAAAGCGATTTGCAATCGCAATATCCGTAAGCACCGTTTCATTAACGGCAGCTCCACAAACCACAAGAATCCTGGAACGTCTCAGCATATCCTCTGACATATCCAGATAATCCTTATATTCATCTGCATTGCTTACGTCAATTACCTCCGGAAGTGACAGTAACGGGCAGATCGGTGTGTAGCCTGCTTCATACAGTTTCCTGCAATATCTCTTTGCAGATCTTTTGGCTTTGGTTCGATCCGCGCTCCATGCAGACGTAACATAAGCCCATGGTTTGTTATTCATAAAATTCCTCCTATCCCAGCCGGTAGCTCTGGATCCGGTACTGCCCGAGTGCAAGTGTACAGATTCTGCTTCTAATTTCAGCCATGACTGCACTGATATCGCTCTCGTTAAGCCCCTGTAATCCATAATCCGATTTCATCACAAGATATCCGGCCGGCACATATGCCTCTCCGTCAATGAGCAGCTTCTTTCTTGCATCATAGACAAAAATGTAATCCGTCTTCCCTATCATCTCGGAAGCACTGTTCTTTCCAAAGCCGTCCAGAATTGCCATTGCATCTTCCATCCCGATGAAATTCACCTGCTGCGATGCATCCACATAGATTGCCGACTGCTCCGGTGCCAGAATACTGACAATCTCTTCCAGATTTGCCGCTATCTTTTCCAAACGGCCCAAAATAAATTCTGTATCATTCAATTTAACCAATCCCTCCTGGTCTATATTTTTCCTGTGGCCATATCATGATTAACTTCCGCACGATAATAGCCGTCCATGGTAGCCGGTGCGTTATACAATGCAGCCAGCAGATACTGCTTAATACTGCGGACTTTCGTGGTATTCTCCCGGACACAGTCCATCACATACTCAATATGTCCCATGTTTAACTTCATGAATCTTCCCTTTACCACATTGGCCGGTTTGTCATCTCCGGCAATTCGGATCATCTTTCTTCTGGAACACAAAATGTCCAGCATAAGCTCCAGAATGCCTTCAATCATATCGGAATCATAAGGATACCTACTCTTTAAGACTGATATTTCCAGCTGTTCCCTAAGGTAAGCTTCATATCCCATCCGCTCCTCATCCCCGGATAGGATAGGATAAGTATCACTATATTCAGTATTATTGTTATTAGTATTATTAGGCTGTAGATTATACAGGTCCTGACCTGTAACTTTTACAGTACCAGACCTGTAATCTTTACAGGCCTTGACCTGTAAATTCTGCTGGTCTAAGAAATTCTTCACATAGATCAGTGCCGGCTTTCCCAGTCCCTGCTTAATGCGCTCTATCAGCCCAAACTCTTCCAACTCCGAAAGATACTTGATTGCTGATTTTTCGGAACAGTTCATAGCTTCCCGGATGGAAGTCAGGGTGAAAATGATATATACCCGCCCCTCCTCATCAATCCAGCCATTATCCCTGGAAAGTGATACACGGTCTAATAGCAGTCCGTACAATACCTTTCCTTCCGTGGATATTCCCTGAAACCTTGCATCAGTAAAAAGGACCTTTGGTATCCGGTAAAAAGCAAACTGCTGGGACTGATCTTCATAAAAGTAATCAAATCCCATGGCTATCCCTTTCTTTTGCTTCGCATCTCTTCCATCAGCTTTTTGTAACACGGAAAACAAAATGCTTTGTCATACCCATAAGGACATTCCTCTTTACAGTTTTGCGGATGGCTGACCGGTGGCTTCGCCCCTGTTCTGTTTTTCTCAATATATGCTCCTGACATTGTATTACCTTGCCTTTCCATCAAAAAAGTGCCAGACCTATGGCAATCGCCATAAGCTGACACCTTATGATTGTTTTAGAGGGCTTCCCCGCCCTTAGCCTTTGCTGCCTTTTCTGCCGCATCCTTTACGGGAGGCTTTGCTGCAACTTCCTTCTGCTTATCCTTCAGATCCTTTAATACGGAACCGTGCTCCTCCGATTTCTCATCAATCTGGGGCTCGGCTTTTTCCTGCTGTCTTGCTTCAAATTTCTCAGCAAGTTCAAAGATATGTTCCTTGGAATCATAATGATACACGTTGTCAGTAAGCTTTTCCTCAGGACTTACCTGGGTAGCATTGACTTCCCTTACCATATCTCTCAGATCATCTGCAGCCTTGTCTCCGTTATCAGGTACCAACAGAATTTCATGAATCGATGAGGGGAGAATATAGAAGTCTCCACCAAGCTTCTCAGCTGCCTGATCCATAAAATCCTGATAAGCAAGCACCCCCGCCCCGGAGTTCTTATCCGGAACCGTTGCAACGTACATCATTTCCTCCTGTTCCTCAGGAAGACCAAACATCTCAAATGCTTCCGGTCCCATCATCTCTCTCATGACCTCGCTCATACCCTGGATAACCGCCGGTCTGATTTCCGGGGCGTTCTCCAGAGCATCTGCTTTCAGCTGCTCATGGGTTACTCCCATATGGTCGATCATGTCATTGGTTACCAGAATGGATGCTCTGCCGGCATCATTGCTCTCAAGCACAAAACGATATACAACCGCCATGTCCTCCATGCTTTCATGAGGAATCTTTGTAAGCAGCTCTGCATTTGTTTCAGCAGAAATCACTTCAATGGAGAGCTTTTCCTTCATCGCTTCATAATTGGTAAGCTCGGATGTATCAACAGAAGGGACATTCTCAAGTCCCTGCATGATAGCGTGTGTTGATTCCGCAAGAACACCTGCATAATCTCCGGTGTGCTCGTATTCAGCAAAGGCATTCTCAATATTGAAGTTGACTCCAACATTGCTTCCTTCCTGACGCACGGTCAAGGACTCATAGTGCTGGTTTGCTTTTTCAACATTGTGAAAGCTCATCTCAACATCCTCAATGCCTCTCTCGTAAAGCCTCTGCTTCAGATCCTCTGTCATTTCCTGTTTGAATGTTTCGTAATCCATTTTTTCCTCTCTTTCCTATTCCAGTATTGTTCTTTCAGATCGTCA
>JBJELE010000049.1:7781-78844 GCA_051878995.1 Lachnospiraceae bacterium | reverse complement strand
CGGGCATATAGAAATTAATGGTTGCTTCTGTTGCAGGGAAGCTCACACTTACCACATTAAGTATCCGTCCCGGCTGTACTCGGCTGATCTCATCAAGGGATACGCCGTCCACCTTGGAGATAGTCGCCGTCATGCCGGTAACAACACCATCTACTACTAAGTTGCCGCCCTGTGCGACAGGAATAGCATTCTCAATACCGGGTGTATCTGTTACTGCATTGTTATAATATTCTCCGGCAGACTTATTTGCTTCCTTGGCCGCATAATAAGCCGTTGTATCTGCAAATCCATTGCTGACTGCCGCAGCCAGTTCAGCACGACCTTCAGCTGCTCTTGCTGCCTCTTCTGCGGTTTGCTTAGCAGGAGAATTATCCTTCTTCTTAGACTTGGTGATAGTTGAAAGGTGTATTTCATAATCATAAGACCC
Source organism: Lachnospiraceae bacterium (assembly GCA_051878995.1). Lineage (GTDB taxonomy): Bacteria > Bacillota > Clostridia > Lachnospirales > Lachnospiraceae > UBA3282. Next base: position 78,417 of record JBJELE010000049.1, on the reverse strand, counting down.
ATAACTCTCATTCGTTTTAGTGAAGCCCTTCAAAAGGTACTCCTTATCAGACGTTCCCCGAATTGATATATCTATGTTTTAGCAAGCACTGTCAGACCGGAGCCTGGGTATTGTGCCTGCGTTCTGGTGCCTGAAGAGAACCCATAAGGGCTTTCTAGCCCTCATTCTGCATCTTGCTTAACTTCGGTTTATATATGCCCTCACTTCGGACACCACATTCTCATATACTGCCATAAATTCTTCATGGTGCGCCTGCACATAGGACATATTATTATCATTTTTTAATGCAAGTTCTAATTGTTTCGCCATTTCCGATACACTCACTGCCCCGATATTAGCCAGATTCGTCTTAATCGCATGGATCTTGATGCGATAATTTTCAAAATCAGACTCCTCATAATACCGCCTCAGTTCCATAGCAGAAGGAGAATCTAAAAATGTCTGAAGCATTTCCCTGTAAAATTCCTCATCATCCATAGAATATGCTTTTCCCATTTTCCAATCCACAAGGCTGTTTTCTGACTGTGCGTCTTGAACATAATGACCGGATTCAACAAGGATTTCTTCCTTCTGTCCCAAATCATGCTTCAATAATAACTCTTCGGGAAGATATTTCTGAATCATTTTTTCAAGGTTTGCCGCAATAACAGGCTTTGAAAGATAATCAGCAAATCCCTCTTGCAAAAACATTTCCCTTGCCCCGGAAACCGCATTAGCGGTCAAAATAATGATGACTGCATTCTTACTTCGATTTGTTTTCAGTTCTCTGATCCGCCTTAATGTCTCCACACCATCCATTTCCGGCATCAGATGATCCATAAAAATAATGTGATATGCATTTTTCTCCATTCGTGCAAGACATTCTTTTCCACTCATTGCAGTGTCAATCTGCATACCATGATTCTTAAGTAATCCTAAAAAAACTTTAAGATTCATCTCATTGTCATCTACAACAAGGATTTTTGCATCAGGGGCATAAAACTGCTCAGTAGAAACACTAATCTTACCTTTTTTATTTTCATAATATTTCTGTATGTCTTCTCCGATGACCTCATCATCCAGTTGTTTTTGTTCCAGATAGAAATAGAAGTCAGAGCCCTCCCCATAGGTACTTTCCACTTCCAGATGACTGCCCATCAAATTCAGAAGACGCATGGTAATAGAAAGTCCAAGACCGGTACCTTCAATATTTCGGTTTCTGCTTTCATCTACGCGCTGAAAAGAATCAAACAACCGTCCGATATCTTCTTCCTTAATTCCGATACCGGTATCCTTAACTGATACATACAATTGTACTGCTTCTGTCGACACTTTCTTTCCTGATACCGTAAGTATCACTTTTCCCTCCGGTGTATATTTGACAGCATTTGTAAGAATATTGGTAATAATCTGTCTGAGCCTTACTTCATCTCCGTGCAAATGCACCGGAGTATTCGATTCAATTTTTAATTCAAGCTGCAGTTTTTTCTCTTCAGCTCTGGAGCGAATCATGTCTATCGTATCACTCAGCAAAATTCCCAAATCATAGTCAACCGGAATAATATCCATCTTGCCGCTCTCTATTTTAGAAAAATCCAGTATGTCATTAATCAGAGAAAGCAACATACTTCCTGCCTGCTTGATGTCCGAAGCATACTCCAATATTTTCGAATCAGTGCTTTCTCTTAAGATCATCTCATCCATGCCCAGTACCGCATTGATCGGTGTCCGGATTTCATGGCTCATATTAGCCAGAAAATCTGACTTTGCACGATTCGCCTCCTGTGCAATCTCCTTGGCCTTTTCTGCTTCTTCTTTCGCTTTTTCTGCATCTCTGGCTTTTTCCAGTTCACTAATCACAATCGTATTCTGTATAATATAATGAAATCCTATACATACAACTAATATAACAAAAACAGATGAGATTCCTGTTACTGCCACAAGAATATCATTATCTGCATACAATAAATTTATTATTGATATAATATCAGTATAAACTAATGAAAAAACCGGTAAAATAATAAATGCTCTTCTTCCGATTTTATTATCAACATGTGTAATCTTAGAAACCGGGACAATCAAAAAATGATAGAACATATATCCCAGAGCCAGGATTAATATACTTTCTCCCAGAATCTGAACAGTATCCCCGATTGTTGCATTTTTTGCATTCATTGGTGGTAATGATGAAGGAATGTATGTAATTATACTAACCATAAAATACACAAATATAGCAATTGCTTTATTGACAGGTTTAAAATACAAAACATACAGATATGCTGCTAATAGAATGAATGCAATCTCGCAAAATGTTGATAAAATGATTCCCTCAACAGATAATTCATTAATATGGAAACTATCCACCAAAAACATAGAAAGAGCAGCGGAATATTCATACACTAACATGGGCATCAATAATACACATACTACTACATTACAAATATTTTTCTTAAGGCTTGTTTTTTTCCAAAAACATTTTTTCGTTACAATCGGAAATAGTGCACAGTAAAATATAATTCCTGTAAACCAAAGCAACATTGCAAATTGAAAAAGCAGATTATCCATACTACCACCTTCCATATCTTTTTCTCTTGTATAACAGCACCAAATTTTTTCTATTATAATATACCTTCAGAATATTGTAAATTACTAAACCCCCCACACCAAAAAGGTGTGCAGAACCTTGAAAATTCAACAATGCAGGCAACATCAAAGAAATCCAAAATAAGAAAAGACGGGCAGAGACAAAAGTCAAAGTCCGTCTTTTTCATAAAATTATTGTTTTTTGTCAACTGCATAATTTGAAAAAAACCAGTAAAATCAAGGGTTTTAGCCTTCATTTTGCATGCGGCTTAACTTGGCTGCCTGGTCCGCCGCAATACATGCATCCAGAATCTCCTGGATATCACCGTTCATAACCTTATCCAGCTTATAGAGAGTCAGATTGATACGATGGTCTGTGACACGTCCCTGAGGGAAGTTATAGGTTCTGATCTTCTCGGAACGGTCGCCGGTACCGATCTGGCTTCTTCGCATCTCTGCCTCCGCATCATGCCGCTGCTGCTGCTCGATATCATACAGCTTTGCTTTCAGCAATGCAAATGCCTTGGCCTTATTCTGAATCTGGGATTTCTCCGTCTGACTGTACACCACGATACCGGAAGGATAATGGGTCAGACGCACCGCAGAGTCTGTTGTGTTGACACACTGTCCACCGTTACCGGAAGCACGCATGACATCAATACGGATATCTTTATCTTCTATTACTATATCAATATCATCATCTACCTCAGGCATCACTGCCACACTGATGGTAGAGGTGTGGATACGTCCGCCGGACTCAGTCTCCGGCACACGCTGTACACGATGGACACCACTCTCGTATTTCAATACGGAGTATGCACCCTGTCCGGTTACCATGAAGGTCACACTCTTCATACCGCCGATACCGATTTCTTCCACTTCCATGGTCTCAACTTTCCAACGGCGGCTCTCTGCATAATGGACATACATACGGTAAATCTCTGCCGCAAAAAGCGCAGCCTCGTCACCGCCCGCACCGGCACGGATTTCCACGATGACGTTCTTATCATCATTCGGATCTTTGGGAAGCAATAGAATCTTAAGCTCATGCTCCAGCTCCTCCACACGCTTCTTAGCGGTAGAAAGCTCTTCCTTCAGCATTTCCTTCATATCCGGGTCGGATTCCTCATCCAGCATTGCCAGAGAGTCTTCAATATCCTGATTACACTTCTTATATTCTTTATAGGCATTGACGATAGGGGTCAGATCGCTCTGTTCCTTCATCAGCGCCCGGAAACGCTCCTGATTATCCGCCACAGTAGGCTCACTTAATTCATTCATGATCTCCTCAAATTTTCTGAGCAGGTCGTCCAATTTATCGAACATAACAATAACCATTCCTTTCTCTCAGCTTACAAACTCTAAGCTGAGGGCACAAAGTTGCGTGTAAAACGCGAGATAATCTTACCATCCTTCTTATTAATATATCCCATATACCACGCGGTCTAAGCCCGCGAAATCCTTTACCACTTCAATCTCCTGAAAGCCTTCTGCCTGCAGGATTGCAGTTACATCCGCTGCCTGATCGTATCCGATCTCATAATAGAGCATCCCGCCGCGGTTCAGATAATCTTTGGCTTTCTTGGTAATCTCCCGGTAGAAATGCAGTCCGTCTGCCGTACCGTCTAACGCCATCAAAGGCTCATGTTCACGCACTTCCGGCATCAGGGTATCAATCACATCCGTTCTGATATAAGGTGGGTTTGACACGATAATATCGAATTTTTCACCCTGCTTCCCGCTCTGTTTATCCTGCAAAGCAACATCCATCGCCGCAAACAGATCGCTCTGTACGAATGTCGCATCCATCCCCGGTTTTTCTGCTTTCAGGCGGGCATAATTTTCTTCTGCTACCGCCAGAGCTTCCGCTGACAGATCCACGCCAATGCCCTGACAGTCATTGGAATATTGCAACAGACTGAGGAGTATACAGCCCGATCCGGTGCACATATCCAGAATCCGCATTCCATCGTGGAGGTTCTTCATCACTTCCTCCACCAGAATTTCCGTATCCTGTCTGGGCACCAGAACATGCTTGTTGACTTTGAAAGTCAACCCCATAAACTCCTGTTCTCCGGTCAGATGCTGTAAGGGAACATGCTGTGCCCTTTTTTCTATGAGAAGCTGATACCGTTCCTGCTCACTCTCGGATACTTCTCTGTCACCATGGACAAGCAGCGTATTTCTGTCTGTCCCGCAGACATACTCCAAGAGCAGTCTGGCATCCAGCTTATCTTCCTCGATATTCTGTTTCCGCAGTTGTTCTGTGCCCCACTGACAGACATCCTGATAAGTTAGCTTCATTCCTGTCAGTCCTCGTCCTCTGACTCCTCGTTTGGTTCATCTGCCAGCCAGGAATCATCTACCTCATATCCGAAAGCTTCATATAAATATGCTTTCCAGTCAAATACAGCCTCCACAGCAGCGATGGCAACCTCTACCATACTTTCGTCCGGCTCTCTGGTGGTCAGTCTCTGAAGCCACATACCCGGTGCAGAGATGATTCTTACCAGAATATTGTTGCTTCTGCCTGCAAGACGAATAATCTCATAGGAAATTCCCGCAATCACCGGAATCAATGCGATACGAATCAGCACACGATAAACCGGATTCTCCACTCTGATAAAGAAAAACAGTATCACGCTGACTAACATAACGAAAAGCAGGAAACTGGTACCACATCTCTTATGCTGCTTGGAGCTTCGCATTACATTCTTGACCGTCAGCGGACGTCCCTTTTCAATACAGTTAATACATTTATGCTCTGCCCCATGATACATATAAACACGCCGGATATCCTTCATCAGGGAAATGCAAAGCACATATCCTACAAAGATTACAATACGCAGCACACCTTCTATGATTGCCATAAAAGAAGCGCTTCTGATATAGTCCTCGAACAGTGATGTTACAAAATAAGGCAGTACCATAAAAATGCCGATTGCCAGTGCCAAAGACAACAGCATAACGATACCGCTGAACACCTTTTCCGCTTTATCCTTAAACAGTTTGTTAAAAACTCTGTCAGCCGCTGTCTCTTTCGCATCCTCATCCTCATAAAAAGATGCTGAAAAATTCAGGCTTCGCATCCCCAGAATCAGGGAATCCACAAACTGAAAGACGCCTCTGATAAACGGGATATCCATCAGCTTACTGCCATGCATGATCCCTACATAATGTTCTACTTCTACTTCAATCTCACCGTCCGGTTTTCTGACAGCCACGGCATACTGATCTTTATTCTTCATCATGATGCCTTCCAGAACCGCCTGTCCGCCGATACCGGAATATTTCATATCTTTCTTCTTACCCATTCCAAATCCTCAATTCAAGAAAAGGTTGAGATATTAACCTCAACCTTTTTCCATCACTCTTATTTGCTTTCCACACCGTATTTCTTATTGAACTTATCAATACGTCCACGAGCCTGAGCAGCTTTCTGCTGACCTGTGTAGAATGAATGACATTTGGAGCAAACTTCTACGTGAATCTCAGGTTTGGTAGAACCTGTCACGAATGTGTTGCCGCAGTTACATGTTACTGTTGCCTGATAATATTCAGGATGAATTCCTTCTCTCATCTCTTTCACCTCTTCTAAACTCAAAAGTAAATAGTAAGCGGACGTTATCGTCCATATCATTTTCTCATCCCATACTGCCCTAAACCGACAGCTTTTACATTGTAGCATAGGAAGTAAGGGGATGCAAGCCTTTTTTATAAGAAGCTTAGATAAATTTCATTTTCTTAACCATATTCACGAATTCAAAGTTATTTCTTGTTCTGGCAAACATATCCAGAAGCTTCTCCACAGCCTCATCCGGTTTCTGTCCGTTTAACGCCTTGCGGATAATATTGATTGCCTCCAGTTCCTCCGGATTCAGCAACAGATCTTCACGTCTGGTACTGGATTTGGGAATATCAATAGCCGGGAACACTCTCTTCTCGGAAAGCTTACGGTCCAGTACGATTTCCATGTTACCGGTTCCTTTGAATTCCTCGTAAACCACATCATCCATTTTACTGCCTGTCTCCACAAGCGCCGTAGCAAGAATCGTTAAGCTGCCGCCCTCACGCATATTTCTGGCTGCACCGAAGAAACGCTTCGGCATATGCAAAGATGCCGGGTCCAGACCACCTGATAGAGTACGTCCACTGGGTGGAACAACGAGATTGTAGGCTCTTGTCAGACGGGTAATGCTGTCCAGAAGGATTACCACATCCCTTCCATGCTCTACAAGACGCTTAGCACGTTCAATTACCATCTCGGACACTCTCTTATGATGCTCCGGCAATTCGTCAAAGGTGGAATAGATTACCTCAACATTGGGACCTTCGATTGCTTCCTTGATATCTGTTACTTCCTCCGGCCGCTCATCGATCAGCAGAATAATCAGATGGGAATCCGGGGCTGTCTTGGTAATGGATTTTGCTACCTCTTTTAATAAAGTAGTCTTACCTGCTTTCGGCGGAGATACGATCATACCTCTCTGCCCCTTACCAACCGGACTCATCAGATCCATGATACGCATGGCAACGGATGCACCGGGTGTCTCAAGCTTAAGTCTTTCATTCGGGAAAATCGGTGTCAGATCCTCAAAGTTCGGACGGCGCATGGCCACTTCCGGGCTGTAACCATTGATAGACTTTACATATAATAAAGCACTGAACTTCTCGTTCTGTGTCTTAATCCTCGTATTTCCTTCCAGAATATCACCTGTTTTCAGTCCGAAACGACGGATCTGGCTGGGTGCCACATAGACATCATTTTCACCCGGCAGATAATTCTCACAACGGATAAAACCGAAGCCGTCGCTCATGACTTCCAGAATACCGCTGGCTGTAATTCCACTATCCAGCTCTACCGGATACTTATCTTCCTCGCCTGCCATAGCTGCCTCAATCTTCTTTGCCGGTGCCGGCTGGGTGCCTCCATTATTCTGTGCATTTGCGCTGCCCTGTGCCGGAGCCACGGATTTGACAGCCACTTCCTTACCGGCAGCCTTGTCCTTCTCATCCTCTGCCAGCATTGCTTCCACAATATCAGACTTCTTCATGGCAGAAGTGCCTTTGATGCCCCGCGCTTTCGCAATCGCTTTCAGGTCAGCCAATGCCAATGATTCATACTTTTCTCTCATAAATTCCTCCCGTATTTTAATATTTTACTTATTTTCCGCCTCTTATTTACTGTTTTCTATTGAAATAATCTATTACCGCTCCATACACCTGCCTGTCGATTCTATGCATGAAACCAATATCTTCTCTTTCTCAATCTTTCGTCTAGGGGTTTTGTACCTGATATGACTTAGAAAATAATTCGCTATGTATTTTCACATTATACACTACTTTTTCGAAAATAGAAAGAGTTTTTTCATAAAAAAGGCGGCAAGTGGATGTTGCAGAGAAAAGATAAATAATATATGATGGAATTCAGGGTTATAAATAAGAAAGAAATGAGGTATCCCCATGACAACAAATGAAAAAGCATTAGCATTACACGAAAAGTGGAACGGTAAGCTGGAAACAGTTTCCAAAACACCCGTGAAAACCAGAGAGGACTTATCACTCGCCTATACTCCGGGGGTGGCTGAACCTTGCAAGGTCATTGCCAATGATCCGGAAGCATCCTACACTTATACCTGGAAATCCAACACCGTAGCAGTCGTATCGGATGGCAGCGCTGTTCTTGGTCTCGGCAACATCGGTCCCTATGCCGCAATGCCTGTTATGGAAGGAAAAGCCGTACTTTTCAAAGAGTTTGGCGGCGTCAATGCGGTTCCCATCTGCTTAGACACACAGGATACCGAAGAAATCATCAAGGCAGTTACCTACCTGGCACCGGGCTTTGGCGGTATCAACTTAGAAGATATCAGTGCTCCCCGCTGCTTTGAAATTGAAGAAAGATTAAAAGAGATTCTGAATATTCCGGTCTTCCATGATGACCAGCACGGCACTGCCATCGTAGTACTTGCCGGTATCATCAACGCTCTTAAGGTAGTAAATAAGAAGAAAGAGGACTGTAAGGTAGTGGTAAACGGTGCAGGCAGTGCCGGTGTGGCCATTACCAAGCTGCTACTAACCTATGGATTCCCCAATGTTATCATGTGTGACAAGGTCGGCATTGTAGGCAAAGAAACACAGGGTCTTAACTGGATGCAGCAGAAAATGACCGAGGTTACCAATCCGAATAACGAAAAAGGCTCTCTGGCAGATGCGCTGAAAGGTGCAGACATTTTCGTTGGTGTATCCGCACCCAATATCGTAACACCCGATATGGTATCTTCCATGAACAAAGACGCCATTCTCTTTGCCATGGCTAATCCGGTACCGGAGATCATGCCCGATGTGGCCAAAGCTGCCGGTGCAAGGGTGGTTGGTACAGGACGCTCCGATTTCCCGAATCAGGTCAATAACGTAGTGGCTTTCCCCGGTATCTTCAAAGGTGCTCTGGAAGGACGTGCCGTACAGATTACGGAAGAAATGAAACTGGCTGCGGCACATGCAATCGCAGGTCTGGTGCCGGAAGACGAGTTGAACGAAGATAACATTATGCCGGAAGCTTTCAACCCCAAAGTTGCAGAAGTGGTTGCAGAAGCTGTGAAATCTCATATCCGTAAATAAAGGGAATACCCAATTAATAACACACGCCATTTTAAATAAGGTGTATTTATGACAAGAGACGATTGGCATGGCAAGCCTTATTACTCATTAGATGCCTATTGTAAAAATACCTATGGTGAGAAATTATATAAGATTGCTTTGAATGCCGGGCTGAGCTGTCCCAACCGGGACGGCACGCTCGGCACCGGCGGCTGTATCTTCTGTAGTGCGGGTGGTAGCGGTGATTTTGCAATCAAGACCTCTGACTATCCTTCCGTAACCGGGCAGCTTGCCGCCGGCAAGGCACTTTTCCATGATAAGCCGACCGGTCAACGCTATATTGCCTATTTTCAGGCCTATACCAATACCTACGGACCTCTTCCGTATCTGCGCAGTATTTATGAGGCAGCTTTACGAGAGCCCTCAGTGGCAGGTATTTCTATTGCTACCAGACCCGACTGTATACCGGAAGAAGTAGTGACTTTACTGGTCAACCTTAAGACAGAATTTCCTGACAAGTTTGTCTGGATCGAATTGGGTTTACAGACGATTCATGAAGAAACTGCTCTGTTTATCAGACGTGGATATAGTTTAGACGTCTATGACAGATGTGTCACAACATTGCAACAAGCCGGTATACCTGTTATTACTCATATCATTCTTGGCTTACCGTCCGAGACTCGTGAGCATGTATTGGAAACCATTTCTCATTTAAATACGCAGGGTATATGGGGAATCAAATTACAGTTGTTACATGTATTAAAAGGAACTGATATGGCAACTTTATTTGAACAGGGGGCATATGTTCCTCTTACCATGGACGCATATCCGGATCTGGTCATCGACTGTCTGGAACAGCTCAGCCCGCGCATTGTAGTGCACCGGGTAACCGGTGACGGCCCCAGGGATTTATTGCTTGCTCCCCTATGGAGTCTGAACAAACGCGGTGTATTAAACGATCTGCACCACAGAATGAAACAGCGAAATGCTTATCAGGGCCGTCTCTATTCCCCGTAGCAAGCAGAAACAATCATAACAGGAAGGTATCATTTATGACCCAGGATCCGTTAACACTATACAAATTAATAATCCTCTATATGCTGGACCGCGTTACCTTTCCTTTGACCAAGGCTCAGGTTAGCGATTTTATCTTAGAGAAAGAATATACCAACTTCCTGACACTGCAGCAGGCTACTGCCGAGCTGATTGATGCTGATCTGATTATTGCCAGCTCTAGCCGCAACCGCACCTATCTGGAAATCACAACGGAAGGCAGGGAAACTCTGTCTTTCTTCGGTAACCGCATCAACAGCTCTATTAAAAAGGAAATTGATACTTTTCTGACTGAACACGAATTGGAAATGCGCAACGAAGTGTCTATTCAGGCAGATTATTATAAAGCCACTTCCGGCGAATATGAAGCCCATTTACAGGCCAAAGAAAAAGGCGTTACCGTCATCGAGCTCACACTATCTGTTCCCGATGAAGATACCGCCTCTGCTATCTGTGCCAACTGGCAGAAGAAAAACCAGGATATTTATCAATATCTGATACATCAATTATTCTGATCACGTCCCTCTGTGATCGTTTTGTCTAATAATGTCTGATTACCTCACTCCAGCTTGAAATACCTATTATACCAAGCGCGAAATCCGTATATTTGGCAGATTCTGCCGTATCTACATATTTAAATGCCGTATAGATGGATTTACGGCCTCCGCCCTGGGTATTGATACCAAGCGCCAGTCCCTGAGCCACCTCTGACGCCGCGTCTGTCTGACGTGAGAACAGCATACTGTCTATATGCTGATTTGCCTCTACAATCTTATAGGCATATACAAAAGCTGCCGACTGCAGATCCTGTCCTGCCGTAGAAGTATATCCCATCTCACTTAAAATAACAGGTCTGACCTCTCCGTCATCTGTCAGATACTCTTCCTTCTGTAAATAATCGGTCAGTACATGAATATTTTTGATTGTAAGTACCGGTGTATTCTCCGATTCCTGTACATAGGAGCCTGCTTTACCACTGGTACTCCATGCTTTCACACTTGTCAAAGGATAATTGTACGGATGCTGTGCAACGCCCCAATCAATATTGCCGTACTCCGTAATATAACTGTTAAAGCTGTCCAGAATCTCCTTGGACCCATATCCGTTATTGGAATACAGGCTTTTGCCCCACTGCTGATCCAGAGATATATATACTCTGGCATTGCCGTTGATACTTAAAATTGCATTGTAGAAAATACGGAATGCCTTGGCATATTCTGCGGTATAGCTATCCGAATCCATATATTCAATATAATTCCATTCACTTCTGGCATTGATCTCATTTCCGATGACCCAGTTCATAACCTTGCCATGTCCGCTGCCGGAATAACGGCTTGCCAGAAAGGAACCCACCGCTGCAATATATTCTGTACCGGCTTCGTCAGTAGCATTAAATGCATAGTATGGTGCCCTGCCACCGCTTCTGGCCTTGGGATGAATCAGTTCCATGTAGCCCGGATTGATGTCATTCAGAATAATGGCGGTGGTTGTAATACCCTTATTTGTCAGAGTTGAGAAAATATAATCATACTCTGCCACAACCTGTCCGTTAAAAGCATAATTCCTACCATTATACGTATAATATACTGTCGGATAATAAGCATTGGTCGTATTTCCCAATATCCTGCTGAGCGGAATATTGTATGCCGCATGCTTAACACCCAGATCATCCAGCTCAGACCCGCTAAGCTTCTCAGGATCTACCAATAACCCCTTCTTGGATGTGGTATTACCAAAAGAAGGATTATATTTGGCAATTGCTTCCGGATTCGTGATGTAACGGGGCTTGCTGATCGCCATAAATTTACCGTCTTTCTTGACAGCTACCACGAATTTGGAAAACAGTCTGGAAGCGGCAGAGTTATAATTCAAGTTGACCGAGAAAGTCAAATCCACATCTTTCTGATCCTCTATGATATACTCATCCCCGGTAATGCCGTTTTCATAGCTTTTCTCTTCAAACAGATAATAATAGCCGTCATCGCTGATCGCCAAAGCATCTGCTTTCATAGTCACATCTACCTTACCGGTCTCTGTGTTGATCAGACAGCTTTCAATAGTTGCAAAATTCTCAGCGTTTTCCGCAGTTACCTCTACTTCCGGCGGCCTGTTTTTAATGCCATCTATCATATAGCGCGCCGCATCCACCAGGGCCCGCGTTGTATCCTTACCGGCATTCTGCTTCACATGATCCTTACGATGCTGAGTCTTGCTGTACTCCGCAAGTTCTACTGCATCCGTATGTACCATAGCTTCCACAACCGCGTTTTCTATGTTCTTCTGTATGACATAATGGTGAATGGCGAAGCCGCTGCCCGTACCGATAACCGCTGCGCCTGCCACACAGGTCGCAAGGATAATAACCAGTTTTTTCATATCCATGGGCTGTCGATTCTTCTGCTTCTTCCCGGATTTCTTCTTCGTCTCTTCCTCCGGACAGGTTTTATCTTCTCTCAGCTTCTTTTTCAGCTTTGCTTTGTTTGCTTTTGCTCTTTTCTTATTTTCAGCCACTTTTGCATGGTCGATGACTCTTTTTTTCTTCTTTTTCTTCGGATTGTCCGCTTCATTCCTTTTCAACATGGGCAGCTTCATGGGCAGCTTCTTCCTTTATCCTTTTCATATGTTCTCTGATTCCGGCCTCATAACCATTGTCCGTCGGTATATAGAACTGTCTTCCGGTCAGTTGATCCGGCAGATATTGCTGTTCCACATAGTGATTAGGATAATCATGGGCATATAAATATCCGACACCGTGTCCCAGCTTGGCAGCACCTTTATAATGCGAATCCTGCAGATGCGTGGGAATCGGCAGATTACCGCTTTGCTCCACCTCCTGCATGGCTGCAAAAATTGCCTCACAGCTTGCATTGCTCTTCGGTGCACAGGCTACATAGGTTGCCGCCTGTGACAATATGATCTGTGCCTCCGGCATACCGACCCTTTCTACAGCGAGTGAAGCGCTGACAGCCACATTCAGAGCCATGGGATCTGCATTGCCTACATCCTCTGCCGCACATATCATGATTCGTCTTGCAATAAAAGTCACGCTTTCTCCCGCATAGAGCATCCGGCTCAGATAATAAACGGCTGCATCCGGATCGGACCCGCGCATACTCTTGATAAAAGCCGAAACCGTATCATAGTGATTGTCTCCGCTCTTATCATACCGCAGCACCCGCTTCTGGATACATTCCTGTGCCACCTCTAAGGTCAGATGAATCTTCCCGTCCTCACTGCGGTTGGTAGTCATAATTCCCAGCTCGACCGCATTCAGCGCATGCCTTGCATCTCCGCCGGATAAATCCGCAAGAAATTCCAGGGCGTCTTCCTCGATCACAGCGTCATAGGCGCCCATACCTTTTTCCTTATCATAAACCGCCCGGATAAGCAGGTTCTTAATATCCTCTTTAGATAACGGATGTAATTCAAATACAATAGAACGGGATATCAGCGCTCCGTTTACCTCGAAATACGGATTTTCCGTGGTAGCGCCGATCAGAATCACTGTGCCATCCTCCACGAACGGAAGCAGATAGTCCTGCTGGCTTTTGTTAAAGCGGTGAATCTCATCAATGAACAGAATCGTTTTCTTCCCATACATTCCACGCAGATTCTTCGCCTTCTCCACAACCTCTTCCATATCCTTCTTGCCCGCAACCGTAGCATTGATTTGCGTAAACTCCGCGCTTGTGGTATTGGCAATCACCTTGGCAAGAGTGGTCTTTCCGGTGCCGGGAGGCCCATAGAAAATGATGGAACTGAGCTTGTCTGCCTGAATCGCACGATAAAGCAGCTTATCCTTACCGATAATATGCTGCTGCCCTACCACCTCATCCAGCGCAGTCGGCCGAAGTCTTGCAGCAAGAGGCGATTCCTTCTCCTGATTTGTATTTCTCATATATTCAAACAAATCCATCTTAAGTACACTTTCTACAGAGCACTATTCTTTATCCTGTGCCTTCTTACCTACGTCTCATTTCCCATATAGAGAAACATACATCTTATCATAACATTTTCATAGCATCAGCGCAAATACATATTTTGGGCGCCTATTTAACTTCCATCTAATCAAACAATATCTCATCCACTGTCACGAACTCATACCCCTGTGCCGTCAGCTCATCCACGACCTGAAGTGCAGCCGTGACACTGGAATCATAGCAGTCATGCATCAGGATGATATCATTCTCTCCGGCCTTGGAACAGACTTTAGTTACAATACAGGAAACATTGTCACTGCACCAGTCTAACGGATCAATATTCCAAAGCACCGGAAACATATTTAAATCTTTTTCCAGAGATTTATCCCAGGAACCATAGGGTGGACGTACAAACAAAACCTCCTTGCCTGTAATATGACTGATGATTTCATTGGTCTGTATCAATTCTTCCTTATAAGTCTGCCTGTTTCCGTTTGTCAATTGAATATGGCTGTAGGTATGATTTCCAATCAAGTGTCCTTCCTCATTCATTCGTCTGATAATATCTGGATATTCTTCCGCATGTTCTCCCGTCACGAAAAAAGTGGCTTTCACACCTCTGTCCTTGAGACCGTCCAAAAGCTGTTGGGTATAATGGGGATGGGGACCATCATCAAAGGTAATGGCAATTTTAGGGCTGTCCGCTCCGCTTTCGTTTACTTCTCCCCCTCCATCAATAGCACTTGTTATGTAATTTGCTGCACTCGATATCTGCTCTCTATAACTTACCATTCCCATGGTTCCCACAACCACAGCGGTAAGAAGCAACACCGTAGCTGCAATCATTTTATTCCTCACACTCATATGTCGTCCAGCCTCAATCTGCCTTTGCCCAATGGATTTTAAATTACTACAATAATATATGCAGAAAATATCGTACTATGAGAAGTATCACCGCCGGATACAACTGTCCGGTTCAATGGGTCAGACATCTCTCTTTCGAAAAATAATGCGTTTTTGCACGAACCAACTCAAACAGAAAAGCAGACATTCCGTCAGGAGCTTTGCCGGATATACGGAAAAATGCAGAACCTGCACAAACATTTCCAAAATCAGAACATTCATAATAAAAATAATGACTGCCAGTCCGAAATAACCGGTCGCCGTACTCATCCTTCTGTCCATATGAAAAACAAAACGACAATTCATACTGTAGTTATAATAAGAGCTGACTACTCTGGCGATCAGATTGGCTGCAAAAACAGAAGACGCCGTATGGGGCAGGCACAGCATGAGAAATGCAAACACCTGATAATCCACCACAAAGCCGGACAAAGAAGACAGGGCAAACAGGATGATATCCTTATAAATCCTGACTGAATCCTCCAGTATCCTGAAATGAGAACAGGAATTATCCTGATCATGGTATATTGTATGGATTTTCACTTCCTCCAAAGGTATCCCATCTTTGGCTGCTGCCATCAGCACGTTCATTTCATATTCGTATCTTTCTCCTTTGGTCGCAATCATCCTGTCCAGCAATTCTGAACTGAATGCTCTCAGTCCGGTCTGGGTATCCGATATTTCTACCCCACTGATCACCCAGAAAATCATTCGTGTAATCTGATTGCCCAGCCGGGATTTTAGCGGCATCTCTCTGCCTATGGTACGGACTCCAAGTACCAGCGCATTCTTATGTTCCTCAGCACAAAGCAGTAGTTTTTCCATATCATCTGCCAGATGCTGTCCGTCTGAATCCATAACTCCAATCACATCACCGTCATGTATTTCAGCCCTTATATATCTCAGTGCTTTCTTAATCGCTTCCCCTTTTCCCCGATTCACTTCCTGCCGGAGAATGATACAGATATCCTGTATTTTCTCAAAAATCCCCCGGTATTCCTCTCCGCTTCCGTCATCAACCACTATCACTCTGTATCCTTTGCTCCAAAGCTGATTTGCAATGGTCACAAGGTTTTCATCCGGCTTATAGGCCGGTAAAATTACAATTAGCATATCGAATCCTCCTCTGTACTGTTCCTGTTAGCGGCACTTTTGTCTTTTATCCTCTGCATTCCAAGCACCAGCACAACTCCTGCCGCGACTGCCCAAAGGTGAACATTGTGTATATCCAGAGACGGCTGCGGTATTTCTAAAGTGGTCGGACCCATAATAATCGCGTAAAAGGAACCTAACATCATTCCCAGGATAAAGTACAACATCTGGGAACGATAGCGTTCAAGGCATATCTGAATGGCTTTAACAATCGATAGGACTCCCGTCACAGCACCGCATCCGAACAGACATAGCCCCGGCAAATAGGCTGGTTCCATAGCAAGCACTCTTCTTACCGCCATAATGACCGGAAAATATGCTCCCAGAATCAAAAGCAGGGTAGAACCGGATATACCGGGAAGAAACATGGCACATATGGCAATCATCCCCATGCCAAACAACTTCATAGCCATACTGAGAGAAAGCTGTCCCAAATCTACCGATATGCCCGAACCATTTTCATTTATCCATGTAATCCCTGCAACCAGCACAAGACCAAGCACACAAAAGCAGATACCCTTCCCCACTTTGCTAAAGTTCTCTCTTTCCTCTCGAACAATCAGCGGAATCGAGCCCGCAATCAAGCCGATAAACAAAGAGCTTACCATATAAATATGCTTCTCAAAAGAGGCTGACAGTACAACCACTGCCAATGCCATGCCGATTACCCATCCCACACCCAATCTGACCAGATACTTAACTGCAGCCTTTCTTGCATTTGCTTTTCCAAATGCAAGATCATGGATTGCGCCGATAAACTGCTCATAAAATCCCATGATAAATGCAATTGTTCCACCGGACACTCCCGGCACACTGTCTGTCAATGCCATGCAGAACCCTTGAAATCCATTTTTAAACATAAAAAGACCTCCTATCCGTTTACTGTGATTATCCTCACAATTCACACTAAACGAACAATAGGAGGTTTTCTAAACAAATCCTAAACGTTTGTTATATTGATCCGGCAGCCAAAGCCGAAGATTTCTCTATACTAAATTAAGGCAAGCAGAACCGTTCCCAAAGTAATCAGCACCACACCAAATGCGGCTCTCTTAGTCAGTTTCTCATGGAATACAATCCGGGAAAAGGCAATTGTAACCAGAATACTCAGCTTATCTATCGGTACTACTACACTTGCCGGGCCATCCTGCAATGCCCGGTAATAGCAAAGCCAGGACGCACCCGTTGCAAAACCGAATAAAATGATAAATCCAAGTTCCTTCTTTTCAATCTGCTTTACTTCCCCCTGCTTGCCGGTAACAAATACCATAAGCCACGCCATAACCAGGACAACCGATGTTCTGACCGCCGTTCCCAGATTGGAATCAATCCCTGAGATACCGATTTTACCAAAAATAGCTGTCAGACTGGCAAATACGGCAGACATTACCGCATATAGGAACCATCCGCTTCCCTTCAGTCCTCCCTGTCCGGAGGATTCCGTTTCTTCCTTTCCATATCGATTCCTTTTCTTAATGTTGCAGGGAACCGGCGTTGCAATCATCAGCATGATACCTGTACCGATCAAAACAACAGACAACATCTTCCCCCATGTAAATCCTTCCTGCAAAAAAATAAGTGCCAGCAAGATAGTCAAAACAGTACTAGACTTATCAATTGGCACAACTTTATTAATATCACCCTTCTGCAAAGCATGAAAATAGCAAAGCCAGGACGCACCTGTAGCAAGTCCCGATAAGACAAGGAACAGCATTGTTTTTCCACTGATCTGTACAATTCCCGTCCATGTACCTGTCACAAACACCATCAGCCAGGAAAACACTAAAACCACAACTGTCCTGATTGCTGTAGCCACATTAGAATCCGTTTTCTGTATCCCGCACTTTGCAAGAATTGATGTAATTCCCGCCAAAAAGGAGGAAGCAATTGCATAGAATATCCACATATTTATTCATCTCCTGTCACTTATTCAGACGGTATCCCGCTCCCCAGACTGTCTCCAAAATCTTAGGATTTTTGCTGTCATCTTCAATTTTTTCCCGAATACGGTTAATATGCACCATAACGGTTGCGCTGTCTCCCGCATAATCATAACCCCATATTTTCTCAAAGAGTTGTTCCTTGGAAAATACAATATTAGGATTCATTGCCAGGAATTTCAGCATCTCAAATTCCCGGGTTGGGAATTTAATTTCCACATCATCCTTATAAACCTTCCAGCTATTGACCAGAATTCGCAGGTTATGTATTCTTATCTCTTCCGGCTCCTCCGCGCGTTCCTTCGACAGCATCCTGTCATATTGCCGCAGATTTGCGCTTACTCTTGCCACCAGTTCCATCGGATCAAAGGGTTTCGCAATATAATCGTCTGCTCCTAATCCAAGGCCTCTGATTTTATCCAGTGTTTCTGTTCTGGCCGTAACCATAAGGATCGGAATATCCACTTTGTCCCGTATTTCCCGGCAGATTTCGTAACCACTTTTCCCGGGAAGCATCAAGTCCAGTATAATCAAGTCAAACACTTCTCCCGAAAGGACCTCATTTACCTGTCCACCGTCCGTAACAATCCTGGTCTCATATCCGGCAGACTGCAAATAGGTCTCTTCTACCATGCTGATATCTTCATCATCTTCTACAATCAACACCCGTCTTCTCTCTGCCATTTTCTTTACTCCTGTTTTCCCACGGGCAGCTCCATGTAAATAGAAAGCCCGCCTTTATTCTCTGCTCTTACACTGCCATTCATTGCCTCAATCAGATATTTTACAATATAAAGGCCAAGGCCATTTCCCTCTTCTTTGTTTCTGGATTCATCTACACGATAGAACTCTTCAAAGAGATACGGTAATTTTTCCTCCGGCACACCGATTCCATTGTCAGAAAAGCAGATACATATCCCTCTTGTTGTTCTGGAGAAAGCAATTATTATCTGCAAGCAATCCACATGCCCATATTTCCGGCTATTCTCCAGGAGATTATCCAAAACTCTGCATAACTCCTCCGGATCAACGGACAGATGCACTGTAATGCCTGCAGTATCTGCAATAATCGTAACAGGCTCCCCCTTAAGGAGTTCCTGCTTGTTCTCCACATAATTATGAATAAACGCGGCTATTTCTACATCCTGTATAACAAGCGGCATATTGCCGGTCTCAAGCTTGGACAGATAAAAGAGTCTGTTTAAAAGCACCTCCATCTCTCCTGACCGGCGGTAAGCAGTTTCCAGAAATCTGTTCTGCTGTTCCGGTACTGTCGCAACACCATCTAAAAGCCCTTTCAGCGTTCCCCTGACCGCAGTAAGCGGTGTTCTTAAATCATGAGAAATACCCGCTATCATGTCAGTCCGTGCCTTTTCATATTTTCGGTTTTTTCTCGCTCTGAGAGCAGATGGTACTGCATATCATTAAAGGTATTGCATACATTTTCAAATTCCAGTTCCCCTTCATATTCAATCCGCTGTGTCAGATTCCGGGTAAAAATACGGCTGACAATAGCAAGAACCACAAAGCAAAGGATAACGTCTGCCAAAAATAACCAAAGAAACTCATTTCTGCGTATTGTAATATCCTCAATGATTTCCTCTAATATCTCCCCATCCACTATCGTTGAGGCGGAATTCATGATCTGGTTTTCCACATATTCCCAATATCCCTTGACAAATAATGCATTTATCACAAACCAGATAAGCAGCATTACCAGAACCATCCGTGTATTTGATACTAAAATCCGTTGTTTAACCGTTCTGTCCGCCATACCAAATCCTTTCCCAATACAAGATAAATACAGTATACTATCTTTTCCTGTTCAGTACAATCTGCCGGGTACAGTTCATAATAGAAAAAGCACAGAATACAAACAACATTTTCCTTGACAGACTGTTCCCTGTAAAATTCATCTGGGCATTATAATGGTCTAATACCAGAAATACCAGAAATGTAATACTGAATACAATGATACAATGTTCCAATATGTTTTTCATGCCTCTACCTTCCTTCATGGTTCTGCAATGTAAATGCAGTCACAGATATCATCACTCACATCGTAAGGATGATTCGCGATCTTACTGTTAAAGGTCATCTGGGAGCAGTGCCCGCCATCCAAGTTGTATGCTGCTTTACATCCCATTTCCTCAAAAATTCTCGACATTTCTTCCAGGTACATGCCTCTGGAATACGCTTCTTCCTCCTGCCTTCCGTCTACCAGCATCAGGCAGTAATGCCCCGGTTCATAATAGCCGATAGCAGTCCTTGGATGAGCCTCTTTAATATAATCCCATGTATTATAATCTGTTCTGCTTTTCCCGTTCTCATCTAACAGAGAAGGACCAAATATCCACGTCTGATAAGCACCGTCGGCAATGACCTGCTCCGGCCGGAACTCGTCCGGCGAAAAGGTCTTCATTGTACCGTCATAATATAAAACGCAGACATCCGATTCCGTGTTTTCCTTCCGATAAACTTCTCCATTCCTGATAATGGTGCCGCTTTCCATACGGGAATCATTACTGTAAGAGTCGCCGTTTACCGCTACGATTGCATGAAACCTTTCAGACATCTCCTCCATCCCTTCCCGGTAGCCAATCCCATAAGTATCCTGAGCAAACCCTGTGCGTATACAATCGATATCGGCTACATGGATATCGGCAATATAATAAGTCACTCTGTCCGTTCCTTCACCAAAGGATTTCTCTTCAATAGAAACTGCCACATTGGGACCCGAGTACCCCATATCAGTGACTCTGATATCTTCTGTAAAATAATCACTGAATTTTTCTTTCCAATCTTCATCCTTCTGCGCATCTATCTTTTGATTATCAGAAGAAAGCTGACGCGGCAGCCTGTAATTATAAAAGTAATTCCCGAATATCAATGCACCTGCCATTGCGACATCCATGCATCCTATGAAAATAGTACGAAGCAATCTTGACATTCTTTTTCTTCTTTCCGTTTGTATGTCATACATCATACATACAAATTCTTAACAGGAAAGATAAATGTTCTAAACAATTTATAAACAAAAAACAGCGGATTGCTCCGCCGTTTTTCTCTATAATATAATCCGGAAGGCTTTCGTATACCCTTCCCCAAAGCTGCATTCCAGTTTCAGTTCACCGCCATGCATCTCCACAATCTTCGCTGTAATACTGAGTCCCAATCCGCTGCCGCCTTTGGTCGTTCTTGCCTTGTCTGCTCTGGAAAAAGGTTCAAAGATATGTTCTGCAAACTCAGGCTCTATCTCCATACCGTCATCCGCAACAGTAAGGACTCCATCCTGCAACCGCACCAGAACCTTTCCTCCTATTCTTCCATACCGTATCGCATTGGTCAACAGATTGGTAACAGCCCGCCCCATCTGCAGCCGGTCCATCTCGTAATTAACCTTTTCCTCCGGAATCTCCAAGCTAAGCTCCATCTGTCGCTCCTCAAAATCGGCATATAACAGTGCTACATTCTCTCTGATCAGCTCCGCAATATCACCCGTCTCCTTGTGCAATACAAATCCGTCACTCTCCAGCTTCACATATTCAAACAGGAACGTGATCAGGTCGCTCATCCGCATGGATTTCGCGTAAATGGCATCCAAATACTCCTGCTTCTTTTCTTCCTGCACAATTCCTTCCGACAAAGCTTTGCTATATCCGCAAATTGTGGTGATAGGTGTTTTAATATCATGTGCTATGTCAGATAACAAAAGATTTCTACGTCTGTCATATGCGAATTTCTGCTCTTTCTCTTCCTCCAGAAGCTCATTGACCTTCTTAGTCACTATATGGCAGAAATACAGAATACCTACCGCATAAGGCAGTATACTGAGTCCCAGAGAAATCAGGAATATTCCCAGCAGAAGAATCCAAAGCAGGATTCCCCACCATCCTTGATAGAGGGGCGAATCCACACTGAGCCTCAGGGAATTGCCCATCGCATTCTCCAGAAGCTTCTGAACCCCCAGAGCCATACCCTCCGGCAAAAGTTCCGCTGCAGAATATAATAACATCTGTATTAAAAAAATCAGCGCATTTCCCTGACTGTTGATTTCTACCTGTTGCAACTCAAGCAGCTGTACAAGCTTAGGCAGTAATACAGAACGGTTAAACAGCATAATCACTTCTTCACAGACATAGATACAGATCATGATGATCACAAAACGCTGAATAAAAAACCATTTTAAAGACTTTTTCTTTTCCATGTACTCTTACTCTTTCTCAAGACGGTACCCCAGGCCGCGAATTGTTCTGATATATTCCCTGTCTTCTGTGTCCAGTTTGGATCGCAGCTTGGAAATACAGACCATGACATTATTATCGGATACCATATACTCTTCTTCCCAGCCCTGTTCAAAGATCTGCTGCTTTGTAAAGACCTTGCCCGGATTTTCCATAAAAAGCTTCATAATCTTAAATTCCACAGAGGTCAGCTCTATCTCTTCTTCAGCCCTGTACAGCATGCATGCTTCCAAATCCAGTCGAAGATCTCTCACCATCAATTCCCGGGCAGACTCCTGACCACTGCCTTTAGTACCCAGTTCATAAAAACGGCGTATATTCGAATTAACCCTTGCCACCGCCTCTAAAGGTACAAAAGGTTTGGTAATATAGTCGTCTGCCCCAAGATCCAGTCCCAGAATCTTGGCTGAATCACTGCTCTGGGCAGATAATATGATAACAGGAATGTTATTGTCCTCTCGGATATTACGTAACACCCGATATCCATCAATTCCCGGCATCATGATATCCAGAATCGCCAAATCAATTTTCTCTTTCTGCAAAACCTCCATGGCCCGGATTCCATCTGCTGCTTCATAAACTTCATATCCGTCCTTTTCCAGATACAGATGAAGCACATCCCTGATCTCCGCTTCATCATCTGCAATCAATATTTTATAGCTCATTTTCCCTTATGCCTCTCTATCCGTTTCACCTTCTGTCAATAATGGTGTGACATCCTGCACTTCCGGATTGTTATGATTCATACAAATAGTCCGATATAATTCTGCATTTGTCAGATTCTGATAAGGTGCGATATAGAACACTTCTAAAATACCACATGTTATCATTCCAAGAACATGCCAAAGAACAAAGGAAAAGTCCAACACAAAAGCATGCCATTTCTCACCATCCATCATATCCTTACTGAGTTCCAGTGCTTCCTTATAGTCCGTTTCCGGATGTTCTGCCATAATATAGGGTACCATACGGTACTGGTATTTCTTATAAACACCCGGGATAATAAACAAAAGCGTCCATAAGAACACATATAAATCCTTGAAAAACATAGTCTTGACAACATTCATATAAGAATGATCAAATGCATAGGTAACCTCACCTACCTCAGCCTTGTCATCAACGCTCTTCAGCATAAAGCGATTTACACCTACTAAGATAGGATTATAAAGAAACGCGGCAATCGTATATGCAATTGCAAATATGATACAAAATACCACTGTAAAAATAACAATAGCAACAATAACTATAATTACCAAATCTGTAGAGCTAAGTGCTTCCGTTGCCGGAGACGTTGTCATCTCCTGCATTTCGCTTATCTCTTCCTTGGGTGAGCTGCCACCGGAGCCGGAGGAAAAACCATAGCTGAATCCACCGCTCAATAAAATGATAAGCAACGATACCAGCACAGCCTTCCAATAGTTACGCTTCAAAGCCTCTTTCGCCTTAGTTTTCAATTCTTTTCTCGTCCACATAATGTAATCTCCTCTCACAAATGCACTGTATCTGTTGTGCATTCCTTTTTGCTGTTATCGTTAGATTACCACCCTTTTCTTAAGGGAAAACCCCGGAAACCTTAAATTAACCTTAACACTAAAATCTCTCACCCTTGAGAAAGCACAAATTTTCTGTCTACCATATCCAAAGGTAAAGGAAAACCGCCATCACTGGCGGTTTTCCTTTCATCATGCGACCTTAGAATAATCAATTACAGAAATTTCCTGCATCAACTTCTTTGCCGAACCAACCATTTCTTCAAGTCGCTCTGCCACTTCATCAGTATAGAACTTTGCGCCACACTGCTCACACTCCTCACATGGTACATTCTTAATTACGATTACACAACCGTTATAATTAACTACATGTGTTGTAGTGCTTTCTTTTACAGTATCACATTTACAAAACATACACATAATTAACGCCCCTTTCTGGTTTTAAAATCATTTTCAAACTTTGTAGTATTTGGGAAATATGCAGTCACAATATAAATATATTTTCCCTCACTTCCAACCACTACATGAATTATTCTATTATTTACTGTATATCCGAAAATCAAACAGCTCGGATATGGGAAATCATCCGGATAATCTTCTATAATTTTTCCGTTTTGCAAACAGTGCTTAACATCTGCACGGCTAATATCCCGTTCCTGCATCCGCTCCAGGCAATGAATAGACCATTTAATCTTTGACTATTTGCACAGCCCTTGGATCTCTTCAATCTGCATATTATACACCCCTTCCCTTAGATTCATTTTCGCATATTTAAACTATTCACGCAACATGAATGTAAAGCCTTTTCTCTTTAAAACAATGATTAGTTTTGACCCAAATTCATATATCTAAAATACAGCTTTTCAAAATCATCCTGCTTTGCCAGATTCATACTTTCCGCAGTCCGAAGCACTTCTTCCATGGATTTCTTATTACAAGTCCCATTGCACAAGTCTCTTGCCAGCCGGCAGGCACCCGCCAGAGAGGTATTGCCGACGGCCTGCACCTTTCCCCGAAGGCTCTCCGGCAACAAGCCGATCCTGAAGGCTGCCTCTACATCCAGATAGTAACCGAAGCCTCCTGCAAGGTACACCCTGTCAACAGCCGATGTACCCAATGCTCTCCACAAGATCTCCACGCCTGCACGTACCGCGGCCTTGGCAAGCTGCAAATTCCGGATATCCTTATTTTCTATCGTAAAGCTTCCCTGTTGTCCGGATACAATAACCCCTGTCTCGAAATATGGATCTGCCAACAATCCTGTCTCATCCAGGATGCCTTTCTCCAACAGATCAGCCGTAACTGCTATCATATCCGTACCGATAATCTGTGCTCCTGCGCCTCCCTCGAAGGCCGGTCCCGCTGCTGTTGCCGTTACAAGCATTCGGTTGCCATCCGTAATCGCCATCTCTCCATTGGTTCCCAGATCAATCAACAGCTCTACCGGATGTGAATCCTCCTTCATTTTCCGGGCATCTTTCGATTCGGGACCACTCTGTTTTGTTCCCAGCATTCCTAACATATACAAGCCTGCCACAATATCGCCGCCTACAAAGGTACTGATACCCGGGGCAATATAAACAGGGAATTTCCATGCCGGATGACAGATTTCCTGCAAACCGATCTCCACAGGTGTAAAAGGACTAATCCCCAAAGAACTGACATCATAGCCCAGCAAAAGATGTTCCATCGTAGTATTTCCTGCAATACACATACAGTTTATCTTTTGTATATCACGCGTTATTTCATTGTCCACTACCGAATTTGTCATGCACTGATTATTCAATGTGCCTGCAAATTTACCGATTCCTCGCTCCAGTACATCCCACACCATCTGCTTCAAAATCTCTCTGTGGCCCTCACAGGATGCATGAATCCTGGACAGCACATCTGCTCCATAGCTTCTCTGGGGATTCATTTCGCAATAAGTATCCATCACTTTCCCATCTGTCAGATTACAAAGCTGCATGGCAATGGTAGTGGTTCCCAGGTCCACGGCAACCACATATCTCTCTTCTTGTATATCATGTGATTTTCTATTTTCAGTAGATTCTTTTTGTTGACTCTCTAAGTCATTATTTGCTGACAACTCTATCATTTCAGAGACAATCGGAACCAGAACTTCATTCTCCAATGCCAGCCGGATGACACAGTCGCCTTTCGGTCTTGCAAGACATGCCAGCCGGTATCCCTGCCTCAGTTCCTCCGGTTCCAGTACACTTCGCTCCAGTGCTGTGGGCATCGTCGCCCCTTGAAGGAATTGCACCCGACATCTGCCGCAATCTCCACTTCCTCCGCAGAAGCTCCCACTGATCAGTCCGCTTTTCAACAAAGTTGACATCAGTGTCGCAGAAGAATCATGTGTCACAATAACAGGCTGGATTGTATGGCTTCCGTCCTTTTTATCTGTTCTGTTATTCGATTTTTCGTCATTTTCAGTAACAACCGTTACTTTAATATGATCAGACAAATTGATTCTTCTCCTCATCATAATGATAATCAATCTTCTCTAATTTGGCTTCTATTTCTGTCCTGTCTGCATCCAGATCATCACATAATGCCGTAAGGCTTCCATAGAAATCCCTCAGTTTCAGATTTACAAAACTTAATAACATAACCGGATCATTAGGTATCATATCACTATCATTCCTTTCAAATCATAATGCTATTGACAGGTTGTCTAACCTATTCTATGTCTTTTACCTAAGTTCCATCTGTACCGAATACTGCTTTCCATCACTTGTCACATATGCCATACTACCGCAGATCAGTGGCATCATCGGCGGCAGGTGTCCGATATCAACATCCATGATCACAGGCACATGGTATTTCTTCAGCATCTCATAAGAGGCCTGATAGTGGTCGATACCGAATTCTTCCACATCCATACCGATCCGTGGTCTACCAATCAGAAAACCGCTACAGTGCTCAAACCATCCGGCATGCTCCATCTGCCACATAGCCCGGCGGATACTCATCAGGTTCAGATCACAGGCTTCAATAAACCACAGGATACCGTCCTGCGCATATTTTTCTGTAAAGGCATTCACCTGATCGTATTTGGTTCCCAGCAGATTCACCAGGCAATCCATACAGCCGCCTAAGAGTCTTCCAGAAAAGGTAAACTCTGTTCCTGCTTCGTCAGAAAGATAATCCTCTTCTTTTGTAGCCAGACTCTTAATATTTGTCCGTCCATTCGGCAGAATATATTTGATCTTCGTCTGCTCTGTCAAATGATAGGGTGCATAGGGATTTTCCTCGTCCTTTAAGGATTCTCTCTCCCACTGATCATAGCCCTGCAGGATAAGCTTACGCCCTTGCAGCAACGCCATGGCATCCTCTATCGCCGGATGTCTCGGCTCCATACCGAAAGAAGCGGCACATGGCCCATAGATGGATGCCGTATCACACAACGTAGCCAGCAGAAAAGTCATATTGGTATTGTCTGAAAAACCCATATACCACTTAGGCTTTGCCTGTCCTATCTTCTCAAAATCCACATAATCTAATATCTCACACATCAATTCTCCGCCACCGCAGGAAATCAGGCAGTCATTTGTACCACTGCAGTAATATTCCGTCAGTTCTTTCCCACAGTTTTCCGGTGTACTACTGATACCGATACCATTCTCTGTATAGCAGTTCGGTCCCAGTTCCAAACGGAATCCTTCCTTCTCCCATTTCTCCTGTGCATGTGCAAATCCGCTTTTATATGGCTCTATCGCGCAGCCAAAAGAGGGCGCCACAAACCCGATTGTACCATTTTGCTGCAAAAATTGAGGAAATCTCATATTTATATACACACCTTTCCACTACAATATAGTTCTGCCTAGCTTGCGTTTAGTATATCATAAATATAAACATTTTCCTATAACGCAGAGAACTCCCGGGCAAACTTTCCTGTCGTACTCGCTTGCCCGGGAGCTCCATTTTTCTGATATTATTACTTTTTACGTGCCACCAGTGCTCCATTCTCTACCGCAATCAGGATAGTATCCTTGGCTGCCACCTTATCCTCCAGTATCAGTTTCGCGGATAATGTCTCCACGTACTTCTGGATATACCGTTTCAACGGTCTTGCACCATAGACCGGATCATAGGCATTCTCTACAATATAGTTTTCTGCCTCCGGGGTCAGCTCAATGCTTAATTCCCTGTCTGCCAGTCTTCTGTTCAGATCATTCACAATCAGATGGATAATACCTCCGATATTATTCTTAGTCAGTGGCTTGAACAGGATCGTTTCATCAAGACGGTTCAAAAATTCCGGTCGGAAATGATTCCGCAGATCATCCATAACCGCTGCTTCCGCTTCCGGTTTGATACTGCCGTCCGCATCAATGCCGTCCAACAGATAATTAGCGCCTATATTTGAGGTCATAATCAGAATCGTATTCTTGAAATCTACCGTTCTGCCCTGAGAATCCGTAATACGTCCGTCATCCAAGACCTGTAACAGCACATTGAATACATCCGGGTGCGCTTTCTCAATCTCATCGAACAGAACAACGGAATACGGCTTTCTTCTGACTGCTTCGGTTAACTGTCCGCCCTCTTCATATCCTACATATCCCGGAGGCGCTCCGATCAGCCTAGACACAGAGTATTTCTCCATGTATTCACTCATATCGATACGGACCATATTGGTTTCATCATCAAACAGCGCAGCAGCAAGTGCCTTGGCCAGTTCAGTCTTACCCACACCGGTAGGCCCCAGGAACAGGAAGGAGCCGATGGGCTTGGTCGGGTCTTTTATTCCGGCTTTGGAACGGATAATAGCCTCCGTAACCTTGGTCACACCTTCATCCTGACCAATCACACGTTTATGCAGTTCCTCATCCAGATGCAACGTCTTATTTCTCTCGCTTTCCGTCAGTTTTGCCACCGGAATACCGGTCCAACGGGAGATAATCTTAGCAATTTCCTCATCTGATACACTCTGGTGAACCAGTGACAGGTCTTCTCCACCGACCCGCTCTTCCTCAATCTCCAACTGCTGTTTTAAGGCCGGCAGCTTACCATAACTCAATTCCGCAGCTTTCTCATAATCGCCATCCCGCTGGGCTATCTGGATCTGGTTGTTTACATCATCAATCTCCTCACGAATCTTCGAGAGTTTTTCCACAGAGGCCTTCTCGTTTTCCCACTGGGCCATGCGGTTTTTCAGCTCTTCCTTCAATTCTGCCAGTTCTTTCTGCAAATGTTCGAGACGTTCCCTACTTAAATTATCGTCTTCCTTCTTAAGCGCCGTCTCCTCTATCTCCATCTGCATTACCTTACGGCGCAGTTCATCCAGCTCGGTAGGCATGGAATCCAGTTCCGTTTTAATCAGTGCACAGGCCTCATCTACCAGATCAATGGCCTTATCCGGCAAAAATCTGTCGGAGATATAACGGTTGGACAATACGGCTGCACTGACCAGCGCATTATCCATAATCTTAACGCCATGATATACCTCATACCGTTCCTTTAGACCACGCAAAATAGATATCGTATCTTCCACCGTCGGTTCGTCTACCATGACAGGCTGGAAACGACGCTCCAATGCAGGATCTTTCTCAATATACTGGCGATATTCATCCAGTGTGGTGGCACCGATACAGTGCAGTTCGCCTCTCGCCAGCATAGGCTTCAGCATGTTACCGGCATCCAGCGCTCCATCAGTCTTTCCGGCTCCTACAATCGTATGCAGCTCATCAATAAACAGGATGATCTGGCCATCACTGTTCTTCACATCATCCAATACAGCTTTCAGACGCTCCTCAAATTCACCCCGATACTTCGCTCCGGCTACCAGCGCGCCCATATCCAGTGCAAAAATCTTTTTATCCTTCAGGCCTTCCGGTACATCTCCCCGGACAATACGCTGTGCCAGTCCTTCTGCCACGGCAGTTTTACCGACACCGGGTTCACCGATCAGCACCGGATTATTCTTCGTCTTACGGGAAAGTATACGGATTACATTACGGATTTCGTTGTCTCTGCCGATAACAGGATCAAGCTTCTGGTTTCTGGCTTTCTCCACCAGATCCTGCCCATACTTCTCCAAGGTATCATAGGTTGCCTCCGGATTATCGGATGTTACCCTCTGATTTCCACGTACTGTAGAGAGCGCCTGTAAGAACCGCTCTCTTGTAATACCAAACTCCCTGAATATCTCTTTGATTTCCCTGTTCGGATGCTTTAACATCGCTAAGAAAAGGTGTTCTACGGAAACATACTCGTCTCCCAATGCTTTCGCTTCATCTTCCGCGCCAATCAGTACCTTATTCAGATCCTGTCCCACATAAATCTGGCCGCCCTGCACTTTCGGACGTTTCTGCAGTCCCTGCTCCACACGGTTAACAAAATATTCCTTCTGGATCTCCATTTTCTCAATCAGTTTCAAAATCAGGCTGTCATCAATCCTCAGCAGACTTAGTAACAGATGTTCTTCTTCAATCTCCTGATTGCCGTATTCATAGGCCAGTTTTTCACATCCCTCTACTGCCTGCATGGATTTCTGCGTAAATTTCGTTAAATTCATAAGATACACCTCCTGACATATATCATGCTAAGCGAATTCACTCTATGAACCAGCTTGCTTGTTTGTTCTACTATCGATATAACACCATCGACTGAAATAACAATACCACCATTGTTAGCACTCGTCAATAGCGAGTGCTAATTCTTTTTCTAAAAAATTTGTGAAGTCCCTATAAACTGAGACTTCACAATTTTAATAAAAAATTTCATATATTTCTTTCAATAACTCCCGTTATAAAATATTCCTTAATAAAGGCAGTCTACGCAGCCCTGCTACCAGGATATTCCCAATAAGAAATACCACCAAAAGCCAAATCAAACAAGCCGGTACTGCACTGATATGAGGTGCCAGTTTTTCCCAGATTACTGCTGTTCCGTTGCGCAGATAATCCTCGATCAGATAAATACCGAACACATTGCCGCCGCACCATAAAATTATGTGGCGTATTGCGGTAATAGGACATTTGCCCCGATTACTGATATATCGAAGCATATAATAGACAGACACCGTCAGCGGCATAACCATACATCCCTCCGCCGCATCGCCGTGTATCTCACCGAATACCGGATAACCGGTCCATAGATAGACACATCCTATTACAAGCACTGCCGCTGCTATGCTCAACCACAGTCCTCTCTTTTCATCCTTTCTCAAAATCTTATCATTTGACATCATATAGCCCAGGACAAAATAGCATATGCTATTATCAACAGAAAGATTTATTACAAAATCAGTATTTAAAAATATCTTGGAAATATCATGTAAAATGTTCCACCCCAGGATAAGAATGAACAATACCATTTCCTCTTGTTCTGTCAGATTCCGTATCATTCTTTTTATAAACGGCAGAACCAGTAAAATCCCCAAATAGGCATATAAAAACCAATAAGGGAGAAAAATCTCCCGTGAATAAAGTTTCCATGCGAATTCACTGACAGTCCCGGCTTGTCCATCCATAATGCACAAATATAAGTATCTGACAACAGAAAACAGAATCAGTGCTCCCGCAATACGTGGAATCCGCTTCTTATACACCTTCTGCCAGGGCTCTTCCTTAGATAACAGCAGTTCTCCTGAAATCATCCAGAATAACGGCACCCCGATACGGCTGATAATCGTTCCGATCAAAGACATCATATATACCCATCTGCTATCAGTATACAGATAGGCATCCGCTCCCCGCCCTCCGGTGTGCTGATACATAATACAAAAAAGTGCTATGATACGGCATACTTCAAGATATACAGTTTTTTCTTTAGGTTGATTTATCTTATGTTCACACATATTCTATTGCACTTTTCAGTACTTTCTTATGTTTTCTTAACTCTAACCTGTCTCAGGTTAAATGTCAATAATTACATCTGCATCCTATCCTTCTTCAACAGCTCATAGAATTCCTCAGCCGGCATAGGCTTGGCATAATAATAACCCTGCACGATATCACAGCCAATGTTGCGGAGCACATCAACCTGTTCCTTAGTCTCTACTCCCTCTGCCAGAAGTCCCAGACCCAGCTTCTCTGCCATTAATACCACCTGTGCCAGAATCAGCTTGCCCTTCTCAGACACCATCATATTATCCATAAACTTTTTATCTATCTTGATCACATCAAAAGGTGTCTCAAGAAGAATACTCAAGGAAGAATAACCGCTTCCGAAATCATCCATCAATAGCGTAAAGCCTTCCTCCTTCAGTCGGTTAGACATCTCGCTGATCTGCTGGTCATTGACAGTCTCCGTGATTTCCAGTTCCAGATACTGCTTCCCAATCTCGCTTTGTCTGATCAGGTCCTCCAAAACCTCAATAAACTCATCCCCCTGCAGATGATTTCTGGATACATTAACGGAAATAGGACAAGCTTCAATCCCATCCACCATACAACGCTTCACGAAGTGGCACGTCTCTCCCCATATATAATAATCCACATTCCTGATAAAGCCGTTTTCTTCGATAACCGGAATAAATTCGTTGGGATAAATCATTCCCCTCTCAGGATGTTTCCAACGTACCAGTGCTTCCGCTCCCACAATATTATTATTGCTGATGCTGTACTTCGGCTGCAGATACATCTGAAACTGATGCTCTGTAATGGCAGCCTGCATATTCTCTTCAATGAACCTTCTTGTATACAGAAGCTCCTTAAACTGCTCTTTGTAGAACACAATATTATTCATGACATTTTCTTTGGCAGACTTCCGCGCCATACCGGCACGGTCTTCCATCTGCCGCAGTTCCATATCCTTGTCCTCTACCGTATAGATACCGAAAGTATATTGCAGTTTCACATGCTTAAATTCGCCCAGTTCCACCGCCAGACGCTCTACCAGATCAGCAATCTCGTCCTCATTGGTCTGTTCTGTTACCACCATAAAAACATCACTTCGAAGATTCACAAAATACTGTCTTTCATTACAGATATCCTTAAGCTTCCCAATTATAAAATCGAGAATCTCATCACCAAACTTCTCTCCATAAATATCATTAATAACCTTGAATCTTCTTATATCGAACTGAATAAAAGAGATATCTTTGTCAGTCTCATGAATTAACTGCCGTGCTCTTCTCCTGAATTTGTTTTTCTCATATATTCTCTGGAAAGCGCTCTGCATCTCTTCCTCGCGAAGAAGTGCCACTACATCCGAGTCATTGTTATGCTGTTCAATCCCCTGTTCCTGAAGCATTTGATCCAATATTTCAATACTGGCATACAGGGCATTGATACAGGTTTTCTGTTTCAATCCATCCTGACGGAATTTTGCCATACCTTCCGGCTTGGAAATATCCAGTCCCAGAATATCTTTACAACGTATGGAACCGCCCATACGCTGCGTAAAAAGCTCCATAAATTCATCCGTCTCCTTATTACTGAGGATCTCTTTCTCCTGATCCTGCGGATCATAGAAGCCAAAAGCCAATCCCAATACCATCATGGCTCCCGTCACACATCCGCAAGTACCACCCTGACGCATACCGGTCCCAAAGCATGTACTCAGCTTCAGGGTAGTCTTCAAATCCATACCCAGATCATCTGCATATGCCCCAAATAAAGCCTGTGAACAATGATAATTCAATTTTAATAATTCATTTGCACGCTCTTTATGTGTCATACCCAACCCCATTTCTAGTACTATTGTACTACTTTTTGTACAAAAAAGAAACTGCCTTTTGGCAGTTTCTTCATAATGTTTCTTCATAATATTTATTCAGCGATTGCATTACCGGTATACAACTGATAATACTTACCTTTTTCTTCCAAAAGCTGTTCGTGGGTACCGCGTTCAATAATCCGCCCCTGTTCCAATACCATGATACAGTCAGAATTCTTGACAGTGGAAAGCCTGTGTGCAATGACAAAGGTTGTTCTGCCCTTCATCAGTTTATCCATACCATCCTGCACGATACGCTCCGTACGGGTATCAATAGAGCTTGTTGCCTCATCCAAAATCAAAACCGGAGGATCTGCGATTGCCGCACGTGCAATGGCAAGCAGCTGTCTTTGTCCCTGACTTAAGTTGGCTCCGTCTCCTGTCAGCATCGTGTTATAGCCGTCTGACAGATGCCTGATAAAACCATCTGCATTGGCAAGCTTCGCTGCCGCAATGACTTCCTCGTCAGTAGCATCCAATTTACCGTATCTGATATTTTCCATGACCGTTCCGGTAAAGAGATGGGTATCCTGTAATACAATTCCCAAAGATCTTCTTAAATCCGCCTTCTTGATCTTATTTACATTGATACCGTCATAACGGATTTTACCATCCTGAATGTCATAGAAGCGGTTGATCAGGTTGGTGATTGTTGTCTTACCTGCACCGGTGGAACCTACAAAAGCAATCTTCTGCCCCGGCTCTGCATAGAGCTTCACATCATGAAGCACCATCTTGTCATCGTTGTAGCCGAAGTCCACACCGTCAAACACAACGTCGCCTTTCAGTTCCACATAATCCACAGAATGATCTGCCTGATGCTCATGTCTCCAGGCCCATCTTCCGGTACGCTCCGGTGTCTCTATAAGTCTTCCGGCTTCTTCCCTGACATTGACTAAGCTGACATAACCATCATCGGTCTCCGGTGTTTCATCCATCATCTTAAAGATACGTTCTGCTCCCGCAAGCGCCATAACAATCGCATTAAACTGCTGGCTCACCTGGTTGATCGGCTGGTTAAAGCTCTTATTAAATGTCAGGAAACTGGCAAGCGCTCCCAGTGTCAATCCGGAAAAACCGGTTAACGCCATGGCACCGCCCACAATAGCACATACCACATAACTTACATTGCCAAGCTGCATATTTACCGGGCCTACTACATTGACCAGGTAGTTGGCACGGTCTGCACTATGATAGAGATTATCATTAAGCTTTGTAAACCGGTCAATATTCTCTTCTTCATGGCAGAATACCTTAACGACTTTCTGCCCGTTCATCATTTCTTCGATAAAACCGTTTACCTTACCGATATCCTGCTGTTGCTGCAGGAAATACCGCCCGCTTAAGCCTGCTACCTTCTTGGTCACAATCAGCATCACACCGACCATAATAAGCGTTACCAACGTAAGCGGTACACTCAGAACAATCATACTGATCAGCACACTGACAATCGTAATGACACTGTTAAATACCTGGGGCATACTCTGACTGATCATCTGCCTGAGGGTATCCGTATCATTGGTATAAGTAGACATGATATCACCATGTGAATGGGTATCAAAGTATTTAATCGGCAGAGTCTCCATATGGGAGAACAGGTCATCACGCACATTCTGTAGTGTTCCCTGGGTTACATTAACCATAATACGGTTCCACGCATAAGTTGCTGCCACACCGATTGCATAGAAGCCTGCCACCCTGGCAATAGCCATGGCAAGCGGCCTAAAATCCGGCACCTCCTGCGTCAGCATCGGCGCAATATAATCATCAATCAATTTCTGGATAAACATGGTTCCCTGTACATTGGCAAGCACACTGACGAAAATCAGGATTGCTACCAGAATCAGATGCGGTGCGTAATTCTTTGCCACATACCCCATCAGTCTCTTAAAAATCTTACCCGGATTTTCTATTTTCTTACCATGCGCAGGCATTTTACCTCTCATTCCCGGACCCGGCATTATTCTTCACCTGCCTTTTCATCAAAATCTCCACTGCCACCGGTCTGTGACTCGTAGACTTCTCTATAAATCTCATTGTTCTCAAGCAGTTCCTCATGTGTACCATAGCCATTGATACGCCCGTCTTCCAATACAATAATATGGTCTGCATGCTGTACACTGGATACACGCTGCGCTATGATCAGCTTCGTGGTCTCCGGAATTTCCTCTGCAAAAGCCTTACGGATCTTTGCATCGGTAGCAGTATCTACCGCACTGGTACTGTCATCCAAAATCAGCACCTTTGGCTTCTTAAGCAGCGCTCTGGCAATACATAATCGCTGCTTCTGTCCGCCTGATACATTGGCGCCTCCCTGCTCGATATATGTATGATATCCTTCCGGCATCTTATCGATAAACTCATCCGCACAGGCAAGCCGGCACACTCTCCTGCACTCTTCTTCCGTGGCATCTGCATCGCCCCACCTGAGATTATCCAGAATCGTACCGGAGAACAGCACATTCTTCTGTAAGACTACCGCAACCTGATTACGAAGTGCGTCCATATCATATTCTCTCACGTCCCGACCGCCTACCTTGACAGAACCTTTTGTCACGTCATACAGACGGCTAATCAGGTTGACCAGACTGGTCTTCGAACTACCGGTACCACCGATAATGCCGATGGTTTCCCCCTCCTTAATCTCCAGGTTAACATCCCGGAGAATCGGTTTACTTCCATCCTTATGATAAGAGAAATCCACATGTTCAAAGGTAATGTCACCGTTTGCCACCTCATAGACAGGCTGCTCCGGGTTGGTCAAATCACTCTTTTCATTCAGCACCTCACAGATACGTTCCGCAGATGCTTCACTCATGGTCAGCATTACAAATACCATGGAAAGCATCATCAGGCTCATCAGAATATTCATGCAATAGGTAAGAAGACTCATCAGCTCACCGGTAGTCAATGTGCTGTTTACAATCTGCTTCGCACCCAGCCAGCTAATCAACATAATGCAGGTGTATACCGTAAACTGCATCACGGGCATATTAAGCACTACCCTGGATTCTGCTTTGCAGAAAATATCATAGATCCCCTGACTGGCTTTCTTCAATTTGGAAGTTTCATAATCTTCTCTCACATAAGCCTTTACCACCCGGATCGCACTCACATTTTCCTGCACGGAAGCATTCAGCTCATCATATTTGGGAAAAGCCTGCTGAAAATAATGCATTGCACCTCTGATAAGGAAAAAGACAACAATAGCAAGCAAAGCCACCGCAACCAGATACACACTGGCAAGCTCCGCATTGATAAAAAAGGCCATTCCCATAGCACAAATCATACTGATCGGTGCTCTGAAGCACATACGCAGAAGCATCTGATAAGCATTCTGTACATTGGTAACATCGGTCGTCAACCGGGTTACCAGCCCTGCCGTACTGAATTTATCCAGGTTGGAAAAAGAAAATGTCTGTATGTTCTCAAACATTGCCTGTCTCAGATTTCTTGCAAAGCCTGTAGATGCTCTGGCACCGTATTTTCCACCCATCACACCACAGAATAAACCACACAGAGCTGCAGCCACCATAAGCGCACCTACTATGTAGATATGCTGCATATTACCGGCCTCTACACCATCATCAATTATGGATGCCATGAGAAAAGGAATCAGCGTCTCAAAAATGACTTCAAGAATCATAAAAACAGGTGTAATAACGGAGGCTTGCTTAAACTCCTTAATATGCGCCGCTAATGTCTTAATCATCACAATAACCATGCCTTTCCAAAAAATAATAGGTAGCGGTTAGAACTCTTTACAAATTCCAACCGCTACCAATCATTTTTGTACAAAACAAAAAATATGTCAATCGCTTCCAAATAGATTTTAGAAAAAATTAATGTTATTCTTTTGTCTTATCTTTGTTATTCAGGATTTCAAATACAACTGCCGCCAACAGTACGACACCTTTGATGACCTTCTGCCAGTTGGCATCGATACCCATAAGGCTCATACCTAAATTGATCACACCGATCAGGGTTGCACCGATTACCATACCGAATACGGAACCGGAACCACCGTAAGCGGATACACCGCCGACTACGCAGGCAGAAATGGCATCCATTTCGTAGTTGGTACCTGCCGTAGAGTTTGCTGCCTGGAATCTGGCAATAACGGTAAATGCACTGATAACTGTCAGGATTGCCATATTCAGGTATGCAATAAACATAATCTTCTTCGTATCAACACCGGAAAGTCTTGTTGCTTCCGCATTACCACCGATTGTATAGAAATAACGTCCAATCGTGGTCTTGGAAGTAATAAACTGGTATATCAGGACAATGGCTACCACCCAGAGCAGCACAGTCGGAATACCGCCCGCATATGCCAGCTTGTAGGAAAACAGCATAATAACCGCAACAGAAATCACTGTTTTAACAACAAGTGACAGAACAGAACTTACTTCATAACCTTTCTTGATTCTGCTTCTTCTGGTCATGATATTGATAATGACCACGATAATGCTGGCAATCAAACCAGCCACCAGACAAGGTACATTCAGAACACCGATTGCTGTCTCAAAAACCTTGCCCGAGAAAATCTTCAGATAAGTCTGTGGGAACGGTGCAATACTTCCCGTTGAGCTGTTAGCACTTAACAGTGCGGTGCCCCAGCCTCTGAAAGCCAGATAACCTGCCAGGGTAGCAATCCACGGCGGAATATTCAGATAAGCAATTACATATCCCAGAACTACACCGTAAATGACACCGACCAGAAGCATGATCAATACGGAAATGCCTGTTCCCATTTCCTTCGTTACCATGCAGATACCACCGATGGCACCGATAAAGCAGACGAAGGAACCGCAGGACAAGTCAATATTACCGCCTGTCAGCATACACATCAGCATACCGGTTGCCAGAATATATACATAAGCATTCTGTGTGATTAAAGCATTAAAGTTCAATGCTGTAAACATCTGTCCTTTAGTCATCAGAGTAAAGAAGAGAAATACCAGGACCAGGACAAACATCATTGTATTTTTTCTTAATACTTCTAAAGCATTTTTCATCTTTATCCTCCTCCTTACTTCTTTTCTTTCTTAGACATTACATCAAATATAATCGCAACCAAAAGTACAAGACCCTTTACTACCTTCTGGTAATTGGCTTCCATACCCATGATACTCATGCCCTGGTTGATAACACCCATCAGTGTTGCGCCGACTACCATACCTACTACGGAACCGACACCACCATAAGCGGATGCACCACCAATGAAGCAGGCTGCGATAGCATCCATCTCATAACCCTGACCATAGGTGGGCTGTGCGGATGCTGCCCTCGCAATCGTCAGGATACCTGCCAGACCAGCCAGCAGTCCCATATTCGCATATGCAAAGAAGTAAACCTTTTTCGTATTAAC
Source organism: Lachnospiraceae bacterium (assembly GCA_051878995.1). GTDB lineage: Bacteria > Bacillota > Clostridia > Lachnospirales > Lachnospiraceae > UBA3282. Next base: position 39,513 of record JBJELE010000049.1, on the reverse strand, counting down.
ACCGGAGAGCCTTGTTGCCTTCTCATTACCACCCACTGCGTACAGATAACGTCCGATTGTCGTCTTGGAGGTAATGTATGCATATACAAGCAATACCAAAGCAATCCAGATCAAAGCACTTGGAATACCTTTGTAATTGGACAGCTTGTAGAAAAGCCATACAATTGCCGCACTAATCAGAATCGTCTTGATTAATTCTCCTGCAAAGGGTTCTGTTGCATACCCTTTGGTCTTTTTTCTGATCCTGTTACGAATCGTTAATAATATGTAAAAAGCTGTAATCAGGATACCGGCAGCCAGACAGGTAAGATTCAATGTCTCACCACCAATAAAATTAGGTACATAACAGTCTGCACCGCCACCAAATACATTTAAGAAAGTAGTGTCGGATACGGAAACCGCATAGCCCTGCAATACAACATTAGATAAACCTCTGAAAGCATACATACCGGCCAGAGTCGCAATAAACGGTGGCACCTTAACATAGGCAATCCAGAAGCCCTGGAACATACCAACCAGCAGACCAACAATCAGCATAACTGCCACTGCCAACCACGGGCTCATGTTCTTATCCATAATGACCGCGCCGATACCGCCCACGAAACATACTACCGAGCCAACAGACAAATCGATATTACCACCGGTCAGAATACACAGCAGCATACCGGTTGCCAACACAAATACATATGCATTCTGGGAAATCAGGTTGTTAATGTTCTGTGCATAAAGGATTTTGCCCCCTGTGCTCCAGTAGAAGAAAGCAACAACTAACACCAGGGCGATAATCATGGTATACTTCTTTAAAGAATCTGTTATCTTCATCTTTTCCATCTTTATTCTCCCTTCCCTGATTTCAGAATATTTGCCATAATAATTTCCTGAGAGGCATCCTCTGCCTGCAACTCACCCACAATCTTAGCCGCATTCATAATATAGATTCTGTCGCTCATGCCTAAAACCTCAGGTAACTCAGAGGAAATCATGATAACAGATTTACCCGCTGCAACAAGATCATTGATGATACAGTAAATCTCGTATTTAGCGCCTACATCAATACCTCTGGTAGGCTCATCCAAGATCAGCACATCCGGCTCCGTAAACATCCATTTGGCAAGAAGCACCTTCTGTTGGTTACCACCGGACAGATTGCCCACATTCTGCTCTACAGAAGGGCATTTGGTACGAAGTTTATTCCTATATTCTTCTGCCACCTGATATTCTTTATCCTTATCAATAACCTTATGGTTACTGATGCTGTCCAGATTTGCCAGAGTTGTGTTAATCTTAATCGGATTTGACAGAACCAGTCCGTTGCCTTTTCTGTCTTCCGTAACATAGGCAAGCTTATTTTTAATAGCTTCTTTGGGAGTCTTCAACATAATCTCTTTGCCATTCAGCTTCAGAGTTCCGGTAATTCCGGTACCATAAGACTGTCCAAAAATACTCATAGCCAATTCAGTACGACCGGCTCCCATCAGTCCGTAAATACCTACAACCTCGCCCTTGCGGACATTAATAGATACATTGTCAACCACCTTACGTTCAGGATACAGAGGATGATAAACAGTCCAGTTATCTACCTCCATGTTAATATCGCCAATCTTTACTCCCTCACGCTTCGGAAAACGATTTGTCAGCTCACGGCCAACCATACCCTGGATAATTCTGTCTTCCGAAATCTCTGTCGTATGTTTATCCAATGTTTCAATCGTAGAACCGTCACGGACAACCGTAATTTTATCTGCCACATAGGCAACCTCATTTAATTTATGAGTGATAATAATCATAGTCATGCCCTGTTTCTTGAACTCAAGCATTAAGTCAAGCAAGGCTCTGGAATCGGTTTCATTCAAAGAAGAGGTAGGCTCATCCAGAATTAAAAGCTTCGCCTGCTTCGCAAGCGCTTTGGCAATTTCTACAAGCTGCTGTTTACCTGTACCGATTTCCTTTACAAGTACCTTAGAAGATTCAGCCAATCCTACCATCTTCAGATATTTATCTGCTTCTGCATAAGTTTTATCCCAGTCAATGGCATTTTTCTTACCCTGTTCATTTCCGAGAAACATATTCTCACCAATGGACATTTCAGGTACCAGCGCCAGCTCCTGATGGATAATAACGATTCCCTTTTCTTCGGAATCTTTAATTTTATTGAACTTACAAATTTCACCATTATAAACGATATCTCCCTCATATGTACCATAAGGATAAATACCGCTCAGCACATTCATCAAGGTAGATTTTCCCGCGCCGTTCTCACCGACAAGCGCATGGATCTCGCCTTCTTCAACCTTCAAATTCACATTATCGAGTGCTTTAACGCCAGGGAATGTTTTGGTAATATTTTTCATTTCCAGTAAAACTTTTGCCAACTGTATCCCTCCCAATCATTTTAATGTTTAATAAAATATCTCTTAGCATTAGCAGGCGGGAAAACCCCGCCTGCCCAAATTAAGTTCATTCTGTTTAGTCTTTGCGAAGAATCGAAGATTCTTCCAACGATAAATCACGAAGTGATTTTTCAGACGTTAATTTTCAAGGAGCCTGCTCCGAAGAAAATTTACGTCTTTTACTGTAAATCGCTCTCTGCGTAGTAACCGGAGTCAATTAACAGTTCTTTGTAGTTGTTAACATCTGCAAATACAGGCTCGCAAAGGTAAGAAGGAATAACGCCTGTGCCGTTGTCATATGTCTCTGTATCGTTAACATCTACTGTCTCGCCGCTTAAGATCTGGCCAACCATCTTAACAACCTGAGATGCAAGAGTACGTGTATCTTTGAAGATAGACATGGACTGTTTACCAGCGATCATGTTCTTAACGTTCTCAATATCGCAGTCCTGACCTGTGATGATAGGATACTCACCGTTGTAGTTAGCTGCTAAAGCGTTCTCAACACCAAGTGCTGTAGAGTCATTGGAGCAAAGCCATACATCGATCTGTGTACCATCTGCATAGTTGGAAGAAAGAATGTTCTCTGCTCTGGACTGTGCTGTCTCAGTTGCCCATGTAGGTGTAGCAACTTCATCAAAAGATGTCTGACCGGAAACAACTACCAGCTTACCAGCCTCGATGTAAGGATTCAGAACATCCATAGCACCGTTGTAGAAGTAACCTGCATTGTTATCACCCGGGTCACCTGCTGTGATCTCAAGATTGAAAGGACCCTCAGCATTGTCAAGGTCAAGAGCATCTACAATGTACTCGCCCTGCTTTGTACCTACCATGTAGTTATCAAATGTTGCATAGTAAGAAACTGCATCGGAGTTCATAAGCAGACGGTCATAAGCGATAACCGGAATGTTGGCTGCTTTAGCCATATCAAGAGCTTCACCTAAGGAAGAACCTTCGATAGCTGCGATAACCAGAACGTCAGCGCCGCCGGCGATCATGTTCTCAACCTGAGAAACCTGTGTCTGAACATCGTTAGATGCATACTGTAAATCAACTTCATAGCCTGCTGCTTCCAGTTCAGCCTGCATATTTGCGCCGTCCTGATTCCATCTCTGTAAATCCTTAGTCGGCATGGAAACACCAACCTTTGTTCCGTTGGACTCAGCAGGTGCTGCTTCCTCTGTTGCTGCTTCTTCTGCAGGTGCTGCTTCCTCTGTTGCTGCTTCTTCTGCAGGTGCTGCTGTCTCAGAAGATCCTGAACCACAGCCAACTAATGTAGCTGCAACCATTGTTGTTGCCAAAATCATGCTCAATAATTTCTTTTTCATGTTTCGTTTTCCTCCCTTATTTATATTGAATGATTTTGTTGCAAAGCAAACCTCTCGTTTGCCTGCACATATAATGTATCATAAAAGGATTAGGAATAATTTACGACTTTCTTCAAATTTTTGAGCTATGATTTATGCAAAAAACCAGTGTCCTAGCACAAATTTGTGCTGTGTAAAGATGTGAGCACAAAAAAATCCTATTGCGGCATCTGGTCCGGTACATTCAAATATACATCCTCCTTCAGATGGAAACCGCTTCCGATAATAACCTCATCAATATTGTCCCGATTTACCGGGATTGGCTCCAATCCAATATAAGGAATCTCATATTCCCCGTTTGTAATCATCGTTACGTCATCTCCGGAAACTTCACCCTCCTGCGCCAAAGCCACCGCTGCCTCTGCTGCTCTGGCCGCCAGTTTTTCCACAGGCTTATAAACCGTCATGACCTGGGTACCCTCCACGATACGCTGACAGGCTGCCAGATCCGCATCCTGCCCTACCACCAGAATCGATCCTGCCTTCCTTTTTTCTGCTAAGGCCCTCACCACCTGGGTTGCCAGATCATCATTACCGCACATGATAGCATCCGTATTTGCAATAACCAAAGGATTTTCATAAATAAAATTGGACGCTTTCTCGGCTTTCCAGCCTTCGGCATGTGTGGAAGCCAGTATGGTTACCTGATTTTCCTCCATTACCTTGCGGAATGCTCCCTCCACCATAGGTACATTGTTATCCGTCGGGCTGCCGCCTAACATCACTACTTTTCCCCCGGCAAGTCCCTCATCAATCAGGGCCTCAGCCATCATAGTTCCCACCATGGCATTATCAAAGGAGATATAGAGATCAACATCTGCATCAACGATTAGTCTGTCGTAGGCAATGATCTTAATTCCTGCATCCTGTGCCTTCTTCACGGAATCCTGCAGGGAATCTGAATCAATACAGATAATCACGATCACGTCCATTCCCTTCTGGATGAAATAATCAATCTGCTTCTTCTGTTCTTCCACGTCGCCATTGGCATTCTGTACATTGACCTCTGCACCCAGCTCTTTGGCCACGGATACGAAGATGTCCCGGTCTCTCTGCCATCTTTCAATAACAAAAGAGTCAAAACTCATACCAATTTGTATTTTTTCCTCTTCCTGTTCTTTAATCTGATTTTCTTTTTCCACGCTGCCGCATGCCGTCACTCCCATAAGCAGACTCAGCACCATAAGCAGGCTTATTACTTTTTTCATATATCTTCTATCCTCTCTGCTGGCGGCTTACCTTCCTTATATTCCGTCGGTGTCGCACCCACATTCTTTTTAAAGGATCTGCTGAAATAATTGGGGTCCGCATATCCCACCATGGAACAGATTTCCTTAATGGAATATTCCGTTGTGTTCAACAGTTCTTTCGCCTTCTCTATACGGATTCCGGTCAGATATTCCACAAATCCCTCACCGGTTTCTTCCTTAAAGATTTTGCTGAAATAATAGGGACTGATATTGACTGTTCTGGACACATCATCCAAAGAAATATCCTTACTGTAATTATTCTGTATGTATTCCTTTGCTGTCTCGACCACACTCATGGACTTTTCAGAGGCTTTGCAGCTCACATTATGGGTGGCTGTTCCTATTTTATCCCTGAACCATTTCTTGAGAGTATCCAAATCATTGATTGCCATAATCGTCGGAAGATAATCTTCCCTTGCACGAAATTCATACGTCATGCCACCGGACTCATAGGCAAGATGCTCTGCAAAAAGTGCAAATTCCAATACCTTCAAGCGCATATTCATTAAGTCATCCGCATAATTGGCAGCAACCAGGTCAAAATAAGTCTCTGCCGTGGCAATCGCGTGATCCGTTTCTCCATTCTTTACCTCGGCAAACAGCCTCTTTTCCAGATGAATGGGATAATCCGCTTCGTACTGGCAGCCGATTGGAAGATCATCTACATGGGCAACACTTCCTGTCGTCATTGTCAGGGCATTCAGTGCTTCCTTATAGGAATCTCGTGCCTCCTCCAGTGTCTTTACAGAGCTGATACCCACCCGGAAACTGATATCAGTTTTACGCCGCAGATCCCGGACCAGTTCTCTTGATTTTTCGATAATGGCTATTCTTTCATTATATTCCATCTTATCCCCATCGTAGGGAATCATCACTGCAAGCTTATTGCCCATGGCCGATCCCACGATGCAATTAGGATAATATTCCTTCATACACTCTCTGACAACCTTGTCATGCTGCTGCATCTTCACGCTACTGCCTACGGCATTGGTCATATGACTGCCCTCCTGACCGTCACCGCACACCACTGCCAGCATATATGCCTGATTCTGGGTAAGCCCCAGAAGGTTTTTATAATTATCAATATCTTCTGTGAAATGCTCCTGAAAAAGCATGTTATAGATCAGTCCACTTTCGATAATAGGAACAACTGTCTCCAGTTTTTCTCTGATTAACAGATCATTACTTCGTTTCATCCGTTCCTTATCTATCTTTCCCATGGCCTTCTGCAATGCTGCAATGATTTTATTTTTTTCCATTGGTTTGGTGATATATTCCATCACCCCCAGTTTAATGGCCTCCTTGGCATAATCAAATTTGTCATAAGCAGACATTACAATGAATATTATATTCTTGTTATTGGCGCGGATCTCCTTCATGGCATCGATGCCATTGATTCCCGGCATCTGAATATCCATAATGGCAATGTCCGGTCTGTAATTCTCAGCCAGTTCAATCACGCTTCTGCCCGTTTTGGCATATTCTATCTGGCACTCATCACCAAATTCTTTCTCTATAATAAATTTTAAAGAATCAATTACGATGCCTTCATCGTCAGCCAACATAATCTTATACATCCTGTTTTACTCCTGTTCCGGTACTTTTCTGTCACTCAGATAAAGGAACACCTCTGTTCCCATACCTTCTCCTTCACTGGAGATTGCCATGACATCTTCATTTTTGGTAAAAAGCTTCATACGCGAGATTACATTATCCATACCGATTCCATTGGAACCTGCCGACATGCCTTCCTCCCTATAGCTTCCGTTCATTACCTTCTCAATTGTCTCCCGGCTCATTCCGATACCGTTATCCTTCACACTGATGCAGACCCCATCCTCCGTCCGATAGACTGACAATAGTATTCTGCCCTCACTTCCCATCTCGCGGATACCATGATTGACACAGTTCTCCACGATGGGCTGTAGAATCATACCCGGCATTTCCACGGACAAAAGCGACGGATCAATCTTCTTCTCATAATGGATATCTCCTGCAAATCTCACATTCAAAATATATATATAGGAATCCACCATCTCTATCTCATCCCCGATAGTGGCTGTTTCTTCGCTTTTCTTCATGTTATAGCGATAAAACTGCGCTACCTTCTGTACATAATCATAAGTGCGGTCAGCACCTTCCATCATCGCAAGCTGCGCCCCCGCATTCAGCGTATTAAAAAGAAAATGGGGATTGATCTGTGCCTGCAGATATTTCAGTCTCGCATCCTTTAAATGCGTTTCCATCAGCAGTTCTCTCTCCTTCAGGGCACGCTCCGCTTCCATGCTTTCCCTAAGCTGTTCGATATATCTGCCAATACTGACAACCATTTGATTAAAGGCACCTGTAACTACTCCCACTTCATCCTCTGATTCCACCGGAAGCAGCTCCACATCAAAGTTACCTTTGGCAACCTCATCGGCTGTACCTGCCAGCTTTTTCAAAGGCCTGATGCTGCTTCCCACAAAGCTGATGATAATGGATACATTGCTTGCCATAACGCATACAATAGAAATAAGGGATATTACCTCAAACAGGCGAAATCTTTGCAGCAGGGTACTGTACTGTTCTGAATTACTCCTGAATTTCTCCATATTCAGATTCGAGATATACGTATTGATATATTGGTAGAGCTGGGTTGCGTTTTCATAGTGTATTCTGTATTTTTCCACGTTACGACCACGCTTTGCCTCAATGGTCTGTCCCACCTCATCCAAATATTCTTCAGACATATGCCTGATATTACGCTCCATCCGATCGAAGGATATACCAGTAATCCGGTCATTCAGTTCCGCCATTCTGGTCCGGTAATCCTGTTCGCTCCGGTAAAACTCCTCCAAGGCATCACTGTTTTTGGAACTTAAGTAAACAGTCATATCATCCTGAACCTCTGTCAACGAATCAGACAATGCATTCAAATGCAGATTGTCCTGATATACCATATCCAGACGCTTGGAAATACTGTTTATTCCCAGCAGCAATATAATATTCACAGTCATAACCAGCAGATTCGTAACTATATAGATACTGCTTATCTTAACCTGAAGAGAGATACTTCTCGATTTACGGTGTTTCATCATCCTGATCTCCCTTCTCCAGGTATTCTGCTACATTATCCTTGCGAATTAATTTGATATCTGCCGTAAAATACTGACTGGTATAACCAAGTTCATGATATTCCTGCAACGCATCAATGCAGAATCCTCCCATCTGCTTTGTGTCGATTGCCACCGTAGAATGAATGACATTCCTGTCAATTGCATTGATGATCGTGTCAGAATCATAATATCCTATGATATTGACCTCTCCTACTTTGTTGTAATCTACCACCGCCTGATAGACACAGGTTGTAGTTAACTCGCTCAGGCAGATCATAATATCAGGTTCTTCCTGCTCCATAAAAATATCCCGGATAGACTCTTCTACGGAAAATTCATTCGTATCATCCACGGAGATCAGCGACAATTCAATATCCATACTGTCGCTCCGTTCCTGCTCAATGCTTTCCTGAATGCCGGAACATAAAATGTTCTGATCCAGATCCTGCTCATAAGCATTGACAAGCACCGCCACTTTGTATGGCTTATTCGTTTTCTTTGAGGCAATAATTTCCAATGCCTGTCTTCCATACTCCCGTCCAAGATTATAGCTGCCAATTCCCACGAAACTGCATCTGGCACTCCTGGTATTATCTCCATATAGAGTAACAACCGGAATTCCCTCTGCGACCGCTCTATTGATCAATTCGGTCAATTCATCCGTCTCATTTGCCGTCACAATAATTCCGTCCACAGCCGATGCCGTGGCAATCTGTAATAATTCCTCTACGCTGTACTCCTCAAACAGATTGTCCCCCAGCCAGTCCACATAAACATTTTCCTCCAAAGCACGTTCATAGGCGCCCTGATAGATTGACTGCCAGATGGAAGACTTACTGTCTTCCGTAATCATAATATAATACCGGTCATAAGTTTCCTGCTCTGTCTCCTCGCCAAGCCCATTCTGATAGAACCGCAGGACATAAACAGCCATGACCACTGTCATCAGAATGCATACTGCCGTCAAAAGAAGTGTCCACATATAAGGGAATTTCTCCCACTTTCTCTTTTGCTTCGTCTCTCTTCCCAATGATGTTTTACCCGCCACCTGAAATAATTGATCTATAAATAATTTATTTTAAATATGAAAAACCTTCTGTACTTCTTTGTTTCTGCCAAGCACCAGCATTGTCTGCCCCTCTGCAATACAGGTATCCGGCGTAATGGACAATTCCAGCTTTCCCTGCTGTTTCAAGGCCATGATATTGATATTGTACTTTTTACGGATATCCAGTTCGCCTACCGTCTTGCCAACCCACTCTTTTGGCACCTGGATTTCAAAAATAGCATGTTCCTCATCCAGTTCAATATAATCAAAAATATGATCGGAGCTGTATCGTATCGCAGTCCAGTTCGCAAGCTGCCTCTCCGGATATACGATTTCATCTGCGCCGTTTCTTAAAAGGAACTTTGCCTGCACATCTCCTGCCGCTCTGGATACTACCAGTTTGGCTCCCATTTCTTTCAACAGAGAAGTGGTCTCCAGAGAGCTTTGGAAGTCATCTCCGATGGCAACGATGCAGACATCAAAATTACCGATGCCAAGAGACATCAGAAAGTCTTCATTCGTGCTGTCACCAATCTGCCCGTTGGTAACAAAGGGCATAACCGCATCCACCCGTTCCTCTTTCTTGTCAATTGCCATAACCTGATGATCCAGTTCATATAATTTCTCGGCAATATGTCTGCCAAAACGTCCTAAGCCTACTAATAAAATAGATTTCATACTCTGTCACTAAACCTTTCTTTCCACCATGATTCTATATATCATACCATTTATCCAACCATAATCTTTTCCTGTGGCAGCTCCGAAACATAAGGATGCTTTCTGGAAAGTGCCGCATACACAATCGTCATACCGCCTACGCGCCCCAGAAACATCAGTACAATCAGCACAATCCTGGAGGCCGTTCCCAGATTAGGAGTTCCGCATAGAGACAACCCCACCGTACCGATTGCCGATGCCGCCTCAAATAAGGCAGAAACCAGAGGAATGTTTTCCACATATCCTATGAAAATACCGCCTGACAGAAACAGCATCAGATACATGAACAGAACTGTTGCCGCATAATGTGCCGTATCATCCGGGATTCTCCTGCCAAATATATGGGCATTAGGTCTTCGTTTAAACACTGCCAGCATAGTTGCTATCAGAACCGCAAGAGTGGTCGTCTTCATACCGCCTGCCGTAGAGCCCGGTGAACCACCGACTAACATAAGCAGTATCATGATCATCTGTCCTGACTCTGTAAGTCCGGTCAAATCCACCGTATTAAAACCCGCCGTACGGGTTGTCACCGACTGGAACAGGGCACTCAGGATTCTCTCCGGCACCGTCATATCTGCCCATGCCGCTCTGCCGAATTCACAAAAATAAAAGTAGACGGCAGGTAAAAGAATCAGACAGGCTGTCACTACAAGGATTACTTTACTCTGCATCCTGTATCTGCGCACATGCCATTTATTTCTCTTCACATCATCCCAGGTCAGGAATCCGATACCACCTATCATGATAAGCAGCATGATTACTACATTGACACAAGGATCTGCCGAGAAAGAGGTCAGGGAAGAATACTGTTCCTCTACCCCCATCAGGTCAAAGCCTGCATTACAGAATGCCGAAACAGAATGGAATACAGCATACCATATTCCCTTCGTCACACCAAAACGGGATATCATACCGGGCATAAGTGCCAAAGCTCCCAATATCTCTATCGCGACAACCATTTTAATAATAAAATTAGTCAATCGCACAATACCGCCCATCTGCGGTGCAGCAATCGCCTCCTGCATGGTACTCCGCTGCATCAGACCAATCTTGCGACCTGAAAGTCTTGTTACCACCATCGCAATTGTAATAACCCCCAGCCCTCCGATCTGAATCAGACACAAAATCACTACTTTGCCAAACATGGTCCAGTATGTGGCTGTATCATGGGTTACCAGACCGGTCACACAGACCGCAGAAGTTGCAGTAAACAGAGCGTCCAGAAAAGAAGCGCCCCCTGCCTCCTTCGTTGCACACGGAAGCATGAGCAATATGCTCCCCAAAAGAATTACTCCCATAAAACCAAACATAATGATCTGGGATGAGGAAATTCTCTTTTTTCTAAATAATTTATTCATGATACTCCTCCATGTCAGAGCAGTTTTCTGCTGAACATGTTGTCAAACTGATTTATAACTTATTTATGATACCACACATGGCTTTCAACCGCAAACGCTCTTGAAAAAGCCACCCTTTTTGGCTATAATTTAACTATATACTACTAAAGGAGAAATGAAACATGAGATTAGTAACCCGTTCTGACTTTGACGGACTGGCCTGCGGCGCTTTATTAAAAGAAATCGGGCTGATTGACAGTTGGAAATTCGCCCATCCCAAGGATCTGCAGGATGGTCTGGTGGAAATTACAGAAAATGATGTATTGGCTAATGTTCCTTTTGTGGAAGGCTGTGGACTTTGGTTTGACCACCATTCCAGTGAACATGAACGCAACCAGTTAGCCGGCAAATATAAAGGAGAAAGCCGTATTACCCCCTCCTGTGCACGTATTATCTATGAATATTATGGTGGCAAAGAGCGCTTCTCCCATTTTGACGACATGATGGTTGCCGTAGACAAAGTAGACTCCGGTAATCTGACTATCGATGAGATACAGAATCCTGAAGGCTGGATTCTGGTCGGTTTCCTGATGGACCCCAGAACAGGCCTTGGCAGATGGCGTAATTTTACCATCTCCAATTATCAGTTGATGGAAAAACTGATGGAATGCTGTCGTACCATGAATACCGAAGAAATCCTGGCTCTGCCTGACGTACAGGAACGTATCACCATCTATAAGGAGCAGGATCAGAAGTTCCGTGAAATGGTTAAGGCACACACCCGTGTGGAAAAGGATGTCATCATCTCCGATCTGCGTGGCGTAGACCCTATCTATTCCGGTAACCGCTTCCTGATCTACAGCATGTATCCTGAACAGAATATCTCCGTCTGGATCGTAAACGGCAAGGGTGGCAAAGGCTGTTCCGCTGCGGTAGGATACAGTGTATTAAACAGAACCTCCCATGTCAATGTGGGAAGCCTGATGCTCAAATATGGCGGTGGCGGTCACAAGGCCGTAGGTACCTGCCAGTTCTCGGATGAGACGATGGACGAGCAGTTGCCGAAGCTTATTGATGAGATCGTCAATTATGACAAATATTATCCGGAAGCGTAATGCTTCCGGTTATATCCACTCATAGTCGCCGCCGGTAATCGCAAGACTGAGAAGCATATCCATCTTCTCTACTTCCTCTGCTCCTTCTATAATCTGAATCAGCTTCGCTGTCTCCCTGGCTGTCGGCATTTCTTCATCCAGACCGATTTCCCAGTCTAAGTCCTCGCCACAGCCCGGGCATATGATACTCGGCTCTGTATGCAGAGAAAGAAATCGTTCTCCGCAGTCCTCACATTCATAATATCCGCATTTAGTTGTTCCGTCCGGCACATAATACATAGTCTGTTCCTCCCTTATTTGTTATTATATCCGGTCTTTTATCAAAAGAAAAGCACATCCCATCACATGATCGAAATTTGTCATCAGGCTCTTAATCCCAAAAGCAGATCGTCACCGGACACCCCCAGACTTCCGGCTCATCCTCGGAACCACTGTACGGCATACTGCACAACTCAATGTACGCATAGGCCCTCTCATCCTCCTCATGATACAGATACCACCCGGCATGATGCCCATGTGTCACATAATACTCCCGATAAGCCGGTCTTCCCATCGCATCATACAACACTGTTCCGCTGCATCCCCAGGTTCCATGCAGTCCAATCGTCGTATTATATCTATACAAAACCCGGGATAATGCTCCGTTATCATCATAGAAAACATCCAGTGATCCCGGTTCCTCCACAAACTCTGAATCAAAAGTTCTTGCATTCTCAGCTAACCGGACTAACCTTCCCGCTTCATCATATTCACAGATACCGGTGCAATCAGATACCTCCCAAAGCCACTCATGGGGATCCCCCCGATAGGCTGTAACCATACCATCTTCTCCATACTCCAAAGTATCCGCATGTAAAGCAAATAAAGTCCTTGCATTCAAATAATCATAGGGAGATATCTCGTTCCTTATATTCATTTCCGTCTCCTGCTCTGAAACCTCACGTATTAACGGAAATGGACTTACTTCTTCATATTGATATGCGACAGACATAAATAACGAACCTTCCAGATTATATAAGCCCTCTCGCATGCTTCTGCCTTCTTCATCCGTCTCATATGCCAGATATCCTGCTCTTTGTATGGCATCGGAATCCACTTCAAAACACAGCATATCCTTAGGATATTCTTCTCCATCGTTTCGGGAAATACGGATAATAAAATGCATGACGTTATCCGCTGACTTCTCATAGTATGTTATGGTTGAGAAATCTTTTTTATAAAGCTCTTTGCCATCTCCTTCTATGTGATGCTCCTGTCGGTAACCAGCAAGAAAATCCTCCTCTTCCTGTTCATTGGATACTTCCCGTGAAAGGGATGTTTTCAAAGATTCCTCGCTGTCAAAATCCATCTGATCCAATGTACAATATGAATAAAGGGATTCAACTTTCTCCCACTCAGAGTGCAGTTGCTCTTCAATATCGACTTCTTCTTTTTCTTCTTTTTCTTCTTTCTCTTCTTTTTCCAGACTGCTTACTTTTTCTTCCGTTATCGGCTGTAATGCAGAATCTTCTCTGATCGGCTCTGTATCACTTGCACAGGCGGCACAACACAGGAATAGTATTTCGCATAAAATGATTGCAGCAACTCTATTTTTCATTCTTTTCTCCATATCAGGCAGTTTATTTCAATTTTCTCTTAGGATTATAATATTCGGCTTCTAAGAATGTACCGAATCAATATGACTAAATTCAGAGAGAATAAAATATCTTCCCTTCTTCCAGGATTTCCGCTTTACCGTCTTCCACTTTCACTATGGTTACCGCACAGTTCTTATGAACTCCTGCTCCCCAGAAATCTTTAATTTCAGTCTGTCTGATATTGGCAAGCAGCGCTTTCAGTGCACAGCCATGGGTCGCTATCAGAATGGTCTTGTCCCGGTATTCCGGTTTGCCTGTCAGTTCCCGCCAGAAATTACCGGTTCTTGCTATGACCTCTTCAAAGCTCTCTCCGTTGGGGGGCACATGATATTTGTCAGGTGCATCAAAGAAATACTGAAAATGCTTATCAGGGATATTGTACCCCTCCCTGCCGCAGCATAAGCCCTCGTAATCCCCGAAGCTGATCTCCTGAATCCTGTCATCCTCTATCAAGGGCATCTTTCTGTTTCCGATTATAATTCTGGCGGTCTCCAAAGCCCTGATCAACGGCGAAGAAAATGCACAGTCAAAAGCAACGTCTGCCAATGCATTGCCCGTAATCTCCGCCAATTCCCTGCCATATTCATTTAAAGGGCAATCGCTCTGTCCCTGCAATTTCCTCTGCCTATTCTGATCTGTCTCTCCATGTCGTATCAAATAAACTAACATCTTGTCCTCCATTTCCGGGCATTTCACGTCTAAGTATTTGGGTAGAATCTCCGGTTCTTCACTGCTTCTGCAAAAATTCTGCCGATCTTCGAATACACAGTTCCTGATTCGGCGCATCAAAGTGCTCGATGGCCAGATAATCATCATAGCCGATTCCCCGCAGCCACCGCACAAGCTCCCCAATGGGCAGATAACCGTCACCGGCCGCCACGGAAGCCAGCCCGCGATTGATACTCAGCTTACCATTCTTCCCTTCCTGCAGTCTATGGGGCTCTTCTCCTCTGTCCTTACAGTGTACATGGGCAATCCGGTCTTGCAAAAGCTCCCAGGCTATAAGCACATCTTCTTCATTCCCCACAAAATTCCCCATATCTAATGTATATTGAAGTTCCGGTATCCGGTTCAGGAACCACCGCACGCCATTCATACCGGAGAGCGGTGACTTATTATCATCAAAATCTTCCACGGTAACGGTTATTCCCCGTTCCGCACCCAGCCTTGCGGCATAGGAAAGGCCCTGCACCATGCGCAGGATCTTATCATTGGACTCCATATAAGCAGACAGCTTCTCATAATCCTTCATGCATGCCTGCATGGCTTCTTCCTCCTGTGGGGAAACGAAACCCGGGACAATCAGAATCTTGCGGGCCTGTACTTGTACGGCAGTCTCAATCAGTTCATCGATTTTCTGTGTCTCATCGCAGCTTTCCATAGCAAAAAACTCATAAATACAACTGATTTTAAAATGCGCATCCCGCAGCAGTTTACAGGTCTGTTCCGACTCTGACAGACAGGGCAGACTGATTTCTACTGCCCCAACGCCTGCCATCCGAACCTCCTGCAGGATTTCCGTTACCGGCTTGCCGCTCTGCTCTGCTGCCTGTAGGATATGATCATAGAAAACGGATAGCTTCAATGTCTGACCTCCTCACACTCAGGGCAGGTTCTGTCCGGCCTTGCCGGAACACAGAACCGCACTCCATTACAAATGATTCTCTGTATCTCCGGCATGTAATAAATCGGATACTCTTCATGTCCCGGCTGAAAGTAGAAAATCTTACCATACCCTCTTGTAAAGGTACAGCCGCTGCGGAACACTTCCCCGCCGGAAAACCACCCGGTAAAGATTACGTCATCGGGCTTGGGAATATCAAAGAGCTCCCCATACATCTCTTCCCTGGGCAGGGCAATCATCTCCGGGACTCCTGCGGCAATGGGATGAGTCGGGGCAATGCACCAGAGCTTCTCACTGTCATCATGCCGCCATTTTAAGGACATCGTTGTTCCAAGCAGTTTCTTCATAATCTTGCTGTAATGGGCAGAATGAAGGGCTATCAGCCCCATGCCTGACAGCACATGCTGTCTGACTCGCTCTGCCACCACATCTGAGAACTCCTCCTGCAGTGCATGGCTCCAGATAATCAGTACATCCGTATCCCGCAGCACCTCTTCCGTAAGCCCGTGCTCCGGCATATCAAAGGTAGCCGTGCGTACCACGAAATCCTCTTCCTTATCCAGAAAAGATGCTATGCACGCATGGATGCCCTCAGGATATACCTGACGAATATCCTCGTATTCCCTTTCATGCTTATATTCATTCCAGACTGTAACTCTGATCATATGAATTTCCTCGCCTTTCTCAATCTGCACGCACCTATTAGTTCCCATCAGAGCCGTTTCCTGCCGTATCTGCCACCGCCATACTCCCGGACAGCGAAATTTCCTCTCCCAGCTTAAAAGAATAGATGATCTGCTCTTTCACATATTTACCTTCCCCGGTCTGATGATACCCAGACATCTGCTCCAACGCCTGTGCATAATATTGAAGCTGTATCTGATACCTCTTTACCAGCTCCTCTGCCTTCTGTACCGCATCGGTCTTATAATCCAGCAGTACATAGCCGTCCTCCTCCTCGAAGAACACGTCGATAATTCCCTGGATCAACACGGTCTCGCTCTCCGGGAAGGAACTCTTAAGCCGGTTGGCAGGAAGCCCTAATACAAAAGGCTGTTCTTTATAAAGCCGTCCGGCTCTGGCAGCCTCCGCCATACGAAAAGCGGAGCGGCTCTGCAGAAAGGCAACGATCTTGGATACGGATACTGCCTCATAATATTCCTCCGTAAGTCTTCCCTCTGCCCGCATACACTCCAGCTGCTCTTTTAGCAGTGCTGTGACAGCCTGTTTATCGCCACTGACTTCTTTAGTCAATTTCGTAAAATCAAATAATTCCATAACCTTATGGAATGCACTTCCTCGCATGGAACCTGTGACACTCGTGTCATCCTGAATAAATCGCGGCAGATAAGGCACCACCGGCTCTTCCTCATATAATTTGAAAGAAAAGTCGGTTTCTTCCTGCATACCGGCCTTTTTCAGTTCTGACACCGTCGTCTTGGTATAAAGATCTCTCAAATTATCATAAGCATACTGATAAGAAAACTTCTTCGACATTTGTGTCATTAATTCTGTATCAACATCTTTACGGGCGTCAGACAAAAGAAGCTTCCTTCTGGCTTCCTCCTTGTACACCGTCTGTTCCAGTTGCTCTTCCACCGCCTCTTCCCAGCCGGACAAAGTAACCCGTATTCCCATCTCTTTCTCATAATACACCCCTGTACACTTCGGTTCCAGTCCACAGGTCTGGTACCACTCATCCATACAACGATTTCTGGCAAGGGCTGCCAGAATCAATTCCAGGAAACTATTCCTGCCTGTCAGCACATCATAGGGCAAAAGCAGTTCCTGATAGTTCTGTAACTGTGCAAGGGATGCCGCCGTCTTCTCCGGTGACTTCACAGTGCCGGTCAGAATCAGCTTCTCCTTCGCTCTGGTCATGGCCACATAAAGGATACGCATCTCTTCCGCCAGATTATCGATCCGTAGCTTGTCTGCTATCACATTGCGGCGCAGATTCCTGCCCCGGACACGCATCTGAGGATTCACATAATCCACGCCGATTCCGGCATCCACATCCACCACCAGCCGTGCTGTACTGTCCTTGGTCTGAAAACTCTTGGCAAGCCCCGACACGAAGCAGACAGGAAACTCCAGTCCCTTGCTCTTATGGATACTCATAATCCGCACCACATCAGCATTTTCATCCTGCATACCGGCTTCCCCGTAATCTACTTCATACTTTTCCAACTGCTCCATGTAGCGCAGGAACTGATACAGTCCATAATAACTGGTCTTCTCATACTCTGCCGCCTTGACCAACAACATTTCCACATTGGCACGGCGTTTATTTCCCTCCGGCTTCACAGCCACATAATGCAGATAATCCGTCTCCCGCAGGATCAACTGCAACAGCTCATGAACAGATAGATAGGCAGCCAGATTACGGTAGTGGTTCAATTTCTCCAGGAAAGAACCCACCTTCGACTGCAAGTCTTTTGGCAAACCGGCTTTTCCGCTTTCTATCGCATCATAGAGATACTTTTTCTTCGGAAAAGCCGCCCGAATCAGCGCAATCTCTTCTTCCGTAAAGCCACCCAGATAAGAGTGCATCACACCATAGAGGGGAATATCCTGCAGCGGGTTATCCAGTATCCTGAGAAAATGCAGAAGCTCCTGAACCTCGCTCGCCGCAAAATACCCTGTCCGCGAGGTCATATACACGGGGATTCCCTCTTCCTCCAGAACTTTTTTAAAAACTTCATCCCAACCTGAAGTGGTACGCAGCAGGATTACGATGTCCCGAAAAGCCAGTTTACGAAGCTGTCCGCTCTCTTTATCAGTTACCCGAAACTCCCGCATCAGTTCCTTAATCTTCATCGCCACACCGTAGGCTTCCTGCTCCTTGACAGACATTTCCTCCGGTTTCTCGCCTGTCTGAAAGACGAGAAGCTCTGTCTCCCGGTTATCTTCAGGCGGATAGACCGCTCCCGGATGAAGTGCTGCCTGATCATCATAGATAATGCCGCCCACTTCTTTGCCCATGATCTGCTCAAAAACGGCATTGGTACTGATAAGTACTTCCTGGCAGCTTCGGAAATTCTGATGCAGATCTATCTTGCGGACGGCCGGGCGAATCCCTTGCTTCATCTTACCGGCTATGTCCGGCTCATCCTGTACCTTGCTCTCTGCTCTCCCATATGCCTCATATTTTTCTAAGAACAGCTCCGGTCTGGCCAGTCGGAACTTATAGATGCTCTGCTTCACATCCCCTACCATAAAGCGGTTATATCTGCCTTCTTCCTCCCCGGAGATACAGGATAGCAGATATTCCTGTACCAGATTGCTGTCCTGATACTCGTCAATCAGGATTTCATGAAAATAAGCGCGGTACTCCAAGGCAGTCTCGGTAGGTTCACACCCACCCGCATCCTTCTTTCGCACCAATACGGACAATGCAAAATGCTCGATATCATTAAAATCTAGCAGGTTCTTTTCCCGCTTCTTCGCATCAAAGGCTTCCTTAAATGCCAGCGTCACATCCACCAGAGCATCTACCGCCTCTTTGCAGACCGCCATCTGCGTGATAATCTGTTCCTTCGTCTGGAAAAAATATTGCTTCTGAAGTCCGATAAGCTCTTCCTTCACTTCATTGCGGATATTCTTCGCCATCTCCCGCTTCATCGGATGAATGGTCTCATCCTTTTTAGATGGCAGTCTGTCAAACTGTAATGCCCCGAAAGCGGCTGATAGTTCGTCGTAGTCCCAAACTGCCCTGTCTTCTGCGCTTTCCGGGCTCCCGCCGGATCTCGGCTGTCTTTGTCTGACCGGACAACATTTTCGCAGCAAAGCTTCCACCATATCCTTCTCACGCTCCAGCAAAGGCGCATAGGGGTAGGGGCCATCCGGCTCTTCACAGAGGTGAATGGCCGTTTCCAGCTTCGTGACACATCCCTGTAGCAGCAGACTAGTCCTGCCAAAACACTCCTCCATCCATGGCAGTGATTCCACACCCTGTTCCGGCACCTGATAATCCTTCTTGCGCTCCATAAGCCACTGCTCGGGAAAAGGATAACTCATGGCAAAATCATACAGCTTCAGAATCACTTCCTCCACCGCCTCATCTCTGCTGCCCACACTGAAATATTCCATGCATTGTAAAAAAGCGGGGGCTTCCTGATTGTAGCAGTTCTCCAATACCTGAGAAAGCACATCCTGCCTGATGAGTTTTAGCTCTCCTTCCTCTCCGATCCGAAAGCCGGGGTCCAGCCCGATGGTATGAAATTGATTGCGCAGTACAAAGAGACAGAAACTGTCTATGGTGGTAATCTGCGCATTATGAAGCAGCGTCACTTGTCTCTGCAAATGTTCATTTTCCGGATCTGCTGCCAGCCTGTCATTCAGAGCCCGGCTGATACGTTCCCGCATCTCAGCCGCAGCAGCATTGGTAAAAGTCACCACCAGGAGTCTGTCTATATCCACAGGATGCTCCGCATCACTGACCATCTTCACAATGCGTTCTACCAGTACAGCTGTCTTACCGGAGCCTGCCGCCGCAGACACCAGAAGGTTGCAGCCGTGGGTATCTATCACTTGCTGTTGCTTCTCAGTAAAAGAAATTGCCATGTTACAAACTACTCCTATTTTTGTTCAGATAATTGCGGATTACACATCCGCTCCAGTGCTTCTTCCGTCGACAGCTTCTCCAGTTTTCTCATCCGGTAGCCGTCTACGCGTTCATCAAAGCCGCACACGCTTTTATAAGCGCAGTAGGTACATGCCCGGCTTCCGTTCTGCTCATAGGGATTGACCGAAATGGTTCCCTCCAGGATGCCGCATCCCAGTTCTTTGATCTTTCGGTTTACATAATTCGAAACAATCTCCATATCCTTTTCTTTTATGACACTGGAATAGGCAGAGAAGGAACCATCCTTTTTCCGCTCAAGAGGCAGAATATCGGACTTATCCGTAAACTCCGAATCCAATAATCTGACGGCCTCGTCATTTTCGTTGACTATTCCGGTCATCTTCAATTCCTGTATAATTTTCTTATTAATCTGCTCCGGGGTCAGATTTTCCCCGTCCTCCACCATGGGATCTGCCACATGATAGTACAGCATGGCCGCCGGAACAATATTCTTGTCAGGGTGCTTCTTCTGCTCCGCCTCTACTGCTGCATTCATATACACAACCAGCTGCAGCTGCAGGCCATAATAGAGTGCCGCCAGATCGAATTTTCGGTTGCCCGATTTATAATCTATAACTTTCACATAAACTGTATCTTCCGTCTCGCAGGTATCAATCCTGTCAATACGTCCCCGCAGGCGCATCCGCTCCCCGTCGCTCAACGCAATATTCAGCGCATCCAGATCCTCCAGCACGGAGAAGGACATTTCAAACTTCTCCGGTATGAAAGCCCCCTTCTTAAGCTGGGTCTGCAAGGTCAGTACGGTACGATTCATAATCCGGATAATCCTTTTCAGGAGATGCCTGTTGCGGGCGCTGCTGTAAAGAATCGTCTCACCATACTGTACTGTATAGCTTTCCACAGCCTCTTCCACCATCTGTAAAGCGACTTCCTTCGGAAAATCAAACCAGGTATAGCCGTGTTCCGCAAGCTTTCCGGCGAAAATCTCCAGTACACCGTGAAAAACATTGCCCATGTCCACGGCTTCAAAGCTGTAATCCTCTCTCTCCTTTAATGCCAGACCATATTGCAGGAAGTGCGCATAGGCACAGGCCGCATACTGCTCCAGCCGGCTCACACTGTTCTGCAGCAGGGTGCCGTAGAGCGCCCTGGTTACCAGCTTAGACAGCGGCGTATCCTGATAACGGTAAAATGCCGTCTCTATCAGCCGGTCTATACTGTCCTGATACAGGGGATTGGTATGATAGCTGTGATAAAAGGTATATAGCTGCTTCTGCTGTAGCTTGGTCAATCTGCCGCCCACATACTCCCGCAGCAGATCGGTGAAGAAGGTCACACCGTCTCTGCCGTTTACAATCTGCTGCTCTACAGGTTCCGCTTCCGGCTGTTCAACCGTCAATGCCGGATACAGCTTCCGCATTAAATCAATCAGATAGGCAGGGCGAAGGGTTCTGCCGTCACTGCCCACCTTGGCATAGGACAGATACAGTGCCCCGGAGGGCTTGGTCATATTCAGATACAGATATAACCTCTGGATATACATCTGCTGTCTGGGCGACGGAGCCAGTTCCAGATCTGATTCCCGAAGGAACTCCCTGTCTATATCCGATATGATACCACCGCCTCCGGCTCCCTTTGGGATATTGCCGTCATTGACGCCCAGGAAAAAGAGCACCTTGACCTGTTTCAACCTGGTTCTCTCGATATCTCCCACTACAATACGATCCACATTCTGGGGGATCGTACCCACACTGATCTCGGTCAGACCGGAATCCAGAATATCCGAAAATTCTTTCAGAGTCATCTCCTCTTCTGACAGCAGACCTTCTATCTGATCCAGCAGATCAATGACCAACGCATAGATCTGTCCATACTCTTTGGCAAGAGGCAGATTCCCTTCCTTTTTAAACTGATCCTCAAAAACTGCTAACTTCTTCTGTACATCATTCAACACCAGAAAATCATACAGGCCACGCACCATCTCTCCTGTAGTCCGGGCCGGTGCGAGAAGTGGCGCAAGCTGTGCCATAAGCTGCTCACGCATCAGATTATATTCTTCCATCCGGGCCAGTGCCGCTTCCTCTCCTTCCGGTGTTTCTTCCCGATAAACGAAGATGCTTCTCCACTTCCCGTATCCTCTGATACCAAATCTGCGCACATAGTTTTCCAGCCTGTCCACTGCCTCTCTGTCAAAGCCGGTCATACCCGTCCGCAGATAATGAAATACCGATTCCGGGCTGAAATCCTGCTGCACAATCTGCAGCGCGCTTCGGATATATTCTGTACAGGGATTCCCCAAAATGCCTCTCGTATGGTCCAGATAAATCGGAATATCAAACTTCCGGAATATCTCTTCAGCGTCCCGTCCGTATACTTCCATATTGCCGGTTACCACCGCAATGTCCCGATATTGCAATCCTGTGCCATCTGCAGCAGCCGAATCCATCAGCAGTCTGCGGATTGCGATACAGGTCTGCCTGAGTTCTTCCGCCGGTGTAGATGCCTCCAGAATATGTATTTTCTCTACTTGACCCTCATAGGGAACAGACGGGTACCGGAACAGATTCCTTTCCAGATGAGCCAGTTCCGCATTGTCCCGAAACCGAGGCATTCTGCCGTTTATTCTCTCCTTGCACCATACCGGTGCATCCTCCGGTACGCAGACTGCTTCAGCCAGTTTCTTTGCATCCGCCACCGTCTTTTTACTCAGATGGAAAAGCTTCTGCTCCTGATCCGGCTGGTAGGGATTCTCCCGTTCATCTATCGTAACCGTTATAATGACCTTATTGGTCAACCGCAGTAACTCCTGAATAACCCTGTTCTGAATCGGCGTAAATCCGGTAAATCCGTCAAAGGCAATGACACTGTTACGAATAATCTCTGACTTCGGCAGTGCCTGACACAGTCGGTCCAGAGTTTCCTCCGTGGTAATATAATGATCCCTGATATATTCCTGAAATGCCTGATACAACACTCCTAAATCCTGCAATTTATAATAAAGGGCTCCCCGGCTCCTGGCATAATCGGTAAGCTGCTCCAATTCCCGGCTGCCGATTCCATACTGCATAAATTCAGAGATTGCCGATTTCACCTCATGAATATACCCAATCTTATGAAGATGGCTTCCCATCACTTTAAGTCGGTCTTGCTCCTTCTCCGCGATCTTACGAAGCACCAGACTCTTTCCGGTATCATCCAGTATCGGCTTATCCTCATAGCCTACTTCCTCTAATATTCGGTGCGTCAGTCTGCCAAAGCTTAACACATCGATGTTCATAATGGCATGACGAGGATGCTCCACCACCAGATCCATCTGGGTCTGCATGGTAAATTGGTCCGGCACAATGAGAAGATAGTTGATCTCAGGGTGTCCCAGGGACTCCCGGATGATATCGTTATGCAGTTTCTTACTCTTGCCGGCGCCGGAAGCACCGAAATAAAACTGAAGTGACATGAATACGTCCTTTCCACAGATATTAGTAAAAGTATACCACAGCTCTTCATAAAAAATATTTAGTATTCTATTCAACACTATGATAGGTTCTAAATTATTATAAAAATCAGCGTAAGCACTTCCGTTACTATTTTGTTTTATAAACCTGATAATGTTCTCATTACCAAATCTACATCTTTGTTCTCAAGTTCCTGAATAATGTGTAAATAGGTCTTCTGTGTCGTTGTCATACTTGCATGACCTAACCTACGAGCAACACTTGCAATCGATACTCCTGCAAACAACAACAATGATGCGTGCGTGTGGCGCAGCCCATGAATCGAAATTGAAGAAATTCCACATTCTTTGCAGTGCCTGGTAAGTACATTATTTACAGTAGAATTATATATTTTATCTTTACCAACAAAAATCGGCTCGTCTTCCGGCATTCCTTTTATCAGTTCCGAAAACTTAACAACTATCTGCCAGTCAATCTGAATCTTTCTGACTGACGATTTGTTCTTTGTCGGTAAAAAACCACCCTCGCCTTTATAATCCCATGTTTTGCTTATTGATAGCGTCTGTCTTGCGAAATCAAAGTCTCCCGGGGTAATCGCAAGTGCCTCTGAAAAACGCATTCCGGTTTTTGCCACCAAAAGAATAAACCAATCCCAGTTAGGTTCTTCTTTTATATCAAGATGGGCAATTAAAGTATGAAGTTCAAATTGATTTAAATACTTTATTTTTTTACTTTTGGGTGTCTTGCCTTTAATAATCGCTTTTCTTGTTGGATCTCTTTCAATTAAACCTTCATCTACTGCATCAAGAATTGCACCTTTTAATTGATGATGAAAATCTAAGGTTGTCTGTCTTTCATGTTCCTTTGCATAATCATTCAAGAGTTGTTGATATGCAGTTCTTGTCATCTCTGAAAGTTTTAATTCGGGCACAAGCCTCTCTACCCACTTCAATGTCATCATGTACTTTGACATCGTGGCTTCTCGTATTGCGCCCTTTTTATAAACATCTACCCATTGCCTGTAATAACTACAAAAAAGTACTGATTGTTCTTTGTCATTTATCATAAGCTACCTCCATTTCTCCAAAATGCTTACGCTGATATAAACATTTTGAATAATAGAAGCAGTGGTTTGCAATTATATTTAGTGAGAGATTAGTGGTTTAATCTCTTCCTCAAGAGTTTTCTTCAACTCTGTCATCATTTGTGCATAATATTTAAATTTAGGCAACGCCTTCTCACTGTTGGCTTTATATTTCGGGAAATCAATCGTTGCCTTTATCGCGCTTTCGTTTGGAATTTCCCCATTTCTATAATGTGTCGCAGCATACATTACATCATCCTTTGAAGCATACCACGTGAGGCAGAAATTAGTAATCACCTTGTCAATACAATCGTGTTTCATATTTTCGACAATATTTAAAATCGATTGTCCCTTATATTTATCTTCATCCTGTTCAATTTCAGAAATTAAGTCTGACATAATATCTGCTACTTTCGAATTCTCCTTACGCAGCTCCTCGATATACTGTTTTACTTCCTCTATCTTCTTTTGTCTTTCCTCCGGAGTTGTCTTCTCCGTATCGTCCTTGGGAGTAACAATATTTTGAATAAGATTGATGATATATTCATAATCAATTTTGGTATTACTATATGCCATCAGTTCATAATCTGGGTCAACATCCGACGTAGTCTGATGATCCGAAGCGCCATCCTGTTTCGGTTCCTCACGTTTGATCCATTCCAGTACATTCAGATAATGCCCTACATAATCGCAATACTCATCCTCGGTAATTCCGTATTCTTCAAGCACAGACTCTTCATAGTTGGTAAATGATTTTAACTGGGCAAATAACCTGTCAAAATTCTGAAATATTTTTGCAAACACTTTAGCTTCTGCCAGGGACATTCCCGGAACCTCAGAAGGTGTTTCTGCACACACACGAAGTGCTGCCAATGATTTTCTAAATGCCGGCTCAACCTCTTCCCAGTCATCCAAAAGTGCATCTTGGGTACCACCTGCCGAATAAAGTTTAACTGCATCATCTACACACTTTTTAAACAAAATCGGTGCTTGAAATGTAACAATCTGTCCACATGCCTTATTCTTATCAAAGATACGATTTGTTCTTGAGAAAGCCTGAATCAGATCGTGAGGTCCCATGGGCTGTCTATCAATGAAAATAGTTGACATACACGGAGCATCAAATCCGGTAAGCAAACGATCCACCACAATTACCAAATCCAACTGTTCATTTCGGCTCTGAAATTTTGGATCTTTTCTGGCAAGTCTTTTATTCAAATTACCGTTGTATCCCTGGATTTGTGAAATATCATACTTAGTACTGAACATTTTATTATAATCGTCCAGGGAATCCTGCATTTTCTGCTGGTTCACATGAGACCCCTCTTCATTTTCCGATACCGAATATGTAATAGCAAATTTGGGAAAATCAGGAAGCACTTGTTTGATTTTATCATCAATCACAAGTGAAGTTTCACCGTTCTTTACTCGTGTTAACAATGCATAGTACTTCTGTGCCATCTGAATAGAGCTTGTGGTCAGCAAAGCCTCATAAGTCTTCCCTTTACCATTCTGAAAGCCCAGCTTATGATATGACTTATTCAAAATCACATCTAATACCTTTAACATATGTGCCTCATTATCATAGGCGCTACTATCGGTTTCATCAGATATACTCTTGGGACCAAGATGTTCTACCTGAAATCCCAGAACCGCATTGTCATGGATTGCATTCTGAATCGTATATTTGTGAAGTCTCTCTCCATACAATTCCTCTGTAGTACGCGGTAAGTCACCCATTTGTGGATAAGGATTTTCTGCAAATCTTGGAGTGCCCGTAAACCCAAACCATAATGAATTTCCAAAAAATCTCTCCAGTTCTCTCTTAGTATTTGGCGTAACAGCTCTATGACATTCATCCACCACAAAAGCAATTTTGAGATTCTTGATTTTGTTATATTCCGGAGTATCCGGAACAAGTCTTTTAGTAATCAGTCTCTGTAACTTTTGAATCGTAGTAACTATTACCTGTCTGTCATCAGATTTTAATTTTTTCTTCAGATCATTCACATTATCCGTTTCATCGACATCAATCAGATCATTGTTTGCATATGCCTGAAAAGCCATTGTTGTCTGCGTGTCCAAATCTTTTCTATCAATCAAAAAGATTGCTTTATCAATAGCCGGAATGTCCATTAACAGGTTTCTGGTCGCCTTATAAGAAGTCAATGTCTTACCAGAACCGGTAGTATGCCAAACATAACCGGATTTACCACGCTTCGAAGCTTCTCTTATTGATTCTATAGCATGTATCTGATATGGGCGAAGCAATATCAATCTCTTGGCGTCTTCATCCAAAACAGTGTATCTCGCAATCATTTCATGTGCTTGCGGGATACGAAGCACGCACTTTGCAAAATCAAGATAATCCGTAACCGGATTATTATCCTTATCCAACCAGCCACTAATGAATTTAGGATTTAACTCCGTGTCACTCGCTGCAGAAAAATATTTAGTATCCACACCATTACTTATTACAAACATCTGAACAGCAGAAAAGATACCGGTAAATTTACCCTCTCCAATATACTTCTTAATTTGATAAAATCCCTCCATATAGGAATGTTGCTTATTCTTCAATTCAATATGTATCATAGGAAGACCGTTAATCATAAGTGTGACATCAAATCTTCTTTCTCTGGCAGGTGCATTACTATTTTCATCTGTTCTCAACGCACTGTACTGATTGATGACCTCATAAACACTGCTGCCCCCTGCAATATGTTCATGATTCATTACAACCAAATGCAAACGTTCCGTATCTCTTTGCACATGAACCTGTACCTTCCCATTTTCCCCAACCAACCATTCGCCGGCCTTATAAAACGAAGAAAATTGAAGCTGATTCTTTACCTGTTCAAACTCGGAATCCGAGAGATTTTCACCATTCAATCTATCCTTGTTATTCTGTTCAAGAATATATTTAAAATTAGCCCACAAATCATCCTCTGTTTTCAAATCTTCTCTATATGTCCATTGTGAGTCCCCATAAACCAACTGCTCAATTAATTTTTGTTCAATCATTGATTCCAATTCCGGCATTGTTACTATCTCCTTTGTTCTTAAAAATGAATTGTCTAAATCTTAGTGCATATTTCATGGCATTTTGCTTACGCTGGTGAAGGGTGATAAGGTTGTCGAGGTTCCTAAAATACTCTCCAATTTTCTTTTGTTCTCCATCAGTAGGAACCATTATTATTTGATTTAGAAACTCTGGAATAACCAACTCATTCATCATGGTTCCTGCTTTTGTAGAATTAACAAGAACTTTTCTCATAATCGGCTCATAGTGGATGTATTGCTTCCAAAAATCAACAGACATTTCTTTTATAGGTCTCAAAGAACTGAATCTAGGGGACATTATGCCTGTTCCGATATCATTTACAACAAATCTTCCAAATCTAAAATGCTTATTTGTGTGTCCTTCAAATGCAATATCACCTATTCTAAGCACTTTATACATTGCCAAAGATTCATCTGATGCACCATTACCTTCATCTTTAAAATTCATTGTTGCAACTGATATGGTTTTATCATAATCTATCAAATCTGTGTTTCTTTCTGAATTGCGTTGGTATAGTTCCCCCAACTTACGCTGTTCCCAAGTTGTAGTTCCTTTATAACCCATCTCGCACCATCATAAGGGTATATCCCAAAAGATTTTTGCCACGCCATTGCTTAAGATTCAACCTGTTCGGATCATGCATGGATAAACCTATTCCCCAAACACAATCTTTCACCGCACATTCAGCTAAAATGGCGGTTTTTGTTTCGACTAACTGTCTTCGCAGATTATTATTTTGCGCAAACTTTGCTTTCAAACCTTCATATACCACAATCTGACGTATACCGCTCCAAATATTGTCATTATAACCGGAGACACTTCTCCCCAATTCTTTAATCTGAGCAACATCCTGCGTTGCAAGAATTTCTTCCGCTATCGAAATATCTTGAAAGCGTATTGCTTTTTGATACATCATATATTGTTCCATTGAGGTATATTCAACATCATCAATCGAGAAATCAGAATAATACCAGTTACTCAAATAACCATTTTCTTCATCAGGATTATGAAAGCAAATCACATTCACTATACTTCACCAACCTTCTGCACGGCTAAATCCAGTTCCAAATCATGCAGTCCAAAGTACGCTTTTTTTAGGAAATCAACCGGGATTTTTTGTATCAATTCTGAACTGGGTATATTAAAATACCATTGATAATACGCATAAAATTCACCAATCCAATCCGGCATAAATCCTTCTAATGCTTCGCCATCTTTTAATTGATATTGCTCCGTATCAGAAAAATACTTCCATAATTCTTTTGCATCCATCGTATTTACATATGCCTTAGCATTATCAATACTCTTCCTCGTTTTACTTATCATATAAGTATTGATAAAATCTTCTGTGTCCATATTTGGAAAAGTCTGTGCAACGAAATCAAACAGCTTTCCCTGATTTTCTACAACATCATTTAAATATTCCTCTGAATATGCTCTCATAGCTATTACCTCTCAAACAATGTACTAAAAACATTTATGACCTTATTTGCATCAGAATCAATTAATTCCCGCATTCTCTTTCTGGCAATAATGTCCCTTTCGTTATACTTATCATTGAATTCCAAGTAATCTACCTCAATCACTTCCGATTCTATTTCATGTAGCTTCGAATATGCCAGCTCCGTTTTTATACAATATTGAATACCTAAGTTCCCCAACGAAAGCAGTTCTTCCAAAATGTCAATATCCACATTATCTCGCACAAACTCCTTCGCGATATAGAAATATGATGCGTTCGCTCTCCATCCTTTAACAACATCATATCCACTTGTGTCTACACCATACTTCTCAATGAATTTTGCAGCCAACATTCTATACCGTTTCGAATCAGCCGCATCACGATGCTTCATTAATTCTGCTAACCATGACAAAACACCTTTTTCCTGAAAATCCATTATTTTCAGATTATCACAATCCAGTTTGTACGCATGAACCCATCCATTTGTGTCATTTGGTCTGCATACCGCCCATTCCTTCGCAAGGTCTATACTCTCCGTCAAGTAGAATCCTCGTCCATAGTCATGTTTATCATCACCTTTTCCATATGTTGGTATTACTACCTTGTCCGAAGTACCATGATATAGTGTTATTTTGTTCATTTTCAAGTTCCTCTCTATTAAGCGAAGTTTCAGTTAAGCTTTTCCTAAGCAATTGTATACACTACCACCCAATAATAAATACTATTCCAATAAAACGCCCTCTTCATAAGAACATCTCAAATAATCCGGATTGCTATAATACACATTAGAATTGAAATTTGATATTTCTTCACTTATAAATGATGAAAAAACATCAATAATTGCCTGCGCTTCTTCATTTTTCGCAGCAGTGTCAATTACAAGTTGCTGATATACCCTTCCTATAGCAGTAACAGACGGCACATTATATTTACAATTACTGATTGTGTTATAAGTACCTGCAGGAATGTTATACTGCTCAATCCATTCATCACAAACTTGTTCAAAGCTTAAGCAGTGATTCACCTCTGCAACTTTCAACTGATGTTCAATATCTTTTTTAGAAATTCTTTTTACAACGTCTTTTCTGTGATTGTTTGTAGCCCTTCCAACAAACTCTATCATAGTACACACATAGTAAATATCATCTTTCCTTTTATCATCCATGAAGCTGCTTACTCCTTTAAAATCTAAGGCTTTCTTACGCTTGTTCATAACTCTTTCTCACTAAACAAACATACTTTGTAACATGAATTTCTTCAATTTCTGCAATTCATCTAGCTTACGCTGGTGAAGGGTGATAAGGTGGTCAAGGTTGGAAAAATATTCTCCAATTATCGTCTGCTCGTCTACCGATTTTGGAATTATCATATTGGTATCCTGTAGTGCAGACTTTGATATAGATGTTACTTTTATTCCTTGCATTAATGGAATCAACTGAGCATGATATGCTGATGAATTCATATAATAGCCAAGGAATTTTGCACCATACTCTTCCTTAGGACGACAAGGTATTGTATGCAATCCTGAAATAAGCTTAATGTCATCCACACCCTGTATTTCTGTGCATTTCCCAACAGTTTCGTCCTCTGCCGTATCAGCAATTACAATGTCTCCATTATGTAAAAAAGAACCTTTGAATTTTTCGACTTTAGAGTCATCATTTATAAATGGCAATTCTTCTTTGGAGGCATCGATATAATCTCCAAACTTAATCAACACATCGCCATAATGTACATTCTTGACAGTTCCGCTTTCATAATTCAATTCGGATCTTGATAAAGTATTATTCTGCAATCCAGTGAACACATCACTAAACTTACGCTGTTCCCAAGCGTCTGTAAAACCCTCAAATCTTATTTCCGGTGCACTTTCCCCATCCTTCGGAAATAATTTTTGAAGCATGAATCTTTTTAACTTTTTTGTATCTTCACACTTACGCTGGTGAAGGGTGATGAGGTTGTCGAGATTCTTGAAATATGCTCCTATTTGCTTTTGCTCTTCAATAGCTGGAAGTGCAATGGGTGTATCTGCTAATTGCGTAATAGTATAATGAGCAATGGTTCCAACGTGAGATATACTCTCTAAATAAGTTCTAAACACAGGAGAGAAAAAGAATTCATATATGAAATAAGAATCAAATTTCTCATTATTCTTTATCCATAACAAATCTGCATCTTTTGTGTATAAAGGTTCGTTATTTGGCACAATATAGGGATTTCCAACCGAACCACCACCAGTAACAAGCACATCACCTTTTTCTAATTTTCCAGATGTTGAAGATAATTTTTCATATAGTTCTTCAGAAATGAATGCTTTCGTGTTAGTTGTACCATTTATAGCTGACATAACATCACTTGACCTATAAAAAGGAACTCCAGAATTTGTCCATTCTTCTTTATGCACTCGTGAAGCCGATTTAATTTCGGTAATATCTCTGAACTTACGCTGTTCCCAAGCATCTGTATAACCTTTAAATCTAATTCTTGGACTGT
>JBJELE010000049.1:0-7681 GCA_051878995.1 Lachnospiraceae bacterium | reverse complement strand
AACTTACGCTGTTCCCAAGCATCTGTATAACCTTTAAATCTAATTCTTGGACTGTTCATGTCTAGCACCCCTCAATCATTTCAATGAAACTATTTAGAGACGACATAATACTCTCATCTTCCGAAGTAAGCTCCTTCATCATTGAAACAAATTCTCCCTGAACCTCATCAATCTGTTTATCTGTTTCCCTCATGTCAGCAAGAAGATCATCTAAGTTTATCTCCTCTTCCTTTTCAAAATTATCCACATATCTTGGAATATTGAGATTGAAATCATTCTTTTCTATCTCATCAAAACTTGCTAAATAAGATTCTTTCTCTACAGTTTCTCTTTTAATATATAATTCAATAACAGAATCAATATGGGCATCTGTCATCGCATTCTGTTTCTTGCCTTTTTCATACTTCTGCGAAGCATCTATAAATAGAACATCTCTTCCATCTCTATGTTTTTTCAACACAATAATACAAGTAGGAATAGAAGTATTATAAAATAAGTTAGCCGGCAATCCGATAACTGCATAAATATTACCTGAGCGTAGTAATTTCTCTCTTATCTTTCCTTCCGCTGCTCCTCTGAACAAGACCCCGTGAGGCAATACAATTGCCATCGTACCATTACTCTTCAAATGGTATAAGCCGTGAAGAAGAAAGGCATAATCAGCTTTAGATTTCGGAGCTAACACACCATAATCACTAAATCTCTCATCTTGCATGAACCCTGCTGCCGCACTCCACTTTGCAGAGTACGGTGGATTCATAAGTACCATATCAAAATCAGTCTCTTCTCCGGTAGGCCAATCACCGTCAAGAGTATCGCCATTACGCAGCTTCTGGTTTTCCGGCATGACCCCATGCAAGAACATATTCATTCTGGCCAGATTAAACGTTGATGTCATTAACTCCTGTCCATAATACTTAATTGTTCTAGGCTGTATAGAATATTTCTTTGCATTCAACAGAAGGGAACCGGAACCCATACATGGGTCATATACAGATAATCCCATCTTATCTTCCTGTCCATGAATCGCAATTATAGTCAGAATTTTTGATACCGCCTGCGGTGTGTAGAATTCCCCTGCCTTTTTCCCGGTTTCAGATGCAAATTGCCCAATCAAATATTCATATGCATTTCCCAATACATCTGCATCCGAATTCAACAAATCAGCCTTGTCAATTTCCTTAATCAAATTTGATATAGTATCACTCTGTTTCTGGTCACCTGTTCCCAAACGATTTGAATACAAATCAATGTCCGTAAATAAATCAGCAAACAAAGGGTCACTTTGTTCAATATTATTAAATGCCTTTTGCAACTGTTCACGGTTAAATGAATTATTTCTTGCCGCATCAGCAAAACAAGTATATGTCAATTCAGGTTCAATAACATAGTGAAATTCTGCCTTAATCTGATCTTTCAATTCTTCAGCACTTTCATCTTCCAACGCTTCTTTATACGCATCAAGTGCAATTTTTAATGTTTCCGGTTTCTCATCATAAATCAAATCATACACCTTAATCAAAAATGAATCAGACAGATATTTATAGAAAACAATTCCCAACAAATAATCCTTATATTCATTCGCATCCATCTTTGAGCGGAGTATGTCTGCGCCACTCCATAATACGCTGATTAAATCTTTACTATTCTCTAAGTCTGCCATTTTATATTCCCCCATTACTTCTTTCAATTTCTACAATATCATCTATACCACAATCCATGGCAAGGCATATCCTCACTAATACATCCATCGCCACATATTCGTTATTTACCATCTTAACCATGGTACTTCTCGCAATAGATGTTTTTTCCCTAAGCTGTTGTTTAGAAATATCTCTGTCAATTAACAACTTCCATAATGGTTTATAATTGATTTTTGCCCGTTCAGTTGCCATGCAACATCCTCCCAATT
This sequence comes from Lachnospiraceae bacterium, assembly GCA_051878995.1. Taxonomy (GTDB): domain Bacteria; phylum Bacillota; class Clostridia; order Lachnospirales; family Lachnospiraceae; genus UBA3282. The sequence goes on along the minus strand of JBJELE010000049.1, from coordinate 5,769 downwards.
CTATGTCAATTCTCTATACATACGATTGTTTACATCGATAGTTTTATCATACCATAGTGCCGCCGCATTCGCAATCAAATTGTTTGAGAACTCATACACTCATTTCTTAGATATAAGACTAAAAAATCCGGTATCGATTCCCTACCGATACCGGATTTTCTAAAACATATTTGACTTTCTTTACTACTCTTTATTCAAACGGAATAACACCGCCGCTGTATGTGTTGTTGATGTACTCTTTGATCTCGTCGGATTTCAGAGCCTCTACCAAAGCAACAATACCTTCGTTGTTCTCATTGCCTTCCTTAACAGCGATGATATTAACGTAAGTCTTAGCTGCTTCGGAATCAGCCTTTTCATAGGCGATGGAATCATTGACTACATTGTAGCCTGCCTCTAATGCATAGTTACCGTTCAGTACTACGAATGCTACTTCATCAATTACTCTGGGCACCTGTGCTGCCTCAAGCTCCTGAATCTCGATCTCGTTAGGATTCTCTACGATATCTCTTACAGTTGCCTCTAAGCCTACACCATCCTTTAAGGTAATCACACCGTTATCCTGTAATAACAGAAGTGCTCTTGCCTCATTGGTTGTATCGTTGGGAACTGCGATCACATCACCCTTCTCCAATGTTGTCAAGTCGCTCTTGGTGCCGGGATAGATACCGAAAGGCTCATAGTGGATACCGCCTGCATTTACCAGATGAGTACCCTGCTCTTCATTGAAGGACTCCAGATAAGGAATGTGCTGGAAGTAGTTTGCATCAAACTCTCCGCTCTCTACTACTAAGTTCGGCTGTACATAATCATCAAAAACAGTTACTTCAAGATCCCAGCCCTGCTCTGCAAGAATCGGTTTTACCTGCTCTAAGATCTCTGCGTGAGGTGTTGCGGATGCTGCTACGGTAATGGTACCTTTGCTTTCTGCCGATGCTGCCTCTTCTGCAGCTTCCTCTGTCTCAGCAGCCTCTTCCTCTGCAGGTGCTTCTTCTGTTGCTGCTTCTTCCGTTGTTTCTTCTGTTGTCTGTGCAGTCTCTGCTGCCTCAGAACCGCAGGCTGTCAGCACCGAGAGTGCTAATGCTGCTGTTAAAATACTTGCGATAAATTTTTTCTTCATAATTTTCTCCTCCTTTGGTGGTCTATCTCCTCTTTTCAACCACACTTTTTATCTAAAAGAGCCATGCTCTTTTGACCTGTTATTATGTTACGGGCCGTAACATCCGACCCTCTGCGCTTTCTAGCGTTTCCTTCGATCCAGCTTCACAGACAACCGCATACCCAGCGTCTGGAATATCTGTACCAGGATAACAAGCAGTACCACTGCTACAATCATGATCAGTGTTTCATACCGGTAGTAACCATATCTCATGGCGATATCACCCAGACCACCGCCGCCTACAACACCGGCCATTGCAGAGTATCCTAAAATCGTTCCGATTGCAATGGTTACACCCACCAAAATGGATGTCCTGGCCTCTACCAGCAATACTTTCCATATAATGGTAAAAGTACCGGCGCCCATACTCTGAGCTGCCTCAATCACGCCATGATCTACTTCTTTCAGGGAAGATTCAATCATACGGCCGATAAAAGGTGCTGCCGCAATGGTAAGCGGTACAATCGTTGCAACTGAACCGTAGGACTTGCCTACGATCAGCTTGGTAAGGGGCATTACCAGAATCAGAAGAATCAGAAAAGGAATACTTCTGACAATATTGGCAATCACATCTAATATCTTATAAACCAGTGCATTGGGTCTGATACCGTCTTTATCTGTTACCGCCAGGGCGATTCCCATGGGAAGCCCCAGTATGTATCCGAACAGAGTTGACACAAGTGTCATAAGAAGTGTATCCCGGACACCCTCTGCCATCATCACCGTCAATTCATTAGTCCACATAGCCGTCTACCTCCTCTACCGCCAGGCCTCTCTCTACAAGATATGCCTTCATGCTTTCCTGCACATCCTTTTCATCCGGCAGACTTAAGATCATCTCTCCTCTGGCGATACCCTCTACGTTCTTGGTATCTGCTTTGAGAATATTAATCGGCTGGCCAAACTTCAGCACCATATTGGCGATAACAGGCTCAAAGGACGAATTATCAGAGAAGACAATACGGACACAGCATTTGCCTTTCATAAGCTCTTTCTGCTGGTTTTCCAGAGTGCGATGCTCCATTCCGCCGCCCTTGACGATCAACTCCTTGGCTTCTGCCGTCTTGGGATGGGAGAAAATGTCAAGCACCCGGCCCTGTTCCACCAGATGTCCGTCTCCTATGATTGCTACATGGGAACAGATTTCTCTGACCACTGCCATCTCATGGGTAATGATCACAATGGTGATACCATATTCTTTATTAATTTGTCTAAGAAGCTGTAAAATCGACTGTGTCGTCTGTGGGTCCAGCGCACTCGTGGCCTCATCGCACAAGAGAATCTTGGGATTTGCCGCAAGAGCTCTTGCGATTGCCACACGCTGTTTCTGTCCACCGGACAACTGGGATGGATAAGCCTTCGCTTTATCCGTCAGTCCTACAATTTCCAATAATTCCTCTGCCCTCTTCCTGGCATCCTTCTTCGGTACACCGGCGATATCCAGAGGAAAACATATATTATCAATGACGTTCTTCTGCATCAGCAGATTAAAGTGCTGGAAAATCATTGCAATATCTCTTCGCTTTGCGCGAAGTTCTTTTTCAGACAGGCTGCTTAGATCTTCACCTTCCACTTCTACCGTACCTGCTGTCGGCCTCTCCAGGAAGTTCAGACAGCGCACCAATGTACTCTTGCCTGCTCCGGACATACCGATGATACCGTAGATGTCGCCCGCCTGAATGGACAGATTGATGTCCTGCAATGCCTCTACCTTGGCATCTTTGGTCTCGAACGTCTTGCATAAGCCTCGAACTTCTATCATTCCCGCCATTTCAACTCATCCTTTCGTAAGTATCTATTCTTGACTACTTTAGTATGAATACGGCAGGTTGTCAAGTTTTATTCTGCTGAGAACAATGCAGTAGACAGATATCTGTCACCGGAATCCGGCAGAAGTGCTACAATCGTCTTGCCTTTGTTCTCCGGTCTCTTGGCAAGTTCGGTTGCTGCATGAAGGGCGGCACCGGAGGAAATACCTACCAGCACACCTTCCTGTACGGCAATGGCTCTGCCTGCTGCAAAAGCATCTTCATTAGAAACCTTGATAATCTCATCATAAACACCTGTATTTAATACGTCAGGCACGAAACCGGCACCAATTCCCTGGATCTTATGTGCTCCGGGTGCACCACCGGATAATACCGGGCTGCTCTCAGGCTCTACTGCTACAATCTTCACATTAGGATTCTGTTCTTTCAGATATTCGCCTACACCGGTTATGGTACCGCCGGTACCTACACCTGCTACAAAGATATCCACTTTACCGTCTGTATCCTCCCAGATCTCCGGGCCGGTAGTTGCTTTATGTACTGCCGGATTAGCCGGATTAACGAACTGTCCCAAGATAATGGAACCGGGTGTGGATGCCTGTATCTCCTCTGCCTTGGCAATAGCACCTTTCATACCCTTAGCTCCTTCTGTGAGCACCAGTTCTGCGCCGTACGCCTGCAGAAGCTTTCTTCTCTCTACGCTCATGGTCTCAGGCAGTGTCAGGATGGCTTTATATCCTTTTGCTGCTGCCACTGCTGCCAGACCGATACCGGTATTACCGCTGGTAGGCTCGATAATGGTTGCACCGGGCTTTAACTTACCCTCCTTCTCAGCCACCTCGATCATGTTCAGGGCGATACGGTCCTTCACGGAACCCGCAGGATTCAGATACTCTAATTTCACCAGAATCGTTGCATCTGCGATATTATTATTCTTTTCGTAATTCGTTACCTCTAATAAAGGTGTCTTACCGATTAATTCTGTTGCGCTTTTCTTAATATTTGCCATAATTGATTTCCTCCGATAATCTATATGATATTTTTCAAATTCCTCTATTACTGTTTCAACTCTTTGCAGTTATTCTATGTATTACTTCACAATGTTTTTTCATCTTAATAGAATTACAATCTGTTTTATCGACACATGAAGCAACACATGACTTCCATTCTCTTCTCTTTCTTAATCCTGCACATTCGCTTGTCTCTGCAGAGATCTCTGCTTCCCGTTCTTGGTCTCATTGCATTGCTCCTTTCTTCTTTCCACATCCATGTGTTTTACTGCACTGTGTATGTTTTTATTTCCTACTCTTTCAGTAGGTTTTGTATGAATTGATAATACACCTTAATTTAATATCTGTCAACACCTAATTTCAAAAAAATCCTCGTCTGCTCTTGTTCGAAAGCACAGACCGCAAATAAAGTTTCTGTTATTCCTGCACACGTTTCAAATAGATTCTGCAAAGGAACAGACACACAATAAAGGTAAACACAAAGGATAAGGGTTGTGCCTCCTGTACCCCGGAAATCCCCCGGATATTTGTCAAAATCAGTAATGTCGGAATGAACAACAGCCCGCTTCGCAGACAGGATCCAAAGCTTGCCAGCAGTTTTTCTCCAATACTCTGAAAGCCCATTTCCACCATCATCGTCAGTGGTACAAACAATTGTCCTACACACATGAGGCGCAAGGCACGGATTCCGAGCGCAATTACCAGAGGGTCATCTCGCAGTTGTTGTACCAGTGTTCCCGCAAAAATATAAATCGGAACGGAAATAAGAGTCAGCACACATTCCTCTCCTGCAAATGCTGTCCAAAACGCTTTCCTCACGCGTTTTTTCTTATTTGCACCGTAATTGAAGCTGCTAATCGGCTGGAAGCCTTGTCCGATTCCAATCGCCACTGCCATCGGAAAGAAACTGATTCTCGATACAATACTCATGGCTGCTACCGCTTCGTCGCCATACACACCCGCGGTTCTGTTTAAAAGCATCGTCGCTACGCTGTTCAGTGTCTGTCTGAGCAAACTCGGGAATCCGGTTCCTATAATATTCCACACGGTTTTAAAATCTCTCGCCACATATTTCACAGAAATCCTCGTCTGGGTTTTCCTTCGTAAAAACATGCTGAGCAGAATGCTGAAACTGATAACCTGGGAAACTGCCGTAGAAATGCCGGCACCCGCAATTCCAAGATGAAGTCCAAACATAAGAATCATATCACCAAAGATATTGATAACCGCACCAATCATAAGTCCAACCGTGCCAAACTTCGCCTTTCCTTCATAACGGAGCAGATTATTCATCGTCAGACTGGAAGTGAAAAAAGGAGCCGAAAGCAGAATATAAAATATATAAGTTCCCGCATAGGGAGCGATTGTCTGTGTACTTCCCAACAGATAAAGCAAAGGTTTCATAAAGACAAAGCTGAGAACTGCCATAATCAGCCCCAGTGAAAAGGACAAAAAGAAACCGGTGGAGCTGTATTTCGTTGCCTGCTCCAGTTCCTTGGCACCTAACTTTCTGGACATGATACTCCCCGCGCCCTGCCCGCACATGAACGCAATCGCCTGCAAAATTGCCATATAACCAAACACAATGCCGGTTGCCCCGCTCTCACTCGTGCCCAAAGTCCCCACAAATGCCGTATCCACCAAATTGTAAATATTCGTCACCATCATACTGATGATTGTCGGCACAGATAACATAAACAGCAGTTTTCCCACCGGTTCCGTCGTCATTCTTTCAAATTGTGCTCTTTGTAATTCATTTTCTGCTTCCATACATTCCTCTCTATACTTTCTTATTTATTTTGCACAAAAAAGCCTTTATTTTAGCCATTTG
>JBJELE010000048.1:0-4653 GCA_051878995.1 Lachnospiraceae bacterium | reverse complement strand
ACCGCCTGTTGGAACTGGAGCTTGTTGAATGATCCTAAACTGGGGAGGTAACCGGTGTTAAATCGCTTGTTTTTGAAGCGTATAAAGATATTATTCTGCTCATATGCGGAATTTATGGAGTGGTGCTTTTGATAAAAGAAAGGTAAATAATCAGAAATTATGCTTATGGAAACAGAGAGATTACTATTAAGACGGTTTACTCAAAATGATGTCATTGCAGCACATGAATTGTTTAGTGATGAAGAAGCTATGCGTTTGGATGGAATGTACCCACCATTTACGAAACTGAAAGAAACGGAAGATAGAATTAATTCGTGGATTCATTCAGAGAAGCATTTGGCGATTGTGCTCAAGGAAACAGGAGAATTACTTGGCTATATTGTAATTCATCCGGATTCAGAAGAAGGAAGAGAAGATACCAGAGAGTTGGGATTTGCTCTGATTTCGAGATATAGAGGAAAGGGGTACATGAAAGAGGCAATTAGTGTGCTTCTGAGAGAATTAACAAAATATAATATAACCTATGTATGGGCATGTTGTTTCAAAGAGAATACAGCATCGGAAAATTTGATAAGAAGCCTGGGATTTGAGTTTCAACAGGTAGGGGTATTCGATTCACCAAATGATAAGAGATATGAGTCACTTGAATTTAGAATTAAACTCAGAAGGGGAAAAGATAATGACACATAAAGAAAAAGCATTGATGTATTAGAAGAAATGATACAAGGAATAATATAAAAGCAAAAAAAGTCGAGAAATTTGTTGGCGAAAGGAATATCATCTGATACATAACAAAGAAAGGAAGTGTATCAGATGATACAATTATTAAATCAAATAGCAATTCCCCGAGCAGTAGGAACTGAAGGAAACAAAACAATTATTGAGTTGCAAAAGAGAATTCTGGAAAAGAATGGTTATACCATTACAAGCATGCCCTTCTCCTGTAAGGTATGGAACAACGGCGATTCCCGGATGGAGTGGAATGAGAAGAGGCATAGAATAATGGCAAGTCCGTATTCAAAAGGCTTTTGCGGAGAAGGGAATGTCATAATCGTTAAAGAATTAGAGGAGTTACAGGAGACAGACTGTGAAGACGATATTCTGTTTCTGACAGAAGAGTTGGCGAAAGAACCATTACAACCGAAGGACTATCCGTTTTATTATCCGGATGAGCATAAGAATATTATCGATTTGTTAGAGCGGAAGAAGCCACTTGCAATTATTGCAGTAACGGGAAAACATCCTATGTGTGGATTGAATCCTTATCCATTATTTGAAGATGGCAATTTCCGGATTCCTTCAGCATATATGTCCATTACAGACTTTCAGAAAATAAAGGAAGATATTACGAATAAGCGAATCAGAGTAGAAATTGTATCTGAGTGTGTAGAGTCTACAAGCGAACAGATATATGCAACGAAGCAGGTTGAGAATTCTTTAGGGAAAATTGTTATCGGTGCACATATGGATACGAAGAATGATACGCAGGGTGCGTTGGATAACGCGTCAGGTATCGTGGTTTTATTAAAGACAGCAGAGAAGCTGTGTTTAGAAAACTATGATGTAGATATTGTACCGTTTAATTCGGAAGAGTATTATGGAGGAAACGGAGAGTTATTGTATCTGTCAGAACTGCAGAAGAAGGATGAAAACATCATTTTATTCATCAATATTGATTCGGTTGGACATGTAGGATCTAAAGTGGATGTTTCTCTCTATAATATACCGGATACTTTGAAAACCCATATCGATGAAACAATCGAAGAGAGCAAAAATGTACAATTGGGAGAAGCGTGGTATGCAGGAGATCATGCGGCATTTGCTTTTCAAGGGGTTCCGTGTCTGGCAATTGCATCTTCTGATATGTGGGAAGGTGGATTAGATCATACACATACAATGGAAGATACGATACAGACGGTTGATGCCGGAATTTTGGATGATGCGGTATCTTTTATAGATGAACTACTCCGAAAATTCTAGGTTGTGCGAGAAGGAGAATAAGATTGCAGGAACATATTGAAGCTGTTCAAAGAATGCAAGATTATATCAGAGAGCATTTATATGAAGAGATATCTATAACACAATTAGCCGAAGTCTCGCTGTTTTCTCCATGGCATGCAAGAAGATTGTTCTTAGAATATACAGGGCTAACCCCGGCTGAGTATATTCGTAAATTGCGCTTGAGGGAAACGGCTCTAAGACTTCGGGATGGGGAAGACAGAGTGGTAGATGTTGCATTAGAGTGCGGATTTAAGAGTACTGATGGATTTCAACGGGCGTTTAATAAGGAATACGGACATAATCCGAAAGCCTATGCAACATCACCGGTGCCACTTAAGTTATTTACACCCTATGGTGTCAAATTCAAATTTGTGAAAAGTGGAGACAGAAGATTGAGCAGTACACGAAAAGTATTTTTACAGGTAATAAGTAAGGCGGAAAGAAAAGTAATTGTAAAAAGAGGGATTGCTGCGAAAGATTATTGGACTTACTGTGAGGAAATCGGATGTGATGTTTGGGGCATTCTTACAAGCATTCGTTCAATTTCAGGAGAACCCGTATGTCTATGGCTGCCGGGGCAGTATATCATTCCGGGAACGAGTGAATATGTACAGGGTGTGGAAGTGGATAGTCAATATGATGGTGTGGTTCCGGACGGGTTTGATGTATTGGAATTTCCTGCCGCAAAATATCTTATGTTTCAAGGGGAGCCCTTCAGTGAAGAAGATTATGAACTGGCAATCAAAGAAATAGAAGATGCGATTGAAAAGTACGACCCGTCTTTGATCGGGTTTCAGTGGGACAATACAAATCCCAGGATACAGTTAGAGCCAATTGGCAGCAGAGGCTATATTGAACTTGTGGCAATATGCTAGGTTGGCAGAGGTATTTTTCAATTTAGAAAAGCTGTAATAATATTTGCCAAAGAAAGGATATGGATATGAAAAATGACAACACAACTCCGATGGCAGCAGGAGTATATGATAAGGAAATAGTTAATACAATTCCATACTATGCACAGTTTTATGAACAAACAATGGATGTTATTGAGCAGTGTGATTATACAGAACTGCACTGGCTTGATTTAGGATGTGGAACAGGAAGTCTGGAACAGGTAGTATTTCAGAGGTTTCACCAACCACAGTTTGTGTTGGTTGATCCTTCCGAGAAAATGCTGGAACAGGCAAAGAAGAAATTGGAAAATCACAGTGTTCAATATATCTGCGGTACTTCAGCATCGGTTGATTTTGCTTCCTGTTTTGAGGTGGTGACAGCCATTCAGGCACATCACTACATGCAGAGAGAGGAACGACAGGAAGCAACACAGAAGGTATATAAGGCGCTGAAAAAGGGCGGTATCTATATCTCCTTCGAAAATGTTGTATCGGAAGATGAGACGGTTAAATCCATGGAACTTCTGAGATGGGGAAGATACCAGCAGAGACATGGTAAGACAGAGGCAGAAGCAAAAGCACACAATTTAAGATGCGGAGTGAATTATTTTCCGCTCACAGTATCTGAGCATATTGAACTGCTTAAACAGACGGGGTTTGAGCATGTTCATGTATTTTGGTGCAGTTATATGCAAATGGGTATCTATGGAATCAAATAGCGGGTAGATTCTGAAGCGGGAGGCTTGAACATGAAGCCTGTATTCGTTCGTAAATTCCAGGAAGGTGAGGAATTTGCAGTATCAGAGGTAATTCGTACTACACTTGCTATCAGTAATAGAAAAGATTATTCTCCGGAATTCATTGAGGAAAACATCAGAAGTCACTCCCCGGAAGTCATTCTTTCGAGAGCGAAAGAGGCTCATTTGGAGAGTTATCTGCTCTCTGTGTTTGTATTACCTGAATATCAGGGAAAAGGTGTTGGCAGAAGCATAATTGAGACGTTGGAATCAGATGAGTATTTTTGCCGGGCATGGCGCACCGAGGTTGGCTCATCTCTAACTGCGGTACAGTTCTATCGCAAAATGGGGTATGAATATAAGGATGGTGTTACAACGCCTGATGAATATGGAGTTGTCAGATTGGAGAAACGAATAAAATGCCATTAGTTAGATAGGAGAGAGAAAGTATGCAATTGGTATTAGCCGGCGATTTTGCATTGGTCAGAGAGAAATATTTAGAGGTAATTGAGCACACGAAAGACATGAATGTTCATGCAAGGTGGATTTATGGACAGCATCCTACAGATGCAATGATTCAAGCTTATATAGACAAGCAGGAAATGTATTTATTTATGGATGGACAAAATGTGGCAGGTATGACAGGGATTACAATGTATCAGGGAGAAGATTATCATGAGGTTGTCTGGAGTCAAAATCTGAAAGATGATGAGGTGGCTTCCTTACATATACTTACAGTAGCTCCTGAATATCAGGGAAAAGGTGTAGCAAAAAGAATGATGGAAGAAATCATTTCTCTGGCAAAGGGAAAAGGAAAGAAAGCAATCCGTCTTGATGCATTGGCATCGAATATTCCGGCCCAGCATCTGTATGAAAAACTTGGGTTTGAATATAGGGGAAAACAGAACCTTTATGCAGAAAATACCGGATGGACGGATTTCCTGTATTATGAATTACCAATAAGCAGGGAGCATTCCTGTAATTCAGAAATAACGCCAATTGAATAAAAGAAAACCTCGAAG
>JBJELE010000047.1:0-81833 GCA_051878995.1 Lachnospiraceae bacterium | reverse complement strand
TACCCATAAAATGAGTCACAAAACGGCAAAAACCGTAACAAATAAGTTTCTAAACGCAACCAAATCAGACCGTGAAGGTGGTAGAACAGTAGGTTCAGGCCGTGTTGCTACTATCATCGAGTAATCGCGATCATTAGTTGAATAACTAAGATTCTTATTCTGGGAAAGTGATTTCACTTTCCCAGTTTTTCAAATTGTTTCTAAATTTCTTATGATAGTATAGAAAGGGCAAAATAATTTTTGTCCCTTATATCATATATTTTCTCCAATATATAAACAATAAGTAAATCCTTGATTGAAGAATTGCTTAAAAGGGAAAAGTAGGTCTTTTAGAAGAACGACAGAGAGAGTATAATAATAGCATCATTACAAACTGATATGAGAGGAATACACAGAATGGAGCATTTTGATCCAATACATGAGACATCCTATTTGTCTGTGCCAAATGCACCTATATATCGGAAAATCATGCGTTGTTTTTATCGGGAATACGAAAAGATGCATTTTCAATTATATAAAGAAGATATTTTTCAATTAATCAGGCAGGATGAGTTCTTTGCGGATTATTCCATGGAGCAGTTGGTTTTGGATTTGGATGCGTTGGTCAAATGGAAAAATCTCACCCCGATTCAGGATCCGGGGCGGGTTTACACTATTGCTGATTACAAAAATAAGCAGTACCGCTATACCATGTCCGAGTATGCGGTTGAGATAGAGAGACTGACGGTCAGGCTGGAAAATATTTTCTTGGAATCGGGGAATTTATCCACAAATTTCTTTGTTCGGTTGGAGAAAGGCCTTGAGGATGTGGAACTGATGGAGCACGCGGGACTAAAGGAAATTAATGAATGGTGGAGTATGCTTCAGGAAGATTTTAAACGGCTCAATCAGAATTATCAGGATTATCTTCGGGATTTTTATTCGGGAAAAACGGATCATTTGATGAAATCCGTGGAATTTGTCATTCACAAGGATAAATTTATCAAGTATCTGAATGAGTTTGTACAGGAATTGCAGCATCATTCCAGACGAATTGAACAGATACTGGTAAAAAACATTTCAATTGTGGAAAATGACATTTTGGAGAAAGTAGTACAGAGTGAATTAGATATTCCGCACGCACTTTTAGAGATTCATGGAAATGCAGAGCCGAGTATAAGGGAAAATGTCATAGGCAAGTGGAATTCTCTGAAAAACTGGTTTATTGACATGCCCGGCCGTGATTGTGAGTGCAAGAAAGTTCTACAAATTACCAATGATGTCATTCGAAGTATTATTCAAAATGCGGCCTTGATCGTTCAAATCCAGAACTGGGGAATCAGCAGAAAAGATGATTATCGTAAATTTATGGAATTATTCTTAAAATGTGAAAATCTTGATGAGGCACACAAGCTGTCTGCACATGTTTTTGGCATACAGAAAATACAGCATTTCAAGACAAATGAGCCTCGCCAGGAGGATGCAATCAATAACAGTGTGTATGAGGAAGAGCCGGCAGAATTTTTGTTAAAACCCCATACAAGAAGCTATCGGGAGAAAAAAGAACGGAGGGGATTTGCAGATAAGTCTCTGGAAAAAATGATGCAGCGAGAAAGCTATCTGCAGCATGCAAGAAAGCAAAAAGAGATTGTGATGCGCTACATAAAAGATAACCGAATCACTTTTTCTGAAATTAGGGAAAAGGTTCCGGAAGATGCAAGGATTACATTTTTGCAATGGATTTCCCAGGCGAATATGAATTCCCGGAAGCTGGGAAGGACAGAGTACGGGCAGGAATACCAGTTGATTCGGGCAGAAGGTAATTGTGTGTTGGATTGTGAAGATGGAGCATTGATCATGCCGGCATATATATTGGAGTTTAAATCATTATGAATGAAGTAAGAACGCTGTTTGAAAATTTTTGGATATGTAAGGATAGTGATAAGGAAACTTATTATAAAGTAAAACGTGATATCCCTAATTTTCAGAAATTCATTCGGGAGCAGCTGGGCTGGAAACTGCTCCACACCGAGAATTTATTAAAGTTGGAAAAGAGGCCGGCTCATGCTCAAAGCTTTATGGGAATTGCAGAGTTTACAGATATCAGGGATTACTGTATTTTATGCGTTGTCCTGATGTATCTGGAGGATAAGGAGGAACAGGAGCAGTTCCTTTTATCTGAACTGATTGACTATGTAGAGACACAGCTAAAGGGCTATATGGAGGTCGACTGGACTTCTTTTACTCAGAGGAAATCGCTGGTGCGGGTTCTGCAATATATGGAGAGACTGCAGATGCTGCGCGTGTATGAGGGAAGCAGTGAGGCGTTTGGCGCGGAGGCGGGCCAGGAGGTTCTGTATGAAAATACCGGTTATTCCAAATATTTTGCCACCAGTTTTGCCACTGATATTTCTTCCTATGAATCCTGGGAAGATTTTGAAAAGACCGATTTTGAGGAGTTAAACGAAGACCGGGGCACCATGCGCATCAATCGTGTATACAGACAACTTGCGGTCTGCCCGGCATATTACTGGGAAGGAAATGAGGATGCGGATGCACTGTATTTAAAGAATCAGCGTCAATGGATTTCCAAATATCTGGGTGAAAATTTGGGTGGAAATTTGGATGTCTATAAAAATGCAGCATTTTTTACACTGGATGCGGATGATTGCTATGGAGCCGTGCACCCGAGGGATGCTATGCTGCCAGAGGCAGTATTGCTTTTGTGTGCAAAGCTTCAAAGAGAGTTGGCTGATGGGAAATTAGAGAAGAAAGACAATGAGTGTATATATCTGACGCGGAGTAGATTTGCGGACATAGTACTGGACTGCCGTAATCAATGGAATGATGCATGGAGTAAGGAATTTCGAGAGATGGATGAGGACAAGTTGCTGGACACCATTCTGGAATACATGAAGGACTGGCTGATGCTTCAATGTGATGAAGATGAAATTACCATACTGCCGGCGGTTGGAAGGATTACAGGATTTTATCCGGAGAATTTTGAGGGAGGTACAAAGGCTTGATAGATCGTTGGAAAATGAATCGAATTGGATTTGTAAATTTTTGGTTATATGATGAAGAAGACTTTGAATTTGCAGATGGAAAGCTACTTCTTCGCGGACAGAATGGATCTGGCAAATCTATTACGACTCAAAGCTTTATCCCCTTTGTGTTGGATGGGGATCGCACACCGAGCAGATTGGACCCATTTGGCTCCAGTGACCGAAGAATGGAATATTATTTTCTGGGCGAGGAAGGAAAGGATGAGGCCACAGGCTATCTGTTTTTGGAATTCCAAAAGGAAGAGTCCGGGGAATGTCGTACAATTGGAATTGGACAGCGGGCAAAGCGCGGAAAACCCATGGATTTCTGGGGATTTATTATCTTGGATGGTCGCAGGATCGGTTATGATCTGTGGTTGTATAAGGAAGTCGGGACAACGAAGATTCCTTATGACAAACGGGAATTGAAGGCGCAGCTGGGGGAGGAGAATTTTTTTACGGACAGCCAGAGTGAGTACAAAAAGCATGTCAATCAATATATTTTTGGCTTCCGAAAAGCAGATCAGTATGAGCAGTTCATCAAGCTTCTTGTGAAAGTGCGTGCCCCGAAGCTGTCCAAGGAATTCAAACCCACAAAGGTGTATGAGATTCTCAATGATTCCCTACAGACACTGACGGACGAGGATTTGCGCGCCATGGTTGATGCCATGGAAAAAATGGATGAGATCCAGGATAGTCTGGATATGCTGAACCGCGCCTTTGCCGATGTTAAGGTTATACGAAATGAATACATTCGTTACAATCAATATATGCTTGCAAAAAAAGCGCAGGCCTATCTTGTCAAAAAGAAGGAGGTCGAGACAGTACAGAGTCAGCTGGATGCCAAGGAGCAGAAGAGAAAAGAGATGGAAAGCGACCGGGAGAGTAAGCAGTGTTGTTTAGAAGAACTGGAGGAAAAAAAGAAGCTGGCAGAAACTGAGCGAAACGGACTTCTGGATACAGACCTGGAAGAGATGGATCGCAAGCTGGAGCAGGCAAAGAAAAGCAGACAGGAAGCTGAGGCGCAGGAGAAGAAATGGGAAAACAAGATTGAGGGATGCAAGGAGCGCATCCGCGAGGGAGATCAGAAGCTGAAAGAAATCCGGGAACGTTTGGAATTAAGACAGCAGGAGTTGCTGAAAGAGAAGGAGAAACTGGAGGAGCAGCAGGGCATCCTGCAGTGGGATCAGCATGAGACTGCTCTTCGGCTGATAGGAACAGAGGAGTATGACAAGACAGGCGAAATTGTAAAAAGCCTGGATATGCAAAAGAAGCTGATAGAGGAATGCCAAAAGGCAATTCGACAGTACGAAGAGATTGCAAGACAGCATGACGAGCTCGAAAGCGAGTTGGAACAGCTCAGAAAACAGAGAATCGTAAAAGAGCAGGAGCTGGACGTGGCACAGGAGCAGGTTGTAAGTTCAATTGACCAGTGGATTACAGAGCTTTTTGATATAAAGAAAGCTTCCAGACAGTGGAAACCGAAGGAAGAGGTGATGAAGGAGGTTGAGAAAAAAATCCGGCAGTATCAGGCTGTTGAGGATGCAGGAATTGTGCAGGAACTGCTGCGGGCAGACTATGAAAAGCAGCGTCAGGAGCTGGTTGATGTTAAAAGTGAAAGGGAGTATGAGCTTAAGCACCAAAACGAAGCTATGAAGCAGGCAAAGGAGGAACTGGAGCAGGTTCAAAGTCAGGAGGAACTGGAACCGGAGAGAGAGGAAAGCACAAGGCGGACCCGACGGGCCCTGCAGGAAGCAGGTATCACAGCAGTCCCATTTTATAAAACCGTGGAATTTTCCGGGGAGATGGAGCCGGCGGTCTGTGCAAGGCTGGAGGCACAGCTGCAGAGGATGGGTCTTCTGGATGCACTGGTGGTGTCGTCGGAGGACTTTGAGAGGATTCGGCAGGCATGTCCGCAGTTTCTGGATACGATTTTGTATGTGGAGAAAAAAGGAGACTCCCGTTTTGCGGGGCTGGTTGTAAGCGAAGAACTGGAGGGCGGACTCCGGGAGACAGTTGGCCGGATATTAAGTAATATCTACGAAAAAGAGGGCAGCGGACAGGGCATTTATCTTGGAAAGGATGGAGGCTTTCGGCAGGGTATCTTAGTCGGAAAGGCGGATAAGAGCGGGGAGGCTGAGTTTGTTGGTCTGCTTGCAAGAAAGCGTCGGAAGGAAGAAAGAATCCGGAACCTGCAGGAACAAATTCAAGAATATACGGAAACTGTGTCAGGTATTGAGAAGGAGATTGAAGAGATTAGGGGGCGTCTGGAAACCCTGCAGGAGGAGTATCAGAGTCTGCCGGGATTTTCCGGTATCAATGAGGCTTTGGGTAAAGAAAAAGAGTGTAGTTTCACAGTGCAGATGATTATTGTACAGTATGACCAGAAGGAGGAACAGGAGCGAAGCCTGGCACAGCAGAAAAACGGACGGTATCAGATTATGCTGCAGATGTGCAAGCCGTTCCCATACGCACGGACAAAGGAAGCCTATGAAGAGGTCAACGGTGCCATAGAGGAATATCAGCGTATCTGGCAGGAGGTGCGGGAAAAATTGTTGCAGCTTGGGACAGAGCGTAGCAATTGCAGATATAAAGAGGAGCAAATTGCTTTCGATGAGCAGGCCATGGACGATGCCTTCGCAGAAAAGCGAAGCTACAGTACCAGAGTCAAAGGATGCGAGATTCAGATTCAGCAGTATGAAGATTATCTTAACCGACCGGATATTATCGAGAAGGCGAATCGGTTAAAGGAGATCAAAGATGAGCTGGAGAGATTGAATGGGGAATATGACCGGTTAAGTAAGGAACTGGTACGTCTGGATGTGGAGCTTAAGAATCTACTGGAATCCGAGCCGAAGGACAAAGAGAAGCTGCAGCAGGCAATCGCTGTGGAAACTTTCCTCAGAAATTATTTCGAGGAGGAGCTTTCCCTTAAGCTTGTATTCGAGCGGGGGAACCGCACGCTTTCTGACTGTGCCAAGGAAGCGGTGGGCGTGATACGGGAGAATGATAAGAACAGGGAATCCGGAGATATGCTTAATGCATTGTACCAGGTGTACCAGCGCCATAACGGCAGTTTGGCAAGCTATGGCGCCGCTTTGGAGGACTGCTTTGGGGCAGTGGATAACATACCGGGAGCTGCAGAGACAGCAAATGTACTTCGGAAGCGTGTGCGTGTGGTATCCGTTTGGAACGGAAAAAAGGTATATTTGGAGGAATTTTACGGAATCTTAAAGACGGCAATCGAAGAGACGGAGTTGTTAATCCAGAAAAAGGACCGGGAGCTGTTTGAGGATATTCTGTCCCAGACCATTAGTCAGCAGCTGACGGATCGGATTGAGGAGAGCAGAAAATGGGTTTCGGATATGTCAAAGCTTATGAAGGAAATGGATACGTCCATGGGCCTAAGTTTTTCGTTAGATTGGAAACCGCGGAAAGCGGAGAATGACGCAGAGCTCGACACTGTGGAGTTGGAACAGATTCTGCTTCGGGATCGCACGCTGCTTACGATAGAGGATATTGAAAAGGTTGCCACACATTTTCGCAGTAAAATCAGAACGGAAAAACAAAGGATTGAGGAAGACGGTGGTGTCATTAATTATATGGAGCTTGTAAGGGATGCGCTGGATTATCGCAAGTGGTTTGCATTCCAGATGTTTTTCCGACGGGGCGAGGAACCAAGAAAGCATTTGACCAATGCTGCCTTTAACAGGTTTAGTGGCGGAGAAAAGGCGATGGCAATGTATGTTCCTCTTTTTGCTGCGGTCAATGCACAGTACCAGAAAGCGGAAAACAAGGATCATCCGCGTATGATTGCATTGGATGAGGCATTTGCCGGAGTGGATGATAAGAATATCAGCAGTATGTTTGAACTTGTCCATAAGCTGGACTTTGATTACATTATGAATTCCCAGGCGTTGTGGGGCTGCTTTGAGACGGTAAAGGGACTTCGGATTGCAGAATTGCTAAGACCGCAGAATTCCCAGACGGTTTCCGTAATCCGCTATACATGGAACGGGCATGAAAGGATATTGGATGAGCAATAATACAGAATGTGCAAAATATTTTAAGAGCCAGAAAGTCTATCAAAGATACATGAGGGAGCTTCGAAAGAAATGGAAATCTTATGGGAAAGTGGCTGGGCGCATCACGCTAAAGGATACGACCGAGGAGGAGCGCCGGGCAATCGGCGGAATCATAGGAAAAGTATTTTATGATCAGGACATTTGCTTTTCTTTTGCAGAATTTGAGCAGGGGCTGCAGAGGACTCGCTTTGCTCCGGTGAATATGAAGGAAGTGCTGGAAGCATATTTCGGAGAGAAGCTCTCCACCAATCAGGGAGAAAAGGAGGAGCAGGAGAAAAAGAAAAGCGCCTTTTTTAATGGCATCTGTGAATATTTCCTGAAAAATGCAGGCGGTGAGTCGATAGCGTTTTTATGGATTCAAGCTATGCTCTCTGATAAAAAATATGGATATCAGCAGTTGGTTAGAGAATATACAAAAGACCGGCAGCAGGCAGAGATATTGGCAAAAAATGTGGGAAATGCACTTGTACAACTGGAATGTGCAGAAGGGACTTGTAGCGAATGTCCATTGGCAGTATTTGCCGCCAAAATATCCGGAAATCCCCATTACTTTGACCGTGGCACTGCCCCGGGACAGCTTTTAATAAATGCAATCTGTTACTGGAGGAATGTGGGATTGCCGGTAAATGCACATCAGTGGCGGGAGCTGCTGTATGTTGTTAGAATTTTGCCGGATAATGTATCCTCGATGGTACATGCATATGGGCTGCATCTGCAGACGAAAGATGGCTGGCATCCGGCCTATGATGCATTCTGCAGATTAAAGGAACCCTATGTTATTACTATGGAAAATTTAAGGGGAATTACCGGAGTCCGACCAGAAGGGGACCGGGTGTATGTGGTAGAAAACGAGATGGTTTTCAGCTATCTGTTGGAGCATGCAGGGAGAGAGAAACAGGTGGGGTCTGATAAATTCAAGCAGCATCGAAATGATAATCTGACACTGCTCTGTACGTCGGGACAACTTCGGGCGGTGGCGTTGGAGCTGATCCCACTGATCCTTGATAGTGGTGCTGATGTCTATTACAGTGGCGATATCGATTCGGACGGAATCGGGATTGCAGACCGGCTGTGGCAGAAATTTGGAGACCGCATTCATATCTGGCGGATGTCGCCAGCAGACTATGAGACAAGCATCTCGAAGGAGAGAATCAGAAATAATGGTCTGGCAAAATTGGAGAATATCGGGAATCCATTGTTACAGCAGACAGCAGAACGTGTGAAAGATAAACGCATAGCAGCTTATCAAGAAAATCTGCTGGAGGAACTACTGGGAGATATTCGGTAGAAGCTATAACTAAGGATATTAGTACTTGCATGAGTAAAAAGTGGTTTAAGGTAAAGATATGCACAATGCCCTTTACGCACAGAAATAATGCACTTAAGCGCGAGCGGTGTCACATTCCAGAACAATCACTTCACAACTTTCCATCCTCAGCATTTGTCGCGGTTTTTCCAATCTGTTCCGGTTTGACAGAATGACACGTTTAACTGCATATTCCGGTTTTATTTCTACGATATCTTTACCGAAATTAGCAGCAACCAATATTCTTTGATTTTCGTTTTCGCGGTAATATGCCATAATGGTTTCCGTATTTTGATATACCGGAACAAATCTGCCATAGGTAAAGACTTCTCTGTATTCCGGTGATTTGCGCACTGCCACAAGTTTTCGGTAATAGTTCAGCACCGAATCCATATCTTTTTCCTGGCATGCTACATTGATTTCCTTATAGTTGGCATTTACTTTGAGCCAGGGGGTGCCTGTGGTAAAGCCTGCATTTGCCTGATTGCTCCACTGTACAGGGGTTCTGGCATTATCCCGGCTCATTCTTGTGCAGACTTCCATGGCTTCCTCATCGGTAAGTCCGGCTTCCCTTGCGATATGGTATTGATCCTTGGTATTGATATCGTCGTATTCTTCAATGCTGTTCCATACTGCATTCTGCATTCCAATTTCCTGCCCCTGGTAGATAAATGGAATCCCCCGTAACAGAATACTCACGGTTCCAAGCATTTTAGTTCCGGCAGGGTTCCGGGCATATTCCGGCAGGAAGCGGGACACGCCACGCGGCTCATCGTGATTCTCAATAATGTTTGCTTCAAATCCGCACTTTTGTACTGTAAGCTGCGAATCAATAACAGTTTCACGCCATTTCTTGAAGTCAATACGTGGAGCATCATACCAGCCGTGATCTCCATCAGTGAGAGAATGGGCGCTGAAATCAAAAATTGTGGAAAAATGCCCTCCTTCTCCAATGAATTCGGCAAGCTCTCCTTCTTTCATGTTAAATACTTCGGCAACTGTAAAGGCGTCGTATTTTTGAAACGTATTTTTCTTTAAATCCTCCAGAAATTCTCCTATACCGTCTGTGCTTTCCACCATTTTCCAGCAACTTGCCAGACCATCTGCTCCATCGGGTTCAAAATCAGGAAAGTCCAGATTTTTCTTGATATTGATAATGGCATCAATGCGAAAGCCGGCTAAGCCTTTATTAAGCCACCAGTTTACCATCTTGTAGAGTTCCTGTCTCAGCTTTGGGTTTTCCCAGTTTAAGTCCGGCTGTTCCTTTGCAAACATGTGAAGATAATATTGGTCAGTTCCCGGCACCGGTTCCCAACAGTTACCGCCGAAGTAAGAACGGTAATTACTTGGTGGATTCCCATTCTTCCCCTTGCGGAAGTAGAAGTAATCGGCATATTCTCCGCAGGGATCATCCAATGCTTTCTGAAACCACTCATGCTGATCGGAGCAGTGATTGATCACTAAGTCCATGATAATATACATGTCACGTTTCCTGGCCTCTGCCAGTAATTCATCAAATTCTTCCATAGTTCCAAATTCCTTGGCGATTGCATAATAATCTGCAATGTCATAGCCCTGGTCTACGAAGGGTGATTTATAGATAGGAGAAAGCCAGATAATATCAATTCCCAGCTCTTTCAAATAATCCAGTTTTGAAATAATTCCCCGTAAGTCTCCGATACCGTCTCCGTTGCTGTCTAGAAAGCTTTTGGGGTAAATCTGATATGCAACTTTGTCATGCCACCATTTTCTATTCATATTCCTGCCTCATTTCCTCATAATAACGGTTGTTGAAGTATTTTTTGTATGTATTATACTGCTATTATAGAGAAAAATAAAAAGACTAGCAAGCCTGTGAATTGGTTCTTACAGTTTTACGGGTTTGCATTTACGGGTTTAGTTTTTGATAGAGTTTTCATTATGAATATGATAAGATTATAAGGGATATAAAATGATTTTGAGAGATGGGAAAAGAATTCCGTATGATTGTAAGGGGTGGAGAGACTGTATATGAAAAGAACTTTGCATAAAAGGGAGAGGATTATCGGTTTATTATATATTTTAGGACTGTTGGGGATGTTGGCGATAATCATTCTGATCTGTATCGGCCGACAAGGACAGACACAATTGGCAAAAGAGGCATCCTATCAGGATATTAGTGCTTCGTGGACTTTAGACAAAGCAGGAAGGCAACCGGCAGATGTTAAGAAGCTGGGAGAATATATGGATGCAGAAAGCGGAGTGTTGTCTATCTATTATCAGCTTCCCGGGATGGAATCTGATATCAGCCTGGTATATCGCTCCAAGGATGTGTACACCCGAGTATTGGCAGATGATGAAATTCTATATGAAACATCTGTGTTTGAATCGGAATTATATAACAGGTCGCCCGGCAATCTTTGGAATATGCTGACGATTCATCCAAAGGATTCCTCGAAATGTCTGGAATTGCAGATTTATATGGTTTATGATACGAATACCATTACGGTGGACTCTCTGTTGCTTGGAGATAAGGCAGAGATTATCCTGGGACTCTTTAAGGACAATATGTCTGGCATTATAGTCAGTGCATTACTCATTCTGATAGGTATAGTATTGGTAGTAATTGATCTGCTTCCCTATTATGGACGTGCCAAGAAGAATCATAGTCTGTTCTGGGTAGGAGTCTTTGCTTTTCTGACAGGCGTATGGAGTATGATAGAGACCAATATATTACAATTCTGTGTCAGCGATATGAGAATACTGCAGCTTATCGATAATATGCTTATGGTGGTTGACAGTATGCCCCTCCTGATGTATTTGGATTGTGAATATCAGATTTTCAAATATAAAGGAATGCGGATTTTAGGCTATATTAATGTAGGATACATATTGCTGTGTGTGGCTGTTCAGTATAGTAATACCGGAGATTTACATCATATGCTCAATGGTGCAGTTTTACTTATGATGACTACAGATTTTGTACTGTTCGTATGGGTTATTCGTATGCTGCTCAAGCTGAAGAAAGAGAAAAAACCAATCTTAAATTGTGTGTTGCAGATTTCAGGTATCTGTTCTTTATGGATACTGGGAATTGCGGAAGCAGTCAGATCGATGCATGCAGATCGTATGGACAGAGCGGGACTAGTCCGCGTTGGTATGCTGCTACTTTGTTTATTCCTTGCTATCAGCAGTCAGATTGAAGCGCATAAAATAGTGGAGCAGGGCTTAAAATATGACTTGATCAGTAAGCTGGCGTATTCTGACGGTCTGACGGGGCTTGGAAACAGAACGGCATATCTGGAACAGTTGGAAGCGTATGTGCATAGTGAAAAGGAATTGGAACAGATTGGTATTGTATATCTGGATGTGAATAATCTGAAAACGGTTAATGATGAGCAGGGCCATGAATTTGGGGATGAATTGATCAGAATTGCCGCCAGCATTATTGCAGACAGCTTTGGACATTTTGGAAAGGCATACCGTATCGGTGGAGACGAGTTCTGTGTGTTAATGACGGGATCGGACTTACAGGATAGGTATGAAAAGGGGCGCTCGATTTTCCGGCAGTTAATTGATGAGGCGAATCAGGCAGATTGGTACAGCTTTAAGGTGCAGGTCGCTCATGGCTTTGCAGTCTGCAATGATTTTACGCGCGAAAAAATTGATGAGGCGATATCGGTTGCTGACAGCGAAATGTACGAAAATAAGATAGAGTTGAAGAAGAGCATAAAATAGTTGCTGTACATATTATAATTTTTCCCTGGAGGGACATACCTCTGCCAGAGTACACTCTGAACATTTAGGCTTTCTTGCAATGCATATCGTTCTGCCATGCTGGATAATCTGAATGTTATAGAGAATCCACTGCTCCTTGGGCAGAATGTTCATCAATTCTTTCTCGATTATTACGGGGTCATCGCTGTTAGTCAGTCCCAGCTTGTTGGAGATTCTCTTTACATGGGTATCTACGACAATGCTGGGCTCATGAAAGATGTTTCCCCGGATTACATTAGCTGTCTTTCTGCCAACACCGTCAAGGGCGGTTAGCTTTTCAATATCTGATGGCACTTCTCCATCATAAAGCTCTAATAGCTTTTGGGAACAGGCAATGATATTTTTAGCCTTATTCTTATAAAATCCTGTGGAAAAGATATCTTTTTCCAATTCTTTGAGATCTGCATTCGCAAAGCTTTCAACTGTCGGATATTTCACGAATAGATCCTTAGTTACGATATTTACTCTGGCATCCGTGCATTGGGCGCTCAGCATTGTAGCAATCAGTAGCTGAAACGGAGTCTGATAGTTCAAATAACATTTATATTCTGTTCCATAGGTTTCGTTTAATAATTCAATGAGACGTTTTACGTCAGTCTTTTTCTTACGGGGCATAAGAGCATTCTCCTTTATAAAGTCTCCTCATAGTATAGCAAAAATGGAAATACGGGGAAAGAGAAATATTTCTTAATTTACAGAATATTTACGTGACCTTTACTTGGATGTGGTATTTGTGTTTTGGGAAAAATACTAAAGTTAAGTAAAGAGGTTATAAGGAGAAAAGGATTTTGAAGTTTGAAGATATTAAGAAAGATAAAGAGATACTTGCTTTTTTGAGAAAAGGAAATGATAATCTGGGAATTCTGGGATATACGGATCATTCGGAGGCACATTGCACTTTAGTGGCAGAGCGTGTCGGTTACATTTTAAGAAAGCTGGAATATAAAGAAAAGGTAATAGAACTGGCCCAAATGGCAGGATTTATGCATGACATAGGCAATGCGGTCAATCGTTCCCATCATGCGGAATATGGGGCAATTCTTGCGAATGATCTGTTGAAAGATACAGATATTTCCTTAGAAGGCAGAGTGACACTCGTGTCAGCTATAGGCAATCATGATGAATCCACCGGTGGTGCCACGGATGCCGTATCGGCAGGCGGCGGAAATTTTGGGCTTACGGTTTAAACTGACTGCCAATGGCAGCAAAGTTTTATAGAAAGATTAGTCGGAAGGAATGAAAAGTTGAATGAAGAAAACCTATGTAATTGATACCAATGTCCTGATCCAATCGCCTTATGCCATAGAGCATTTTGAGGATAATGATCTGGTTATTCCGCTTGTGGTTGTGGAAGAATTGGATGCACTCAAAAAAGCCGATGGCGAAAAAGGTGCCAATGCCAGACAGGCAGTAAGACTTCTGGAGAGTTACCGGAATATTCTAGGCAGGGTAGAAAATGGTAGAATACTTCCTTTGGTCTATAAAAAATGCAGACCTAATGCCCAGTTTGACGACGATATTGGTTTCCTGCCCGGAAGTGAACAGGAGAAGATTGCAACTCTGATGCGACCTGTTATTGATAATCTGGAGCAGATACTTGATTCTGACGAGTCTGAACGGTATAAAAATGAGATGATGCTTACCGATAAGATAGATGAAATTTTTGAGAGGGGCATTATCCAGACAGAAGCATTGAATTTTATCAGAGGACGTTCCATCGCCAAAACATATCTGATTATAGATGAGGCACAGAATATGAAACCCAATCAGGTAAAGGGTATTATTACAAGGGCAGGAAAAGGAACGAAGATTATTTTGCTGGGCGATCCGAATCAGATCGATAAGCCGTTTCTGGATGAAAAAACAAATGGATTGAGCTATGCGGCAAAATATATGAAAGGAAGTCCTTATTGTTATCAGATTACGCTTTCCGCAGAGGAATGTGAACGTTCCGAGCTTGCCATGGATGCTGTTAAAAGATTGTAGGATCATATGCAGTCTTCCTATTATATGATACAATTACATAATAGAGTTAAATTTGATCTATTTATGCACATAAATTGTTTATCGTATATCAGGAGGAGCACAGTGCAGGAAAGCCGATTGTTCAAAATTATATATTACCTGCTTGATAAGGGTCATGCAACAGCTCCCGAGCTGGCAGCGAAATTTGAGGTGTCAGTCAGAACGATTTACAGGGATATCGATGCACTGAGCGGAGCAGGGATTCCTGTTTATGCAGAGACCGGACGAAATGGCGGAATCTATTTAATGAATGATTTTGTTTTAGACAGGGCCGTACTGTCGGAAAAGGAAAAGCAGGAGATACTCACGGCATTGCAGAGCTTAAGTGCCACACAATACATCCATAATGGAGAGACACTGGATAAGCTTTCTGCTCTTTTCCATGTCAGCTCCGGGAACTGGCTGGAGGTGGATTTCTCCAGATGGGGCGACCGGCAGGATGATAACAGGAAATTTGAAGTGTTGAAATCAGCTGTGATGCACTGCAAATGTGTGAAGATAACTTATGCAGGTGCCTATGAATCTGTCAGTGAAAGAATCATTCAGCCCCTTAAACTGATATACAAGGCAAGGGCATGGTATTTGAAAGCCTACTGTACTAAGAAGCAGGATTATCGTGTCTTCAAACTGACACGTATTTTAGACTGTACCATTCTGGATGAAAGTTTTATTCCACACGTATTTCCGGAACAGGAGAACCCCTCCCGGCAGGAAGAGGTTTCCGTCACGCTTCATTTTCCGAAAGAGATGGCATACCGCATTTATGATGAGTTCGATAAGTCCCAGGTGGAACGTCAGGAGAACGGAGATTTTATTGTGTCTGCACAGATGCCGGAAGACGGGTGGCTTATCGGCTTCCTGCTTTCCTTCGGACCTCAGGTGGAGATCCTTTCGCCGGCTCATTTAAGAGATGTTGTTGCAGAGCAGGCGCGTTTGATTTATGAAAAAAATAAACCATGACACAGGATGTCAATATTTCTCCGGTAGAATGGATTCTAAGGATGGTAGAAGCATAAACGCTTCGGATTGGAGGAAAATATGGGCAGACCTGCTACAAAAACAGATTTGATTAGTGCGGCAAATGAAAATTATGAGGAAATGAACAGGCTTATTGCTTCGTTGACGGAGAAGGAGTTATCCACTTCTTTTGATTTTTCAGCAGATGAGAAAAAGAAAGAAGCGCATTGGCAAAGAGATAAAAATCTTCGGGATGTTTTGATTCATCTCTATGAGTGGCATCAGCTTTTGCTTCATTGGGTTGAGTCAAACAGACAGGGGGATCAAGTACCTTTCCTGCCGAAACCGTATAACTGGAAAACCTATGGAGATCTGAATGCGTTCTTTTGGAAGAAGCATCAGAGCACAACACCGGAAGAAGCGAAAGAAATGCTTGCTGAGTCCCATAAGAAAGTGATGCAGCTGGCAGAAACTTTTTCCAATGAAGAATTGTTTTCAAGGGGTGTCTTCTCCTGGGCAGGAAATAATACAGTAGGCTCCTATTTTGTCAGTGCTACGGCGAGTCATTATGTATGGGCAATGAAAAAGCTCAAAGCGCATAGGAAAAACTGTAAGGAACAGTAAGCATTGGAGGATTGGTTTATGTCCGATATCATAGCAATAACAGATTTCGATGCTCCGGAATTAGATATTTATGCCCGGTTATCGGAGGTACAGCTTCTGCGTATCTATGAGCCTGACAGTGGTATTTTCATTGCGGAAAGCCCTAAGGTCATTGAACGTGCGCTGGATGCGGGATGCCAGCCGATTTCCTTTCTGGTGGAGGACAAACAGATAGAGACACAGGCTAAGGCATTACTGGAAAGGTGTGAAACAATTCCTGTGTATACGGCACCTTTTGATGTCCTGACACGTCTTACCGGTTTTGCATTGACGCGAGGTATGCTATGTGCTATGTATCGGCCCAAACGGCCCACGGTTGAGGAAGTATGTGCGCATGCCCGCAGGATTGCCGTGCTGGAGGATATCGTCAATCCCACAAATGTGGGCGCGATTTTCCGCTCTGCCGCGGCTCTTAATATGGATGCGGTGCTTCTGACTCCTGCCTGCAGCGATCCGTTGTACCGTCGTGCGATTCGTGTCAGTATGGGAACAGTATTTCAGATACCCTGGACTTATCTGGAAGAACAGGATAGGCAGAAGATTCTCCATGAGCTGGGATTTAAGACGGTTGCCATGGCACTGCGGGATGACTCCATCGGCATAGATGACCCACGGCTTAAGGAGGAAGAGAAGCTGGCAGTCATTCTGGGAACGGAGGGGGATGGCCTGGCAGCCTCTACGATAGAAAACTGCGATTATACGGTTCGAATTCCCATGGCGCACGGGGTTGATTCCTTAAATGTGGCTGCAGCCAGTGCAGTGGCATTCTGGGAACTGGGAAAGTAGAACGCTCGGAAAGGTAGAATAATTAGGAAAGAGATCTTTGCTATTGGTAATTGGCAGAGATCTTTTTTGTCATTATTCATAAAAACGGTCGCCGTCCAGCCTTTGATTTTTGTAATGGGTTATGCGTTTAACCTATTGTGTTTGCGCTGTTTTGCTATTACACTTAAGATACAGAAAACATATTAGCGCCGGGTACAATGCGTACGTAGTACACGTAAATGTTTACCAGTTGAGAGAAAGGTATGGTTATTGGTATGGCACAACGGGTAAGAATTGCTGATATTGCCGAAGAGCTTGGACTGAGTAGTGCAACGGTTTCCAACGTGATTCATGGCAAGACGAAGAAGATTTCGGACGAGACAGTGAAGAGGGTGCAGGAATTATTAGAGGAGCGGCAGTATATTCCCAGTATGGCGGGAATTTTATTGTCGCAGAATGATTCGCGCATCATTGGTGTTGTGATTAATGATCATATCAAGTATGAAGGAAAAGTACTGGAGGATGCCTTTGTGGCCTCATCTCTGAATGCCCTGATGTTTGAACTGGAGAAGAGCGGCTATTTTATGATGGTAAGGGCAACCACGGATTGGAATGAGGTGGCACGGCTGGCTTCCATGTGGAATATGGATGGTATGGTGCTGATAGGATTTTGTGAAGCAGATTATCAGAAGCTGCGGGAGAAGATGCACATACCTTTTGTGGTGTATGACGGATTCTTTGAAAATCCGGAGAAAATATGCAATCTTACCATAGATAATTATGACGGAGGACGTCAGGTAGGAGAGTACCTGTACCGGATGGGACATCGGAAGGTGCTTTGTATTGCTGATAACTATACCTGTATGGACAGGGAAAGAATTGAAGGCTGCGGTGCGGGACTTAGGGAGGGCGAGATCTCCTTTTTACAGATACCGATGCAAAGGGAATCCAGAAAGTTTTTTTATGATGAGCATATGCAGATGATACTTTGCCATAGCGCAATTTTTGCAGTATCAGATGTTTATGCGATTGAGATGATACATTTCCTGCAGGAACATGGCATATCTGTACCGGAAGATATTTCGGTAATCGGATTCGATAATAATGCATTGTGTGAGAACTGTCATCCGCGACTCACTACGGTCGGTCAGGATGCGGCGGAGCGTGCACGTTCGGCAGTCAAGGCAATACAGGAATTGAAAGAAGGCCACTGTGAGGCGACCATGCAGAAACTGCCGGTGCATCTGGTAATAAGGGACAGTGTCAGGGAGGAGCCTATATATGAGTAGAAAGCAGAAAAGTAAAACATTTAAGAAAGATAATGCAGGCATAAGGGAAAATACATTTCGAGGTGCGCTGATCAGCATTGCACTGCCGGTCACACTGCAATCTTTATTGCAGTCCTCATTCAGCATGATTGATCAGATTATGATTGGACAGCTGGGCAGTGACAGTATTGCCGGAATCGGGTTAGGCGGCAAGTTCGCTTCCATCTATTCGGTGGTACTGGGCGCGGTAGCTGTGGCGGCAGGAATCATGATTGCTCAGTATGTAGGGCAGAAGAATGAGAAAGAACTGGCGAAAAGCTTTCATGTCAATTTGCTGGTATGTACTTTGATTGCAGTCCTTTTTATGGCTGTATGCAATCTGTGTCCGGGGCCGATCATGTCGCTTTATACAAAGGACAGTGGAACAGGTGCACTGGCAGTTGATTATCTTCGTTTATATTCTTACTCCTTTATTCCGATGGCATTAACGACTATGATGGCAGTGCTTCTGCGGTGTGTGGACGCGGCGGTGGTGCCGTTGGTGGCAAGCTTTCTGTCGGTAATTCTGAATACAGGGCTGAATTATCTGCTGATTTTTGGTAAGCTTGGCTGCCCGGCTATGGGGGTCCGGGGCGCTGCCGTTGCCAGTGTGATAGCCCAGGTGGGATCCTGCATACTGACTTTGTGTATTTTTCTGTGGCAGCTTCATAGGAAAAACATCAGGTTAACGTTTGATATTCGCCTGAGCGGAGTGGGCAGAAAACAGTATATCGGTATTCTGGCACCTATCCTGATATGTGAGTTTGGGTGGAGTCTGGGCGAAAATGTATATGCGGCAATTTATGGTAATATGGGAACCGATCCTTGTGCGGCTATGACGATGACCGGGCCGGTACAGGGATTAATGATCGGTGCACTTAGCGGAATTGCTCAGGCAGCAGGCATTATGATCGGTAAATCTCTTGGCAAAGAAGCTTACGAAAAAGCATATGGAGATTCCAAGAAACTGATGAAATGCGGTCTGGCAGGTTCTGTGATTTTATCGCTTCTTCTGATTCTGCTTGGCAGATATTATGTAGCTATTTATAATGTGGCTCCACAGATACAGGCAGTTTCCTATCAGATTTTGATTGCGTTTGCTATCATCTCACCGGTTAAGGTACAGAATATGATTCTGGGCGGCGGCATTATCAGAAGCGGCGGTATGACGAAATATGTGATGTGGATCGATCTGATCGGAACCTGGATCTTTGGTGTGCCGTTAGGACTTCTGGCTGCATTTGTGTGGAAATTGGAAATCCCTTATGTGTATTTTGTGTTATCATTAGAAGAGGTGATCAGGCTGCTGATCTCAGCTGTGATATTCTGCAGGAAAAAGTGGATGAGAAGTTTGGAATGATAAGCGACCTGAGGGAAGAAATATATACAGAGAGAGGTTACAGATATGATAGCGCATCCGTTTCCGCCTTTATATAATGAAGCATCAGAAATACTCATTCTGGGAAGCTTCCCTTCCGTGAAGTCAAGGGAGCAGCAATTTTTCTATGGGCATAAACAGAATCGTTTCTGGAAAGTGATGGCATGTATTCTGGGCTGCCCGGTGCCGGAGACGATTGAAGAGAAAAAGGCGATGCTTTTGGAGCATCATGTTGCCGTGTGGGATGTCATCGGGAGTTGTGATATTACAGGATCTTCTGATGCCAGTATCCAGAATGTGGTGCCTAATGATCTGACACCCATTTTTGAAAAAGCACAGATACGGGCAGTTTATGCAAATGGCAGCAAATCCTATGAATTATATCAGAAGTATATTTATCCGGAGTATGGTCGGGAAATTGTGAAGCTTCCTTCTACCAGCCCGGCCAATGCGGCATTTTCTCTGGAACGGCTGGTGGAGGAATGGAAGGTGATTAAGGAACAATTGGGGCAATAGTCTCCCTAAAGGGTAGAGTTTTATAAAAAAGAGGCTTCCTTTCTTCCTATAATAATGTTAGGATAAAACAGACAGAGTGACTGTATGGTGCAGATAGCCATATCAGTAGATGAGAGAGGAACAAGGATGGACAGCAAAGAAATATTGAAGCATGTAGATCATACCCTGTTGGCACAGACGGCAACCTGGGAGGAGATTAAGCAGATTTGTGACGATGCCATAACCTATGGAACGGCATCGGTATGCATACCGGCAGCCTATGTAAAGCGGGCAAAGGATTATGTACAGGATAAGATGGCGGTCTGTACTGTGATTGGATTTCCTAATGGCTATGCGACTACTGCCTGTAAGGAATTTGAGACGAAGGATGCACTGGCGAACGGCGCAGACGAAA
This sequence comes from Lachnospiraceae bacterium, assembly GCA_051878995.1. Classification (GTDB taxonomy): domain Bacteria; phylum Bacillota; class Clostridia; order Lachnospirales; family Lachnospiraceae; genus UBA3282. The sequence continues at coordinate 61,658 of JBJELE010000047.1, read as the reverse complement.
TAGACATGGTAATTAATATCGGCTGGGTCAAGGACGGAAAATTTGATGCGGTGGAGGAAGAAATCCGTACTCTGAAAAAGGCCTGTGGCAGCAAAATCCTGAAGGTTATTATTGAAACCTGTCTTCTCACTGAGGAAGAAAAAATTAAGATGTGTCAGGTAGTGACAAGTGCAGGTGCCGATTATATCAAGACATCAACCGGATTCTCTACTGCCGGAGCAACCTTTGAGGATGTGGAGCTTTTTGCGAAGCATGTAGGAACTGATGTGAAGATCAAGGCTGCCGGAGGTATTGCGTCTATGGCAGATGCAGAGAAGTTTCTGGCATTGGGAGCCGACAGACTCGGAACCAGCCGAATTATTAAGATTGTAAAGCAGGAGTAGTGTGAATGTCCTGATGGTGGAAGCTTTTTTCAAGTGTTTTCGGAATGAAAGACTGTATTTGGAATAGGTTTTCAAGGATGCTTTGAATGGAGACGATATGAAGCAATATATTAGGACGGTTGCAGGACGGCTTTGGAAGGACATAAGAGAGTATGGAATGGCAGTGGTGCTTTTCATGATATATATGGTTGCAGTCAATGTGATCTTCCATGCATTCTGTCCCGTCGTTATTATAACAGGCTTTCCCTGTCCGGGGTGTGGTCTTACCCGTGCAACAGGCTATTTACTAACCGGCAGATGGCAGCAGGCATGGGAGATGAATCCTGTTATTTATTTGATTGCCGTGATAGCGGTTGATTTTGTGGTAAACCGTTATTTTCTGGGAAGAAAGGTAAAGGGAATACAGGGCTTGCTTATTCTGATGGCTGTGGTGTTATGTATTGTCTTTTGTGTTCGGATGTATCTGTATTTCCCCAATCGAATACCCTGTGTTTATTCCGAAGACAACGTGCTGGCAAGATTTTTCCCATTTTATCAACAGGTACTACACGAGTGGGGAATATTATGATACAATAGCCCCGTATTTGAATTATGTAATCAATAGAGACGTAAGAGGAAAGAAGACTTCTAAGAAACTGCTTCAGAATGGAGGAAAAATGGACGGAAATAATATGTATCCGAATCAGAATGATTTAACGGGACAGGAACAGAATCAACAGCCTGTATATCAGAATCCCGGTTACAACAATGATTACACAGGAAGCAACTATCAGAACTATAACAATTATAATAATTATCAGCCCTATCAGCAGATGAATCCATATAATGATTCTCAACTGGAGCTGGAAGAACCGGTTAAGGTCGGTGAGTGGGTACTGGCACTTGTGCTGATGATGATTCCGTGTGTAAATATTATTATGATGTTTGTATTTGCTTTCAGCAAGACGGAGAAGAAGAGTAAGTCTAACTTTTTTAAAGCATACCTGATTTTCTATGCCATTATGCTGGCGTTGGTATTTTTATTCTGGATTGCGATTATTCTCATGGCGGCAGTTATGCCATAGTCGTTTATCGCAGCCAGCGTCCGGAAGCACCGCAGGGCAGAACCAACCCGTTTGAGCTGACCGGAAGACCGATTTCAGAGGCTTCTACGCGGCCGCCGAACTGTGGCACCAGTACAGTATTGATCATATAGGTCAGCACGGCAGGTTGTAAACCTGTGGTATAGGAGTTGACAAGGAAAAACAAAGCATCTTTCGACAGAATCTGGGCGGTAAGTTCCAGAAAGGGGAAGATGCTTTCTTCTATCTTCCAGATTTCTCCTTTGGGACCACGACCATAAGAGGGTGGATCCATGATAATGCCGTCATAGGTGTTGCCGCGGCGGATTTCCCGTTCTACGAATTTAACACAGTCATCCACCAGCCAGCGGATCGGAGCATCGGAAAGCCCGGATGCAACAGCATTTTCCTTTGCCCAGGTAACCATTCCCTTAGAGGCATCTACATGAGTGACGCTGGCACCGGCTCCGGCAGCAGCGAGAGTGGCGCCGCCGGTATAGGCGAACAGATTCAGAACTTTGACAGGTCTGTGAACTTCCTTTATTATAGAAGAAAACCAATCCCAGTTAGTTGCCTGCTCCGGGAAAAGTCCTGTATGTTTGAAGCTGAAAGGCTTAAGATTGAAGGTAAGTTCCTTATAATGAATCTGCCATTCCTTGGGCAGATCAAAAAATTCCCATTCACCGCCACCTTTGGAACTCCTGTGGTAATGACCATTCATCTTATGCCAGCCTTTATGCTCCTTTGGCGTATTCCAGATGACCTGGGGATCAGGGCGTACCAGCAGGTAATCGCCCCAACGTTCGAGCTTTTCGCCGTTTGAGGTATCTATTACTTCATAATCTTTCCAGTTATCTGCAATCCACATATAGTATCTCCTCGCTGTGTTTCTTCTATATAATATGTATATCATACTTTTAGAGTGGAAACAACACATAAGAGGCCATGGATTGTATTGAAAAAAAAACAATCTTTTTTAAAAATCTCCTATTGCTTTTATACGAAACATCATATATACTAGTCATTGCTGTGGCATGATAGCTATGAAGCGTGAGGTTGCTGCCTTCGTGGCAGGTTTTCCGTGGAGCGAATGTCAAGTTAGGAAACTGACGACAAGTCACTGTACAAGCAATAATGTCTGGTAGATACCGGAAACGACGTGTGAACATCAATGCGATACACACGGGAGAGTGTACAGTCACCGCTTGTCGTACTTAGAACCTTAAAAGTGCGAAAAGGAGGCGACTTTTTTTATGGCAAGTCAAGTAATGAGAATTACACTTAAAGCCTATGATCATCAGTTAGTTGATGCATCTGCAAAAAAAATCATCGAAACAGTAAAGAAGAACGGATCTCAGGTGAGTGGACCTGTACCGCTTCCTACTAAAAAGGAAGTAGTTACAATTCTTAGAGCGGTTCACAAATACAAAGATTCCAGAGAACAGTTCGAGCAGAGAACTCATAAGAGACTCATCGACATCATCACGCCTACACCCAAGACGGTTGATGCTTTACAGAGATTAGAGATGCCTGCAGGTGTTTATATCGACATTAAGATGAAAAACAAATAAGACCCCTACTAGTATGATTCCGAAATCGGAATCCGCTGTAGAATAACAGGAGGTAAAGGAAATGAAGAAAGCTATTTTAGCAACAAAAGTCGGAATGACTCAAATCTTCAACGAAGACGGTACATTAACACCGGTTACCGTACTTCAGGCTGGACCTTGTGCAGTAACACAGGTTAAAACTGTTGAGAATGACGGTTACAGTGCTGTACAGGTTGGTTTTGTAGACAAGAAAGAAAAGATTGTCAACAAAGACAAGAGTGGTAAGAAAGAAGTAATTCACAGACACGGTGTTAACAAAGCTCAGAAAGGCCACTTTGATAAGGCAGGCGTTTCCTGCAAGAGATTTATCAGAGAGTTCAAGTTAGAGAATGCTGAAGAGTACACACTTGGAAGCAAGATCAAAGCTGATATCTTCGAGGCTGGCGACAGAGTTGATGCAACTGCAATCTCCAAAGGTAAGGGATTCCAGGGTGCTATCAAGAGACACGGTCAGCACAGAGGACCTATGGCTCACGGTTCTAAATTCCATCGTCATCAGGGTTCCAACGGTGCATGTTCTTCCCCGAGCCGCGTATTTAAAGGCAAAGGCATGCCGGGACACATGGGCTGCGTAAAGGTTACAGTTCAGAATCTTACAGTAGTAAGAGTAGATGCAGAAAAGAATCTGCTTCTTGTAAAAGGTGCTGTACCGGGACCTAAGAAAGCCTTAGTAACAATCAAAGAGACAACTAAGGTTGATGCGAAATAGTGACATGAGTCACAGATGAAAGGAGGACCATTCAGATGGCAAACGTATCTGTTTATAATATGGAAGGTAAAGAAGTCGGCAAGATGGACTTAAACGATGCGGTATTTGGTGTTGAAATCAATGAACACCTTGTACACATGGCAGTTGTTCAGACACTTGCTAATAAACGTCAGGGAACTCAGAAAGCAAAGACACGTTCCGAAGTATCCGGTGGTGGTAGAAAGCCCTGGAGACAGAAAGGAACAGGCCATGCAAGACAGGGTTCAACAAGAGCTCCCCAGTGGACAGGCGGCGGTGTTGTATTCGCTCCGGGTCCGAGAGATTACTCTTTTAAATTAAATAAGAAAGAGAAGAGAGCAGCTCTGAAATCTGTTTTGACAAGCAGAGTACAGGAGAACAAACTGATTGTTCTTGATGAACTGAAACTCGATGAGATCAAGACAAAGAATTTCAAGAACGTTATGGATAATTTAAAAGTAGAGAAAGCAATCGTAGTACTCGGCGAGAAAGATGACAATGTAATCATCTCCGCAAGAAATCTTCCTACAATCTCTACTGCAGTAGCTGATAACATTAATGTATATGACATCTTAAAGGGTGACACGGTAGTGCTTACCAAGGATGCCGTAGCAAAGATCGAGGAGGTGTATGCATAATGGCAGCAATTCAGTATTATGATGTAATCCTCAAACCGGTTATTACAGAGAAGAGTATGGCAGGCATGAGCGAAAAGAAATATACTTTCTTAGTTCATCCGGAAGCAAACAAGACTCAGATCAAAGAAGCTGTTGAGAAAATGTTCGAGGGAACAAAGGTAGCAAGCGTCAACACCATGAACATGGATGGTAAGACAAAGAGACGCGGTATGGTATACGGCAAAACAGCTAAGACCAAGAAGGCTATCGTACAGTTAACTGAGGACAGCAAGGATATTGAAATCTTTGCGGGACTCTAAGAAGAATTGCGAAGCGATTCTTCCCGCGTGTGCCGAAGGCACTAAGCGTAATATACGCATAACAAGCGTGATATCAAATAAGAAAAGGAGATACAATCATGGGAATTAAGACATATAACCCATATACACCTTCCAGACGTAACATGACTGGCTCTGACTTCTCTGAGATTACAAAGAAGACTCCTGAGAAAGCTCTTTGTACTTCTCTTAAGAAGAATGCAGGACGTAACAATCAGGGTAAGATCACTGTCAGACATCATGGCGGCGGAAGCAGAAGATTATATAGAAATGTAGATTTTAAGAGATACAAAGATGGTATTCCTGCTACTGTAATCGGTATCGAGTACGATCCGAACAGAACAGCAAACATCGCATTGATCTGTTATGAGGACGGTCAGAAATCTTATATTCTAGCTCCTGAAGGATTGACAGATGGTATGAAGGTTATGAACGGACCTGAGGCAGAAATCAGAACAGGTAACTGCTTACCTTTATCTGAGATCCCTGTAGGTACACTGGTTCACAACGTTGAGTTATATCCCGGCAAGGGCGGACAGCTGGTTCGTTCCGCTGGTAACAGTGCACAGCTGATGGCTAAGGAAGGCAAATATGCCACATTAAGACTTCCATCCGGTGAAATGAGAATGGTTCCGATCGTATGCAGAGCAACAGTTGGTACGGTTGGCAATGTAGATCACAACCTGATCAAGATTGGTAAGGCAGGCCGTAAACGTCACATGGGCGTTCGTCCTACAGTTCGTGGTTCCGTTATGAACCCTAACGACCATCCGCACGGTGGTGGTGAAGGTAGAGCACCGATCGGTCGTCCCGGTCCATGCACACCTTGGGGTAAACCGGCACTCGGCTTGAAGACACGTAAGAAGAAGAAAGCTTCTAACAAGCTGATTGTAAGAAGAAGAGACGGTAGAGCTATCAAATAGAAACAGGAGGAAAGATCATGGCTAGATCACTGAAAAAAGGACCATTTGCAGATGCGAGCTTACTGAAGAAAGTAGATGCTATGAATGCAGCAGGACAGAAGCAGGTTATTAAGACCTGGTCCCGTCGTTCTACAATTTTCCCTTCCTTCGTTGGACACACAATCGCTGTTCATGACGGAAGAAAGCACGTACCGGTATATGTTACAGAAGATATGGTTGGACACAAACTCGGTGAGTTTGTAGCAACCAGAACTTATAGAGGACATGATAAGGACGAGAAGAAGTCCAAAGTTCGCTAATTTGAAAGGAGGTTTTAATCTATGGCTAAAGGACATAGATCCCAGATAAAGAGAGAAAGAAATGCGAACAAAGATACAAGACCTTCAGCTAAATTATCTTACGCAAGAGTGTCTGTACAGAAAGCTTGTTTCGTATTGGATGCCATCAGAGGAAAGGATGTAGCAACAGCACTTGCTATTCTGGAATATAATCCGAGATATGCATCAAGCATTATTAAGAAGTTATTGGAATCTGCGATCGCAAATGCAGAGAACAACAACGGCATGAATGTGGAGAACCTTTATGTTGCTGAGTGTTATGCAAACAAAGGACCTACCATGAAGAGAGTAAGACCAAGAGCACAGGGTAGAGCTTACAGAATCGAAAAGAGAATGAGCCATATTACCATCGTTCTTGATGAAAGATAGGATCATATAGGAAGGAGAACAACATGGGACAGAAAGTTAATCCACACGGCTTAAGAGTCGGTGTTATTAAAGATTGGGATTCCAAATGGTATGCTGATGCAGAGTTTTCTGATTTCTTAGTAGAAGATTATAACATCAGAAAATACTTAAAGAAGAAATTATACAGTGCCGGTATCGCTAAGATTGAGATCGAAAGAGCATCCGACAGAGTAAAGGTAATCATCTATACAGCTAAACCGGGTGTTGTAATCGGTAAAGGCGGTGCAGAGATCGAAGTAACAAAGAAGGAACTTTCTAAGTTGACCAATAAGAAAGTTCTTGTAGACATTAAGGAAATCAAGAGACCTGACAGAGATGCACAGTTGGTTGCAGAGAATATTGCACAGCAGTTAGAAAATCGTATTTCCTTCAGACGTGCAATGAAGTCCTGCATGGGCAGAACCATGAAGGCTGGCGCACAGGGTATTAAGACATCCGTATCCGGACGTCTTGGTGGTGCAGATATGGCTCGTACAGAGTTCTATAGCGATGGTACGATTCCGCTTCAGACATTAAGAGCAGATATCGATTATGGTTTCGCAGAAGCAGATACAACTTATGGTAAAGTTGGTGTCAAAGTATGGATTTACAAAGGCGAGGTACTTCCTACTAAATCTAACAAGGAAGGGAGCGATAAATAATGTTAATGCCAAAAAGAGTAAAACGTCGTAAACAGTTCCGTGGTTCTATGGCTGGTAAAGCAAGCCGTGGCAATACGATCACATACGGTGAATATGGTATTGTAGCATTAGAGCCATGTTGGATTAAATCCAATCAGATTGAGGCAGCCCGTATTGCTATGACTCGTCATATCAAGCGTGGCGGTAAAGTTTGGATTAAGATTTTCCCTGATAAACCGGTAACAATTAAACCTTTGGGAACACGTATGGGTTCCGGTAAGGGCGCAGTTGATTGTTGGGTAGCAGTTGTTAAGCCAGGACGAGTAATGTTTGAAATCTCAGGAGTAGCTGAGGAGGTCGCAAAAGAGGCGTTACGTCTTGCAACACACAAGCTTCCATGTAAATGTAAAGTCGTTTCAAAAGCAGACTTGGAAGGCGGTGCAGTAAATGAAAACTAATAAGTATGTAGAAGATTTAAAGAAAAAATCAGATGCAGAATTAGCACAGGAATTGACAGACGCTAAGAAAGAACTTTTCAACTTAAGATTCCAGAACGCAACAAATCAGTTAGACAATACAGCAAGAATTAAAGAAGTTAGAAGAAATATTGCGAGAATTCAGACCGTTATTACTGAAAAAGCCAAAGCAGCTAACTAATAAGTGTATTGAACTGAGAAAGGAGAGGCAATCGTGGAAAGAAATCTGAGAAAAACCCGTACTGGTAAAGTGACCAGCAATAAGATGGATAAGACAATTGTTGTAGCAATTGAAGACCATGTAAAACATCCGCTTTACAACAAGATTGTAAAGAGAACTTATAAATTGAAGGCACACGATGAGAACAACGAGTGTAACATCGGTGATACAGTTAAAGTGATGGAGACAAGACCGTTATCCAAAGATAAGAGATGGAGACTTGTTGAAATCGTTGAGAGAGCTAAGTAGTAAAGGAGAAAAAAGGCATGATTCAACAGGAAAGCAGACTTAAGGTTGCTGATAATACCGGTGCGAAAGAACTTCTTTGCATCAGAGTTATGGGCGGATCTACAAGAAGATATGCGCGTATTGGTGATGTGATTGTTGCTACGGTCAAAGATGCAACACCAGGCGGCGTTGTAAAAAAAGGCGATGTTGTAAAAGCCGTAGTTGTACGTAGCGTAAAAGGTGCTCGTCGTAAAGACGGTTCTTATATCAAATTTGACGAAAATGCTGCTGTTATCATCAAAGATGACAAGACTCCGAGAGGAACCCGTATTTTTGGACCAGTAGCAAGAGAGCTTCGTGATAAACAGTTTATGAAAATTGTTTCACTGGCTCCGGAAGTATTATAGGAGGTGCCGGTATGTCAACATTTAAGATTAAAAAAGGTGATACTGTAAAGGTTATCGCCGGTAAAGACAAAGACAAAGAAGGCAAAGTTATTTCCGTAGATAGAAAGAACAATAAAGTTGTTGTAGAAGGCATTAATATGGTTACAAAACATGAGAAGCCTTCAGCAGCTAACCAGAATGGTGGTATTGTTCAGAAGGAAGCAGCTATCGACGCTTCTAACGTAATGTATGTTCACAAAGGCAAAGCAACCAGAATCGGATTCAAGTTTGAGAAGGATAAGAAGGTTCGCTATGCGAAATCTACAGGTGACATCATTGATTAATCTAAGAAAGGAGGTCTAAAACGTTGAGTAGACTGAAAGATATGTATAAAAACGAGATCGTAGATGCTATGATCAAAAAGTTTGGATATAAAAATATTATGGAAGTTCCGAAGCTTGACAAAATCGTAATCAACATGGGTGTTGGTGAAGCAAAAGAGAATGCTAAGGTTTTGGAAACAGCTGTAAGTGATATGGAGACAATCACAGGTCAGAAGGCAGTGCTTACAAAAGCAAAAAATTCTGTTGCAAACTTCAAGCTCAGAGAGGGTCAGGCAATCGGCTGTAAGACAACTCTTCGTGGTGAAAAGATGTATGAGTTCCTTGATCGTCTTGTAAACCTTGCACTTCCCCGTGTACGTGACTTCAGAGGTGTTAATCCTAACGCATTTGACGGCAGAGGAAATTATGCACTGGGTATTAAAGAGCAGATCATCTTCCCTGAGATTGAATATGACAAGGTGGATAAAGTAAGAGGTATGGATATCATCTTCGTTACAACCGCTAAGACAGATGAAGAAGCTCGTGAGTTGTTAAGATTGTTTAACATGCCATTCGCTAAATAGAAGGAGGTAAATTCATGGCTAAGACAGCAATGAAGATTAAACAGCAACGCAAACCTAAATTCTCTACAAGAGAGTATAACCGTTGCAAAATTTGTGGTCGTCCACATGCTTATTTGAGAAAATACGGAATCTGCAGAATTTGCTTCCGTGAGTTAGCATATAAGGGTCAGATCCCTGGCGTTAAGAAAGCAAGCTGGTAAAAGGCTGAAAAGAAATACTAAAGCAGCAAAGAACGCTGCTTAAGAATTTCTAAGTTTCAGCCGGAAGAATCGCAGGCGATTCTTCCAGATGAGTGAAGCAAGTGATAAAAGATAGAAGGAGGCAAAATCATGACAATGAGCGATCCCATTGCAGATATGCTTACAAGAATCCGTAATGCAAATACTGCAAAACATGATACAGTAGATGTTCCGTCATCTAAAATGAAATTAGCTATCGCACAGATTCTTTTAGATGAAGGTTATATTAAGAAATTCGATGTAATCGAAGACGGTAACTTCAAGACAATCCATATTACATTAAAATATGGCGAGGATAAAAATGATAAGATCATTTCCGGTATCAAGAGAATCTCAAAACCGGGTCTTCGTGTATATGCAGGCAAAGAAGATTTGCCGAGAGTTCTCGGTGGTCTCGGTGTTGCAATCATCTCTACAAACCAGGGTGTTGTAACAGATAAGAAAGCAAGAGAACTTCAGGTTGGTGGCGAAGTATTAGCCTTTGTATGGTAATAAGCAAATAATTATTTCATAAAAAATAGGAGGTACGGGCATGTCACGTATAGGAAGAATGCCAATCGCAATTCCTGCAGGCGTAACTGTAGAGGTTGCAGAAAATAACAAAGTGACTGTAAAAGGTCCTAAAGGAACACTTGAGAGAGTGCTTCCTGCAGAGATGGATATCAAAGTAGAAGGCGAGCAGGTCGTTGTAACAAGACCTAACGACTTAAAGAAAATGAAATCCTTCCACGGTCTGACTAGAACACTGATCAACAATATGGTTGTTGGTGTGACAGAAGGCTTTGAAAAGAAATTGGAAGTAAACGGTGTAGGTTACAGAGCATCTAAGTCCGGTAAGACTTTAACTCTGAACTTAGGTTATTCCCATCCGGTAGAGATGACAGATCCTGAAGGTATCGAGACTGTTGTTGACGGACAGAACCTGATCATCGTTAAGGGTATTGATAAAGAAAAAGTTGGTCAATTTGCGGCTGAAATCAGAGACAAGAGAAGACCGGAGCCTTACAAGGGTAAAGGTATTAAGTATGCTGATGAAACAATTAGACGTAAAGTTGGTAAGACTGGTAAGAAATAATAGATAAGGAGAGTATGAAAATGGTTAGTAAAGAATCTAGACAAAAAGTTCGTGTAAAAAAACACAACAGAATGCGTAACCGTTTCAGCGGCACTGCTGAGAGACCACGTTTAGCTGTGTTCAGAAGTAATAATCATATGTATGCTCAAATTATTGACGATACAGTTGGAAACACTTTAGTTTCAGCATCCACTCTTGAGAAGAGCGTTAAGGCTGAACTTGAAAAGACCAATAACGTTGATGCAGCAGCATATTTAGGAACAGTAATCGCTAAGAGAGCAATTGAAAAAGGTATTAAGACTGTTGTCTTCGACAGAGGCGGCTTTATTTACCAGGGTAAGATTGCAGCATTAGCTGATGCAGCCAGAGAAGCTGGCTTAGAATTCTAGGAAGGGAGAAGAAAATCACATGAGACGTACAATCATTGATGTAAGTCAGTTGGAATTGACTGAAAAAGTTGTAACAATCAAACGTGTTACTAAGGTTGTTAAAGGTGGTCGTAACATGCGCTTTACCGCTCTTGTAGTAGTTGGCGACGGCAACGGTCATGTTGGCGCAGGTTTAGGTAAAGCAACTGAAATCCCTGATGCAATTCGTAAAGGTAAAGAAGATGCAATCAAGAATTTAGTTTCTGTTGCACTTGACGAGAATAATAGTATTACACATGATTTCATCGGAAAATTTGGTTCCGCATCCGTTCTCTTAAAGAGAGCTCCGGAAGGTACCGGTATCATCGCCGGTGGTCCTGCCCGTATCGTATGTGAGCTTGCAGGTATCAAGAATATTCGTACCAAATCTTTAGGCTCCAACAATAAGCAGAACGTTGTACTTGCTACAATCGCTGGACTCAGCCAGTTAAAGTCTCCTGAAGAAGTAGCTAAGAATCGTGGAAAATCTGTTGAAGAAGTCCGCGCTTAAGTTACTGGTGTTAATTTGGAAGAAATAATTTTAGGAGGAAAAAAAGATGGCAGCAAAGAAAGCAGCAGCTAAAACATTAAAGATTACTTTAGTTAAATCTACAATTGGTCAGATTCCCAAGACTCGTGCAACAATTGAGGCTATGGGTCTTAGAAAGCTTCACCAGACAGTAGAACTGCCTGACAATGAAGCAACCAGAGGTCAGATTCAGAGAGTAAGACATATGGTTAAAGTAGAAGAAGCATAATAGTCTGTTTAGCCGTTTACGGCATGAGGAGCAGACTTGGAAAGGAGCAAAGTTAGAGATGGAATTATCAAATTTAAGACCTGCAGAGGGTTCCGTTCATAGTGATAATTTTAGAAGAGGTCGTGGACACGGTTCAGGCAATGGCAAAACTGCCGGTAAGGGTCATAAAGGCCAGAAAGCTCGTTCCGGAGCACCGAGACCGGGTTTTGAAGGTGGTCAGATGCCACTGTACAGACGTCTTCCTAAGAGAGGTTTTACTAACAGAAACACAAAGGAAATCGTCGCAATCAACGTAAGTGCTTTAGAAGTATTTGATAACGGCACAACAGTTGATGTAAATGCATTAATCGAAAAAGGTGTTATTAAGAATCCGCGTGATGGCGTAAAGATTCTTGGAAATGGAGAACTTACTAAGAAACTCGATGTGAAGGTAGATGCCTTCAGCGCATCCGCTAAAGAGAAGATCGAGGCACTTGGTGGAACAGCAGAGGTGATTTAATGCTTACAACCTTAAAAAATGCGTTTAAGATCAAAGAGATCAGAAGAAAGCTTTTATTTACATTCGCAATGTTAGTTGTGATCCGTTTAGGATCACAGCTTCCTGTTCCGGGTGTAGACAGAAATTATTTTGCTAACTGGTTCTCACAGCAGACCGGTGATGCGTTCAATTTCTTTGATGCCTTTACAGGTGGATCATTCTTAAATATGTCCATCCTTGCATTGAATATCACACCATATATTACATCTTCCATTATTATGCAGCTTATGACAATTGCGATTCCCAAACTGGAAGAGATGCAGCGTGACGGCGCAGACGGTCAGAAGAAGATTGCCTCTATTACAAGATATGTAACAGTAGGACTTGCATTGATCGAAGGCGGTGCCATGGCAATTGGTTTTGGACGCCAGGGTCTGTTAGAGACCTATAACGTAATCAATGTTATTACGGTTATTGCAGCACTTACTGCAGGTAGCGCGTTCCTGATGTGGATTGGCGAAAGAATTACAGAGAAGGGTGTAGGTAACGGTATTTCTATCGTGCTTACCATCAATATCTTATCCCGTATGCCGCAGGACATTACCATGCTGTTTCAGCAGTTCGTCATTGGTAAATCCATAGCGAAGGGCGTGGTGGCTGCTATTATCATTATCGCAATCATTATATTGATGGTAGTGTTAGTCATTATATTAAATGATGGTGTGCGTAAGATTCCTGTCCAGTATGCGAAGAAAGTACAGGGCAGAAAAATGGTTGGAGGACAGACAACCAATATTCCTTTAAAAATCAATACAGCAGGTGTTATTCCGGTAATCTTTGCATCATCCCTGATGCAGCTTCCGATTATCATTTGTTCTTTTTTTAAGATTAATGGCACCGGTGTATGGGGTGAAATATTAAAGGGTCTGAATTCCAATTATTGGTGTAATCCGGATAATCCGGTTTATTCCATTGGTTTGGTTGTATATATTGTATTGGTAATTTTCTTTGCATATTTCTATACATCCATTACCTTTAATCCTTTAGAGATTTCTGAGAACATGAAGAAACAGGGTGGTTTTATTCCCGGCATCAGACCCGGTAAGCCTACCAGTGATTATCTGACCAAGATACTTAACTACATTATCTTCATTGGAGCAGTCGGACTTACGATTGTATGTGTAGTACCGTATTTCTTTAACGGAGTTTTCGGTGCAAATGTATCTTTCAGTGGAACAAGCCTGATCATTATTGTCAGCGTTGTTTTAGAGACAGTCAAACAGATTGAATCTCAGATGTTAGTTCGTAACTATAAGGGATTTTTGAATGACTAATGAATAAATACAATGGTAGGGACGGCTGGATAACTGGTACGTCCCTTCCTTATATCAGTGTGAAAAATCCATGTATGGAAGATCTTTCACAGGATGAGTAAGAACGAGAAAGAAAGGCAAGGTATTTTACTATGAAAATTATTATGTTAGGTGCTCCGGGAGCGGGTAAAGGAACACAGGCTAAGATGATTGCAGAGAAATATGGTGTTCCGCATATTTCTACCGGTGACATTTTCAGAGCAAATATCAAAAACGGCACAGAATTAGGCATGGAAGCTAAGAAATATATGGATCAGGGTCTTCTGGTACCGGATGAACTGACTGTTAAGATTCTTCTGGACAGAGTGGCTAAGGAGGATTGCGAGAACGGATATGTGTTAGATGGTTTCCCAAGAACAATCCCGCAGGCAGAAGTGCTTGATAAGGCATTAACAGAGCTGGGCGATAAGATTGATTATGCAATTGATGTGGATGTACCGGATGAGAATATTATCAAGAGAATGGGCGGCAGACGTGCATGTCTTTCCTGTGGCGCTACCTATCATATTGAGCATGTGCCCCCGAAGAAGGAAGGTATCTGCGATAAATGTGGACAGGAGTTAGTGCTTCGTGATGATGATAAACCGGAGACTGTAAAGAATCGTCTGAACGTATATCATGAGCAGACCCAGCCGCTTATCGACTTTTATACGAAAAAGGGTGTGCTTAAGACAGTTGATGGTACGGTAGACATGCAGGATGTTTTTGCAGCTATTGTTGCTATTTTAGGTTAAGCGAAGAGAATGTCGGAAAAGAAGGTATGGTCATGGCAGTTACGATTAAGTCTGCAAGAGAAATTGAACTGATGAGAGAGGCCGGAAGACTTCTTAGTATTGTACATGAGGAACTGGCGAAAATTATTCGCCCGGGAATATCCACAAAGTATATTGATACAGTGTGTGAGGAGATTATCCGAAGTTACGGATGTACACCTAACTTCCTGCATTATCAGGGATATCCGGCATCTGTATGTGTATCGGTCAATGAGGAAGTGGTTCATGGAATTCCGAAAGAGACTCATATCATACAGGAAGGAGATATCGTCAGCCTGGATACCGGACTGATCTATAAAGGATATCATTCCGATGCGGCAAGAACTCATGCGGTAGGGCAGATTAGTGCCGAGGCTCAGAAACTGATGGATGTTACGAAACAGAGCTTTTTTGAAGGTATTAAAATGGCAAAAGCCGGAAATCATCTGTATGATATCTCAAATGCGATTGCAGACTATGTAACACCTTATGGCTACGGAATCGTAAGAGATCTGGTGGGACACGGAATCGGTACGAGAATGCATGAGGAACCGCAGATTCCTAATTTTGCACAACGCAGAAAAGGATTGAGACTGCAGCCCGGCATGACGCTGGCAATAGAGCCGATGATTAATATGGGAACGGCAGATGTGGAGTGGCTGGATGATGACTGGACTGTCATTTCTGCGGATCATTCTCTGTCGGCGCATTATGAAAATACAATTCTGATCACGGAAGGCGAACCGGAAATATTAACGCTGGCAAAGTGACCGGATTGCAGAAAGAGGCATCCCATAGAATGGATAGCCTATGGAGGAGACACATATGGTAGGAATGCTTGCAAAATCAAAAGCAGGTCATGACAGGGAAAACATATATGTCATATTTCAGGAAGACAATGCATATGTATATCTGGTTGACGGCAAAACCCGGACAACGGATAAACCGAAAAAGAAAAACAAGAAGCATATTCAGATTATTAAAAGCTTCCGAGTAGAATCGGAAAAAGAACAGTTGGATAATCTGAGTATTAAAAGAGTAATTAAAGAATATTGCAAAAATATTGAGAAGTATCAGGGCAATTGACAAGAGGAGCAACATATTAAATAGGAGGAAAGAGATGTCTAAAGCCGATGTAATTGAAATCGAAGGAACCGTAATCGAAAAGTTACCTAATACTATGTTTCAAGTTGAGTTAGAAAATGGGCATGTGGTATTAGCCCATATAAGCGGTAAACTGCGTCAGAACTTTATTCGTATCCTGCCCGGCGATAAGGTAACTCTGGAGTTATCACCTTATGATTTGTCCAAGGGTAGAATTATCTGGAGAGATAAGTAAAAGGAAGAAGAGATTTTTCGGAAAAGGGCTTGCCAAAACATGGGCATGATGCTATAATGTAAAACGGTCTTTTTTGAAAGGAGGGTTTGAGATGAAAGTTAGATCATCAGTAAAACCGATTTGCGAAAAATGCAAGATCATTAAAAGAAAAGGAAAGATCAGAGTTATCTGTGAAAATCCGAAACACAAACAGGTACAAGGTTAATCCCCGGATTTATGTAATGTAAGGGGTTCTTGTCAGAATGTATGAAGCGGCTGCAGTACCGCTCTTTTTCCGGTTAAGAAGCAATTCATTGGTCGGAACAGGCGGCTACTGATTATCATATAGATGGAAGAGCCTATGGGAGATTACTTTTTGATACCAACATGTGTTTGGAAAGATCGGATGGCTTGATCCGATTGGGTAGAACCTACCCCAATCAATTAGTGTCACGTATACTTAAAAGTGTACAAATCGATTGCATGAATATGCAGAGAAAATGGAGGAAACGTAAATGGCTCGTATTGCAGGTGTTGACTTACCTAGAGAAAAACGTGTAGAAATTGGTCTTACTTATATCTATGGTATTGGTAGAGCAAGTGCAAACAAAATTCTGGAGGCAGCTAATGTTAATCCGGATACCCGTGTCAGAGAATTAACTGACGATGAAGTAAAGAGACTCGCAGAGGTAATCGACAAAGATTACATGGTAGAAGGTGATTTGAGAAGAGAGGTTGCTCTTAATATCAAACGTCTTCAGGAGATTGGATGTTACAGAGGTATCCGTCATAGAAAAGGACTTCCGGTTCGTGGTCAGAAGACTAAGACAAATGCAAGAACAAGAAAAGGTCCTAAGAGAACAGTAGCAAATAAGAAGAAGTAAGTGAAGCAAACAAATAATAGTGAGAAAGTAGGTTAGTTTATTATGGCTAAAAAAGTTGCAAAAAAAGTTGCAAAAAAGCGTGTAAAGAAAAACGTTGAACATGGACAGGCACATATTCAGGCATCTTTTAACAATACCATCGTTACCTTAACAGATAACGAAGGTAATGCTTTAAGCTGGGCAAGTGCCGGTGGTCTTGGTTTTAGAGGTTCAAAGAAATCTACTCCATATGCAGCACAGATGGCTGCAGAAACAGCTACGAAAGCTGCTTTAATTCATGGTTTAAAGACAGTAGACGTTATGGTTAAAGGACCTGGCTCAGGTCGTGAGGCTGCTATTCGTGCATTACAGGCATGCGGTCTTGAAGTAACAAGTATCCGTGACGTAACTCCGGTACCTCATAACGGATGCCGTCCGCCTAAGAGACGTCGTGTCTAGTGGTAAATAATGAGCGTTGGATGAATGCACCTATCGGTGTTGTAAACAACAGAATTTTGCTTTAAGGCAAAAGTCTGGGGAAGAGGTAACCCCTCTTAGAAAGGAGCCAAAATGGCAGTAAACAGAGTCCCTGTATTAAAGAGATGCAGATCACTTGATTTAGATCCTACTTATTTAGGATATGATAAGAAATCTAACAGAACATCAGCAAGAGCTGGTAAGAAGATCAGTGAGTATGGTCTTCAGTTAAGAGAGAAACAGAAAGCAAAATTTATCTATGGCGTGTTAGAGAAGCCTTTCAGAAATTATTATGAAAAAGCTGATAGAATGAAGGGTATGACCGGTGAAAACCTTATGGTTATGCTCGAGAGCAGATTAGACAGCGTTGTTTTCAGAATGGGCTTTGCAAGAACAAGAAGAGAAGCAAGACAGGTTGTAGATCATAAGCACTTCCTTGTAAATGGCAAGCCGGTAAACATTCCTTCTTACTTAGTGAAGGCAGGCGATGTAATCGAAGTTAGAGAGAAATCAAAATCTTTACAAAGATATAAAGATATCCTTGAAGTAACGGGTGGAAGACTTGTTCCGGAATGGCTTGATGTAGATCAGGAAGCATTAAAGGGAACTGTTAAATACCTCCCTACAAGAGAAATAATCGACGTTCCGGTAAACGAGATGCTTATCGTCGAGTTGTATTCCAAGTAAAATATAAAACCTTGAAGGTAAGTGAGATTGTTCGTAAAGGAGGGTATTTGCAGTGTTTGATTTTGAAAGACCGAATATTGAGGTTGCAGAAATCTCAGAAGATAAGAAATATGGTAAATTCGTGGTTGAACCTTTGGAAAGAGGTTATGGTATTACCCTTGGTAATTCTCTTAGAAGAATTATGCTTTCTTC
This sequence comes from Lachnospiraceae bacterium, assembly GCA_051878995.1. GTDB lineage: Bacteria > Bacillota > Clostridia > Lachnospirales > Lachnospiraceae > UBA3282. The sequence goes on along the minus strand of JBJELE010000047.1, from coordinate 43,797 downwards.
TTTGCCGGGCGCAGCAGTCAGCCAAATCAAAATTGAAGGTGTTTTACATGAGTTTAGCTCTATTCCCGGTGTGAAGGAAGATGTGACTGAGATTGTCATGAACATCAAGAGCCTTGCAATCAAGAATAACAGCGATACAAATGAGCCTAAGACAGCATATATCGAATATGAGGGCGAAGGCGTAGTAAGAGCATCTGACATTCAGGTTGATCAGGATATTGAGATTTTGAATCCTGACTTAGTGATTGCTACTTTAAGTGGCAAGGACACTAAGTTATATATGGAGCTGACAATTACAAAGGGTAGAGGTTATGTAAGTGCTGATAAGAATAAGACTGACGATTTACCCATTGGTGTCATTGCAATAGACTCGATCTATACACCTGTTGAGAGAGTCAATGTAACCGTAGAGAACACTCGTGTTGGCCAGATTACTGATTATGATAAGCTGACACTGGATGTGTATACAAACGGAACACTCGTTCCTGATGAAGCGGTTAGTTTGGCTGCCAAGGTATTGAGTGAGCATTTAAGTCTTTTCATTGATCTGTCTGAAAATGCTAAAACCGCAGAGGTTATGGTAGAGAAAGAGGATGATGAAAAAGAGAAAGTATTGGAAATGAGCATTGATGAATTAGAGTTATCTGTTCGTTCCTATAACTGCTTAAAGAGAGCCGGTATCAATACAGTAGAGGAATTAACAAACAAGACTTCTGAGGACATGATGAAGGTTCGTAACCTTGGACGTAAGTCCCTTGAAGAAGTACTTGCTAAGTTAAAAGAATTAGGTTTACAGCTGAATCCCAGTGATGAAGCTTAAATAAACTTTATATGAATGACGTGTGAGGTAAGCCCAAAGAGCGCTGATACGTCAGCTCATGAATGGAACTGTTAACGCATTCGGTAAGTAAGTCCAAAGCGCGTGGCCGGATGTACCATGGCGGGAGAGAACTCCCAAGTGAGAAAGGAGCCTATTATGGCAAAATACAGAAAACTCGGCAGAACATCTGACCAGAGAAAAGCATTACTGAGAAGTCAGGTAACAGCACTTCTTTACAATGGCAAAATTGTAACAACAGAAGCTAAAGCAAAAGAAGTTCGTAAGATCGCTGATGGTCTTATTGCATTAGCTGTAAAAGAGAAAGACAACTTTGAGACCGTTAAAGTTACTGCTAAAGTAGCACGCAAGGACAAAGACGGCAAGAGAGTTAAAGAAGTTGTAGACGGCAAGAAGGTAACTGTATATGATACAGTTGAGAAGGAAATCAAGAAAGATATGCCTTCCAGATTACATGCCAGAAGACAGATGCTTAAGGTATTATATCCTGTAACAGAAGTTCCTGCTACAGCAGCCGGCAAAAAGAAAGGCACTAAGGAAGTTGACTTAGTTGCTAAGCTTTTCGATGAGTATGGTGCTAAATATGCAAGCCGTAACGGTGGTTATACAAGAATCGTTAAGATTGGACCTCGTAAAGGCGATGCAGCAATGGAAGTTGTACTTGAGTTAGTATAAGAAATTCATATTGCGTTAAAGAGGAAGCCCTGCATGAGAATGCAGGGCTTTGTTATTTAATCGCTTTCTGAAAATGCTGGTAATCCTTGCAGGAATTCCAGTCGCCACCCCAGGTAAAGCCGTGTGCCTTAAATAGGCGATAGCATAAGTCACTTTCATCTATCTTGTAAGCAAAATTTTTACTGCGGTCTGCGTAGACCTCGCTGCCTTTCGGGGAAATGTAGTCGCTGCCGTCTTCATTTTTGCCAAAGATGATATAGGGGTTGTAGAAAGGATTAATATCGATTGCCAGCCCATAGGCATGTTTGGAAAGGCTGTCTGTACCGTCCACGACTCTGTAATTAAAGCAGGAGGTATTGTTATCCATCATGGATAAGGTATCGTCTCCGCTGTATTCGTCGATCAGGCGTATCTGCTCAATCTGGTATTCATTCTGATATAATTCATAGAATATTTCCATTAAATCCTGTGCGATAGCTTTGTTACAGATTAATTCTCCGTCTCGTTCTTTTCCGTTAAAATCATAATGCAGCACACGGACATAGCATAAATCATCATAGGATACTGCAGGGGATGTATTATCGTCAATCCTATTGATTGCCGGGACAGCTGTTTCTGTCGCCTTTGATTCCGCTACCGGATAAGAAATGCCGGTAATTCTTTGTTTGATATCCTCGCTTAGTGGTTCATAGTAAAATCCGGGCTGGTATGTCACGCGCTCAGAACTAACATTCATGGGTTCATTCTCCTTTACAGATTCAGAGGAAGAATCTTTTGTTTCATTATATGAAGGAGTCTTGTCTATATTGCCGGAAGATGTATTCGCAGGATTTCCTGCATCATCTGTTACGGATTCCTGCATATCTGCTGTGTCATCTGTGTCAGAAACTTCATTTTGGCTGCCATAAGCCAGTTCCGGATTATTCCGGGCATATTCTTCTAAAGTCTCTGAACCTGTCAGGTATTGCGCCAGAAAAGCGCATATCATAATAAAAAGCAATAGGAAAATAAAAGGCTTGGCAAGCTGCTTACATAATTCTTTCCATGTGGAAGGTGTTTGAGGTGTGTTTTCTGACATATATGTCATATCTCCTTATGCGTGAATAATTTATTTGGGCTTGCGTTTATTATATCATAGAATCTTCTTAAAACCTATATAGTCTGGGGAGGATGTGACTTGTAATTTCTACTGTAATCTAGTACAATAGGCGTTGACATGGAGTGATTGTAAACCAGATTATTCAAAAGGATAACAATATGGGAATTATCAAGACGGACAAATTAGTATTTGAATATATCAGACGTGACGAAGAAGGCAATGTGGAAGGTATCACCCGCGCGGTGGACGAGGTGGATATCGATGTCAAGCAGGGAGATTTTGTAGCAATCCTGGGACATAACGGGTCCGGTAAATCCACGTTGGCAAAACATATCAATGCGATACTATATCCCACGGAAGGCACTGTGTGGGTAGATGGGATGGACACAAAGGATGAGAAGGATTTGTGGAACATCCGCCAGGAAGCCGGCATGGTATTTCAGAACCCGGACAATCAGATAATCGGTCAGGTTGTGGAAGAAGATGTGGGCTTTGGACCTGAAAATATGGGAGTGCCAACGGAAGAAATCTGGCAGAGGGTAGAGGAGAGCCTGAAGGCAGTTGGAATGTATGAATATAGAAAGCATTCTCCGAATAAGCTCTCAGGTGGACAGAAGCAGCGTGTCTCTATAGCAGGTGTGATTGCCATGCATCCTAAATGTATTATTCTGGATGAGCCGACGGCGATGCTGGACCCCAGCGGGCGCAAGGAAGTGATTCGTGCGGTCAGGGCATTAAATGATGTAGAGGGTATTACGATTGTTCTGATCACACATTATATGGAAGAAATTATTCATGCCAACAAAGTGTTTGTCATGGACCAAGGAAAAGTAGCCATGGAGGGAACACCGCGGGAAATCTTTTCCCAGGTAGAGAAACTTAAAGAATTACGTCTGGATGTACCGCAGGTGACGCTTCTGGCACATGAATTGAAACAGAGTGGTCTTGCTCTGCCGGATGGTATTTTGACGATTGAGGAGCTGACACAGGCGCTGATGCCATTAACAGGAAGATAATAAGGGCTGATCATTAAGATATATTGTGGCCTATATGGAACCGCACAGAGCAGAAAACAGAGGATTGAAGATGTCTTTAATATTAGATCATGTAAACTATATATATGGTGGTGATACGGCGCTTGCAGTGCATGCCTTAAAGGATGTGAATCTGGTGATTCCCGACGGACAGTTTATCGGATTGATCGGGCATACCGGTTCCGGCAAATCGACACTGGTACAGCATTTGAACGGATTGATCAAACCTACAAGCGGAAGTATCTACTTTAATGGAGAGGATATTCACGCAGACGATTTTGATAAAAAGAAGCTTCGCAGTAAAGTTGGACTGGTTTTTCAATACCCGGAGCATCAGCTTTTCGAGATTGATGTGTTTAAGGATGTTTGCTTTGGACCTAAGAATCTGGGACTGCCCAGACAGGAGGTAGAGCTTCGCGCCTATGCCGCATTGAAGCAGGTGGGATTGGAGGACGAGTATTTTTATCAGTCCCCTTTTGATCTGTCAGGAGGACAGAAGCGGCGTGTTGCAATAGCAGGAGTGTTGGCCATGAAGCCCGATATCCTGATATTGGATGAGCCTACCGCGGGACTGGACCCGAAAGGTCGTGATGAGATATTAGACCAGATTGCCAAGCTGAAAGAGGAGACGGGAATCACGGTTATTCTTGTTTCCCACAGTATGGAGGATGTGGCCAGGTATGTGGAGCGAATCATTGTGATGAATAAGGGAAGCGTTCTTTATGATGATGTGCCCAAGGAAGTGTTTAAGCACCGGAAGGAATTGGAAGAAGTAGGTCTTGCAGCGCCGCAGGTCACTTATATTATGGAAGCACTCCGCGAAAAAGGATTACCGGTTGCTAATGATGTGACCACAATTGAGGAAGCAAAGCAGGAGATCCTGAAGGTTATCAAGGGATAACATAGACAAATCGATTGGAAAGGAACGAGCAATGATACGAGATATTACATTGGGCCAATATTATCAGGCTGACTCCATCATCCATAAATTGGACCCGCGCGTAAAACTGGTAGCTACCATCTGTTTTATCATCTCTCTTTTTGTGGTAAAAAGCTGGGTTGGATATGTAGTAGCAGCCATATTTCTGGCGGTAATGATTAAGCTGTCCAAGGTGCCTTTTAAATTTATGGTAAAAGGTATGAAGGCAATCGTTTTTATTTTGATGATTACAGTGGTATTTAATTTGTTCCTGACACCGGGCGAGCCGCTTGTGTCTGTCTGGAAACTGACGATTACAAGGGAAGGACTGCAACTTGCGGTAATGATGGCCATCAGGTTATCATTTCTGATTATCGGTTCCTCTGTAATGACGTTGACTACCACCCCGAACAGTCTGACAGACGGCATGGAGAAACTGATGAATCCCCTTAAGATATTCCGTGTACCGGTACATGAGGTGGCAATGATGATGTCAATCGCCCTCCGGTTTATTCCGATTCTGTTGGAAGAGACAGATAAGATTATGAAAGCGCAGATTGCAAGAGGGGCGGATTTTGAAAGCGGTAATCTGGTAAAAAAGGCAAAGGCGATGGTGCCCCTTTTAGTACCGTTGTTTATTTCGGCCTTTCGAAGAGCCAATGATCTGGCAATGGCAATGGAAGCCAGGTGTTATCGCGGTGGTGAACATAGGACGAAAATGAAACCTCTTATTTATCATAGAAGAGACCGGATAGCCTATGGAGTACTGACAGCCTATTTTGCAGTCTGTATTCTGATACGGATCTATCTGTGATATAACAGAATAAGTTATAATGTATTTGTTGGAACGATTGGGAATGGAGAGAACATGAAAAGGGTCATGCTGACTGTTGCCTATGACGGAACTGCTTATCACGGGTGGCAGATACAACCGAATGGAGAAACCATAGAAGGCATCTTGAACAGATGCCTTTCTGAAACTTTGGGAGAAAAGATAGAAGTGATTGGCGCAAGCCGTACAGATTCCGGTGTGCATGCAATGGGAAATATCGCTGTATTTGATACGGATAGTCCGATTCCGGCAGATAAAATATCCTATGCCCTGAACCGGAGGCTGCCTGAAGACATCAAGATTCAGAAGTCAGAAGAGGTGGCGGCAGATTTTCATCCCAGACATTGTGAAAGCCGTAAGACCTATGAGTATCGTATCTACTGTGCACCCTTTCCCATGCCGGTAAAAAGGCTGTATGCCCATTATACCTATATTCCTATGGATGTGGAACGGATGCGTCAGGGAGCATCATATCTGGTGGGAACCCATGATTTTAAGAGCTTTTGCAGTGCGGAAGCACAGGTAGAGACTACGGTACGGCAGGTGGACAGCGTAGAAGTAGTACAGGAGGGACAGGAAATTGTCATCCGGGTTGCCGGTCGGGGATTTCTATATAATATGGTTCGCATTATTGCAGGAACCCTGATGGAAGTAGGACGTGGACATATAGCGCCGGAGGAGGTCAAAACAATCCTGGAGGCAAGGGACAGGCAGGCAGCAGGACCTACGGCACCGGCATGTGGATTGACACTTATTAAATATGAATTCTTATAAGAAATTCTGCCTGATGGAAGAAATAGTTCAATTAGAAAAATTAGAAAAAATAAAGCAAAAAAGCGGTTGACACGCGTGGAACCGTATAATATAATATCTAACTGTGGCAATGTTTAAAAATGTCAAGCCAAAGCCCCGGCGAAGACATTTTGAATAGAGTACAAACCGTTGTTACGAGGGTTTTAAGTGTGGCCGGACATCCGCACGAGAGACTTAGAGGAACAACACAGACAGTCGAGAGACGATTTAGTTACTATGGAGGTTAATTACAATGAAGACTTTTATGGCAAGCCCGGCTACAATCGAAAGAAAATGGTATGTAGTTGATGCAACAGATATGACACTCGGACGTTTAGCATCCGAGGTTGCTAAGGTTTTAAGAGGTAAGAACAAACCGATCTTTACTCCTCACATTGATACAGGTGATTATGTAATCGTTATCAATGCTGCTAAGGTAAAGGTAACAGGTAAGAAGTTAGATCAGAAGGTTTATTATCATCATTCTGATTATGTAGGCGGTCTGAAAGAGACTACCTTAAGAGAAATGTTACAGAAACATCCTGAGAGAGTTGTAGAGTATGCAGTTAAGGGCATGCTTCCAAAAGGACCTTTGGGAAGACAAATGTACACAAAACTTCATGTGTATGCAGGACCTGAGCATGAGCAGGCAGCACAGAAGCCGGAAGTATTAACATTTTAATTCACAAGGACTGAAAGGAGAAAATAGAAATGGCTAAAGCAGCTAAATCAGCAAAATATTACGGAACCGGTAGAAGAAAAAAATCTATCGCCAGAGTTTATTTAGTACCCGGTAAGGGCGAGATCACAATCAATAAGAGAAGCATTGATGATTATTTTGGATTAGAGACATTAAAGGTTATCGTTCGTCAGCCTCTGACAGCTACAGATACAGCTGACAAGTTTGATGTTATCGTTACTGTTAAAGGTGGCGGATATACAGGTCAGGCAGGTGCCGTAAGACATGGTATCGCAAGAGCACTTCTTCAGGCAGATCCTGATTACAGACCGACCTTAAAGAAAGCAGGCTACTTAACAAGAGATCCTCGTATGAAAGAAAGAAAGAAATACGGTCTCAAAGCCGCAAGAAGAGCACCACAGTTTTCAAAGAGATAAGGATTACTGCGAATTGCAGACTATGGAAAGAACTCCCGAGTTTACTCGAGGAGTTCTTTTTATAGTCTGCAATTCATTAGAAGACAAGAGATGACCGAGATGGAGCGAAGCGGAATTGAGGTTGTCTCTTGGATACGCAGGAATCCGTAGCCCGGAATACTTGCATTCACGGGCTTTTTATTATGCATTTTGATTCATTAGAATGCAAGAAATGACGAAATAAATGCGAAGCATTTATGAGTTATTTCTTGTATTCGCAAGTAACGTTTTCTAATTAACGCAAGAATGACCGAGATGGAGCGGAGCGGAATCGAGGTTCTTCTTGTGTTCGCAGATAACGCTCGTACAGTTTTCCAAGAGATAATAGGGATCTATATAATGAAAATGAAAAAACCCTTGAAATTTCAATGTTTCAAGGGCTTTCCTTTAATAATTTTTACTTGAATAATTGCTTTTGGTTGTGAATTGGTTGTGAATCACTTTTATTTTGCCAATTTCAATTCAACAATTTCTGCTGTCTTTTGTCTGCTTGAAGCAAGAACATCTGCATATATATTTCCTGTTGTGCTTATGTCAGAATGTCCAAGATGCTCTGATACAATCTTTATATCAACACCACTATTCAGAAGAAGAGTTGCGTTGCTATGTCTTAAGCAATGTAATGTCATGAATTCAAATTCTGTGCCACGAAGAAATTTCCTAAATGATGTATTCAGGCAGCTTCTATCTTTGTAATTGCCCTGTGATGAAGTGAACACCATTTCAGGATGATTAAATACAGGAAGTGCCATACTCAATTCTAGCGGATATTTTCTTTGAAGTTTCAAAAGATCATGCACAGTTGAAGTCATTGTGATTATTCTTTTACTTCTTTATCTGTATTTATAAATAGGTACCCATGGGGTCTGGTGGAAAAGGATCCGGGCGGTACAACTGAGTGGCTTGATTACAGCGAAAAGATAAAAAAGCCTTTATACTATTAGTTAATTATTCTTATTGCTTCATCCGTATTTCGGACGCACTGACTTTGAACATTGACAATTGAATAACGACGGTTGTAGTGATATAATTTATGTATCACAAATGATAAAGGAGACTTATTATGGATGCGGTAATTTTTTTATCGGTATACATTGTTTTTGTGGTTGCAGTGGTTGGAATCGAGATATATGTTTTGTTTAATAACAAAGGACAGTATTTAAGGACATCATACAAGGCATTAGATGGAATATGTAAAACTTATGATCCTAGAAACATGGATTTGCTTTCAAAAGAGGTTAATAGATTTTATGAGGAATATGTGCAAGAAGATGCGCAAACGAAAAAGTTCTTTCCTAATGCTGTAGTTTGGATGGATGCGATTATTTTTAGAATTGATTGCGGGTATAAACATGCATCTATTTTAAAAGAATATGAAAATAGTCTTAAGTGTGTAAGGGACGAATTAGAAATAAAGAATCCGTATAATAAATGTGAGAAATACCAGCAAGATATTTTGCGTGATATCAGTAAAATTAAAACAATCGACAACGAAATTATTGTGCAGAATATTATTAAGAGAACAGAAGATGAATTTATCCGTTTATCTACGGATATAAGAAAAAACTCAAGGTCTAATAAAATATCTATCACATTGGGAGTAGCTGGAATAGTGGTTTCGATTATTATGGCATTACTAAAGTTTTAATTTATTTACCAACCGTCAATATTCGATGGTTGGTATTTTTTTTACGCTAAGGGGGGATTTATGACGAATGAGCAATTTGTTGAAGAAATTAGGAACGAAACTGGAACGAAGGGCAGAGATTGCGGAGATGGTTTATGAGATGGCGCGAGTTTCCGGTGGCAATGAAGACTTGAGAGATAAACTTATAAATGTTATGTACGAGAATGAGCAGCTGAAAGCTGAGAATTCTAAACTTCGGGAAACACTGAATAAGGCATACGATTTTATGAAACAGTTTGTGGTGGATGAAAAGAATCTGCTGGAGAAGTTTCTGGAGAGTATTGGACAGGTGGTTGAGAAGGTTAGAAGTGGGATTAGTAGGTAGGAAGGGAGCATCGGAAACGGTGCTCCAATTTCAAAATAGCACTAAGAAATACTACGAAATACCACGAAAACATATTGAAAACACAGAACATATGTGCTACACTATTGATAGTGTTTTAAAGAATAGGAGACCTTACACTATGGAAAATTATATGGAAGATTGGATTGGAATTGAAGCAGCAGCTAGCTATTTAGATGTGACAAAAGATACTATTAGAAATTGGATTAAAAAGACTGATATTCCGGCACATAAAATAGGAAAATTATGGAAATTTAAAAGAGTTGAATTAGATGCATGGGTTAAAAGTGGACGTAGTGCAATAGATTAGAGTTCCAAAGTAATTAGAGATATAAGCTAAATCAAAGGAGAATTGGTTATGAGTGAGACAAAAGTAATAGTTATACCTGATGGGAAAATATGTGATTATGTTGACGGTAAATTTCGTAATGATACACCTGAGGAATATGTAAGACAAACAATTGAAAAACGCCTAGTCAATGAACATAAGTATTTACCAACACAAATTTCGATTGAATATACATTGCAACTTGGTTCCAAAAAACCTCGTGCGGATATAGTTATTTTTGATAAAGATTGTGTTAATAAAGTTCAAGAAAATGTTAAACTTATTATTGAATGCAAGAAGGAAACTGTAGATGCTCGAAATGCAAAAGATGGTGTTGAACAACTAAAGTCATATATGTCAGCATGCCCAAATTGCGAATGGGGAATGTGGACAAATGGTAAGCAAAAAGAAGTTTTCCGTAAATACATAAATGACAAAGGTCAGATTGATTTTATGGATTATAATGACATACCGTCAGCAGATGGTAATCTAGACGATATTAATCGACCAAAGAGAACCTCGTTGAAAAATGCTTATGATGACAATTTGTTGTTCGTATTCAAAACTTGCCATAATCATATTCATATTAATGATGGATTACAGAAACAGCCGGCTTTTTTTGAATTATTAAAGGTTATTTTCTGCAAGATTGAGGATGAACGTAACATACCAGCACCTTTGGAATTCTACACAACTTCCGAAGAACGTTCTAATCCTGATGGGCAATTAACTGTCCGCAAGCGTATTTCAAAAATATTTGAACGAGTAAAAAAGAAACATGGAAAAATATTCGATGCAAATGATGAAATTAAGCTTTCACCACGTAGTTTGGCTTATATTGTAAGTGAAATTCAAAAATATAGTCTGTTAAATACCAACATTGATATAAAGGGAAAAGCATACGAAGAAATCGTAGGTGCTAATCTTCGTGGAGATAGAGGTGAATTCTTTACACCAAGAAATGTTATGAAGATGGTTGTTGAAATGATTAATCCAGCTATTGATGAAAAGGTGTTAGATAGCTCATGTGGTACAGGCGGTTTTTTGGTAACTGCAATGACACATGTAATTATGAAGCTTGAAAAAGAGTTTGCTGATTCAATTGGAATTAGTAAAGGCGATTGGGATAGTGATACAGTTCGAGTATTTCAGGATAAAATATCTGAGATGGCTGCATCGAATTATTTTGGATTTGATATTAATCCAGACCTTGTTAAAGCAACAAAAATGAACATGGTTATGAATAATGACGGTAGTGGAAATATTTTGCAGACAAATTCATTACTTCCACCTCATGAGTGGTCTGATGAATTTCGTTCTAAACTTGCCGAAGCTTTAGGGATAGATAAAGCGGAATTGCGTAATCATAATACCATTGGTTGCTTTGACGTAATAGTAACCAATCCGCCATTTGGAAGTAAAATTCCTGTTAAAGATAAGAACGTTTTGGAACAATATGAGTTGGCACATATTTGGACAAATGACAAAAAAACAGGAGTATGGAAAAAAACGCAGAAATTGCAATCCTCTGTTCCACCTGAAATTTTATTTATTGAACGATGTACTCAGTTGCTTGTACCAGGGGGCAGAATGGGAATAGTTTTACCTGATTCGATTTTGGGCTCTCCAGGATTAGGATACATTCGTGAATGGCTCATTAAGAATCATCGCATAATTGCAAGCATTGATTTGCATGCAGATACATTCCAGCCACGTAACGGTACACAAACTTCAGTTTTGTTTTTGCAGAAGAAAACTCAAGAACAAAAAGATACTGAAGAGAAGAGTGGAATAATGGCAGATTATAATGTTTTTATGGCTATGGTTGAAAAGATAGGTCATGATAAAAGAGGCAATCCTACTTTCAAACGTGACAAAGAGGGAAATGAAATTTTAGTACCGGATACTAATAGTATTTTGCCTGCAATTGAAAATGGAGAAAATGATAAGATTGTTGCTCATGAGCAAAAGAAGAAAGTTGAAGATGATCAAACACCAGATGTTCCGGCAATCTTTGCGAAGTGGAAGAAACAGGAGGGGATAGCATGGTAAGTACTAACAATGCTTGTATAAACAATAGTGATAACATGGAATCTCCATTAAAGTGGTGTTCGGTTTCTCTGGGAGATGTTATCTCACGTGGAAAAAGATTGGAAGCAAGCGTGTACGATATTGAGGCGAAACAAGCACGTCAACTAATTAAATCTGGAAAATTTCCGCTTACAACTATTGGCGGAGAAAATGGCTTGACGACCTCTTATACAGGAGCTCGTTTTAAACGAATATGGGTTGAGAAATCGGATTTGCCAATATATCAACCCTCAACAATTGTAGACATTAAACCTGTACCAGATGGTTATATATCACATTTGACTAAAACTAACATAGAGGCATTAAGAGTAAAAAAAGGACAGGTGTTAATGACTTGTTCTGGGACTATAGGAAAAGTGTCATATGTTTCGGAAACATTAAATAATAAAATTTTTAGTCACGATCTGCTTAGAATAGATTGCAAAGAGACTATTGATCAGGGGTATATTTATGCATATCTGAAAAGTAAGATAGGAAATAAAATATTACTGACCAACAGCTATGGTGCTGTTATTACACACATTGAACCAGAACATTTAGCTACAGTTCCTGTCCCGAATGCATCGCAAGACATAAAAAAGAAAATTCATGATTTGATAGTTTATTCTTTTGAATTACGTGATGATTCTAATAGATTGATTGATGAAGCTATGAAATTGCTTATTCATGAGTTGAACTTACCTGAAATTGATGCGTTGAAAAAACAAAGTGCAAAAGATAATGATACAGTAGAAAATTTTAGTGTTAGATTAAGCGAACTTGCAGGTCGAGTTGATGCGTCATATCATGTTCCGATAGTTAAAAAGATTATAGACCATTTGAAAAAATATGCAGGGGAAGTAACAACGCTTGAGAATTCTGATGTGTGTGCGGATATTATTTTGCCGGGAAGATTTAAAAGAGTTTATGTAGATGAAGGATATGGACGTGTTTTTATTGGAGGGAAACAATTAGGAGAATTAGATCCTTCTAATAAAAAGTATTTATCACTTGTTCATCATAAGGATAGAATAGCTAAGCAATTAGAACTTCATGAAAACATGACACTAATAACATGTAGCGGAACAATCGGAAAAGTAGCTTTGGTAGGAAAACAGTGGGAAAACTGGACTGCTAATCAACATATTATTCGAGTTGTGCCTGCTAGTAAGGAAATTGCAGGTTATCTGTATGTATTTTTATTGTCGGACTATGGATATGAATTGATTACTCATTATACATACGGTTCAGTAGTTGATGAGATTGATGATAATCATGTTCGACAGATTCCAATCCCTTTGTTAAAAAACAGCAGTGTTCAGGATAAGATTAATTCACTTGCGTTGTTGGCTAATCAAAAAAGATATGAGGCATATAATCTTGAGAAACAAGCATTGGAAATTTTGGACAAAGAGGTTATTTATGCAAAATAGTATAAAACCTTAATTGGTCAAAACGATGGAGGTGTTGAAATGCATCCACAGGTAAAGGATAAACTTTATGATATTTTCCTTAAGGAACCAACAAAAGATAATTTTAGCTCATTTGTAAAAAGTAATTGTGGTGAGTTTGATGAGATAGATTATAAAAAAGAGTGGCCTGATAAAGGGAAATTGTCAAGAAATATTTTGGCTATGGCAAATTCGCATGGTGGAATAATAATTGTAGGTATTGAAGAACAAGAAGAAGGAACTTTGTTACCAACAGGTTTAGAATGTTTTAGAGATAAGGCAGATGTGAATAATGAAATATCAAAATATATTTCACCAGGATTAGATTACGAAATATTTGATTTTTCATATGAAGGTTCTGATTACAAACTTATGGAAAATAAGAAATTTCAAATGGTAGTTATATACGATACACCGGAACGTCTGCCGTTTATATCGCTGGGGGAAACAACAGGACTGGAAAAGGATTGTATCTATGTGAGGAGAGGAACTAAATGTGAAAAAGCATCAGCATCAGAAATCGAAAGCATTTTGGAGACTAAATTAAGTGTTTTGTTTAAAGAGACTTCCGAATTATCATTGGAAGAACATTTGAGTCAGTTAAAAAGCTTGTATGGTGAGTTGCCACAAAAAATAAAGGTACTTGTTCGAACTGGAAAGGTTTCAAATAATCTTTTTACGGCACTGGGAAAGTGGGCATTGGCTCTTTCTGAATATAGTAATGAGTATGAAGAAATTGATAATCCTAATTATCCAGAAGAGAGTTATGAAGCGTTTATATCACGAATGATAAAGATGAAGAAACTTAAAATTGAGAAGGTATTAGATTTAAAGTGAGCTTGATGCTCGTTTTTCTTAAACATAAGTTTGTATGTTAATATTAGAAAAGGAATAAGTATGATTGATTTAAAAGAAATTGGTAGCCTAATTTATGAAAATATACAATGGATTTTTAGTGGTATTGGAGTAACTATATTATCATATTTAGGTGGTAAAGAAATTGCAAAAAAAATAAAAACCAAACAAACTGCAAAGGGCCAGGGTGTAAATATTTCTTCTGCTAATGATATTCAGACCGAGAGCATTAATACACAAACATCTGGCGATAATTCGAAGAATTTTTTGGTGCAAGGGGATTATCATGAAGGTCTATCTTATAATGATGCAAGGCAAGTCGCATTAGATGTTTTTAAAGCAAATACATATGTTTTTACAGATATAGCAAAGCAAACAATTAACGATAGAGCTGCAGAAATAACTGATGATATTTTTACTATGATATATAATGAATTGCCTGATAGGATTGGACAGTTGGTAGAACCGGCGGTTCAAGAAGCTTTGCTCAAGGCTCAAAAAGCATATGCCAAAAATAATAGTTCCAATTTAAAAGAACAGTTAATATTATTGTTAAAGAACAGATTAAGTGTTGAAGAAACAGACATGGAGCAAATTATATTAGATGAAGCATTGGAAATTATTCCTAAATTATCTAATGAACAGTTGAATATTTTGTCATTACATTTTTCGGTTTTGAGGTTGCAACATAGCGAAATAAATAGCAGAGAAAGTTTTTTTACAGTATTAAAAACAAAGATAATGCCATTCTATACTTCGGGAATTGAAAAGACAATGTCATATGAGCATCTTCGGTATCTTGGATGCACTGGGATATTGTCCGAAGGAAGTACATATAAGCCATTAGAGGAAATCTATAGAGGTCGCTATGGAGGACTATTTAGTAAGGGGTTTGATAAATCAGAATTTGATAGCTACATGGGTACAGATACAGCATTGTTTAGAAATTTACTGACTGCTTGCCAATTAGATAGTCAAAAACTTCAGTTTAATGCAATAAACGAAGATGTTTTAGAATACAAGATTATCGAAACAGGAAATGTGCAATATAAAGAAAAACTAATAAATTATTATCGGCAGAGAGTTATGTCTCCAGAAGAGATAAAAAGAAATATTGCGGAGAGTATTCCAGAATTCATTGGTTTAGCTGATATATGGAAAGAAAACAGGGAAATTAAGGCAATGAATCTTACATCTGTGGGTATTGCTGTTGGAATATTAAATTATAATATAAAAACAGGTAGTAAAGTTAATTTGAGTAGCTTTCTGGGCTAGGAGAGAACCCTTAATTAAACTCCCTCATCGCTTCTACATACCCTTGCAATCCACCATCTCTGGAAGCCAATTTTGCATACAGCCCCGGTTCTTCCCTAGCAAGCCTTGTAAGATATGCAATATCAGAAGGATCGTCCAGAGGAACGTAAGTAACATTAGAAGTTTACTAAAACAAAATGACTTTTTTTGAAGTGTTAATTATGATATACTTATTACATTTAGAAGATAGGATACAGAATATAATGGAAATAAGGCATTAATAGAGATAGATGGAGCAAGAGTAATAAAAGGTGCTTTACCCTCAAGGCAATTGAAATTGATTTTGGCATGGTGTGTTTTGCATCAGGATGAATTGATGCAGAATTGGGAGTTGTCAAAAGACGGGAAACCAATGAATAGAATTAATCCCTTAATATAGAGGAGGTGATAGGATGTTCCCGAAAGTTGTGCAGGTTATACCAATGAAGAACTATTCGGTATATGTGTATTTTGAAGATGGAAAAATTGTATGTTATGATATGTCTCACATGATTGATAAAGAGGCGTTTTGTGTGTTAAAGGATATTGATATCTTTATGGATACTTGTACTGTGCTGAATGATACACTTGCATGGGATATCAAAAAAAATCGGGACAATACATCCTGTTTGGATATTGATCCGGATACTTTATATGAATTGCCTAATGTGAAAGAGAGAATAGCTTAGTTTTTCGATTAAGAAAGAATAGAAACAATGATATTAAGCGTAAGTCGCAGAACGGACATTCCCAACTATTATTCGGAATGGTTTTTCAATAGAATAAAAGAAGGATTTGTATATGTCAGAAATCCTATGAACGCACATCAGGTTAGCAGGATTGATATAACCCCGGAGGTGGTTGATTGTATCGTCTTTTGGACAAAGAATCCCGAGTCGATGTTAAACAGGCTGGATGAACTTACCGCATATGATTATTATTTTCAGTTTACCTTAACCGGATATGGAACAGATATAGAGTGCAATGTACCGCATAAAAAGGAAAAGATGATTCCGATATTTCAGGAATTATCGCAAAAGATAGGAAGGCAAAAGGTAATATGGAGATATGATCCTATTATTTTTACCAAGAAGTATACGCCGGAATATCACTTAGAAGCATTTGAACAAATTGCAACTGTGCTTAATGGATATACAGAAAAGTGTGTTATCAGCTTTGTGGATGTATATGCAAAGAATAAGAGAAACATGGAATTATTAGATTCCCATGAGATTGATAAAGCAGAGTTGCAGGCATTTGCCGGGAGAATAAGTAAGATTGCAAGAAAAAACGGAATGGCGATGGGAAGTTGTGCTGAGAGCATAGACCTGGAAGAGTGTGGGATTGAACATAACTGCTGTATTGATAAAAAACTGATAGAAAGTATAATTGGTTGTAAACTAAAAGCAGAAAAAGACAAAAACCAGCGTCGGGAATGTGGCTGTATAGAAAGCGTAGAAATCGGCACATATGATACCTGTCAAAATGGCTGTAAATATTGTTATGCGAATTACAGCGAAGTAGCTGTTGTAAGGAATAGCAGCAAATATGATCCTGAGGCGCCAATACTTTGTGGTGTGCTCGATGAGAACGATAAGATAACAGAGCGAAAAGTAAATTCTTTGAAAGAACAGCAATTAAGTATTTTTGATCTATAGAAATATATTCCAGTACTTTTGTTTTGAGGTGTTTTTATTATATATGTCTTAACTCTTTTACTTGCACAAGTAGAAGAACTTGTTTGTACAACTTGAACAAACAAGTTTTTGGCTTTATAATTAGTCTTCAGAAAAAAGGTAAGGCTATGAGAAATTATAAATGGGTCATGAACTATGGAAGTCAAAAGTATATAATTGTCATATGACAATTACAGATAGAAAAATGGATTGTATAATCATCTCATCAAATACAGGTGAGGTGATTTTTTTATGAAAAAAGTAGTATTGGTTACCGGCTGTTCATCCGGTTTTGGAAGGGCACTGTGTGAAAGCTTTTCAAACAAAAATTATTATGTGATTGCATCGGCCAGAGATTTGTCAAAATTGGAAGATGTTATGGCTGACATGAAGATAGAAATGGATGTCAGTGATGAACGAAGCATTCAGGCAGCAGTTTCCGGCATACATAAGGAGATTGGACGAATTGACATACTAATTAATAATGCCGGCTATTCCGTTCGAAGTGCTGTCGAAGAAATTGATATGAAAGCACTTCGGGATATGTATGATGTGAATGTTTTCGGAATGTTAATGGTAATGCAAGAGGTCCTGCCAATTATGAGGCAACAAAAGAGTGGCAGGATAATAAATATCGGATCAATTTCCGGAAGAATGACCGGAATTGTAAATGGTGGATATTGCAGCACAAAATATGCGGTAGAGGCAATCACGGAAGCAGCCAGATATGAGGTTATAGACTTAGGAATTGAGGTCTGTGTCATTGAACCCGGGGCAATGGATACAAACTTTTTCAGAACGCTGGCGCTAAATTCAGATGAAAAGATGAAAGACAGAAAGTCGCCGTATAGTAAGGTATATGAACGGGATCTTTCATTCAGGAGCAGACAGTCAAAATCAGATGTGAAGAAATGCGCAGCAAAATTAGTAAATATTGTAGAACGGAAGAAACTGAAGGTCAGATATACGATAGGAGTTGCTTGCATATACAGAGTATTTATCAAAATGCCGGACGGGATCAAAGAATGGGGTATCAGGAGGTTTAATTAGAATAATAGCAAACAATGTACATTATTGAATTACCAACTTGCTCTTCAAAATAGTGGCGGTAAGCTGCGCCCAGTCTCCGTCGAAGGAGACTGCCTTCATATTGGCCATGGCAGCCAGGCCATGAACGGTCCCCCACATGACAATGAGATTGTCGCGATAATGGCTCTCCGGGATACCGGCAGCCTTCATACATTTCAGAGAATAATTCTTGAAGATGTTAAAGGGTTCATAATCACCGTTCATATCGGTATCTGTCAGGTGAATATGGTACTCACCGGAATCAAATATATAGGAAAAATAGTGGGGATTGTTGGCAAAAAACGACACATATGCCATTCCCAATCTCAATGTACCTTCCCTGGGATCGGCAATTTTCATCTCAGTTACCTGTTTGAGCGCATTGCAGAAACGATCCGTTACATATTGGCGCATACTCTTCTGAAGATCTTCTACGTTCTTATAATGGTTATAACAGGCGGTGGGAGATACGCCGACCCGTTTGGCCAGCTTGCGAAGAGAGAACTGTCCCGCTCCCTCTTCGTGAATCATGGCGATACCTTCTTCCATTAAAGCTTCCTGTAGATTTCCGTGATGATATGTTTTAGTCTCCATTATTGTCTTCTTTCGGTCATGTTTTGTTATGATTTGCATTAGGAAATATTAGGTTTCCGTTTCATGTCTTTTCGGCGAAGTCCGTTTCTTTTCGCCTGCGTATCCCAGAACATGCGATTGCCGTAAAATCTGAAAAACCAGCCGGGATAGGATGGCTGCATATATAATGTTTCCCCTTGTTTTTGGGCAGCAATATTTGCTACGAAGGTTTCAAAAGGCTTATCCATTCCTCTTAAGGGACCCTGTCCCAAAGCCATGTTCATGCTCAGCATGGAGCGATTGGCCTCGCCGGAACCGATTGCCAGAACCTGTCCCATGCGAATTCCTGATTTTTTAGCAAAAAGTTCAAGCATTCTGGCGGCGTTGCAGTTTTGTATGCTCTCAACAAATCCGTTGTTTATTATACCATAAAATGTGATATCGGTGCGTCCGCTTTTCTTCATTGTCTTCTCCAGTGCATGAAGCTGTTCCGCCACATGGCCCGGGATGCCGTCTACATAGAGGGGAAAAGCCAAAACAATGGCATCACTGGCGACAACCTCTTTAAGCTCTGCTTCATCAAGTCTCTTACGATTGATGTTGTATATTTTACTTGAGGCATCGATACTGCCTTTCTGCTGCAATTCGGACCTTATCATATCAATAATGGTAGCTGAAAAGCTTTCGCCCATTTTAGGACTTCCTATTATAAAACTTATTTCCATAATTTGATGCCTCCTTCAAAGGATTTTAAATATTCAGTTGTAATATTGGTAGTGCCGAGATTGATTGCCATTGCTTTTGATCTTGCTTCCATACATTCAATTTCCTCATTTGTCAGATTATCGCCATAGAAGATGACTTTTATTTTTAAGGAATTGGAATATCTCATTTTGTGATGGCATTCACCATTTCTCTTGACAAAGTATGGATGGCAGTAGGAGATGCATCTGTCAATGACCTTTTTTATAAAAGGACTGAATTCGCCATAGGAGCATTTCGAAATGATGATGTATTCTTCCGCATTTCCCAGATAGGCACCTGTGTTTTCATAGCCATCCTTTATCACACATGTACCGGGTGTTTTCACCCAGCAGCCGAAGCAGCCCATGCATGGGAGCGGCTCTTTTTCCTTTCGTTCTATTATTTTGTCAGTATCCCGTAATTGATCTGCAAGATATGCACCTTTTTCCTCGATAGACAGATCGTGTAAAATTACCCGCATTTTGTTTTGTTCCTTTCATATTTTTATTAAATTAACACATGTTAACATCCGCCGATGAAAAGAATATAGCATTAATGTTAATGGATGTCAACATTGGTGGAATATATTCTTTGAATATTATAATAGGAAATTGCTCGTATGTAGTGCGAGGCTAAAGTTTCGCTGTCTAGCGAAACTTTTTTATTGGGACATTCTGTATTGGCGGGGAGTAACACCGGATTTTGCATGAAAGAGCTTGGTAAAGTAACTGGAGGATGAAAATCCGCAGCGCATCGCAATGTCACTGATGGCATAGTCTGTGTTCTGTAGCATTTCACAGGCCTTGTTAATGCGTAGACTGAGTAAATATTCTATAGGAGTAGTACCGAGCTGGAGTTTGAAACATCGACTGCATTCCCTTGGGCTGACATTTGCGGCAGCCGCTATATCAGAAACGGTAATCTCTATGCTGAAGTTTTCTTCCAGATATTGAATCATGGTACAGATACGTTCCTCGCTTGCGGTTCGCTGCGGTCTGTGGACAGCTGTATCTGTCGATATCGTTTTTAATTCCATCCATACTGTTTCCATCAGATGCCGGACGTACAGTTCATATCCCTCCGGTTTGTTTGTGCATATTTCATAGGCATCATTTAGCGATTGGGTGAAAATACCACTCTTTGGATGATTTGCCGGAATGCATATGACCTCCGGGCCAAAGTTAATAAATGGGATAATATATTTTTGTGTAATTGCGCTTTCGGGACTTCCACCAATCAATATTGGAGAAAAAATGAATTCCTTATGAATGCCGGGAAAATCTCCTATTGCTTTAGTGCAATGAAGAAGATTTGAGGTGGCAAAAATAATATCACCTGTGTTAAGTTCGTAGTCATTGCCGGGGGTAATGAATCTAAGCTTTCCCGAAACAATCAATAAAATTTCAACCTCGCCATGCCAGTGCCATGGAAATTCTTTCCCGGGATAATCCTGTATATTTGTGCAATCACAGCGGTATGGAAAAGCAGCTGTCAATAAAGGGGAAGTTTCTTTTAGGGTTTTTTCGTCTATATCAGTGTTGTATACTCTCATGATTTGTCCTTATTTTGATACTTATTGTCATATATATTATATTATTCTGTGTTCTATGTCTGTATTATTATAGTACTTGCGGATGATAATTTCAATGATATAGGAATGGAACGATATGAGGAAGACACAATTTGATACAAGACAATTTATTAAAAATGTAGCGGTCATCGCAATTCCGATTGCATTACAGAATTTATTAACGACTACTGCAACAATGGTGGATACAATCATGCTGGCGCCGCTGGGGGAAAGAACCATTGGTGCGGTTGGATTATGTGCGCAGTTTGCTTCGCTGCTGTTTTCGTGCTATTGGGGATTTGTGGGTGGCGGAATGTTATTTTTTGCACAGTATTGGGGAGCGCGTGATGATGAAGGAATTGAGAAAGCGTATGGGATTACGCTGACCTGCATGATGGCAGTGGCCTCCGTTTTTACCGTGTTGGCACTCTTTTTCCCGAATGTGATTATGAGCCTTTATACAGACAAGAAAAATCTGCACAGTATTGGTATAAGCTATCTCATGATTGATGGGTTCGCCTATATTCCCCAGGTATACGCTGTTGCCATGAGCAGCCTGCTGCGCTCGACAGAACGGGTTAAGATTCCGCTTTATGGAGGAATATCTTCTGTGTGTACCAATGTTCTTCTGAATTATTTGTTGATATACGGGAAATTTGGCCTGCCCCGGATGGGCGTAAGGGGAGCAGCTCTCGCATCTGTTGCATCCTCTTTGGTAAATGTGGCAGTCATTTGGTGTTTTGCGATAAAAAGCGGATATCCTTATCTTTTCTGTGTAAAAAAGCATTTTAGATGGGATGGGATAATTGTCAGAAGCTACATAAAGAAATGCTTTCCTATTATCTGTAACGAATTGTTTCTGGGATTTGCTACCATGCTGATCAATGTGGTTCTTGGCAGACAGGCAGAATCTGCGATTGCGGCATTGGCTGTATTCCGGACACTGGAAGGATTTGTTATAGGTTTCTTCTCCGGGTTTTCTAATGCGGCGTCTGTTCTGGTGGGTAAAAGTGTTGGAGAAGGTAATTTGTCCATTGCTTATGAGAGAGCAAAACGGCTGGTGCCGATGTGTGCCATTACTATTTTCTCTGTTGGATTAATACTGCTGGCGGTGCATAATCCATTGCTTCACGGGATGAGTCTTAGCGGGGAATCGTATGAGACCGGAACAGGGATTCTGGTTATGTTTTGTTTTATTGCCGTTATCAGAATGTGTAACTGGATTCAAAATGATACGTACCGCTCAGCTGGGGATTCGACCTATGGAACGATACTGGAGATTATATTTATGTATCTGCTGGTTTTACCGGTCGTGTATCTGGTAGGAATCAAACTAAGACTTCATATTTACATTGTTTTTGCCTGTTGCTATTGTGATGAGCCGATTCGTTTTATCCTTATGCAAATCCATATGTATTCGGGAAAGTGGATCAAACCGGTTACAGAGGAGGGGCAGAAGGCACTTATGGAGTACAGTGTTCAGACATCCGAGTAAGAAACAATGAATTCCATCATGCCAGGTACGCAAATTGACTTTTACATCTGTCTGACATAGAATAAAAATATGCGGGAATCCAATTACTTAGGAGAAATCCGTATTATGAGTTAGCGTGTAAGAGATAGATGCGAAGGACAATATATGAACAAGAGATGGAATGTTAAGGGCAGCACGGTATTGATGGGAATTCTGTATTTGTTCCTCGTTGCTGCGGTAGGATTTACTATTATCTATAGTATATCCTCAAAAGAGAATTATTTGATCGGTGCAGGAAGCCGGTGCAATTATATCGGAGAATGGGAACTGGAAACAGAAGATGGAAGCTATCATGCAATAAATCTGCCTGCGGATATTGAACCGGATGCGCAGGGATATGTGACACTGGTCAAAACGCTGCCGGAATCCATACAGGAAGCAGAGGCCTTCCTGATCTATGGGTATCGCACGGCTGTTTCTGTGTATATAGATGGTGAGGAACGGGCGGTTCTGGATACCCGGAATACCAGAATATTTGGGCGAACAACCCCTGAGGCTATGATGCTTGTGAAATTATGCTGTGCAGATGCCGGCAAAGAGATAGTGATCCGCTATCAGGGCGCAGAGAAGGATAAAACGTTGAAGATAAGAAGTATTCTTCACGGAACGCAGGAAAGCATTTACAGTTATCTGATTCGGAAATATATGCCGAATTTCATTTTTGTGTCACTGATAGCAGCGTTAGGGTTATTACTGGTTCTGGTTGATATTGTATTTCAGACGATGCGTGGCTGGCATAGTAACTTAGGTTATCTGGGAACGTCTGCACTTCTGTTGGCCGGACTTCAGATTTCGGGAAATGAGATCAGACAGCTCTTTTTCCCTAATATAACAGTATTGGAATTCCTGACCAGACTTATCATTCTACTGCTGCCGATTCCGATGGCACTTTTGAATAATGCTATTCAGAAAAGAAGATACAATAAGCTTTATCTTGCTGTTTGTATTCTATTTTTAATAAATGCGGCTGTTTGTGTGATGTTGCAGGTCTTTGATCTTGCTGATATGTATGATATGACAGGCATTTATAACGGAATCATAATTCTATATTTTGTCTTTATTGTTGTGACGATGATTAAAGATGTCAAAAATGGATATGGACAGGAGCTGAGAGCATTTTTTATAGCCATTGGCATTTTAATATTTAGTGGTATTTTGAGCCTGCTCTTTATGAATCTATCCAGATCGCTTAATCAGGCATCGCCCGCATTCCTCTATAATACCGGTTATTTATTCTATGTTGCGGTAATCGGGTATGCCGATGTCAGGGAATTGGTAAAACGTAACAGGGAGAGAGAACAGGCAATCTATGCGAACCAGGCCAAGAGTACATTTCTTGCCAATATGTCTCATGAGATCAGAACGCCGATCAACGGTATTCTCGGTATGGATGAATTAATCATTCGTGAGTGTCAGGATAAGGAGCTTAAGGAGTATGCATATCAGATTCAGGATTCCGGGCAGATATTACTGTCTCTGGTAAACGATATTTTGGATTTTTCCAAGATTGAGAGCGGTAAGATGGAGATTATTCTGGTGGAATATCGGATGTGTACTATGCTGAATGATCTGATCAATATGATCAAGGTGAGAGCCGAAAAGAAAAATCTGAACTTACAGCTCAAAATTCAGGAAACCATTCCGGATGGTCTGTACGGAGATGAGGTCAGGATACGTCAGGTTATCACCAATCTGTTGACAAATGCGGTGAAATATACCAGCAAGGGGCAGATTACGCTGGAAATGTCAGGAGAGTATGTAGGTCGGGATGAAATCGAACTGCAGGTTCGTGTGGAGGATACCGGTAAGGGTATCAGGGAAGAGGATAAGCAGAAGCTTTTTACGGCATTTGAGCGGTTGGAAGAGAAGGAGAACCGGAACATTGAAGGAACCGGACTGGGATTAGCGCTCAGCCAACGGATTCTGCATAATATGGGGAGCAAACTGGAATTTGAAAGCGTTTATGGAAAAGGTTCTGTCTTCTTCTTTACAATCAGGCAGGGTGTAAAGGATATTACACCGGTTGGAGACTTTCAGAAGAAATATAAGCAGAGTCTGGACAAGCGGAAGGCCTATCAGGCATCCTTTACGGCACCTCAGGCTCGTATTCTTGCTGTGGATGACAATAATGTGAATCTTACTGTGCTGACGGGATTATTGCGTAGCACACAGATGCAGATTGATACGGCATTGAGTGGTGCGCAGTGTCTGAAAATGGTGCAGGAGAAATCGTATGATCTGATTTTATTAGATCATTTGATGCCGGAGATGGATGGAATAGAGGTTTTACAGAAAATGCGGGAGATGGGATTGCAGCTTCCGGTCATTGCTTTGACGGCAAATGCGATTTCCGGAGCAAAGGAGAATTATCTTCAGGCGGGATTTCAGGATTATTTATCCAAGCCTTTGAACGCAAAAGAATTGGAAGATATGGTGAGAAAATATCTGCCGGAAGAACTGATCATTGGGTGATGGAAAGAAGAGAGGATAGAATATGTCAGAAGTAAATTATAATGAAAGCCCTATTTACACCAGACGAAGTATCAGGAAGTATGAGGATAAACCGATTAGCCGAGAGATAATAGAACAGATTATAGATGCGGGAAGGGTAGCTCCTTCTGCGAAAAACAGACAGCCATGGAAGTTTCTGGTGTACAGTGGTGAAGCTAAGAGAGAACTTTTATTACATATGAGAAAGGGCATTGAGAGGGAAGAACAAAGCCCAAGCCTGCCCCAATCCGGTCACGGCCTTCCTGATGCTAAGAATACACTGCGTATTATGGAAAGTGCCCCGGTTATTATTATAGTGCTTAATACAGATGGAAAATCACCTTTTACAGCGATCAATGCTGATGACAGGTTTACTGAAATAAATGATCTTTTATCTATGGGAGCGGCGGTTGAAAATATGTTATTGCAGGCGGAAAGATTGGATATCGGTACACTGTGGATTGGGAATACATGTTTTGCATACCGGGAGCTGACAGAGTATATCGGGACAGATGCACAGCTGACAGGAGCTGTTGCGTTAGGATATAAGGCGGAAAATCCGACCATGAGACCGAGAAAGAGCCTGGATGAGATTGTAGAGTATCATATGTAGAGTACAGATATAAATAAATCCGCGAATAACGGACATACTGAACAAAAGTATCAAATTTACAATGGAATGAAATATAAAAGGAGGAGTCTTGATTGGATTATCTGAAACGAGCAAATGAACTGTATGAAGAGACGGTGGCGAATCGCCGCTATCTGCATCAGAACCCTGAGATCGGCATGGATTTGCCGAAAACTTCGGCATTTATTATGGATAAGCTTAAGGAGATGGGATATGCCCCTGTTAGCTGCGGCGGTGACGGCATTGTAGCTACCGTGGGCAAAGGCGGTGGTAAGACCATTCTGCTGCGCAGTGATATGGATGCGCTTCCTATGCGGGAGGAAAGTGGGCTTCCCTTTGCCAGTACCTGTGATGCGGCACATACTTGTGGTCATGACTGTAATGCGGCACAGCTTCTGACGGCGGCCAGGCTGCTCAAAGAGAATGAAGAGAACCTGAAGGGTATGGTTAAGCTGATGTTTCAGCCCGGAGAAGAGATTTTTATGGGTGCCAAGGCTATGATTGCCGATGGTGTATTAGAGAATCCGAAGCCGGATGTAGCGTTGAGCTGCCATGTTTCTTCCGGTCAGATGCCATCAACAGTTTTCATATACAATGCAACAGGAACTATGATGAATTCCGTAGATGGATTTAAGATTAAAGTGCGTGGCAAGGGTGCTCATGGTGCCTATCCGGAGCGGAGTGTAGATCCGATTAACATTGCGGTGCATATCTATCTGGCGCTGGAGTCGGTTATGGCAAGAGAAATCACATCCACCCAGGCCAGTGTCATGACGGTGGGTATTCTAAAGGCCGGAGATGCATACAATATTATTCCGGAGACAGCTGAACTGCAGGGCTCTATCCGCAGTGAATCCCCTGAGCAGAGAGAGTTATTGGTTCGCAGAGTGAAAGAGATTTCCGAGGGTGTGGCTAAGACGTATAATGGCACTGCCGAGGTAGAAATGATTGCCGAGGTGCCGCCACTGATCTGTGATGCTGAGGTGACAAAGAAATTTGTTGGATATATGAAGGAACTGGACGTACCCGGACAGGCTGAATTCCCGGATATCAAGGCGACAGCCTCCGATGATTTTGCCTGTGTGCTGGAACAGATCCCGGGAGCATATATCTATCTTTCGGCCGGATTTACGGACAGACCGGGCACACAACAGCACAGCCCGGATGTAGTATTTAATGAAGAAACCTTCCGGTTTGGACCGGCATACCTGGCGCATTGTGCGACCCGATGGCTGGAGGAGAATCAATAGAATGAGTAAATAGAATGTCGATAGAGGGTGCGGAAATGTGCGATTTCCGGCCCTCTATTTTTGCAAGTTTCGCTGCCAAGCGAAACTTTTTACAAATTGTAAATTATACTTGACAAAATGTCTGAATGGATATATATTGAGAATGTAAGATATATTTTACAAAATGTAATAACAAAAAATAAAGACATAACCGTTCCTTCCGGTGAAGCCGGAAATAAGGGTTATGAAATGATTGGGAGATCGAAAGGAGTTAGTTATGATGAGTGAGTATTTATTGGGAATGAGTTCCGCTATTGTACTGGTTGTCTTGATTGCCATAGTGTATGCTGTGAGAAAGAAAACATGCATAATGAGGGGAAAATTTGATGAACGGCAGAAGGTGATACAGGGAACAGGTTATAAATATGGTTTTTTTGCCATGATGATCAGCAGCAGCATATATGCGATTGCCTTGGGATGGTATGATTTACCGGTTCATCCGACAGTAGGGATTATGGCGTGTGTATTCATCGGAGTCGGTGTATTTGCAGGCTACTGTATCTGGAAGGATGCTTATTTCGGTATTCAGGGTAACAACAAAAGAATGATTATTGTGATGGTAGCAGTTGTGGTCATGAATGCATTATCTGCTGCTATGCAGATCAAGGATGGCACAATAATCGAGAACGGTGTAATTGGAATCACTGCCCTGAATGCGTTGTGCACTGTGGTTTTTCTTGCCATATTAGTTGTTATTGTTGCAAAAAGCTGGAAAGTAAACAGAGAAGATAAGCAGACCGGGGAGGATGACGAATGAAGAATTTGAGATTAAAAGCAGCGAGAGCGGCGATGGATATGTCCCAGCAGCAGCTTGCAGATATAGTCGGTGTATCCAGACAGACAATGAACGCCATAGAGAAGGGTGATTACAATCCGACTATTAAACTATGCCGCTCCATATGCCGTGTTCTGGGTAAGACGCTGGATGAATTGTTTTGGGAAGAGGATGAAGATTCTGAGACTCTATGACAGAGTCCCGGAACAGGTCTTCTTTGCTTTCTTCAGACAGTACATGCAGGTGGGTACAATATATATGCAGGCAGACACCCAGGCACACTGGTCAGCAAAACAGATAGCGGTATAGCCGTAAATCGGTACGAAGAAAACGCTGACGATGATTCTGGCGACCATCTCTATAGCCCCACCATATACGGCACGGCCGGAATAACCCAGGCCCTGTGTGCTCATACGGAATACATTTAAAATGCCTAATGCCCAGAAGAAGTACCCCATGCACCGCAGATATTTTGCGGAAGCATCCAGAACAGCCACTTCTGTACTGCTTATAAAAAGTAAGGACATCGTTCGGCCAAAAAAGATCAGAATCAGACCGATAAAAGCACCGTAGGAAATCCCTACCATAGCCCCGTTCCTGATGCCCTGCTTGATACGGTCATATTTGCCGGCGCCCAGATTCTGCCCGCAGAAGGTGGAAACGGCACTGGCGATGGCGTCGAAAGGACACATGGCAAACTGTTTGATTCTGGCTCCCGCAGTAAAACCGGATACATAGACGGAGCCTAAGCTGTTGTTGGCAGACTGCATAACCATACTGCCTATGGCAGTGATAGAGAACTGCAGTCCCATGGGAAGTCCCATAGCAAGCAGTGTGCCGGTTTTATGGCCGTCCATATGCATTTCCTCCTTGCGGGGATGGAGAAAATCGTATTTCTTTACTATATAGAAGAAACAGCAGATGCCACTGACCGCCTGAGCGGTAATGGTGGCAATGGCAGCGCCTCTGCAGCCCCATTGAAAGACGATAATGCACAGCAGATCCAGCGCAATATTTAATACTGTGGAAAAGGCAAGAAAGAAGAATGGGGTCTTACTGTTTCCCACTGCGCGCAGTATACTTGCCTGATAATTGTAGAGAATATTAAAAGGTATGCCTAAGAATAATACAAACAGATAGGCATAAGCATTACCGTAAATGTTATCCGGGGTGGATAGCAGATGCAGGATATTGGAGCAGAGGACGGTACACAGGATAGTACAGACTGCGGCAATACCGGCGGCTAGCACGGTACCCTGAAAAATATATTCACGCATGGCTTTGTGGTCATCGGCACCGAAGCGCTGTGCAACGGGAATGGCAAAGCCCAGGCAGATGCCGATACAGAATCCCATCACAAGAAACTGTACACTGCTGGATGCACCGACCCCGGCAAGGGCATCGGTTCCCAGATATCTTCCTACGATGGCAGCATCTACCATATTATAAGTCTGCTGCAACAGATTGCCGAGAAGCAGCGGTAAAGCAAATTTTAAGATCAGTTTGAGGGGATTTCCCTCAGTCATTGTATTTGTCATATCCAGCCTCCATCCAGCGTGATGATTTGTCCGGTCAGATATTCCGGTGCCTGTAGAACAGAAAGCACCATCTGTGCCACCTCTTCCGGTTGACCTATTCTATCAGCGGGGATTTCCTCCCGCAATGCTTCCATATCCTCCCTGGAAAAACATCGATTCATATCCGTATCTATGACACCGCAGGCAATGGCATTTACCTGGATATGGCTGGGTGCCAGCTCTTTTGCCAGGGATTTGGTAAAACTGTTCACACCGCCTTTGGAGGCAGAATAGGCTACTTCCATGGAGGCACCTACATTACCCCAGACAGAGGAAATGTTGATAATCTTACCCCTCTTCTTATGTAACATCAGGGGAATGGCGTATCTGCTTGTATAGAACATGGAATTCAGATTGGTCTGTATTACATGATGCCACTCTTCCACAGACATTTCATGCAGCAGTCCCACATAGGAGATACCGGCATTATTGACTAGCACATCCAAAGTATCTATCCGGTTAAAAAGCTTCTCCACGTCAGAGGCATTTCCCATATCTGCCACAACAGGCGTGCAGGAGATATGACAAGTTTTTACCAGGTGGTCTGACAACTGTGTCAGTTTCTCCTGAGAGTGGTGACACGTGAGATATAGCTGATATCCTTCTTTTGCCAGTGCTTCTGCAATGGCTGCGCCAATACCGCGTGACGCCCCTGTCACAAGTGCAGTTCTTTTGTTGACTGTATCGGTCATGTTCGTTTCTCCTCTTTATACATTGTTCGGGTAATTACGATACAAAGACTAGAATTTTTTGACACCCCAACAATTATATACCATAATGAATTATAGTATAAATCAAAATAAAAGAAAAAGCGAATACTAAAGCTAAAGAAATTATGAAAATAGGATAACAGGCGTAAAGAGGAGGAAGAATTGTGTACGATCTTATTATTATCGGTTCCGGACCGGCGGGCTTATCTGCAGCAGTCTATGGTATGCGTGCCGGATTAAAGCTGTTGGTGCTGGAGCAGAATGGCATGAGCGGCGGACAGGTTCTCAATACTTATGAGGTGGATAATTATCTGGGGCTGCCGGGGATCAATGGTTTTGAACTGGGGATGAAATTCAAGGAACATGCACAGAAGATGGGCGCGGAATTTGTACAGACTGTGGTGAAAGCTATCCGTCAAAAGGATGCTCTTAAGATTGTGGAAACTGCGGACGGATGTGCGTATGAAGCTAAGGCACTGATTCTGGCTACCGGTGCAGAGCACAGTCTTTTACACGTGCCGGGAGAGCAGGAGTTTAAGGGGAAAGGGGTTTCCTATTGTGCCACCTGTGATGGTGCCTTTTTTAAAGGCAGAGAGGTAGCAGTGGTAGGAGGCGGTGATGTGGCGGTAGAGGATGCCATTTATCTGTCGCGCTTGTGCAGCAGGGTCCACCTGATTCACAGACGGGACAGTCTGCGGGCAGCTAAAAGCCTTCAGGAGAAGCTGTTTGCATGTGATAATGTAGAAGTACACTGGAATCAGACTGTATCCGAAATCTGTGGCAATGATCTGGTAGAGGGCGTGAAGCTGCATTCTGTAGAAAACGGTGCAGACAGCAGACTGGAAGTAGAGGGAGTTTTTGTTGCCATCGGTATGCAGCCTAATACTGACGCATTCAGCGAACTTCTGGCGTGTGATGCCTCCGGATATATACAGGCCGGAGAGGATTGTGCTGCCAGCGTGCCGGGGATTTTTGCAGCAGGCGATATCAGGACCAAGCAGATACGGCAGATTGTAACGGCTGTGGCGGATGGTGCCTGTGCGGTTGCCGGAGTGGAGCGTTATCTGACTCAAATCAAATTGTAAGGATCCTATTTGTTGCAAAATTGTTACAAAAATTAGGTGTCAAATTTTTATGCAATTTATCATAATTTGACATAACATTGGAAATCTATTCTGTGAAATAATTGTGAATTTCTGGTAAAAACACAATAAGTAGCGTAAATACGCGGTTTCTGTAGGTATATGCTGTGGTTGACAAAACTTATAGGGAATGCTATATTATAGCCAGATGTAACAATTTTGTAACAAATGAGGTAATTTATGAATAGAAAAAATGTAACAAATGTAAAAATTGCAGCATGTGCCATGGCAGCGGCGGTCAGCTTTGCCAGTCTGGGGATGGATGTAAACGCAAGCGGCAATATCGGTTCAGTTTTACCTTCTGCCGGGATAGATTACTCTTTGCAGGACTCCAAGAAGTCTACCTCTCTTTCCGAATTGAAAGAAGAGTCGGATAAATCGGAGATAAAGAGTGAAGAGATCAAGAATGCAGATGGAGCTACTGTAGGAAGCGTTCAGATAGGCGGGTTTGCTGATCTGGCCGGTGCGGGCAGCGGCATCAGCACGGCATCCACTTCTTCTACAAAAAAGATTGAGGATACCATCGTAGTCAGCGAAGGCTATACGAAGGATTTGAAGAATGCGGCGGGCAGTGGTCTGACAGACGAGGAAGAGAGTTTTAAGAATCTGGTTATTGCCAAAGTAAATGATTATGTGAACGTCAGAGACTGTGCAAGCGAGGACGGCTCTATTGTAGGTAAGCTTTATAATAAGTCCGTAGGTACTTATCTGGAAGAAGAGAACGGCTGGTATAAGATCAGCTCCGGTTCTGTGGAAGGTTATGTGAAGGCTGAGTACTGTGTGACAGGTGAGGATGCCGTAGAGTATGCTAAGGAGGTAGGTACCCGAATTGCTACCGTTACTACTACGACCCTGAAGGTACGTGAGCAGCCCGGCATGGACGAGACAGTACTTGGTCTGGTACCGATTGATGATGAACTGATCGTCACAGAAGAATTAGACGGTTGGGTTAAAGTTAATATCGAGGAAGGTGACGGTTATGTATCCACTGATTACGTTACCTTATCAACAGAGTTTGTAAAAGCAGAATCCATTGCAGAAGAGGAAGCAAGATTGGCGAAGGAAGAGGCTGCCAGAAAGGCTGCGAAAGAAGCTGCAGCGAAGAAAGCTGCTGAGAATGCTTCATCATCTTCTTCTAAGGAGAAAGCAACGGATGGCGGCAAGACCTATGCAAGCCCGACAGGAAGTACCGGCGCCGATGTGGCACAGTTCGCATTACAGTTTGTCGGAAATCCTTATGTATACGGTGGAAGCAGCTTGACAAACGGTACCGACTGTTCCGGATTTGTTATGAGTGTATACAAAAATTTCGGTGTCAGTCTGCCTCATTCTTCTTCAGCGGATAGAAGTGTAGGCGCTACCGTTAATGGTCTGGAGAATGCACAGGCAGGTGATATCATCTGTTATTCCGGTCACGTAGGAATCTATATCGGAAACGGACAGATTGTACACGCGTCTACTGCTAAGACCGGTATTATCGTTTCCAATGCAAGTTACCGTTCCATTCTTTCCATCAGACGTATTTTCTAGCAGATATATCTTGTTAGAGAATAGACATACAGAATATAACAGTATTGCCCCTCGTGTATTTGCGAGGGGCTTTTGTATATTTTGTACAAAAGCATTTTATAAGGATATATTTGGAAGAAAAGAAGTGCCTGGACTTATCCACAACCTGATTGTGCCATTTTATGGGAAAATTAATTTATGCACTGAGTTATCCACATTATCCACAGGCTTTTTGGAGGAAAAATAACTCAATTTTATGGTAACTGAAAGAACGAGTGTTTTGTGTAGTTGTAATGAAAAAGTAAAATAAAGGGAAAATTTGCGTAAAAACACTTGACTTTTGAGGTGTCAAAAAAGGGGAAACATAACTTCTAAATTGTTGCAAAAAGCTGTGCAAATATGCTATAATGACTATACAATAATCCAATGGAAGGGATGAGTGACATGAAATTTATAATTATTGGGAAAAACATTGAGGTAACAGAGGGACTCAGATCTGCAGTAGAGGACAAGATCGGTAAACTGGAGAAGTATTTTACCGAGGAAACAGAAGTACATGTTACTTTGAGTGTTGAGAAAGACAGACAGAAGATAGAAGTAACCATTCCGATGAAAGGTAATATTATTCGTTCCGAGCAGGTCAGCAGTGATATGTATGTGTCGATCGATCTGGTGGAAGAGATTATCGAGAGACAGCTTAAGAAGTATAAGAAGAAATTGGTGGACAAGAAGCAGACGGCAGCTTTTCTGCGTCAGGAGTTTGTGGAAAAGGATTATATGGATGATGAAGAGGTTAAGATCATCCGTACCAAGAAATTTGACATCAAGCCCATGTATCCGGAAGATGCCTGTGTACAAATGGAATTGCTTGGACATAATTTCTATGTATTCTGTAATGCGGAGACAGATCAGGTCAATGTTGTATATAAGAGAAAAGGCAACACATATGGTCTGATTGAGCCGGAAGACTAAAGCTTGTGTAACAGAATATGAATATGTGATAAGATTTCACCCTGTCATAAATGGCAGGGTGATGTTGTGTGTGAGGATTTTATGGGAATGATAAATATTATTGCAGCAGTTCTCTGCATTTTTATATTAGCTTATTATTGGAAGGAAAGTCTGGTAGAAGTCTGGCCGGTAGTCACATGCGGGCTTGTGCTTGTGCTTTATCTATTGGCTCTGATACATCATCTTTCCTGGATAGACGGAATCGGCATTCTTGTAATAGGTGCCTTTGTACTATGGCTTTTTCTCAGGGGAAAAGAAGAACGAAAGACTTTTGGCAAGGTATGCCTGAATAATATGACAGAACCGTCATTTATTACAGCGGTTCTTTTGGTGGTAATCGTAGCGATTTGTGTTGCCGGTAAAGTGGTCACCTGGTGGGATGACGTGAATTTCTGGGCAACGGATGTGAAATCCTTGTATTATCTGGATGGATTTGCAGGAAAATATGGGAATGTGGCACCGGAATTTGGGGACTATCCGCCCGGAGCACAGCTGATTAAATGGTGGTTTCTGTATCTGAGTCCGGAAAAGTTCCGGGAAGGTCTGGCCTTTGTGGGATATTATGTGATGAATCTTTCCTTTATGCTGCCGGTGCTTCGGAAGCTGAAGGGCAGAAATGTACCGGTTATGTTTCTTATGGCGGCAGCGCTTTGGTTTCTGCCAAGTATTGCGGAAGTGTATGGCTATGAAGGATTTTGTGCGGATCTGACGATGGCTTGCATCTATGGCGGTTTCCTGTTTGCCGTAACGCAGAGGGAGGATAAGAAGGACTGTATTTATTACACCAGACTGGGACTGTACCTGAGTGTTCTGGTGCTGGTAAAATCTGTAGGATTTATCTGGGCGGTTTTCGGGCTGGTGTTTTTATGTCTCTATCAATATCAGCAGGGTAAAGGCAAGACGGCGAATGAAGAGAAAAATAGGCTGAATGAAAAAACAGTGATGAGAAAAGAGGGAAGCAGTACATTTGGCAGAATACTTGCCGTGGCTGCAGCACCTATAGTGACGGGCGGAAGCTGGCTGTTTTTTTGTATGTTGATGCGGAGAGTGACCAAAACTACCACTACAGCGGTCAAATATATGACAACGGATGAGTATGGCATCTCCGGTTATACAGGCGATTTTGCCAAAGCCTTTATGAAAGCTTTTCTGACATCACCGCTGCATAAAGAAAAAGGACCTTTTTTAGATTTGACACCTTTAGGCTTTTATGTGTGCATCTGTCTGTTGGTGCTGTTTTTTTATCGTAAAAATCTGATGCCAAAGAAGAAGGGAAGACTGATTCTGGGATACAGCGTGGTCAGTGGGGCCCTTTTCTATGGGATTATTTTCCTGGCTCATATCACGATTTTTGCGACAGAAACACAGTATCTGGAAGCTTCGGGCATGATTTCTTCTATTGAACGGTACGGAGCGCCCTTTACTATCGGTACGCTGTTGTTTCTTGCAAATATCTGGATGGCTTATGGGGAAAAGCTTTTTGCAGGAGAAAAGGTACCGGGATTTGTGCAAAAGTATGGAACATCTCTGTGCTTTATCCTTTTTGTGGCATTGACAGCAGGTTATCAGACTGGGTATCATGGTCTTATCGGATATCGGACAGAGAAATCTGAGCAACTACAGGAGCGTGCGCAGATGATAGATGAGGATTCCGGGCTTTTTCTGGAGAAAATACAGGCACTTGGCACCGACAACAGTACGAGAGTCTGCTATATCCAGCGGGATAATGAGCCACGCTGGGTTAAGAACAGCTATACAAATATGGAGGCATCTCCTGTTTCTGTGGTATATAAGAGTCTGAATCTGAATGATGCACAGACGGATTGGATGGTGCAGGAAATTCGTGCTTCTCATGCGGAATATTTGTATGTGGAGAATACGGAGGCAGATGCTGAGGCAGTCTTCGATACTTTGATGGCAGAAGGCAGTTTTGCCTGCGAGACATTGTACCGCATCGCAGATGATGGGGGAGAGATGCAATTGATACCGATTATGCAGTATCAATGAGTTGCAGCAGTACAGTGGTAAGGAGTTCCGGCAGAGAATAAAGGAAGAATATGATAGGAGCGGTTATTTAAAGGAATGGAAAAGATATCTTCTTATTACGAAATACCGGTTATCATACCGGCATATGAACCGGATGCAAAATTAATAGCCCTGCTGCAGCATTTGCGTGAGACAGGAATCATGCATATTGCTGTGGTAGATGATGGCAGCGGCAGCAGATATCATTCTCTGTTTGAACAGGCGGCGACAGTCAGCGGCTGCACCGTGCTGACCCATGCAGTCAACCTCGGAAAAGGCAGGGCGCTTAAGACGGCATTCAACTTCTGCCTGCAGGAATATCCGGATATGCCGGGCTGTGTGACGGCAGATTCCGATGGTCAGCATACGCCGAAGGACATTCTGGCCTGCATGAAGAAGCTGTGGGACAACCCGGAGGCACTTATACTGGGGTGCCGTAATTTTGATGCCAAGGATGTACCGGCGCGGTCCAGTTTTGGTAATAAATGTACCAGAAAGGTTTTAAGCTATCTGATTGGCATTTCTGTTTCCGATACACAGACCGGTCTTCGTGCCATTCCGGTTTCTTTTATGGAAGTATTGATGAATGCTAAAGGGGAACGATTTGAATTTGAGACCAATATGCTGATCGAGACCAAGAACCGGAGTATTCCGATTCTGGAGGTTCCGGTGGAAACCATCTATATAGAAGAAAACAAGACAAGTCATTTTAACCCAATCAAGGATTCTCTGCGGATTTATATGATATTTGGTAAGTTCCTGTTTTCTTCCCTTTCTTCCAGCGTTCTGGATTTGCTGTTGTTTCAGTTTTTCTGCCGGATTTTGCAGGGGGCTTCCGGATTTTTCGGAGAACTGCCCTATATTGTGGGGGCAACGGTAATGGCGCGGGTAATCTCCGCCATATACAATTTCCTGATCAATTACCGGGTGGTTTTCAAGAGTCATGCGAATATAGCAGCAACTGCTGTCAAATACTGCATGCTGGCGCTGTGTCAGATGCTTTGCAGTGCTTTTCTGGTTAATGGATTGTTTGGCCTCTTTGGCGGCTATGAGGTGGCAGTTAAGATACCTGTTGATGTATTCCTTTTCTTTTTAAGCTTTGTGATTCAGAGAGAGTTTGTTTACCGCAAGAAATAATGTTTTGTATGGATTGTATACCCTGCACGGATGCACTTTACGGCATAACCGGCAGGGTATTTTCATATATTTTTCTAGTTAGGTATGGTAAATGGCGGGAGCAGATTATGAGAAAAAGGGAGAGTGGAAAGATCATCAGATGGGGCATCCGGTTAGAGATGCTTCTTTTGCTTGCAATAGGATGTGTCTGCATTACAAGAGAAATAAAGAACCGATGGAATGAATCGGCATTTCAGAGTGGAGGAACAGCGTGGACATCTGAGGATGGTGAGGCAATTGAAGTAACGGCAGACGGCAGTTATATCAAGTGGGTGGAGTTTCATGTGACCTGCGAGGCTCTGACTGCCGCTTACGAGCTGGATGTGGAGACTTACCGGGATGAGGTACATTTGAACTGGATTGAACTGATTGCCTATGTGGGTGCAAAGCATGGTGGTAAATTTGATAAGAACAGTGTCAGGGAAATACAGAAAGTCGCCAAAGAACTGCAAAGTAAGGAAAGTACCATGGAACAGCTGACGAAGGATATGGAGTATTATGATTATTATCTGGAGGCTTATACGGCTGTACTCGGTGGTATGGTTGGAGAGTTTTCTCTGGAGGACGAGGATGGCAGCATGACCTCATACTATGGTTTGAAAGCTTTTTCGCCTATTGCTAAAGGATTTGATTACAGCCATTATGACGACTTCGGTTCTTCCCGCAGTTATGGCTATTCCAGGCCCCACCTGGGGCATGATATGATGGGGCTTGTAGGGACACCCATCATTGCTGTGGAGTCCGGCTATGTGGAGGCACTTGGCTGGAACCAGTATGGAGGATGGCGTATCGGCATCCGGAGCTTTGAC
Organism: Lachnospiraceae bacterium; assembly: GCA_051878995.1. Lineage (GTDB taxonomy): Bacteria > Bacillota > Clostridia > Lachnospirales > Lachnospiraceae > UBA3282. Next base: position 6,117 of record JBJELE010000047.1, on the reverse strand, counting down.
GGTAAACGCTATTACTATTACGCCCATCTGCGGCAAAATTATCCCTATGCAGAGAATCTGAAAGAGGGCAGTGTAGTGACGGCAGGTGATGTGATCGGTTACATGGGGCATACCGGTTACAGCGCCAAGGAGAATGTGAACAACATTGAGGTGGTGCATCTCCACTGGGGTTTGCAGCTGATCTTCGATGAGTCACAGAAGGAGGGCAATAACGAAATCTGGATAGATTGCTATGAACTGACCAAGTTCCTTTATCGTAATCGCAGCCAGGCGGCCAAAGTAGGTGATACCAAAGAATGGAGAAGAGTTTATGAAATGAAAGATCCGGCAGTGGAGGCATATCGGAAGAATCATAATGAGGGAGAGAAAGGCAGTGAAGACAGCAAAACAGTCAATAAAATAAAAGATGAAACAGAAGAATAGAGAAATCATTGCAAAAAAGATATCGCTATGATACAATAGGAGAAGTGGACAATGATAAAAAAATAACAATCATTGTCAAGCCTTATTTTTACAAGGCTTTTGATTAAAAACAATACAAATTATGGAGGAAAGAAAGATGGCAAAAAAAATTGTTTTGGCTGGCGCTTGCCGTACTGCAATCGGTACCATGGGTGGCTCTTTAAGCACAACTCCGGCACCTGAGCTTGGCGCAATCGTAATCAAAGAAGCATTGAACAGAGCAGGAGTAGCACCTGACCAGGTTGATCATGTGTATATGGGATGTGTAATCCAGGCAGGTCTTGGACAGAACGTTGCTCGTCAGGCTTCTATCAAGGCAGGCCTTCCGAACGAAGTTCCGGCTGTTACGGTGAACGTTGTGTGCGGTTCCGGCCTTAACAGTGTCAACATGGCAGCACAGATGATTCAGGCAGGCGATGCAGACATCGTAGTTGCAGGTGGTATGGAGAATATGTCCATGGCACCTTATGCTGTTCCTCAGGCACGTTTCGGATATAGAATGAACAATGGTACATTAGTGGATACCATGGTAAATGATGCACTTTGGGATGCATTCAATAACTATCATATGATTACAACTGCAGACAATATCTGCAGAGAGTGGGGACTTACTCGTGAAGAGCTGGATGAGTTCGCATTAAAGAGCCAGTTAAAAGCAGAAGAAGCTCAGAAGAATGGTGCTTTCGAGAAAGAAATCGTACCGGTAATGGTTAAGAAAAAGAAAGAAATGGTTGAGTTCAAGGTAGATGAAGGACCGAGAGCCGGTTCTACCATCGAAGGACTTCAGAAGCTACGTCCAATCAACAAAGACGGATTCGTAACAGCAGGTAATGCTTCCGGTATCAATGACGGTGCAGCAGCAATTGTTGTTATGAGCGAGGAGAAAGCAAAAGAGTTAGGTGTTAAGCCTATGGCAACTTTCGTAGCAGGTGCACTGGCAGGCTGCAGACCTGAGGTTATGGGTATCGGTCCTGTTCCGGCTACACAGAAGGTTATGGCTAAAGCCGGCTATAAGATTGAAGACTTCGATATCATCGAGGCTAATGAGGCATTTGCTGCACAGTCTGTAGCAGTTGGTAAAGAACTCGGAATCGACGTAGAGAAACAGCTCAATCCTAACGGTGGTGCAATTGCACTGGGTCATCCTGTTGGAGCATCCGGCTGCCGTATCTTAGTTACACTGCTTCATGAGATGCAGGCAAAGGGTGCTAAGAAGGGTCTTGCTACACTGTGTATCGGTGGTGGTATGGGTTGTGCAACCATCGTCGAGATGGACTAAGAGCGACCATAATTTTGTAAGGAGATAAAACCATGGAATTTGTATTATATGAAGTAAAAGGACAGGTTGGTATTATCACGATCAACCGTGAGAAAGCATTAAATGCGTTAAATTCTACTGTGTTGGACGAGCTTGACAAGACTCTGGACAGCGTAGATCTGGATACTGTAAGATGCCTGATCTTAACAGGCGCAGGCGAGAAGTCCTTCGTGGCAGGTGCAGATATCGGCGAGATGAGTACTCTGACTAAAGCTGAGGGCGAGGCTTTCGGTAAGAAAGGTAATGATGTATTCCGTAAATTGGAGACATTCCCGATTCCGGTTATCGCAGCAGTTAATGGCTTTGCATTAGGCGGCGGTTGTGAGATTTCCATGAGCTGTGATATCAGAATCTGTTCTGACAATGCAGTATTCGGTCAGCCTGAGGTTGGCCTTGGCATTACACCGGGATTCGGCGGCACACAGAGACTTGCCAGAATCGTTGGACCGGGCATGGCTAAGCAGATGATCTACACAGCAAGAAACATTAAGGCTGACGAAGCGTTAAGAATCGGTCTTGTAAATGCTGTTTATCCGCAGGCAGAATTGATGGCAGCAGCAGAGAAGATGGCTTCCGGTATTGCCAAGAATGCACCGATTGCTGTCCGCAACTGCAAGAAAGCGATCAATGAAGGCTTAGAAGTCGGTATGGATGATGCAATCGTAATCGAAGAGAAGTTATTCGGTGACTGCTTCGAGACAGAAGACCAGAAATATGGTATGGCATTCTTCTTAGACAAGAATAAGGAGAAGGTAAAAGAGCCATTCCAGAACAAATAGACCAACATAAAAATAAAAATAAATAGGAGGAACTACAATGAAAGTAGGTATTATTGGTGCAGGAACAATGGGGTCCGGTATTGCACAGGCATTCGCAATGACAGATGGATATGAAGTTTGTCTTTGCGATATCAAGGAAGAGTATGCTGAAGGCGGCAAGGCTAAAATCCAGAAGAACATGGATTTCCTTGTAGGCAAGGAGAAAATCAGCAAAGAGAAAGCTGACGAAATCATGGGCAAGATTACGACAGGTCTTAACAGCATCTGTACAGATTGTGATCTGATCGTAGAGGTTGCACTTGAGAAGATGGAAATCAAACAGGCTATTTTCAAAGAGTTAATGGGAATCGTTAAGAAGGACTGCATGTTCGCATCCAACACATCTTCCCTTTCCATTACCAAGATTGGCGAAGGCTTAGACAGACCTATGATCGGTATGCACTTCTTCAATCCTGCTGACAGAATGAAATTAGTAGAGGTTATCAGAGGCGAGAATACACCTCAGGATATGGTAGACAAGATCACAGCTATCGCTACTGAAATCGGTAAGACACCTGTACAGGTTAAAGAAGCTCCCGGTTTTGTAGTAAACAGAATCCTGATTCCTATGATTAACGAAGCAATCGGTGTTTTAGACGCAGGCACAGCATCTGCTGAGGATATCGATGTGGCTATGCAGCTTGGCGCTTCCCATCCGATGGGACCTCTTCACTTAGGAGATCTGATCGGTCTGGATATCTGCCTTGCTATCATGGAAGTTCTCTACAATGAGACCAAGGATGAGAAGTACGCTCCGCAGCCGCTTCTGAAGAAGATGGTAGAAGAGAAGAAACTCGGCAGAAAGACAGGCGTTGGTTTCTTTGATTATTCTAAATAGAAATAAATAATTGATAAATAAAGAGTAGCTGTTAGAGCTGCAACAAATAAACATGGAGGAATAAAAATCATGGATTTTACTTTAAGCAAAGAACATGAAATGGCGAGATCTCTTTTCAGAGAGTTCGCTGAAAAAGAAGTAAAACCTCTCGCTCAAGAGGTAGACGAGACAGAAGTGTTCCCTAGAGAGACCGTTGAGAAAATGGCTAAGTTAGGTTTTCTGGGAATTCCGGTTCCGAAGGAGTATGGCGGACAGGGTTGTGATCCTTTGACATACGCTATGTGTGTTGAGGAACTTTCCAAAGTATGCGGTACAACAGGTGTTATCGTATCTGCACATACATCCCTTTGCTGCGACCCTATCATGACCTATGGTACAGAGGAGCAGAAACAGAAATACTTAATTCCCCTTGCAAAAGGTGAGAAACTTGGTGCTTTCGGTTTAACAGAGCCCGGTGCCGGTACAGATGCACAGGGACAGCAGACCAAAGCCGTATTAGATGGTGACGAGTGGGTATTAAACGGTTCCAAGTGCTTTATTACTAACGGTAAAGAAGCTGACGTATATGTTATCTTTGCTATTACAGGTACAGTTGAGAAACGTGGCAGAATGACCAAAGAAATCTCTGCATTTATCGTTGAGAAAGGTACTCCCGGATTTACATTCGGTACCAAAGAGAAGAAGATGGGTATTCGTGGTTCATCCACATACGAGCTGATTTTCACAGACTGCCGCATCCCGAAGGAGAACTTATTGGGACAGCAGGGTAAAGGTTTCAACATCGCTATGCATACTCTGGATGGCGGACGTATCGGTATCGCTTCCCAGGCACTTGGTTTAGCTGAGGGTGCATTAGAAACAACTATTGCTTATGTAAAAGAAAGAAAACAGTTCGGCAGAACTATCGGTGCTTTCCAGAATACACAGTTCCAGTTAGCAGATATGGCTACCAAGGTAGAGGCTGCTCAGTTACTGGTATACAAGGCTGCTATGGCTAAGGCTACACAGAAGGTTTACTCCGTAGAGGCTGCAAAGGCTAAATTATATGCTGCAGAAGTAGCTATGGAAGTAACAACCAAGGCTGTTCAGTTACACGGTGGTTACGGTTACATCAGAGAGTACGATGTAGAGCGTATGATGCGTGATGCTAAGATTACGGAGATCTACGAAGGAACAAGTGAAGTTCAGCGTATGGTCATTTCTGGTGCACTGTTGAAGTAGTAAAATAAACAAAAAATATAAGGAGAGAAATACAATGAAAATTGTTGTTTGTGTGAAACAGGTTCCTGATACAAAGGGCGGCGTTAAGTTTAATCCTGATGGAACACTTGACAGAGGCGCAATGCTTACTATCATGAATCCTGATGATAAAGCTGGTCTGGAAGCAGCACTTAGATTAAAAGATCAGTATGGTGCAGAAGTAACTGTTGTAACAATGGGTCTTCCCAAGGCAGAAGAAGTTCTGCGTGAGGCTATGGCTATGGGTGCCGATAAGGGCGTTCTGGTAACAGACAGAGTTCTTGGCGGTGCTGATACATGGGCTACCTCCACAACACTTGCAGGTGCCATCAGAAACTTAGATTATGACCTCATCATTACAGGCCGTCAGGCTATCGATGGTGATACCGCTCAGGTTGGTCCTCAGATCTCTGAGCATTTGAATATTCCTGTTATCTCTTATGCACAGGATATCAAGGTAGAAGGTGACAGCGTAATCGTTGAGCGCCAGTATGAAGACAGATATCATGTAGTTAAGGCTAAAATGCCTTGTCTGATTACAGCACTTTCCGAATTGAACGAGCCTCGTTACATGACTCCGGGCGGAATCTTCGATGCTTACAAGGCTGACATTACCGTATGGGGCAGAGCAGACTTAAAGGATGTAGATGATGCAAACTTAGGTCTGAAAGGTTCTCCGACCAAGATTGCCAAGGCATCCGACAAAGTAAGAAAAGGTGCCGGCGAGAAGGTTACACTGGATACGGAAGAGGCTGTAAGCTACATTGTAGATAAGCTGAAAGTAAAGCATGTAATCTAATCCGAATCGGACCAGACAGGCCATCGGCACAGACCGGTGCATGACAGTAAGAGATTCGATAATAAGGCTATGCCTCGGCATAGAGAAAGGAATGTAAAATGAATTTAGAAGAATACAAGGGAGTATATGTCTTTGCTCAGCAGGTAGACAATGAGATCAGCAGTATTGCATTTGAATTACTCGGCAAAGCAAAAGACCTCGCTAAAGATTTAAATACAGAAGTAACAGCTATGTTATTAGGTTCCGGTATCAAAGGGCTGGCAGATCAGCTTGCTGAGTACGGCGCTGACAAGGTTATCGTAGTAGACGATCCTGAGTTAAAAGATTATAGAACAGAGCCCTATGCACATGCGCTTGCTTCTATTATCAACAAATATAAACCTGAAATCGTACTGGTAGGTGCAACCGCTATCGGTAGAGATTTAGGACCGAGAGTATCCGCAAGAGTAGCTACAGGTCTGACCGCAGACTGTACCGTTCTTGAGATTGGTGACTTCCCGTTACAGGCAGTACCCGGTCAGGAGCAGTTACACAACCAGTTACTCATGACACGTCCTGCATTCGGTGGTAATACAATTGCTACTATCGCATGTCCTTACAACCGTCCTCAGATGGCTACCGTACGTGCCGGTGTTATGCAGAA
>JBJELE010000046.1:0-4812 GCA_051878995.1 Lachnospiraceae bacterium | reverse complement strand
ATTTGACAAATCGAAAGTTGCGGAATGACAGCTTCTTGAACTGATCGTTCAAGAAGCATCTCTCGCTCAAGGAGTTCGGTCAATTCCAATTTCTATGGTGATTGCACTACAAAAGGCATAGAAAGAGAAGGGATTATTGAATGAAAAACGAAATTGTAATACTTACAGATTGTGATGTGAATATATTTACTTTTATTATCTCCCCTCTGCATCCTCACTCAGAACAGTCGTAACAACCTTGTCACTATCACTTAGTCCATCCATGATTTCTACACTGTCTGTCCCTTCCACACCGATGGTAACATATCGCTTTACAGCTTTCCTTTTCTCCAATATATAGACATAATCGCCGTTGTCATCCGTATAGACTGCCGCAGCAGGTACTGCAAGCGCCTGTTCACTGGTTCCTGCATAGATGGTCACTTCCGCTTCCAGACCGATAATAGGCGACTCGCCACTCTCCTGAAGCAGCACATCCACTTTAACCTTCGGTTTGCCGGAAGCATCCGTCTCTGCAACCGGATATATTCTGGATACCTCACCTTCGTAAGTCAGATTCCCCTGCTGGACAGAGGCAGCCTGTCCTACGGCAATCTTATCAATATCATATTTGGAGATCATGACAGTCACTTTATAACCGCTGGCAGGCTGGATAACGTACAATACCTGTCCGGCCTCCACCACCGCCCCGGGATCAACCAGTTTCTCAATGATTACACCGTTACATTCCGACTTCACACCATTTTGGGCCTGATTCAGATTATATTCCGCAGCCTCTTTCTCCAATCTGGCAATTTCAGCAGAATCCTCATACTGTGCAATCTGGGAATCATTCATGAGTTTGGCTTCCGCAGTCTCCTTGTCGGTCAGGCTCTCACTCCATTCCCTTTCAATCAGATCCAGTCTCTGCATAAGCGCTGCATACTGTCCATATTCTGCTTCTGTCATTCCCTCTACCGGAAGAGTTGCCATAGTGTCACGGCTTTCTGCTATCCGGTCTGTCAGGCTGTCGGATGACGCATTTTCTCCTGAGACTTTATCCTTCAGTGTAGCAATTTTAGATTTTAAAGGAGAGAGCTGCGCATCGATAAGCTTTTTCTCTGCTTTAAGCTGGGCTACCGATTCCGAAGCGCTCTGGTTAGCCTGCTCAAGTTCACTTAGTTTTTCTGCCTGCACTACCGGATCCATCGTCGTATCTGCCTTAACAGCTTCATATTCTTCTGCCCGGGTCTGAATTGCAGCTTCCATCGATTTGATCTGTCTCTGATATTCATCAGACTGTCCCTGTAGTGCAGAAAGCTGTGCCTCCAGCAAGTCTTTCTCAGAGGTTGCCGTTGCACTCCTGGACTGGTGCTCTGCCAACTCGGTCTCCATGTTGGCAACCGCATTTTCAATCCCCTGCAGGGTTGACTGGATATACTGATTCTTCCCCGCCTGGCTCTGATCCATGGCATTGATGTCCGTCTGGGTTTGTATATACTGCTCCTTTAGTGCATCTGCATTTGCTACAGCTGTATCATATTTTGACTGTGCTTTCCGGTTCTCTTTCACTGCCGCTTCATAACCGTCTGTATAATAGTCTGCATTGGCAGCTGCCAGATTATAGGCATTAGTCTGGCTGGTCAAATCATACTCTGCCAGTATTTCATCCTTACTGACAGTAGCACCTTCTTCTCCCGCCGCAGTAGAAATCTTGCCGGATACCGGTGCATAGACAGTGACTGTTTTATCTGCCGACATCGTCCCGGTACTCTTTATATACTGAGATACATCCTGTCTGGAAACAGCCACGGTTTCCAATGGGTCAGGTTGTACCAGATAGAGGATAACGCCTCCTACAAGTACCGCTGTCACACATCCTGCTATGATACATTTTACTGTTTTTTTCATCCCAATAACCATGCCTTTCTCTTTTATTCAACACCCTTTAAGGCCTCAACCATATTGATCAGTTTCACTTTAGAGGAAATATATCCATTGACCAGTACCGACACCATAAAAACTCCCAGCACCGTGACAAGGTATGGCATAGGTGACAGTTCAATCAGGAAATCAACATCTTCTCCCATCATCTCCAGCAGCTGCTGCAACAGGCAGAAGCCACAGGGAATCCCCGGTAAGATACCGACCGCCGTAACAGCCAGATTCTGTTGCTGCAGGATCTGACGTATAGTGACAGTCTGAAAGCCCAATACTTTCAGAGTCGCAATTTCCCTTGCTTTCTCAACAAAGGACAGCATGCCGAGATTATAGAGCACCACTATCCCCAGAACAATGGCCGCAACAATCATATATTCCGAAAGGGCATAATTAATCTCATTGACAGATTCCATGGCCGCTTTAAGCCTCCCGGTCATGTGAACTGCATTAATCTCCTGCCTTTCTTCCAGTTCTTCCGGCACCGTAACATTCGTATAGATCTCCGTAGGCTCAAAGGTATTATGCATCTGTTCCCACGTACTGCGGCTAAAGGTAAGCCCCTGGGTTACAGGATTCTTGTATATTTCGGTAATGCGGGCACTGTGTGTCTCTTTCTCTCCTGCAAGCTTCCAGGTCACATAGTCACCCACCTGCAGATCCAGAAGCTTTGCCATTTTATAGGAAATGGCTGCACCTTTCTCCGGCATCTGCCGGTATTCTCCGTCCATATCCTGATACAGATAGCAGTTTCCCCGGTCAGCCACCACGATAGTGCCTGCCCTCTCTCCGGTCTTTCCATATATGGTTGCTTCCGCCTCTTCTATCATCTGTCCCGAATAGGCTTCTGCATAATCATAAACCGTGCCGTAATCGGCATCCTCATGAAACTCTATCTTATACTTTGCTTTCACAAGCTCATCATACATCCATAGCGGGCGGAATTCCAGACATTCGTAGAAGCTCAGTGCACTGAACAACAGCATGGTGCAGATAGCTACGCCGAAAATACTGATACAGGTACGCAGCTTATTTCTCCAGACATCCCGAAGATTCCATCTGGTGGCAAAACCTAACCTGTTCCAGACCGGTGTTTTCTCCAGCCAGCCGGCATCGGTAACTCTGGGTGGCTCCGGTTTCAGTATATTTGAGGCATTCTCTGTCAGAATCCTCTTGTTGGACAGATATGCTGTCAATGCCGCCAGACCGGTAATAGCCGCAATATCGATAAACGGCTTGGGTGACAGCATCAGACATTCATAAGGATTGCAGAAATAATACATGGTATCATCATATCTGAGCATTCCCAAGGTGTAATATCCTGTGATTCCTCCCAGTACAGCGCCCAGAAATGCAATGACTACGCCATATGACATGTAATGCAGCATAATCGTCCTGTTGGAAAATCCCAGGGCCTTCAAAGTACCAATCTGGGTTCTCTGTCTGGCAGTCAGACGGGTCATGGTCGTCAGGATTCCCAACAGAGCAATACCGAAAAACATAATAGGGAACACTACGCCTATGGCATTACCGCCGTTTAACTGCTCCAGATAATAGTGATAACCGTCATCCTGCGTCTTCGTCAACACAACCAGATTCTCATCCTCAAGTGCTTCTTTTATTTCCGGGCGCAGGGTATCTATCAGGCGTTGTTCCTCCTCTGTCAGCGACAGCTGTCCTTTCACACCTGATGCCTTGACTAACAGCTTGTTAAATCCGTCTTCCGACTGCGGGCGTTCACCGATATCAAGATAGGCAAAGCCATATTCTCCGTATACCGGCTCCACATAGGATGCATCCGGTATGTAATATATGTATTCAGGTGAATATACGATTCCCTTGACAATTTCCTGAAAAGACACGTTGCCCGTGGAAATACGGATGGTATCTCCCACCGAAATTCCCATGGCCTCACAGAATCTGGCATCCAGCCAAATCCCTGCTATGCCCTCCTGATAGGGCTCGCCCTCCACCAAATGCATCGTTGAAACCTGACTGGACTCTATATAATTAAGAAGGAGCTTTCTCTCTGAATCTAAGGTTGCTTTTCCGCTTGTCTGATAGATGCCGTCTACATCCTCTACCCCCGGCAGATGGCGCAGCGTTTCTATATCACCGTAACTGAAGGAAGCTCCTTGAATTTCCAAATCTTTAAAATTCGTTTCCTGCAAATATCGTTCCATGGACACAGAAGAACCGACCGATTCCGAATCAAATCCTTCTACTACCATCATGGCAAGGAAGGTCATCACGAAGATTGCCAGAAACTGAACTAGATTCTGCTTAAGATCCCTAAGCATTTTCCGATAAAGCATATCTGACTCCTTACCAAACGATCTCGCCCGCATCCTTAGGATGCTCATTAATCACTACATCCTGCACCGTTCCGTTTTTCACATAAATGACTTTATCTGCAATCTCGGCAAAGAGACTGTTATGGGTAACCATGACAACGGTGCGTTTCTCGATACGGCTCTGATCCTGCAATAGCTGTAATACTTCCTGACCGGTTTTTGTATCCAGAGCGCCGGTAGGTTCATCACACAGAAGCAGTCTGGGTTTCTTGGCAATGGCTCTTGCAATGGATACCCGCTGCTGTTGGCCGCCCGACATCTGAGAAGGAAAATTGTCCTTACGTTCTTCTAACCCGACCATTGCAAGCGCCTTAAGCGGGTCCATAATCTCAATCCCCAGTTCTTTCATTAGTGCCACATTTTCCAATGCCGTCAAAGTAGGTACCAGGTTATAGAACTGGAAGATTATCCCAACATCCACTGCCCGGAACCTGCCCAGCTCCGTATCATTCATATGGGTGATATCCTTTTCCCCAAAGAGGATCTGACCACTGGTCGCACTGTCCATGCCGCCTACCATATTCAACAGAGTACTTTTACC
>JBJELE010000045.1:0-25862 GCA_051878995.1 Lachnospiraceae bacterium | reverse complement strand
TCGGAGGTGTTGGGAATGTTGTTGGAAGAATTTGATGTAGAGAAATATGAGCGAACCATTAAGAAAGAAGGCTACGAGGCGGGCCATGCCAGTGGAGTGCAGGAAGGAAAACAAAAAGCTGGCGAGCAGATCAATAAATTAACAGTTGTTTTATTAGAGCAAAACCGCACCGGGGATCTGCTGCGGGCGGCAAAGGATAAGGAGTATCAGAAGCAGCTTCTTGAGGAATATAACCTGTGAGTTTTGTCGATTGGGTTCGTATTCTGTCGATTAGGTAAACATAGTTGTTAATTTGTGCAATCTTGATATTATTTAAATGAAATGACTGATTCCTATTTGGAATAATAGGGAAATACGAGACAGGTGTGGATTTTACGTTTGCACCTGTCTTTCTTTACCATTTATGCGGGGATGAATTTCATGAAGAAGAATAAATCAAGGAAAGTAGTAATAACGTTGTCCATATTATTGTCATTGACTATGGCGTTCAGTTTAAAACACAATGTCGTTGCGATAGAACCACAAAGCGAAGAGAGTGTAACGGAGCAAAACTATTATGTAAATTTTTCCAGTGCGGATGAAAAATTCTCAGAAGGACTGTTGGACATGCCGGAGAAATTTCAAGAAGAGTTTTTGCTTTATAAATGGGTTGCGGAAGCAGTTGAACAATACATGGTGAAAACGGGAAAAAGTGATATATTTGTCTGTGATTTGAAAAAGAATTTACTTTACGGTGGAAAAGAATTTATTCTGGTTAATCATAAGCAGGCAAGCTATGAATATCCAATAACAATAAAAGATGAGATTCATATGAGACAGGATAGTTATAAATTAAAGCTGGAGGGAGAAGATAATACGCTTTATCTGGATATTGATATAGAAAACGCAAAAGTATCAGTATATACAACAGAAGATTTGGGAGTCATCAGTGGAGGCGTTGGCAATGTGGATGCATATCGAGAAATAGTGAGAGATGAAGAGGGGCAGATTCTATACTATCCTGATACATATGTGCAATCTGATTGGGAAGATTTTGAACGTGTGGATGATCATTTTGCAGGAGTATCTTTTGATGAATTAGGACAACTTGAATATTTAAAAATACCAGAAGATTCAATGGAATATTATGCCGTAGTTAACCTGAATATAGCAAGTGTTTTGAAGAGGTATTTAGAGGAAAATCAAATTGACGATGTTTTTAGCTTTGACGCGGAAGAGGATGTTATTGCACATGTAACCAATATGATATATACATGCAGAGTGCGTGGAACAACAATGACATTATATATAGATATAGATGGTTATAATATGAAAGCACACGTTTATCAAGTGGAGGATTGATAATGAAAAAAATACATCGAAATATTTTAATAGCATGTATATTGGCGATAGGAATAATCATTGCAGGGAGAAATTTCGTAAAGGAAAAAGATTCGCAAGAAGTGATACAACAGACGGAAGATGTAGAGATACAGGATGAAGAAGAAAATGAAAAAGATGAGATTGTGATGGAAGAAGAGGGGGAAATAGATAAAAAAGAAACGTTTGTTAAATCTTCTGATATACAAATACCTGTAGATTTTACAGCCCGCCTGCTGCTATATGAGTACATAGAGTATGGGTTAAGAAAATATAGCGAAGATCATCATTCAAATGACAGATATTTCTGTGATGTTGAAGAAAATATCCTTCCATATGATACAGAACTCTGTATGAACAGTATAAGTGAGGAGCCGTTCAAAACTGACTTGTCTAAGGAAATCATTCCAGAATTATCTAATAATTTGTACAAATTTGAATTGATAGGAGATAATCAGAGTATTTATATGTCCATTGATACCTATAATATGAAAATTTATGTATATGACGATTTGGCTGAAAAAGAACGTTAGCAGAGCATGTAAAAGCACATACGGCGAGTAGAGGATAGACCAGACGAATAAAACATTCTCCGGAAAGCAAGAAGGAGACGGTAGTCATGAAGACATTGTAGAATGGTATGTGAAGCAAGGGAACGGAAGTAAAAATAAATCAACAGGACTGCTAGATTATGATGATAATGGTGGACTCATCATATATCGGAACGAAGTGATGGAATAGACAGGAGATTAGGATGAAAAACAAAACAGGAAATGCAGTCATAATTATTATATTAGCAGTAATTATTCTGTGTGGGCTTATTTCATGGAGACAAAATGAAAGGAATGGCGGAAGTGAAGAGCAGGGTTATGCACAAGAGCAAAATGTGGATAGTTCAGGAGATGAAACTTCTGATGGGACAAGCAGTGAACCCTATTCCATAGAAACAAGTGAAGATAGCGAAGAGTATCAGGATACAAAGCAAGAGAGTATAACTGTTGAAGAATCGGAAGCAGAGGGATTGTCAGAGGAAGAACAGATCAGGGCATGGTATGACGAATGGTTTAATATTGACCATCCTCTCTGGGAAAGCAATGAAAGGGAGTACCGTCAGAAATCATTAACATATCAATTGGCTGAACCCTGCCACTTCATTTTGTCGACTAATTTATATTGTGCTCTTGAGGTTTATGAATACCGGAATATAGATGATGAGACATTGTATAACGATTATGGGGAAAGAATCTTGATGCAGGAGGCATATCTTGCAGATATTGTGCTGGATAAATATATCAGAGAATATGGCGGAAAGGAAGGCCAATATAGCATAAGAGATACATCTGCAGATTTGGGAGATCCTTGGGAAACTGGGCTATTTGTAGTTTACACGTTCGAAATTAGTAATGAAGATACTACCTTGCGAGTTTTGTGGAGTTTATATGATTATCTTGTTTGTGTTTATATAGAGGACTCGGAACTGGAAGAGATAACGGAATTGGAGAAAATGACTTACCTTTATTGGGAAGAAGTATATGGGTCTGATATATCTTCTGAGGAAGAGGATGCATATTGGATGCTTATTGCTCCGAATGCGCCTGCGGAGTCATGCCATTATCGGAACGTAGATTTGGATTATGCGGAAAAAAGAAACGTAAGGTGTAACGAATGGGAATATTATATAGCCGATCAGGTTATAGACAGATATATAAGAGATTATGGTGGAGAAGATGCGATATACAGTATCAGTCCGGTGGAAGACAAAGAGCGACAGTCGGATAATAATTCTGGTGTTGCCCAAATACAGGCGGAGTGTGGGGAGGTGAAGCTGCTTATACAGTATACTAAAGAAGAATGGTTAATAAGTGTTGAAATAGAAGATGAGGATTTAGATATAGGATGGGCATCTGATGAAGAAATAGAAAAAGCCGGAGAACGCAAGAATTTAAAGAGACTCAAAATGGTAGTTGATGTATATAGCAATCTGATGCCATTGTCTAATTTAGTTAATTTAGAGGAATTATCTATGACAGTAAATACCTCGGGAAAGACTAAAGATTTGTATTATGTTGGGCAAATGACTCATTTAAAAAAGTTGTATCTGTTTTCTAATGATTCGGGAACCTATTTGAATACGCTTTTTTTAGATAATTTAACAGAAATGGAATCGTTGGAAGTTATGCGTTTTAAGATCAAAGATCTGTCTTTTTTGAAAGATATGAGGAAACTCCGGTATTTGGTTGTTACTTTTGTGGATGATGCAAACCTGGAATATTTAGAAAATGCCGATTTGTTAGACAATTTTTTCTATATTCAAGGGCATAATATACGAAATGTTGAGAGCCTGACAGGAGCTCGAAATATTCGCAGTATAATTTTAGTAGAAATGGAAACAAACCCTGACCAATTAGAAAGTATCAATTTGGAAGCATTTTCACAAATGGAAGAATTAAACAGTCTGGTTTTGGTGCGAACCCAGATTGATGATCTTACACCAATAGCAAACTTGCCCAATTTGGAAAAACTGGTATTGTCAAATACTGGTATAGAAGACATACAATGTTTGTCAACCTTGACAAATTTAAAAGAAATCTGGCTATGTGGAGAAAACAGCGAGGAACTTTATGAACAGGCGCAAGAACTGTTCCCTCAGATACAAATCAATGTGACAGACGATGAATATCCGTATATATCCTATTGACATATTGGGAAGCAGATAAAAATCACATCTTATTGTTATTGGTTATAAAAAAGAAAAAGATGGATTTAGTGGGAAGTATTCTAAGGCGGAGAGCTACCGAAATAGGACTTAGAGAGTATAGGGTGGGTAAATGGAAAGCAAACTTAAGCAAATAAGCAGCGTAAGCATATTTTAAGATATGATATTGACATTGGGAGAAAGTAGAGGAAATAGGCAATAAATGTGGATTTGAATGGGTGGAAATTGGACTAGTATAGTGGATAAGCCACATTTTCAAATTACATATGATTATTCTGTATATGAGTTATATGAAAAATATTCGAGAGGCGAAGTGGTAGATGGGTATGTTGTGTTGGAATAATATACGTAAAAACGTTATTGCGTTTTCTATTTTGGGTGTGGTTACATGTGGAGCCGGTTGTGCAGATAAAGATGTTAAAGAATTTGAAGAGAAATACATAGAAGAAGAGAAACATGTATATGTAGAAGAGAAGTATACAGAAGAAAAGGAATATGTAGAAGATGAATTTGTAGGAATGGAGGAAGAATTATGTGAATATAGAAATAAATTTATTGAAATGTATACGCAGAATGTATATAAGGATGCAAATAAAACTATGACAATAGATGAGAGCGAGATAGAGTTTGGGGATGGCGAGGGTATTGCTACACTGACACAATATTTTGACGCATTATCGAACGAATGCATACGATGCAGAATTGATATGTATGGCGAAACAATGAATATGGTTATAAATTACTATTTTTGTGATATGCATACCTTTGTAAGTGTACAAAAAAACTACTACAGCAGTTGGCTGCTGACAGCGGGACAGCAGGATATACTATTTAGCGAAGTGGAAAACTGGGTTATTGATAATGAGGGAGTATATATAATACATGAAAATAACGTAGTAGAAGCGGTCGAAAAAAGTCAAGTAGAGTTTCCCTTACCGGACGAATTAGAAAAGTTAAGGGTAGAATAATGATTTTCCAAAACTGACAGATATTTTGAACAAAACTTATGCTGTTTTAGAATAAACTACGATCTAATATAACATGAAAAAGGAACAAAACTCATGAACAAGAAAATTACATTAGACATAGCAATTGTGCTCTCTTGCATCACAGGAATTACACTATCCTACGGTGGATTATGAGTTCGTATGTGAAGGAGGAACTGTTGTTGTATATGAAAAATAGAAATAAGCTGTTGTTAGTTGTTGCTGTTTTAATAACGGCGCTGATTGTAAGTAGTATGCTTAGAGAATATGTAGTAAAACGAGTTAAAGACGACGGCTCTATTCCGGCAAATGAATTAATTGAAATAATAGAGGAAGAAAAAAAGTTTTCAGAATCTGATATTATTGCTGATTTTATGAGATGGGATTCTGAAAACTTTAAAGAAAAATATGACAGAAATGAATTGTATGAAAAAGATATTCTCTACTGTGATAAGAATTCATGGAAGTATGATGGGAATGCAGTGGATTCTTATCAAGAACCGGATGCGTATTATAATGTTACGGACATTACTGCCATACGATTTATTAGAGAATCCTATGTACAAGAAAATGCTGATGAGGAAATAAATGATAGAGAAGTATATATTCAATGTCTTGATGATTGTGCGATATCAATGTTTTTTCAAAAAAAGACAGACAGTCAGAGTGGAGAAGAAGTGCTAAATTTATTGGAGCTTTCGTTTATCAAAGTGAAAACTGTGGGAGAAAAGGTACCTGAGTCATTTTATCAGGATTTGGAGAATGGTTATTATCAAGAGAGAATGGAGATCCAATCAGAAGAGTGGATTGAATCACCGGATAGAACAAAAGCAGTATGCGTATCGAATGGCGCCTTGCCGAAACATCCGTCTCAGATTTTTGTGCGTTATCAGGATAAAATACCTGACAGCGTTTTTCGGATGCCATGGGAGTGTGGAATTGTGGGGTGGATTGATGATGAACATATTGTTTTTTATGAAATTGACATGAGTGGTCCCCTTTTAATTCATTTAGAGGCAAATCAAATAGAAGAAATAAAAAAGAAGGATGACGATTATGATGTATACGGGGCGAAATATGAGATACAGGATAATCAGTTAGTATGCACGTGCTTGGGAGAAAGGATTTATTGTTGGGATATTGTAAAAAAGAATAATGATATTCATATTACTAAAGTAAATTAAAGGATTGAGGAAGACGGTTGTATGATAAATTATAATAAATGTTTACGATACCAAGACTGTTTTAAAAACACATACAGTTTGTAAAATTTATGCTGTGAAGAGGAATGCTGCATACATATGACATATATAGAACGGATTATAAGAAAGCAGAATTATTATTGTCGTAACGTGGTAATGATCTAGGAGGACTCGGATGAAAAACAGAACGAAGGCTGTAATTGCAATCATAGTAACGGCAGCAATCATCTTATTGGGTACTGCATTATGGGAACAAAAGGAAAAGAATAATGAAAAGCAAGAACAGGACTATGTACAGGAGCAAACTGCTGAGAGCGCAGAGGGTGAAGTCTCCGATGAGCCAATTACAATATCGGAGGATGGAAATGATCCCATAGAAAGAAATGAAGATGATGGCGGGGAATACCTGAATACAGAGCAGGAGAGTATACCAGTTGAAGAGCCGGAAGCAGAAGAATTGTCAGAGGAAGAACAGATCAGGGCATGGTATGACGAATGGTTTAATATGGATACTTATATTTGGTATAGCGATAGCAAAGAATTCTGGCAAAAAGCGTTAACATATCAATTGGCTGAACCCTGCCACTTCATTTTGTTGCCCAAATGTACACATGCGAATGATACATATAAATATCGGAATATAGACGACAGTTCGCTGTATAATGAATACGGTGAGAGAATATATATGCGCGAGGCCTATTTAGCTGATGTTATTGTGGATAAATATATCAGAGAATATGGCGGCAAGGAGGGCCTATATAGTATAAGGGATACATCTGCTGATTTAGGGAATGCAAGGGAAACCGGGCTATTTGAAGTTTACACGTTCGAAATCAGTAATGAAGATACTACATTGCGAGTTTTGTATACTTTACGTGACTCCCTTGTGAGTGTTTATATAGAGGGAGCTGAACTGGAAGAGATAACGGAATTTGAAAAAATGACTTATTTATATTGGAGCGAGATGTATGACTATCGGTATCGATATGATGAATACTGGCTGTTGCTTAATCCGGAATTTCAACAGAAAGAGTATTGTTACAGAAATGTGGAGCAAAACCTAGAGACTGCAGGTGACAGTGAGCTGAAATGCGATGAACGTGCGTATTGCATAGCAGACCAGGCAATCGACCAGTACATAAGAGATTATGGCGGGAACGATTCCCGGTATAATGTAGAACTTACGGAGAAACAAGCGGACACGGGGAATGGAGGATACAAGTACGTTTTATCTGTCGAAAATCTTGAAGATTCTGAACAAAAAATACAGATAGAATATTCAGACACAGACTGGCTTGTCGTCGTAAAGGTGCCGGATGGAGAGGAACGAATGCTGAAATATTGGTTAGGAGAAGAGGCATATCAGAGTTTATATGGAGAAACGGAATGATAGTGGGAGAATGGAAAAGATACTTAAGAAAATTATCAGTGTAATCATAATGGTGGGGATGTGCTTTGTCTGCGTGGCATCAGCGAAAGAAAAATCGCAAGAAGTAAAAGCAACCTCCATATTTGCCGTAGGACAAGTGCCTAAGATAGCGGCATGTACAGTATCGGAAGAGGATGGAACAGAGTCAGTAGAGGATACACAGAATGATATAAGGCAGATGCCTTGGCAAGAATGTGATCTGCCTTATGATGAGATGCCTGACTATTATTATTTTACCAATGCCTGTCAGGGACATTATAATCTATCCCTAGAAAACGAAGTTGCTTCTGTGATAAAGGATTATACACTTGACATAGGAAAAGGAAACGAGGAATGGGAGCTGAAACGCATTTGCAGCAGTGAGGGCTTTTGGCAGGCATTTGTTGAATCGGAAGCGGGAAATGAACTGTATATTCTATTAAAGAAGGAAGGGAATACACAATACATAATTGCAGCGGACATTCATACAGACAGTGAGGCAGAGATACTTTTGCAGGATGGGAGATATTCTTATGATTCTGTGTTGGAATGGCATTCTTATGAACAAAGGTTGAATGATGGAAAGGAAACGGAAGAGCGTATTCGTTTTGATTCGGGAGATTTATATGATTCGATTTATGTTAATGGCAGCTATTATGCACTATATGATTATCTGAATGGTGCCGGTGGAGATATAAAACAAGACTGGAAAATAGATTGTAATGCCTCTTATATAGGGAGAAATGGATATATTGCAAGTATTTGTTTGGTTGGAGGAGATGAAAGAATCAATATGCTTGTAGATGTGTGGAATAAGGCTTATACAGTCTTGAAGTAAGTTATGTTCAAGAGGGGATAAGATACCAATGAAAAGGCTTCTATATACATGTATTACTGCGGTTTTATTATATGGTATTTACCGATATGCAGAGAAGATTGGGGATTATTCTGCTCTGGGCGCAGAGCCATATGCAGAAGAAATAAGTAGATCGGAAGAAGAAAGTTCTCTAATTGAAGCAGAAGCAGAGAGCAGCATGATTTTGGAAGATCAGGACTACGTTTACCTCTACATTGGGTGTGAAATTGTAAAAATCAATAAGAAAAGCAAAAACTGCGATGTTCTGTGGAAAAGTGATTATACTGAACAATTCATGCCTGATACAAAGGCGCTTCTGGTAGGAGACAAAATATATTTTCTGGAAGAATGGTGGTCAATAAGCAGTTGTGGCATGGAGAATGCACTTTCTGTAATTAACACTGACGGAACCGATTATATGCGTATGGAAGAAATAAGAGGACATGATTTGTGCTTTGCTGATGGTATTCTCTATGTAGCTACTTATGATCCTGATTCCATGTTGGAATATAAACTTTATGCAGATGGTACATGGAAGAAAAAAGAGGCTGTAACGAAGTACAAAGACAGAAAATTTGTGTCGGAAAGCGATGAGAAATATGCTTATGTGATAACCCGCAATTATAACGAGGACAGCTTGTTTTCGCAGGATGAGTTCGTGGGTGTAAGCACTGGCATTTTTGGTGGTGCATCTTGGGATTATACGGATAGAGTTTTGGGTGTATGTGATAAATACATTTATTATGTGGGTGAGATAGATTATAAGTTATACCTGATGCGCCGAAGACTCGATGAACCTTCAGAGGAAGAGGCGCTCGGTGCAGCTTTCTATGATAGTGGAATCAGTGAGGTAGGAAGTCTTATAAGTTGCCATGAAAGAAATTGCAGTGAAGAAAATGCTGATGACTACTTAACAGCTGTTGATTTTGAGAGACTTGTGGTGGATGAAAGGTTTCCGGGGGCAGCGGAGATTAATCGCATTTTCATAGAAAAACAGGAAGAGATTATTGCCTATGAAAAAAAGAATGCGGTAGATGTGGAGCAAGAGCTGCAAGCAATGAAAGAAGCAATGCCTGATGCTAATCCCAGTCTGCATTATTCTTATGGTAGCCGGATTTCACCAATTTATTATTTTGACGGAAGTTATCTCAGCTTCTACCAGGAAGATGATGATTATTGCGGAGGAGCGCATGGCTCTTTGTATAGGGAAGGTTATACCTTTGATTTGCAGACCGGGAAAAGACTGACATTACAGGATATCATCGGAAACAGTGAGGAAGAATTGAAAGATATCGTGACACAATACTTCTCCGTGTATATAGATGAAAATGCCAATACTTTCCGGGAAGATGCTAAGTCTTCCGTGAAGGAACAGATAAATCTTGGGTCTGATTTCTATTTGAGAGAGGATGGAATCTGTTTCTATTTCCAGCCGTATGCATTGGCAGCGTTTGCGGCAGGTTTTCCGGAGGTCACTATACCATATGAAGAGTTTGAAATAAAAATTCCAATAGATCATGAAGATGAGAACATTAAGGTATTAGGACAATATGAAGAAAATACAGAGACAATTGAGTTTCCATCCGGTGAATATGCAACGCAGGAAGATATTATAAGGATTAGTCAATTACATAAACTGAAGCATTTGAATATCTCAATTACGGATGAAGAAATAGATCTTTCTCCGCTCGGCAATTTAACGGAATTAAAGACACTAAGAATAGTGATTACTCCAGAATGTAATGCAGAATTATCTTTTATGCAAAAACTCAATCAACTAGAGGAACTGTCTTTTTGGATAGGGAATGATGATATTGATTTATCTCCGATTGGTAATCTGGAAAGTTTAAAGAAACTAGAGATAACAACTTGGCGAGGAGATTACTCATGGTTGATGAAATTAAATGAATTGACAGAGTTAGATATTATACAAAGTGAGTTGGCAGATTTGTCACTGTTTAGGGACTTGTCGCATTTGAAAGTTTTAAGTGTCGAATATGTAGGAGACGTGGATTTGAGTTACCTGTCTGAATTGAAAGAATTGGAATGGCTTGAAATTACCGGAAGACATATTAGGAATGCAGAGGGGCTTTCTGATTTGGTTTGTTTAAAATCTATTTCATTGTTTGATGATTTCTATTATGGGGCAGGAGAGATAAAAACAGTTTTGGATTTAAATGCATTGACTGGTTTGACAGAATTAGAGGGGATCTCGCTTCTGTACATTAACATAGAGGATATTACTCCTTTGTCCGGCTTATCGAACTTAGACTGGATAATGCTTGTAAGAACAAATGTTGATGATATTCAGCCACTGAGTACTCTGCCAAATCTTTCTGATTTACAAATTTTTGGAAATAGAAGTGAACGAGTAAAGAAACAGGCAGAGATGTATTTTAATCATGTGGAAAATGTGACAGTTACAGATGAAATTCCTAATGTATTATCGTTATAGCGTATGCGCCGAAATAAGAGGGGATACAAGAATGATAAAAAGGATTCTATATACATGTATTACTGCGGTTTTATTATATGGTATTTATCAATATGCAGAGAAGATTGGGGATTATTCTGCTCTGGGCGCAGAGCCATATGCAGAAGAAATAAGTAGATCGGAAGAAGAAAGTTCTCTAATTGAAGGAGAAGCAGGTTTTCCGGAGGTCACTATACCATATGAAGAATTTGAAATAGAAATTCCAATAGATCATGAAGATGAGAACATTAAGGTATCTTCTTCTCTGGCGCAGATTGAAATGATTGGCAGGAATGAGGTAATAGAGTATCCGAGTATAAGCATGGCAGCAGACAATGATATTGCCAATTTAATCAATGAGCAGATTTACAATGCTGTTGTCCCGGAGGATTTTGGAGAGTATTATGATGGGATTGGAAATACAGAAATACATTATGAAGCAGAAGTTTTGGATGGAGAATTGCTGAGTGTTCATTTCTATGGCTTTCAATCGAAATGGGGTTCCTATGCTGAATTTAATATGGGAATGAACTTTGATTTGCAGACGGGAAAACTTCTGTCTCTCAAGGATTATTGTACTTTGTCTGATATTGGGGAAATCGACAATTTGATAAGTCTGTTTGATTCGGAAGAATATATTGACCGGACAGACATTTTTTTCATAAAGGACAAGTATATGTATTTTATTATGCCACCGGCTGAGTCAATGAGACAAAGTTCCTATGTGAAAATGAGCCTGGATGATTTCAGTATTTACCTATATGCAAAGGTATTAGGACAATATGAAGAAAATACAGAGACAATTGAGTTTCCATCCGGTGAATATGCAACGCAGGAAGATATTATAAGGATTAGTCAATTAGATGAACTAAAGCAGGAAATCACAGAGAAAGATGTGAATACTTATATGCTTGCGAAGGATTACTGCGGTGTGGATGAATTTGAAGATATGGATTACTATCTGTTCTGTGATACAATGCGGAATGTAGATATAGGTTCCACGGAATATGAACCTTCTATTATTAGCAGTAAAACGCAGACAATTGAAGAGGCGAGAGAGTTATATTGGGAATTTTGGGAAAGACTTCCACTGGATTTGGAGAAGGAAGATGAGGAAGAAAAAACGAATGTATCTTATGTTTCCCCTGATTGCAAGTGGGTTGTAACAGATAAGTGGAGTAATTTCAGTACGATAAATATAACAACACTGTTTTATGAAAAGGAAAAGGTACGAGAAAAAGTAAGCGATATGAGTAAAGAGTTTAACCGGATTTTAGTAGTAAAAGACGGAAACGGATATAGAGCGATGGATGAGGCATATTATAAGAAACTGGAAGAACTGAAAAAGATAAGTGTGCTTCAAGAGAGGTATTCTGCTCTGTGGGGGCTCAATGCAGAAGCAAATCTGATTGCAGGAATAAAGGATGATTACAGTCTGCTGACCATAAGAAAGGTGGCGGACGGAACAGAACAATGGAGTTTTCCGTTACAGGGAATATGGGAAGAGGTAAAGAAGATACGGGATGATATACAGGAGAAAGATACGGTTATGGTAGTTATTCATCAGTTTGAAGGAAATGAAGAAGAAGGATGGCTGACGGTTCAGGCGGGGCCGTCTTCCTTTTTCCGGATTGCTTATCCTTCGGGAGAAGTGAGCTATCTGGGAGAATATCTGTATTCACTGTGTTTCAGTCCGGACGGGAAATATGTAGCGTATTCAAATGTTAATTATGAAAATGGAGTTGATATGGACTGGGAGGAGGAAAAGAGAGTGCCCCTGCCGGGAATCTATATCAGGGAAGTGGAGACTGGGAAAACTGCGTACATATATTGGAACTCCTTCAAAAAACAGGAAGAGGATTTTGGGGCATATAGAGATTTTATATGGATAGAAAAAGAAGCTTTTGAGGAATATATGGGAGAGGAGAACGAGAAACAGTGATAGTAAGAAGAAGCATCTGGATGGGACTGTTGATACTGCATATTATGGGTGTTGCAGCTACGGGGGAAAAAGATATGGAAGAAATCATAGAGAAAGATGTGAATACTTATATGCTTGCGAAGGATTACTGCAGTGTGGATGAGTTTGAAGATATGGATTACTATCTGCTTTGCAACACACAGTTAAACAAAGGTGCCGGAAGTTTTGAACCTAAGTCTTCTATTATCAGCAACAAAACACAGACGATTGAAGAGGCGAAGGGGCTGCATCAGGAGTTTTTGGAAAGACTCCCGTTAGATTTGGAGAAGGAAGACGAGGAGGAAAAGACGAACGTTGTTTATATTTCACCGGATTGTAAGTGGGTCATAACAAATAAGTGGAATTATAACAGAACAGTCAGTACGCAAACATTGTTCTATAAAAAAGAAAAAATAGGGGAGAAAGTGACTGAAATCGAAAATGCAGGAGTGTATCCAATCCTGATTGTGAAAAACGGAAACCAATACAAAGAGATGGATGAGGCGTATTATGAGAAATTGTCAGAAATGACATCCCTAGATTTCTATGATGGAGGATATAACGAATTCAAGAAGATTAATGCAGAAGGGGAACTGATGGCAGAAATTAAGGATAATTACAGTCTGCTTACCATAAGAAAGGTAGAAGATGGGACAGAAGCATGGAGTTTTCCGTTACAGGGGATATTGGAAGCAGTGAAGAAAATAAGGAATGACATACAGGAGAAAGATACGGTTATGGTAGTTATTCGTCAGTTTGAAGGAAATGAAGATGAAGGGTGGATGACGGTTCAGGCGGGTCCGTCTTCCTTTTTCCGGATTGCCTATCCTTCAGGAGAAGTGACCTACTTAGGGGAATATTTGTATTCACTGTGTTTCAGTCCGGATGGGAAATATGCGGCATATTCAAATGTTGAATATGATGATAAGTTTGATATAGAGCCTGAGGAGAAGGCACAAATGCCTCCTCAGGGTATCTATATCAGGGAAGTGGAGACAGGAAAGACTGCGTATATATATTGGGATCCTTCCCGAAATTCGGTGGATAATTTCATGGATTACAGAGATTTTATATGGATAGAAAAAGAAGCTTTTGAGGAATATATGCAAACAGGTAGTAAAGACTGAAGAAAGAAATTATTAAGAGGCATACATTACGTTATCAGGAAATTGAACGGAGACTGAAAGGACACAAGGAGAAATTATTTTGAAAAGAATAGCTGGCATTATCAGTCTCTTGATCTTGATGATTGGTATTTATCAATATGCAAAGGTATTAGGACAATATGAAGAAAATACAGAGACAATTGGGGGTTCTTCTGCACTGGGTGAAGAACCATGTGCAGAAGAAATAAGTATATCGGAAGAAACACAGCAGGCAAACAGCGAAGCAGATATGCAGTATCGGGAAATGGAGAAATTTTACAATAAAAAGCTGTATTTGGATTCCATTGCAGCAAAGATGGATCAGGTCAATGGAAGCACGGTCTATATTGATCGATATTTCAGAATTGGGAAGGAAGATTTAACAGAATGCGGGAAAGTTGGCTTTTTGAATGGTCATTTTGGTGGCGTAATATTTCAAATAGATCAAGGAATGTGGTTGCAGTATAGTAGTGACAACGTAAATGACCTTGAAGAGGAACTATTACCACGTAGCCTGATTATTACCGATGATTCTATGAATTTAGGTTTTATGGATGCCAGGGCAGGAATGAATTTTGAGGAAATTCAGGAAAATGCTTATGCAGGAGAAATTCAGGAAGGATTTATGTATCATCGGGAGGAGAAAGTATATTGCATACAATATTCAGACGAATATTATGAGTATATATTTCTTTCTAACAATCAGGACGGTAGAGATTCCGAGTTAATTGTACCACATAAGTAAAATTTAATAATATACTGAGTGAGGGATAAACTTTGAGGAAAATACAATTCTATTTATTGGTTATATGTTTGTTTGTTGTTATGACAGGATGTGTGAACAACGATTATGAAGAGAGAGAAAAAACGCCTGATAGCCAGCAGGCTGTGGAAGAAAGAAATGAGGACTTCAACAACGTAAAAGGAAATGTTGTGATAGATAATGAACTGTCAGATAGTGGGGAAGAGAATATTGCTTTCCCCAATCCTTATTTTTATAATCAGAATTATACTATTTTAAAAGCGGAATATTATGAACATTGGGGTGATTTGAGTAATGAAACTGTTGATATGCAAATATCATTCGTCAAACCGTATGAGCAGGGAAATGTTTATAAATTTACAATTGATCTTCTACCTGACTTATTCCCGTCGTATTTTAGTGGAGAGAACATGAATATATACTTTTATGTGACGGAAGATAAGATTTACAGATTAAGACCATATGTCCAGCCGCAGCCGAATGGTGAAACATATTATTTTTATGACGATGATGAGTTGCTGACTCAAATGTTGAATACGGACGAGAAGGTGATGAATAACGGGGAAATTGTCTGTCAGGAAGAAGAAACTGATGAAGAGTATTCTTCTATTAAGGTAAATGGGAATCAAATAACGTATTCCCGGCATGAGACAAAGCCAAACGGAGAAGATGGGTATAAAGAAATTTTCGTCTGGGAGAAAGGAAAAGGCTTGCTGGAGTATAGAGTAGGATTTGGTTCTCAACCTTATGCTGTGTATTTAGGTGAAATATTGGAAGTTGAGTCGGCAGAATCAAGGCAGTCAGAATCTGAAGCAATACAGTCACCGGACGAGACAGTCGAACAGGATTATATGACTGAATCGTATGATGCGGGAGAAGGCGTATTCATGTCGGAATACATGAAAGAAATGGACACTGAATTTCAGGAGACGGTCATAGAAGAAGGGATACTCTATGAAAGGGAAGTTGTCTATGCTCAGAGTGACAAAGGTCTGCTGTCAATGGGAGATGCTGCCTTGGATTCCCAAATCATAGGGGATTTTTTAATTAATGTTATGGAAAACAGGGATGTGGAGAAATATAGAGGCATATTTGGCGGTGAACAGTATTTTGATGAATTTCGAGGTCTGATGTGGAACCAGTTGGACACTGGATGGATAGCAAACCGCTACTATGACTGCTGCTACACATACGTCACAGAAAAGGAGGGGTATGTAAGTTTTACATATTATATTTATCCGGATTATGAGCAGATGCAGGTAGAGACATCGAAAGTGGTGATTTTCCGATGTGATGTGGACACCGGGGACGGACTGATTTGTGGTACGGAGTTTAGAGCATATGATATGACCGTGGAAGAATACCAGACGGTCAGAGAATGGAAAGGGAAGAGGATCGCTGTCATTGAGGATGGTAAAGTTGCCGGTGGCGGCGGCCTTCTGACAATACCCGGTCAGGATTCGGAAGAGGATGTAAAATATATCGACACAATGGCGGACATGGGAAGCGACTCCCTTGTAAAACTCTTTATGGAAGATTTGCGTACAGGGAATATTGCCAATGGAGAAGTGAGTAACTTCCTAATTGATAAGGAGAGTACATGGCTGTCGGATATTGCTGATGAAATTCATGAGAATACGGATGGATGGGAGTTGGAAGAAACATATGATTTCTATTATCTTAACCATAATGAGCAGGCTGGATTAATTCATTATAAATATTATTACTACTGGAATAAACTGGATGAGAAGAACGAGAAAGTACTTGTGACTGATGCATGGATATCGGAAGATGGGATTAGGGATATGCAGATCCATTGGTTTCTGACCCGCAGACATATAGAAGAAGAGGAGGGAACGGATTCAGAAATCATTGGACAAAATGAAGAAAAGTTGGATATTGAAGCATTTCTTACAATTGACTGGACAGATGAGGATATAATATGGGTGTGGAATCACACCGTCAGTCCCGATGATAGCGGACAAGGCTGGAAGTTTGCGGTTGCAGATATAGATTTTGACGGTAGCCAGGAACTGCTGGTCATTTTTCCATCAAACCATTGTGGGGGAAACTCTCTCTATATTTATAAACAGGAGGACGGCAATGCTTTTTCCTATATAGACACGATAGCAACCACGGAACAGGATATGCGAAGTGGAATAGATTATAAAGCAATATCCCTCTATATGGATATAGACCTTTTGGACGCGTATGTGAATAAGGATGAGGAGTACAGATATCTTTCAATGGATAGAAGCACTTTCGGAGGCGACATACATGGTGGATATGATACGGTAGTTTTATATGAAACGGTACTGGATGAAAACGTTGCACCTAAGGAAGTGTGTCGGATAGAATACTATGCGCCAGAAGAACGGGAAGAATTATATTTTCTTGGGGAAAAAGTATATGAAACCGGCAGGCTGAGAGATATGATTGCTTCCTATATGGATGGCTACAGGGAGGTGGAAATTGATTACAGAATGGCAGAGAAAACATTTGCCAGGGATGTAATAGGATTGGATGAAGCGGAAAGAAATGACGAGTTGCAGGAACTATATGAATCCCTAAAAGCATTGGCAGATTTTACGTATGCATATTGAATTCCCAATAATTCTATGCTATGATACCGTTATAAACAAATCTTGATTCTTATTTGCACGGCATATCGTTTGTGCAATTCTGGCAGTTCTGCCAAAGATTCACATTTGTTTGGCGGGATTGTAAGAATTGCTTACCTTCCTGCTTTCGATTGTGTTATCACATCGGCTTAGTGTAGAGAAAAAGAAGAGAATTTTGGAGCATTCATATGGCATTGCCATGACAGAGAAGTTAGAGAAGGAGATGAATCTTATGTGTAATTTAAGTGATTTGATTGAAGAGCGTGGGATAGAAAAAGGGACTGCTAACGCAGAACGCGGAGCGGCCATTCAGATGTTAAAGGACGGCGTAAAACCGGAGAAAATCGTAACATATTTATCTACACTTACCCTTAGCGATGTGCAGAAGATGGCAGGTGCGTACAGTCAATGAGACAAAGAGAGAGTTGCCTTCATTCTCCTGGTGGTTTACAAGATTCCGCGGCTTGTTCTATCATTTTATGAATGGTATAATAATATGAAAATAAGAATAGATAGAGGAGAAAGATGTTGGATAATAAATCTCGGTTAAAGAAAATAAAGATTTCAGGATATAAATCTCTGGGAACAGATACACAGCCAATACAGTTGGAAATGAGTAATTTAAACATTATTATAGGAGCAAATGGAGCTGGAAAAAGTAATTTTATTTCTTTTTTTAAAATGCTTGGCCATATGATGACGGGTGCATTGCAAGTTTATGTTGGGCAAAATGGGTCATCAGAGTCATTGCTGCAGTTCGGGTCTAAAAAGACGAAGATTATTTCTGCAAGCCTTGAATTTGAAAATAATAAATTTACGAATACTTATGAGTTCTCACTTGTTAAAGCTGTAAATGATACTCTGATTTTTGCGGAAGAAACGATTAGTTCCGGAAACAGGAGGTTTGAACTGGGCAGTGGACACAAGGAGAGTTTTTTGTTTGCGAATGAGGCGTCTCATCCAAGTGAAAATGCTGTCCGGGCTATACTTTCCGGTTGTAGGATTTTTCAGTTTCATGATACATCTTCAGAAGCGCATATTAGGAATGCCACTAACATAGATAATAATCGTTTTCTGATGAGCGACGGGGGGAATGTGGCGGCATATTTATATATGTTAAAAACAAAACATGAGAAATATTATAGACGAATTACGGAATATATACGGTATGTAATGCCGACATTCCATGATTTTTCCCTGGAACCCCAGATTTTAAATCCCCAGTGGATTAAATTGCAATGGGTTGAAAAAGAAAATAGTGAATATGTATTTGGCCCGGAACATTTTTCGGATGGTACATTGCGGTTTATTGCCTTGGCAACGCTGTTTTTGCAACCGCCGGAGCTTTTGCCGCCGGTAATCTTCGTGGATGAGCCGGAGCTTGGGCTTCATCCGCAGGCGGTGGATGTACTGGCGTCTATGATAAAACAGGCGACTGAACATACACAGGTAATTATGGCAACACAGTCCCCAAGACTATTGGACAGTTTTGACTATAAAGATATTATTGTTGCGGAAAAGGATAAGAAAACCGGGTGTACAATCTTGAAAAGGCTGGAAGAAGCGGATATAAAGATTTGGCTTGAAGATTACAGTCTTTCTCAAGTTTGGGAGAAGAATATAATTGGAGGGCAGCCGTAGCATGAAAAAAATTTTTGGTGTTACCGAAGGACAGTCCGAAACGAATTTTGTGCAAAGGGTAATGTCTCCATATTTTGCCGGCAGATGTATTCTGATTCCTAATACAGTTGTAACAAAGATAGACAACAGGCGTGGAAAAATGTATAAAGGCGGAGTCGCTAATTATGAACAGATTAGGAATACTTTGCGGAAGACACTTTCTATTTCGTCTAAAAGTACAGATTCTTATGTAACTACTATGTTTGATTTTTATCGTCTGCCTTCAGATGTGCCCGGAGTTTCTGATGCCGAAAAGGTAAGCGATCCATATGAAAAAGTGGAAATTATTGAGAGGGAAATACTGAAAGCAGAAGAATATGATGGTAATTTCTTTTTCCCATATATTGAACTGCATGAGTTTGAGACAATGCTTTTTTCTGATATAACAAAGCTGGAAGAAACCTATTTTGAATATGATCTTACAGCTTTGAAGGAATGTGTAAAAACGCAGAGTAATCCGGAATTAATTAATAATGGTGCAGAAACGGCCCCTTCAAAGCGGATAATAGACTGCATAGGCTGTTTTGACAAGGCAAATGTAGGAGTAGATGTGCTTGAAAAAATAGGGATTGAGAATATTGCGGCAAAGTGTCATCATTTTTCAGAATGGATGAAACACATTGAGGAGAGGGCCACCCGGATATAAGTGAAACAGTGTTTACCTTTCCTCAGCCAGAATTTGTGACCGAATCCGCTCCATTTCTTCCTGGGAAGTAATTGTTGCAAGGTATCCACCGCTCCATTCAGCAAGACAGACCGGATATCCCGAAAGACATAATAGCGATCCGGTTCTTTTGCCAGTTCTTTATCGTATATTTCTTTTAAACTTCTCTTCTAATCTGAAACCGATAAAAATTCTTGGACAACCCTTTAAGAATCCTGTATACTAAATGGAAAGTCTGATAGTTATATAGTGAGGAGCAGGATATGGACATTATTGCAAAACTGAAAGAAGAACTGAAAGTAGAGAAATGGCAGGTAGAGGCTGCCGTAAAATTAATTGATGAAGGTAATACCATCCCTTTCATCTCCCGTTACCGTAAGGAGGCAACAGGTTCCCTGAATGACGAGGTGCTTCGTAATCTGTATGAGCGCCTTACCTATCTGCGTAACCTGGAGGAGAAGAAGGAACAGGTACTGAAGAGTATAGAGGAGCAGGGACAACTGACCGAGGAACTGAAGGCAAAGATTGTTGCGGCAGAGACGATGGTTGTGGTGGAGGATTTATACCGTCCGTACCGCCCGAAGCGTAAGACCAGAGCCAGTGTGGCTAAGGAGAAAGGCATGGAGGGTCTGGCACAGTTTATCTTAGCCCAGGAGACGGTAGAACCCATCGAGGCAGAAGCAGAGAAATATATCAATGAGGAAAAAGAGGTCAAGACGGCTGCAGAGGCATTGCAGGGAGCCAAGGATATTATCGCTGAGATGATATCCGACGAGGCGGACTACCGTATCTATATCCGTAATATCACAGTGGAGGAAGGAAAGCTGACCAGTACTGCCAAGGACGAAAAGGCAGAGAGCGTCTATGAGATGTACTATCAGTATGAGGAGCCGATCAAAAAGGTTGCCGGACACAGAACCCTTGCCTTAAACCGTGGTGAGAATGAGAAATTCCTTGTGGTTAAGATTGAGGCACCGACAGAGCGTATCTTACAGTATCTGCGTACCAAGGTGATTACAAATGACAATCCTGTCACATCTCCGATTTTGGAGGAGGTTATTGCTGATAGTTATGACAGACTGATTGCACCTGCCATTGAGCGTGAGATCCGTAATGATCTGACAGAGAAGGCGGAGGACGGCGCTATCTCCGTATTTGGCAAGAACTTAGAGCAGTTATTGTTACAGCCGCCTATTAAAGGAAAGGTTGTCTTGGGCTGGGACCCGGCATTCCGTACTGGCTGCAAGCTGGCGGTGGTGGATGAAACAGGTAAAGTATTGGATACGAAGGTTATCTTCCCGACAGCTCCGCAGAATAAGGTGGAGGAAGCCAAGGCAGAGCTTAAGAAGCTGATCAAGAAGTATCATGTTTCCCTGATTTCTGTAGGAAACGGTACGGCTTCCAGAGAGTCTGAGCAGGTAATCGTGGAACTGATCAAGGAATTGGATACACCGGTGCAGTATGTGATCGTCAATGAGGCAGGCGCTTCTGTTTATTCCGCAAGTAAGCTGGCAACGGAAGAGTTCCCGAATTTCGATGTGGGACAGCGTAGTGCGGCATCCATTGCCAGAAGATTACAGGATCCGCTGGCAGAGCTTGTTAAGATTGATCCGAAATCTATCGGTGTAGGGCAGTATCAGCATGATATGAACCAGAAGAAGCTGAGTGATGCCTTGAATGGCGTGGTAGAGGACAGCGTTAATAAGGTTGGTGTGGATCTGAACACTGCTTCCGCATCCCTTTTGGAATATGTTTCCGGTGTGACTAAGGTTATCGCCAGAAATATCGTGGAATACCGTGAGGCTAACGGCAGATTTACCAATCGTGCACAGCTTCTTAAAGTAGCTAAGTTAGGGCCGAAAGCCTATGAGCAATGTGCGGGATTCATGCGTATCACGGATGGCGACAATCCGCTTGATGCCACCAGCGTGCATCCGGAATCCTATGAGGCTGCTAAGAAGCTTCTGGATAAGATGGGGCTGACTATGGAGGATGTGAAGGAAGCCCAGAAGAAAGCGGCAGCAGAGAAGGCAGCCGGTAAGAAGGCCCCTGTAAAAGAAAAGAAGAAGCCGCAGAAGCAGATGGTCATCCGCAACACCAACACCGCTATGGGTAAAGCACTGGCAGCAGCTATGGGCGGTATGGTGCTGGAAGGACAGGATGATGACACAAATGTCACAAAAGTAAAAGCTGATAGTAAGGCAGAAGTGACTGTCAGCAGCCTGGAGAAGAAGATTAAGGATAAGAAAAAGCTTGCCGAGGAACTTGGTATCGGCGAGATTACGTTGACAGATATTTTAAAAGAGCTGGAGAAACCGGCCAGAGATCCCCGTGATGATATGCCGGCACCGATTCTTCGAAGTGATGTTCTGGATATGAAGGATTTAAAACCGGGCATGATTCTTAAGGGAACTGTCCGCAACGTCATTGACTTTGGCGTATTTGTGGATATCGGAGTGCATCAGGACGGACTGGTACACATTTCCCAGATTACGGACAGATATATCAAGCATCCGCTGGAAGCAGTCAGTGTGGGTGATGTGGTAGATGTCCAGGTGCTTACGGTGGATGTAGCGAAGAAGCGGATTGGTCTGACCATGAAGATCAAACAGGAAGCTCATTGAGTGACAGATTGAAATGAAAGAGAACAACGCGCAATATTTCAGTAACAAAAGCTGTGCCTATTATCCCTGTCATAAGGTAGACAATGCAGAGGATTTTAACTGTCTGTTCTGTTATTGCCCGCTTTATGCTTTGGGAGAGAAATGCGGCGGTAACTTTCGTTATACGGAGCAGGGGGTTAAGGACTGCACGAATTGCACTCTGCCCCATTCTGAGGGCGGCTACGAACATGTGATGGCACATATTAAGGCTGTGCTGGAGATGGGAAGCCGTTCTTTGGAATAAAAATCACTTGTATTTTACAGAACATAATGGTAGTATGATATTCAGTTTAGCCAATGGTAATAGTTGCCTGCGGCCGGACAGATAACTTCATAAGAAAGCAGTCGGTGCCGCTATATCACGACTATGTGAGGATAGCGGGTAAAAGGGAAACAGGTGCAAGTCCTGTACGAACTCGTCACTGTAAGCAGGGAATATATCATCAGTGTGCACAGCACAGTCACTGAGAAGATCGGGAAGGCGATGATATGTGATGATCTGTAAGCCAGGAAACCTGCCGGTTGTTGGTACGGGAATGAAGATTCCGAATCACGAGTGCTTGATTGTGCCGATTGTAAGATGATTTCCCCATGTTTTTGTATGCATTTATGCGTACGGAAGATGGGGTTTCTTTCTGTATGATTCTATTGCCTGTGCAGAATGCATATTGTATTTTGCACATCGTGTTTTGCACTGATTTCCTGTGACGGATTTCTTATGGTGCAACAGTTATCCTTTTACATTTCATCAATAGTTCATACAAGGAGGAGAGACTATGAAAAAAAAGAAACTCGTATCATTACTGGCAGTGGCAGCCCTGACGGCTTCCATGATTGCAGGCTGTGGCAGTACAGCGACAGAGCCTGCAGCAGCTACAGAGGAGACTGCACAGGAACCGGCTACAGAAGAGGAAGACGAAGAAAATTATGACACAGGTGACGCTTCTTTGGACGATCCCAGAAATGCTGATGAAATCGGTGAGAATGAGCTTATGGTGATCAGCTTCGGTACCAGCTACAATGACAACAGGCGTCTTACCATCGGTGCCATTGAAGGTGCTATGGAGGAGGCATTCCCTGACTGGTCAGTGAGACGTGGCTTTACAAGCCAGATCATTATCGACCATGTGAAGAGCCGTGACGGCGAGGTAATCGACAATGTGGGAGAAGCCCTCGACCGTGCAGTAGCAAACGGGGTTAAGAAGCTGGTAGTCCAGCCAACTCATTTAATGGATGGATTGGAATACAATGATGTGGTGGATGAAGTGGCACAGTATGCGGATGCTTTTGACCAGATTGCCATCGGTAAGCCATTGTTGACTTCAGAGGAGGATTTTAAGACCGTTATGGAGGTAGTTACCACTGAGACAGCTGAGTATGATGATGGCAATACGGCAATCTGCTTTATGGGCCATGGAACGGAGGCGGCTTCCAACCAGGTATATGGCAGGATGCAGGATCTTCTGACCGAGGCAGGCTATGAGCATTATTATGTAGGTACTGTTGAGGCAGAACCCTCTTTGGAGGATGTCCTGGCTAAAGTACAGGAGGGCGAATATACAAGAGTGGTGCTGATGCCTTTGATGATCGTAGCCGGTGATCATGCCAATAACGATATGGCAGGAGACGAAGAAGGCTCCTGGAAGACAACCTTTGAGGCAGCAGGCTATGAGGTAGTGCCTGTGGTACGCGGCCTTGGAGAATTCGAAGGCATCCAGCAGCTTCTGGTGCAGCATGCGCAGGAGGCAGTCGATAGTTTGCACTGATATATATAGATAATTGCGAAACTATCAATTATTCTTGAATGAGTTGTACAGATTAACATATTCATAAGCAAGGTACTGTGTAGCCGTCGGTACTTAGGTGCTGTATTTTAGCACCTTATGTACCGCTACGAGCGAAACGTAGCGAGAGCGTGCCTGCGTTGAAATGTTAATCTAGTACAACGATACAAAAATTAGGCTAAGTTTCGCAATTACATAGATAATATTATTTCGTAAGGAGAGAGTATAACATTATGAAAAAACAAAGCAGCATTATAATAAGCGCATTACTTGTGGCGGGCATGCTTTTGACAGCCTGCGGCAATGATGTGGCAAGTGTCGGAGACGTGAAAACTAATGTAACGGTGAAAACGGGAGATACGGATACCAACGTGACGGTGGATTACGGAGCAACCGGCACAGATGAGAATGTGACAGATGTGTCAGGTGATGCGGGCGGCAATGGGAAAGCTACAGACAAGGTTGCCTCAGCAGACGATATGGTGACGCCGGAAGAGGTAGTAGAAGAAGGAATGGAACCGGTTTACGGTGATTCCATCAAGGATGGTGTCTATGATGTGACAGTGGATTCCAGTTCTTCCATGTTCAATATTGAATCCTGTCAGCTGACCGTGGCAGACGGGAAGATGAGTGCCGTCATGACGATGGGAGGCACCGGTTATCTGTATCTGTACATGGGAACAGCTGAGGAAGCGGCGGCTGCCTCAGAGGCAGATTACATTTCCTTTGTGGAAAATGCAGAAGGTCAGCATACCTTTGAAGTGCCGGTGGAGGCACTGGATGCAGGGATTGACTGTGCCGCTTTCAGTAAAAAGAAGGAAATGTGGTATGACCGTCAGTTGTGCTTTCGTGCAGACTCCCTGCCTATGGATGCCATCGCAGAGGGCGCGGTGACAACGGTGGAAAGCCTGGGACTTGCGGATGGAGAGTATACCGTGGAGGTGACCTTAGAGGGCGGCTCCGGCAAAGCAAGTGTCAGCTCTCCGGCTCAGTTGATAATAGAGAACGGGCAGGCTTATGCAGTGATCATATGGAGCAGTCCGAATTATGATTATATGAAGGTAGATGACGTGCAGTATGACCTGGCAAATGAGGAGCTGGGTCTGCAGGGCAATTCTGCTTTTAAGATTCCGGTAAGTGGTTTTGACTGGAAAATGGCGGTCAAAGCTGATACAATAGCCATGAGTGAACCTCACGAAATTGATTATACGCTGTATTTTGATTCTTCTACGATTCAATAAGGAATATAGAAAGGCAGGACGGTTTCATGGCATCTGTTATGGATCGGATTCAACTGGAATCCATCAAAGAAATTATTCTGGAGGCAAGTTGTCTTTTTGCAGACAGGCAGGCTGCAGCCCACCGGCAGACCAAGGGCGTGGCGGATTATGTGACGGAAGTGGATTTTGCTGTACAGAAATTCATCCGGGATAATCTGGCGAAGCTGTACCCGGAGATTCAGTTCATGGGCGAGGAAAAGGATAATGCTGAGATTGATATGAATGGTCTTGTTTGGGTGCTTGATCCGGTAGACGGCACCACGAATCTGATTCATGACTATCGTGCCAGTGCCATATCTCTT
>JBJELE010000044.1:0-26511 GCA_051878995.1 Lachnospiraceae bacterium | reverse complement strand
CAGACAAATCTCCGATAATACCCTCTGCCTTTCTGTCATCAGGAAGAAGACCCATACCAAGATTCATGGCATCAATAGGATTCTTAATCTTTACTTCTTTACCGTTTACCTTCAAGGTACCGGTCTGGGCTCTGTCCGCACCATAGATTGCACGTGCCAGTTCGCTTCGTCCACTACCCAAAAGTCCTGTCAGACCTACGACCTCACCTTTATGAATCTCCAGATCAAAAGGCTTAATCTTACCGGCATGACTCAATCCCTTTGCATCAATCTCCAAAGGCTCATGAGTGAAATCTCTGGTTCCCTCAGGTTTAATGGAAGCCAGATCATCAAAATCCTTACCCATCATAGCTGCTACCAGTTTTACTCTGGGCAGTTCCTCAACTGTATACTCTCCTACCAGAGTACCATTACGAAGAACAGTAATACCGTCGCATACTGCATATACCTGCTCTAAGAAATGTGTTACAAATATAATACCAACGCCCTGATCCCGCAGCCTTCTCATCATACCAAAAAGCTTCTCTACTTCATTATCATCCAATGAAGAAGTGGGCTCATCCAGAATCAGAACCTTACTTTCCATATCTACAGCACGGGCAATTGCAATCATCTGCTGCAATGCCAGTGAATATTCTTCCAGATTCTTGGTTACTTCAATATCCAGATCCAGATCTTTCATCAGCTGTGCCGCCATCTGATTCATCTTCCGGCGGTTAACCGTTCCAATCTTCGTCAAAGGTTCACGACCGATATAGAGATTCTCTGCAACTGAAAGGTTAGGACAGAGATTTACCTCCTGATAAACTGTTGAAATACCTTTTCTTTGAGCGTCCATTGTATCTTTATTGACAATGGGACCCTCAATGCCGTCCACGTGAATTTCGCCGGCCTCAAATTTGTTGACACCCGTCAGACACTTAATCAATGTAGATTTACCGGCACCGTTCTCACCCATCAAGGCACGAATCTCACCTTTTTTCAGTGTAAAATCCACATTATCAAGCGCTTTGACTCCCGGGAATGTCATACAGATACCACGCATAGTTAACGCAATATTGCTATCCATACTCATACCTCCTACTGTCACACATTCCACTGCATTATTGTCTATTGTTAGACAATTCCTCCAATACATTTTAATTATACACTAAATTTGGAGAAGGAAAAAGGAGGGAAATTAATTTCCCTCCTATTCTAATTTACTTCAATCAGATATCAATCTTAGTATGCACGACCGTCAAGTACTTCCTGAGTCATTGTTGTTGCGTACTGAGAAGTAATACCAGGTGCTACGAAAGCCTGATCTACAACGACTGTTACAGGATCAATAGCTTCGCCAGCCTGTAATTTCTGAATAACGCCTGCTGCGAACTCAGCCTGCAGAGGGTTACACTCTACGTTACAGTTGATCTTGCCGTCTAATGTATACTGTAAGCCATCATGTGTTGCATCGTAAGAGATGATGATTACATCGCCGTCAACACCATATGTGATACCTGCTGCATCCATTGCATCCATTGCACCGTATGCTTCGTTATCGTTCTGGCAAACTACTACGTTGAAATCGCTGTAGGATTTGATGAAGGACTCCATAACTTCCTGTCCACCTGCCTGTGTGAAATCACCGGACTGAGAATCAAGAATTGTCCACTCACTGTGCTCTGCTGCTACTTTATTGAAACCTTCTGTACGTCCGAGAGTTGCGGATGCACCAACGGAACCTTCAATAACAAGGATGTTAGCTGCTTCGCCATTTAAGTACTCTGCTAACCAGTTACCTGCTGTCTCACCTTCCAGAACCATGTCACATCCGATCTGTGTCTCATAAAGAGAAGGATCAGCGTCTACGGAACGGTCAACGATCAGTACCGGAATACCTGCATCCTGTGCTTCCTGAAGAACTGTGTCCCATCCGGCTGTCTCAATAGGAGCGATACAGATGTAATCCATCTCCTGCTGGATGAAAGTACGAACTGCTTCTAACTGAACTGCATTGTCGTTATCAGCATCTACGAAGGATAACTCATATCCGTTTGCTGCGGAGAAAGTATCCTGATAGTTCTGTGTGTTAGCTGCACGCCAGTCAGATTCGTGACCAACCTGTGCGAAACCAACTTTGATTGTATCTCCTGATGCCTCTTCTGCAGGTGCTTCTTCTGCTGCTTCCTCTGCAGGTGCTTCCTCTTCTGCAGGTGCTTCTTCTGCTGTTTCCTCTGCAGGTGCTGCTGTCTCTGTGGAAGCTGTATCAGATCCGCCACAACCAACAAGACTTGCCATTACCATTGTACCAGCTAATAAAACCGCTAATTTTCTTTTCATTCTAGTTTTCCTCCCTTAAATGAATTATTTGAAATTATTGAGCCGGAACGAAGGTGTTTCCTTGTTCCTGAACTCACTTTAACAAATCCATATCCCTGATTCAATTCAGAAAAACCCGTTTTATTTACTTTCGGTCAGATAAACAATACAAATTTCCTTGATTTTAAATTGGTATCATACAAATTTTTAATAATAGTTTGTTTTTTTATTATTTTTTTATATTTTTATATAAATCAATAACAAATTTAAATGTTTTTTTACTTAAAAGAATTGTCATAGTTACTATAATGGGGTAAAATAATATTGTTTTTTTCTTCTTACGTTCATATTTTTATGAATGAATATTGTATAATTTATGAATAAATTATGAACAAAGATGGATTTTCTTACTTTTGAGTACATAAATTCAGAATAAAATACACCTATCAAACCGGAAAGGGGAAGACTGATATGAGTAAATATGAAGACTTAGCCAATACACTGGCAATACAGATAGAAGAAAACCTCAAGAAAGGAATCCGCAAACTCCCAACCGAAGCGGAATTAAGCAAAAAGTATAAGGTCAGCAGACAGACTGTTCGTTCTGCTTTATCCTTTCTGCAAGCCAGGGGAATCGTGTCCAGCAAACAGGGCAGTGGATCTTATGCCACAGGTCTGTCCAATAATAACGCACAAAACGTTATTCCCATTTTGATCGCCAGTCATCAGGAATACATTTATCCGAATCTTTTATCCGACATCAGAGGAATTTTATCCGAACAGGGTTATCAGATACAAATATATGATACCGACAACAATACCGGCAAAGAAAGAGAGTGCCTGCTTACCATACTGAATAATCCTCCCCGCGGTATCATTATAGAAGGCTGTAAGAGCGCTCTTCCCAATCCCAATCTGGATCTTTATGAAAAGCTTCAGGCTGCCGGATGTTTTCTTCTGTTCCTGCATAATTATTATCCGGCACTGTCTAATATCACCTATGTCAAAGATGATAATTATTATGGTGGCTATCTTCTGGCAGAACATCTTGTTTCTTTAGGGCACACCCGGATTGCCGGTTTATTTAAAATGGATGATATGCAGGGACCGGAACGTTATTTTGGCGTTTCCTCCTGCCTGAGAGATCTTGGCGTTGTATTTGAGGATTCCCACGTAGGCTGGTTTACCTCTTTGGATGTGGCTGCACTGGAAGCCAGACAGGATACCCGTTTTCTGACTACTTTCATTCAAGAACAGCTGCAGGGCTGTACTGCAGTCATATGCTATAACGACGAAGCAGCGTACTGGCTGATTAAAGAACTTTCCTATGCCGGCATTCATGTCCCGCAGGACATTTCAGTAGTCTGCTTCGATAACAGCTATTTAAGTGAATTAAGCAAAATACGGATTACCACTCTGACCCATAAACCTCACGAAATGGGAACTTGTGTGGCAGAATGTATGATACAGAAACTAAAAGGGATTCCTGTGGTTTCTCAGGAAATCCCCTGGCAGCTTGTCCGCAAACAGAGTGACGGTCCTTGTCCGGTCTGACAATCATTTCCCTTCCGACCAAAGACCGACTGACTATGACTTCACACCACTGCGATACTCTCTGGGTGTACAACCCTGTGTTTTTTTGAATACAAAACTGAAATAATGGGGATCTTTGTACCCCACCTCCAATGCAATCTCACCGGAATGTTTCTCTGTCTGGCGAAGAAGCTTTTTGGCTTTCTCCATTCGTTTCTGGGTCACATACTCTATAAAGGTCGTCTCCATCGCCTGACTGAAAATTGCACTGAAATAGCCGGGGCTGACATTAACTGCACCGGACACCGTATTAAGCGACAGACTTTCCTGTGCATAATTTTCTTCTATATATTCAAGCGCTTTCTTAAGCACCTTCTTACTCTGATTGTCAGATTCCCGATCCCTGAGCTCCATAGCTTTTTCCAGGATATTCTGAATATAAGGTGAGAGTTCTTCTAAAGTGAGATTAACCTCCTGGATTTGCTCCTCTCCCAAAAGCTCCAGAAACTCCTTCTTATCACATCCGATTTCCTCAACATATGACATGGTGACAAAATGAATATGAAAAACCAGATAATTCTGAAACAGCCTGGATTTCAATGCTTCCTGAATGCTGAGAAGATAACTGTCTACAAAATCCGCTATCTCATCGCGGCTTCCTTTTAATAGAAAATCTTTAATCAGTTCCTGATCAACCTTGGAACAGTCTATATCACCGATTTTACCGCCTTCTTCACGGGGCATATAGCTGTCGGTCACTTCCCTGGTAAAAATATGTTCATTCGGCACCAGAAAACGATACGCAAAGTAGTGGTTCACATTACTGTAACATTCCGCCAGCATACTTAATCTTTCCACCGGTTCTCCCACTGCCGCATACCAGTCAAAGATATCCTCCACAGGCTGACAGATTCGCTCCACATTCTCAAGGCATCTGTCTGCCATTTCCTGCATCTGTGCAGCACTGCCCTGCATAAGCACTCCATATGTATTAATGTTCCAGCGAAAAACGATAAATTCCGGATATCTTACAAAATAGTGCAGCAGTTCCTCTCTTTTTCTGGCAAACTCTTCCGATTCAAATCCTGCGTTTGCACCTTCCCGTTTCTCCAGCAAACTGAACATCATAAGGTTATAACAGGGCGCATTCAGCCTGAGAGACAATTTTGCTGCCTCCTCATAAATCTCCTGTACCGGCATACGTCCTTCAAATACCTTCATAAAGAAATTAGTCCGTGAAAACTGTTCATATTCTCTCGTTTCGTTCTGAAATTTCTCCTGATAATTCTTCTGTTCCTGCTCGCTCTCAATTTTGACCTTAAGCTCCGTCAATACTTTTTGCAGACTCGCCCTGGTAATAGGTTTCAATAAATATTGCTCCACACCTACCGAAATGGCCTGTCTGGCATATTCAAAATCATCATACCCGCTGATAATAATGATTTTCATATCCGGAAATTCCTGATGTACAATACGGCTTAACGACAGCCCATCCATAAATGGCATCTTAATATCCGTCAGAAGCACATCCGGCTGTGTCTTCTGAATCATCGGCAACGCCATTTCCCCGTCACTTGCCTCCCCGACAAATTTATAACCGTACTGCTGCCATGGTATATTATCTCTTAAGCCTTCCCTGACGATGCTTTCATCCTCTACTAAAAAAATCTTCAGCATTCCCATTTCCTCACCTTTCCCCCGGTTTGTACTCCATCTCTCAGTATGTTCTCTCGTTCAACAATTCTTCCGTCACATTGTCTATGGTAAAAACATCTTCCTCCACATAATACTCTTTCTCAACCTTTTCACCATTTTCCAACATTTTAATAACCTCGGAAATATATTTACCCTGATCCGGATTACATTCAATATCCACATTGATCGTTCCCTCTGCTACCATCTCCAAAGCCTCTCTGACAGCATCAAAGGAAATCATCGTAATCTCTCCGTCAATACCAACTGTTCTTCCCGATTCCTTGATCGCTTCTAAAGCGCCAAATGTCATATCGTCATTCTGGGATATTACCACATCAATATCCGGATACTTCCTCAAAAAGCTTTCCATGACTTCTTTGCCTTTGGCCGATGTAAAATCCGCATATTCCTGATCCAGAATATTCCAGTTGGGATGCTCGCTTGCAATCGTGGAAAAGCCTACGGTACGGCCTACCTGTGCCGAAGCGCCCTGTGTTCCCTTCAATATTACTATATTAATGCTTTCTTCCGAGCGCCCTTTTTCTTCCAGTTCAGCTTCCAACCACCGACCAGCCTTCTCTCCTTCCTCAACACTGTTACTGCCCACCAAAGTAATATAGAGGCTCTTGTCCTCCACATCAATACTTCGATCCATCAGGATAACCGGAATGCCGGCCTCCTTCGCTTCGGAAAGAACAGTCTCCCATCCTGTTTCCACCACAGGGGCAAACACAATATAATCCACCCTCCTGGAGATAAAACTTCTGATTGCCTTAAATTGATTTTCCTGTTTCTGTCTGGCATTATTGAACAACAGGAAATAACCGTTCTTCTTGGTAAAGGCCGTCTGAACCGATTCTGTATTGGCTGTCCTCCAGCCTGATTCACTGCCAAGCTGGGATACCCCCACTACAATAAGATTCTCATCATGAGCATCATAGGATTCATCTTCTATATTCTGAAAGAGACTGCACCCACCTAATATCATGAGTAAAAGTATGACTAACAGCAATATTATAGCTGTTATATCTGTATGTTTATTAAACCTGAAGTGTTTCATCACTGTCCCCCGTCTTTGTATAAGTAACTGCCGGTATAATGATTTCCACGCAAGTGCCTTCCCCCGGCGCAGAATCAATATGCATACCATACTTCGCACCGAAATTCATCCGGATACGCTCATTGACATTGGCAAGGCCAAATCCTTTCTCTGTATCCTTACAGGGCTTGATAATTTCTCCTCTGAGCCTCTCAAGCTCTTGCGGTTCCATTCCCACACCGTTATCCTGCACCTTAAAATGAATCTCACCACCTAGCAGTTCTCCCGTAATCAGGATCGTTCCCTTTGCACGTTTATATTTGATACCATGATATAGGGAATTCTCTACCAGTGGCTGCAGAGTCAGCTTCAGTATCTTATATTGATATAATTCCGGATCGATCCGAATCTCATACTCCAGAATATCCCGATACCGTACCTGCTGGATCTCCAGATAACTCCGGATATGCATCTCCTCTTCCCGAATGGTAATATACTCTTTGCCTTTACTGAGCACCAGTCTGAAAAACTCGGAAAGTGACATGACCATATTTACTGCCTTGTCCGAATCATGCCCCTCTATCAGCCAGACGATTGTATCCAGCGTGTTATATAAGAAATGCGGATTGATCTGTTCCTGCAAAAGCCTTAGGTCGGCCCTGCGCATTTTGCGTTCATCTTCTTTGATCTTCTGTACCAGCTCCCCTATGCTTTCCGTCATGCTGTTAACACTGTCCGCAAGCACTGCCACTTCATCATCCGTATCCACATGAACCCTTGCCGTAAAATCCCCCTGCGCTACCTGCTCCGTTACCTGCGACAACTCCTGGATAGGCCTTACAATTCCGGTTACAATGGTAACGGTCAGCACAACTACCAGTAGCATGAGCAGTCCCAGTATAATACCGCAGAATACCGTAAAAATATCGACTCTTTTATTAAGCTGCGCTGTCAGATGTTCCATGCTCTGGGTCTGATAATAAATATAATACTGAATATCATCCTGAACGAGCTCTGTCATAATATAAATATTGTTATTGAGCATCTCAATATTCATATCATAACTATTGGCCGTCTCCAGATTTGCTTTGATATCATCTACCTTATCTTCCAGCGTATCAATATCCCGCAGCACAATCTGCAGCCATGCACGGCTCTCCGCATCCGTAGTAATACTCATCAGATTGTTAAACTCACTGCGAAGCTCAGAAATCAGAAGATATGGATCCTGTAGACTATCATCCTCTCCTATCGACTCAAATGTAACTGAGCCTACCACCAGTTTATACAGACTTTCATCCATTTCTTCCTTAAAGTTCAGGTTATAACTGTTGGCAACCGTCATATTGCTCACAATCC
Source organism: Lachnospiraceae bacterium (assembly GCA_051878995.1). Taxonomy (GTDB): domain Bacteria; phylum Bacillota; class Clostridia; order Lachnospirales; family Lachnospiraceae; genus UBA3282. The sequence continues at coordinate 18,584 of JBJELE010000044.1, read as the reverse complement.
TGTCATACGCATTGCTGTAATTATGCAATGCATAGATCAGGTAAAGGACCATCACCGTAAAGGGGACAGCCACCACCATCATCAGGATGATTAACTTATTTTTAATAGAAGATCCAACCTTCTGCGTATCTTTTTTCAACATTTTGCACTTCCCTCTATTATGTATTGTACCAATTTATGGACAAAATGCAATTTTTTCATTGTTTAAATTGCAATAAATATGTATATAGTGTAAAATATATATGTTGTATGCAAAAGATTTTATTTCATAAATTATAGGCAAAAGAAAATGAGTATTAAGTTTAATTTATCAGCGATAAATAAAAAAATATGTGAAGATACCGGTGGCGAAAACGAGTCTCACAAATTAATTGTGGTGGTAAGACAGCTGACACTTACCATGCTTGTTTACACTCTGATCAGTTGTATCCATACTATTTCCATACAACATTGGGAGGCAATGGGATTCTACCTGATTTCCATTTTGCTATTTGTAGCCATTTTCATTATGTCTTATCGTTTCAAGACATTTGTCTCTTACTGTGTCCTGAATATCTGCATTTTAGGATGGATCATCACAAACGTAATTATCTATGGTTGGAATATCGGTGTACAGCACTTTCTGCTTACCCTGCTGGTTTTCTGCTTTTTCTCCAAATACCAGTATGAAGCAGCCAAGGTTTCCTATTCTGTCTTTCTATTTGCAATGAGAATTGCTTTGTATTTTTATTGTCAGAATAATGCACCGCTCATTGCTTTAGATTTGTCCAACAATGACATTATACAAATTGTTACTAGTCTGGCTGTTTTTGTATCACTTGGCTTAATAGCTTATACCTTTAGCACAGACACCCAGGCTATGGAGGGCAAACTGATTGAATATAATGAAAGGCTCCAGAAGCAGGCGAATACTGATACACTGACCGGTTTATTTAACCGGCGTAAGACGATAGAATATCTGGATTCTTTATTAAAATCAGCAGATAATCAGATCAGTTTCTGTCTTTGCGATATTGACTTTTTTAAGAAGGTGAACGATACTTACGGACACAATATCGGCGATGAAGTATTAAAGACATTGGCTGATACCTTTCGAAAGGAGCTTCCCAAGGATTCCTTTATCTCCCGTTGGGGCGGTGAAGAATTCCTGCTAATCTTCCCCGGACTAAACGGTGACGAAACCATGGTGGCGTTAGAAAAGCTCCGACAAAAAGTGAAATCCATTGTATTCGACGGTGGTATTGAGAAATTTTCAATATCCCTTACCTTTGGACTGGTGGAATATGATTACCACAGTGATCTTACCACATTATTAAAACAGGCAGATGAAAAATTATATATTGGTAAAGAAAATGGACGTGACCGGATTATTTTTTAATCCGGTCTTTCATATATTAGTATAAATCATTTATGAAGGTATCTCCTTGAAACGCACCTTAACATTAAAGCAGTGGGTGTCTGCTTTTATCCTGTTCCTTGGCTTTTCTGCCGGCACCCTGTTTTACTATAACGCAAATCACACAGATGCACGATTTGAAGCATTAGCAGAGACTTTCTTTCTCAATGAATTACAAGCTAATCCCATTCATTTTCACTACTCCATACAAAATCCTGAGACATACGGAATATGTGAAGCAGATCTTTCTCTTCCCATATATCATGCAGGCGATGCCGCCAATAGTGTATACGAACTCTCACAGACGGCCAAGTCATTCAAAGAAATAGATATCCATACACTGAACGAATCCAATCAATATCTTTACCGGCTTATGAATTCCTATCTTGCCGCTGCCACACAGACCGCTTCTTATCCCTATTTTGCGGAGCCTCTGTCTCCCTCTTCCGGGATTCCCTCCGAGCTGCCAATTCTGCTGGCCGAATATCGCCTGAATACGGAAGAAGACATTGATCTGTATTTTTCTATCCTGTCCCAGATTCCTTCCTACTTCGAAGGCTTAATTCTGTATGAACAGGAGAAAGCTTCTGCCGGACTGTTTATGTCAGATGAAAGTGCCGACAAGATCATTAAACAATGTGTGGATCTTATGTCTTACGAATCCTTGCAGGACAGCTCTCATTTTCTGGAGGTCACTTTCTCAAATCGGTTGCAGGCCCTGGTGGATCAAGGCATTCTGAACGAACAACAGTCTCAGGCTTATCAGGCAGAAAATGATCGGCTTTTAAAAACCGTGGTAGCGCCTGCCTACGACTATCTTGCAGATGAGCTTACTCTTTTGAAAGGAAACAGCAAACCCACTGCCGGTCTGGCGCAATACGACAATGGTAAGTCCTACTATAAAGCTCTTGTACGGATGCAAACGGGCTCTGACCGGGAAATACCGGAAATAAAACAGTTACTCTATCAGGATCTTCAGTTTCATTATGAATCCCTGACTAAACTGCTTCGTGATAATCCTTCCATACAGAGTCTGTTTTCCGAAGAGCCATCATTTATGCCGGAAATGTCTCCCGATGAGATTTTGACCTGCCTCCAATCCCGCATGCTGCAGGATTATCCATCTCTTCCCGGAGAAAATCCTGCCAAGACCATATCTTGTAATGTGAAATACGTAGATGCTTCTTTGGAGCCTTACAGCGCACCGGCATTCTACATGACACCACCCATTGATAATGTTTATGGTAATACGATTTATATTAATGAAATGGATCAGTCAGATGATCTCTCTCTCTTTACCACTTTGGCACATGAGGGTTATCCGGGGCATCTCTATCAGACTGTATACAGCCAATTATATTGGGAACAGAACGATATCACGCCTCTGCGCAGTGCAATGTACTATGGCGGCTTTATAGAAGGATGGGCCATGTATGTTGAGCTTGTTTCCTATGATTATGCTATTGAACTTGCCGGCTCCCAACATCCGGAAGCTGTTTCCTACTATCAGGCATGCCGTCTGGACCGTCAGATACAGCTTTGCCTTTATTCCCTGTTGGACATCGCCATTCATTATGATGGTGCTTCCTTAGATGATGTACGACAGATCTTTGCCTCTCTCGGTTCTCTGAATGATGACAGCATACGGGCGGTTTATACATATATTGCAGAAGAACCCGCCAATTATTTGAAATACTATTTAGGATATCTGGAAATTATGGAATTAAAAAAACAGGCCGCTTCTGTCTGGTACGAATCCGACCAAACGGTCACAGCCTGTGATGATCCGGAATTTCTGTATCGATTTCATTGTTTCCTGTTAGAAAACGGTCCCGCTGATTATAAAAACCTGTCTTTGCAACTTACGGCAACTGATAATCAATAGTTTTCCCGGAAAAAGGTAATCAGCTTAATCAAAGCTTTCTCCAAAACCTGTTGTTCCTCCTCAGACATTTCTGACACAACGGCTTCTATCATATCCTCATGGAACTTCCGGTGATGGAGATAAGCCTTTTTCCCTTTATCAGAAAGAGAAACCAGCACAACACGCCTGTCCTCTTCACTCCGGACTCTGTCCACATATCCTTTTTTCACTAAACCGTTTACTGCAATGGTAAGTGTTCCCGTGGTAACTTCCAATGTCTTGGCAACACTGGTCATATTTTTAGCCGTATCTAACCCGATTGCCTCTATGACATGCATATCATTGGTCGTCACATCCTGATATTCTTCAGTGCGGATTGCCTTCTCTTCTATTGTATTGACACTACGAAACAACTTAACAAGCACTTCGTTCAGCGTACTATTGATGTCCATCTTTGCTCTCCAAACCGGTACATTATTTGGATTCATTTTAGCAAAAAATAGTTTGAGCGTCAAATATTTTGAACGCATATTTCCTATATTCACTTACGAAAGGTTCTATGGACTATTCTTCCTCCAGCATACTGTCGAGATATCCTCTGTCCCATAACAGAATATGAAGCTTTTTCGCTGCCTCCACGGCAGGAGCGGTAAAATACCGGTTGGTCATAACCACGCCTACCATGCGTTCATAATAGTCTCTTCCTCCATAGGTACGCAAAACAGCCTCCACACCTACAGGGCCCTGATAGCGTTTGCATTGAATGGCATAGGTAATACCATCCTTCTCTGCCAGAATATCTACACCGAAATCTCCGCTGCCACGGGTTACCTCCACTTCCAGAAAACCCTTCTTCTCTAAAAGATCGGCACAGAAGTATTCAAAGTCATGTCCTTCCATCTCGTCCATCGCATCTGTTCTGCGGGTATGACGGATACGGTAAAGTGCATAAACAATGACAGCAAGCAGCACAACGGCTGCTATTATAATGAATAGAATCATATAAAGGTTTAGATTAAGATGTTGCATGATAATTGTCCTTTTGTAAAAGGTTAAATTAGACATGAATCGTGTCCAGTAAATTTACAACTGCATTCTCAACAAACTTATTTAATGAGATTTGTTGCTCCATAGCACTAATCGCCGCTCTCCTATGTAGCTCTGGAGATATTCTGATATTAAAGCTTCCCTTGTAAGCTATTTCAGGTTTCTTTCCTTCTGACTCACATAATGCCAAATATTCATCCACTGCACCGTGAAAATCTTCGACTAACTCTGCTGCAGATGCCCCTTCATACGAGATAAGAGTACGAATCCCCAAAACTTTTCCATATAACATCTTATCCTCTTCGGAAAATTCCACAGTTCCCACATATCCCTTATATTCCATCGAATTGCTCATATAAGTTCCTCCTGTTTCAAAGCTTCCAACAACTGCTTGACCTGATAATCTAATAGTTCCTTCCGCGGATGTGGTTTATGCAGCATAATAACACTTCCCTTATCATTTATAAATGCTACTCTTGATCCACTGGTCTTTCCTTTGTTTGTTTTCTCATAAGAAAAATAGTTCAATAATGATTCTGCCTCTTCAAAAGTAAAGTCTTTTGGTCTAGACATCAATCTCCTTATTAACTTGTCTTTTTGACCCATACAATGCAGTTCCTTTCTTTAGTATACATCTTTTTTTTGACTTTGCAACTGAATTTAGTTGCACAATATCTTTTCTTTTTGAATTCCTGAGGCGAATTACCTCTGAAAATAAAAATAAGAATTACTCGAATTGAGTAATTCTTATCATATAGATTAAATCATGATGTGTCAAGTCAATATAAGATTTCTGAGCCTAGACAATACATGAAATCAAGATAATTTATAAACGACAACCCCATGAGCAGGAACTGTGTCAGTAATTCTACCCTCTACGGTTGCCGCCTGTGTTCTATCCCAGATATCATACAATGTGTACTGCCCTTCTGCTTTCTCCGGATCAATCTCTGTAAGTGCAACAGATATTTCCCTTATCTCATCACTCAGGTTAAACAGCGCAATAGCCAGTTCCCCTGTTTCGCTGTCCGTATTCTTCCAAACAGCCTGTTTTTCATCGCGCATGATCTGAACACCCTTACGAGTCTCTCCCATCAAAGCAAGTAATTCCGAATTGGTAAGAAGATGAAGCGTCCATTCATCAAGCATGGTCAGTTCTGCACCTATCATCAGTGGAGAACGGAACATGCACCATAATGTCATCATGGTCTTCTGTTCTTCTTTCGTCAGCCGACAATCCCATTCCTGTCCGAACCCTTTACCAAGTTTTCCTACCGGCAACATATCGCAATCCGGAAAACATCCTTCCCTGACATGATCCTGCCAGATTTCACAACGCACAAACATATTCTTAATCAAATCCCATTGATCCCAGAGATCATCTGTAATACGCCACATATTTGCGTATTTGCAGTACTCCCAGGCCCGGTCAATATGCGCCGGTCCGGGCGACAGACTAAGGACAATATCTCTGCCGCTTTTCTCAATGGCACGGTGCAGCATCCTTGTTTCTTCCCAGCCGGAGAAAGGCATCTGCGGAATATCCCTGTACAACCAGCTATCACAGATATCATCACATTTGATAAAATCAACACCCCAGTCAGCATACAGGGAAATAATGGAATCATAATAAGCCTGCCCGGCCTCTGTTGCCCTGACTCCGTACATATCCGGATTCCAACCGCAGATAGAGGACGGATCGGCAACCTGATCTGCCGTCACATCCGTACCTAAAACTTTGCAATGATTATGTGCTGCCTGACGTGGAATACCACGCATAATATGGATACCAAATTTCAGTCCAAGATCATGAATATAATCTGCTAACGGCTTAAATCCATCTCCACCTGCTGATGACGGGAAGCGATTCGGCGACGGCCAGAATCTGCCGTACTCATCCATCTCATCATCCCCAAAGGGAATATACTGATATTCTTCCCGCCTCGTACCGGCATCATTGGAATACCATTCAATATCAATAATTATGTACTCCCATCCATACTTTTTCAGGTGTTCAGCCATATATTCAGCATTGGCTTTTACCTGCTCTTCCGTAACCGTTGTATCATAATAATCATAACTGTTCCAACCCATAGGGGGAGTAAGTGCAAATTTATTCTTATCCATTCCGCTCTATGTCTCCTTCTGACACCAGCCATCCTTTTGAGCATGCTAATGTTACACTCATTATAATGATATCTGCTGCCAATAGCAAGATGACTTCGGACTTCGGAACTTCACTGCTGCACCTCTCCATATGCCTCCTGATAGAAAAGTTTCGCTCAGCAGCGAAACTTGCAAGAATCTCCTACGTCGATTCTTGTTGGCGTCGCACTACATACGAGCAATTTCCTATCACACAACAATTCCTGGGAATTGAGCGGTGTGTCCACCTGCCCAGGCAGACGATAGCTGCCATCCGGCTGCTGCACTCTGCCCTTCACATTGTCACTTAACATGGTAATAAACATTTCCCGCAGACGGCACTTAAGATTCTCATCATAAATCGGTGCTGCCACTTCCACTCTGCGAAGCGTATTCCTTGTCATATAATCTGCCGATGCAATATAGATTTTATCCCGATCCGGCGTCCCGAAGATATAGATACGGGAATGCTCTAAAAATCTTCCCACGATGCTGATAATCCGAATATTGTCCGTCTGCCCGGGAATGCCGCTTCGAAGACAGTTAATGCCTCTTATGACCATTTCTATCTTAACTCCTGCACGAGATGCTTCAATCAGCTTATCAATAATCTTTTTATCGGTCAGAGAGTTGATCTTAATGCCGATATAGGCCGGCTTCCCTTCCTTTGCATAGGCAATTTCCTGGTCCATCATAGCAAGCACCTTATTCTGCAGACATCTGGGCGCTACCAGCAGGTGTTCACTTTCCTCCACCACAGATCCAAGCAGGATAGCCTGAAAGACTTTGGCCGCTTCTGCACCAATCTCTTTATTAGCAGTAATCAGCGATAAATCTGTATACAGTCTGGCAGTCTTCTCGTTATAGTTCCCCGTTCCGATCTGGGTAATATACTGTATCTCGTCACCGTCTTTTCTAGTGATAAGACACAGCTTGGAATGTACCTTCAGCCCGTCAACACCGTATACAATATGACATCCGGCCTCTTCCAGCCGTCTGCTCCACTCAATGTTATTCTCCTCATCAAAACGAGCCTTCAGCTCTACAAGTACATCCACCTGCTTACCGTTCTCAGCTGCTTCAACCAGCGCCTCCACCACCTTACTGTTCTTTGCCAGGCGATACAGAGTCATCCGGATAGAGATCACCTTAGGATCTCTTGCCGCCTCCTGCAGCATATGCAGAAAAGGCCGGATACTCTCATAGGGATAGGATAACAGTACATCATGATCCAGCACCTGCGGAATAATAGGCTGATATGCATCCACAAGCGCTGAGGGCTGGGGAATCCTTTTCTCATACACAAGACTTGCATCTGCACGGAGCAAATCACCTACCTGATACAGGAAGGACAAATCCAAAGGTGCTTTGGACTGAAATACCTGATTCGTTTCCAGTTCGGAATAAGAGCAAAGCTTTTTGATGACCTCCGATACAATATCTCTGGTCAGTTCCAGTCTCACCGGTGCCAGCTTTTTACGCTGTTTTACAATCTGCGCCATATAGTCTCTATAGTCTAAATCCTCATCATATGCTTTATTTACATCTATATCTGCGTTTCGTGTTACCCGCAGTACAGTCTTCTCTATTACCTGATAACCCTTGAATACTTTAGGCAGGAAATGAAGGATCAGTTCCTCTGACAGCATATAGGAACCTTCCTTCCCCGGTATCTGAATCAATCTCGGAAATACACCGCTGCTACATGGAATAATTCCTAATTTGCGGCTATCCTTTTTCGTGCCCAACACAGCCAGAGCATAAATTTCCTGATTCTTCAGAAAGGGAAAAGGCTGCTTTCTGCCCACCACCATTACCGACAGCAATGGAACAATTTCATTCATAAAATATTTCTCCAGACACCCGCTCTCCTTTTCAGACAGAGCACGGAAATTAACAAGATGAAATCCTTTCTCTTCTACTTCAGCCATAACGGCTTCATATGTATCGTCTTTGATTTTATTCAACTGCTCCACTCTCTTAAGGATGGCGTCAATCTGCTCCTGTGCAGTCATATTGGTCTTGTTGTCCCGGACCGGCTTCAGCAGAAGCTTCTGATCCTCCAGCGAGCCCACCCGTACCATGAAGAACTCATCCAGATTACTCTGGAAAATAGACAGGAAAGACATCCTTTCGCACAGAGGCACCTGCGGGTTCTGTGCTTCCTCCAATACACGTTCATTAAACTTCAGCCATGATAATTCCCGGTTTTCATACAGCCTGATTTCTTCCTTCGTTTTCTCATTCATAGAAATATAACACCTCCGTTTTTTATATAATCTTTTTCTTTCGAAAAATAATAATGCACACGATAACGACCAGAATGCTGACTCCGACAATGACCGGATAACCATTCTCTAACTCCGGCATGTCTTCAAAATTCATCCCATACCATCCGGTGATCAGTGTAAGTGGGAAGAAAATAGTTGACACAACTGTCAGATATTGCATATTTCTGTTCTGTCTGGCATCCACCTGTCCCTGATACACATCCTTTACCTGATTGGCATAATCAATCAGGTGAATGGCCCGTTGCAGAAGCCGTTCCGCCCGGTCACTGACGGTACCGAAATATTTTAGCTGCTTTCTGTGGAAGATACCGTTTTCATTTTCTTCCAATGTTTTGCCTATTTCCGCTATCTGTTCATAATATCCCCGAAGCGTCAAAAGCTTTTTGCGTACATCCAGCATCCGTCCAATAAAATCCTGCGGCTCTTTATGCAGCGCCTCATCCTCCATCTGCATCAACACCTGCTCATACTGATCTAACAGCACTGCATCCTTAGAAATAATCTCTGAAAAAAGCATGGAAATAAATTTCTCTATCGTCTGCTCCGGACGGATATATTTTCTGCGCAGCCGATTAAGCAAATCCTCTGCATATCCGTCTTCATTAATCAGAATGATCCATTTTCTTGTCACATAGAAAGCAATCCGGTAACGGCTTCCCAACACATCCAGGAATCTGGGAACAGCCAGCGTTCCGCTGAAATATTCCTGTTCTGCCTCTACTTTATTAAAATGGATTTCCCGCAAGGTCATTTCACTTTCTGCCCCTGCTCCGATCCGCTGCAGCACTTCCCCCGCTTCCTTGGGGGTAAAAACCATAACAGCATTGCACTGTTCCGTCTCCAGTTGTTCATAATCTGTTTCCGTCAATTGCTCTTTCAGCGCATAAATCATAATCTGCCTCTCTTATCCTGTTTCCGTCTGCAGATATGTGAGCAGATGTCCTACATTCTCCATAATATATGGAATCTCCACCATGCTCACCTGTGCATCCTCTCTCGCTGCTTCTCCGCTCAATACGAGTAATCCATCCACTCCGGCATTTTGGGCGCAAAGCATATCTGTATAGATACGGTCTCCCACCAATAAGGTTTCCTGCCTGCTACAGCCGCTTTCCCTTCGGCATTCTTCAACAATATCCGGAGATGGTTTTCCGATGTAATATGGTTTTCTGCCGGTAGCATTCTCAAGCATCATACAGATAGAACCACAGTCAGGTACTGCACCACCCGGAACCGGACAGCATAAATCCGGATTGGTTGCAAGAAATTGTACCGACGTATTCTGCAAAATACGACAAGCGTCCTCTAACTTCTGAAAGGTCAGAGATGTGTCAAACGCCACCAGCACACACTCCACATCCTCCTCATAGACAGTCGTAATACACAGACCCGCCTTTCTAAGTTCCTGTTCAAAGGATTCGGTACCAACAAAGTATATTTTCTTATCTTTAAGATGCTGTGTGCAGTACAAAATACTCATATATCCGGCAGTTAAAAATTCCTCTTCCTGCACGGAAATATTCCACTGCGCAAAATAGGACACATAATCCTGTCGGCTGCGGGTAGAATTATTGGTTGTATAGAAAATCTTATGTCCTTTTTCCTGTAAAAAAGCAATCAGATCACTTGCACCCTCCAGCAAATGATTGCCCAGTGCCAATGTTCCGTCTATATCAAAGAGAAATAACTTCTTATTCTGCAATCTACTCATGGTGTTGCCATGCCTTTCTCATTACATTGCCGCTACTTACTAATGGCATTACTGTTATCTTCTAACAGCGACACCGCTACATCCGGGTAATTGGTAATCAACGCATCGACTCCTGCATCAGCAAGTGTACGCATATCTTCTGTCCGGTTTACTGTCCACACATGCACCTTAAGTCCCTGTCTCTTCGCCTTCTCTATAAACTTCTGATCCTGCATATGATACAGTGCCGGATGAAGTGCCTGCATATCATAATGCTTTGCATAAGCAGCCACATCCAGAATCACATCCGATAACAGGAAGCCACAGCGCATCGCCTTACAAAGAGCTTTTACACGACAGACAGATTCGTGGTTAAAGGAGGAGCACCAGATACGGTCTGTCATTTGCATATCTTCTACCAGACGGATAACTTTTTTCTCCAGATCAGGATAGAAATAAATGCCGGTCTTTAATTCAATATTGATTTCCAATCCGGTCGGTTTCAATGTCTCCAGCACTTCTGCAAGTGTGGGAATCCTTACTGTATGATAACCCTCTATCGGAAGGCTGACATCCAGTTTGCGCAGTTCCTGTAATGTATAGTCTCTTACAAATCCGTTTACGCCACTGACTCTGTCTACAGTCTCATCATGAATGACCACCATCTGACCATCTTTTGACAACTGCACATCCAGCTCCACGCCATCCGCTTTCATCTCTACGGCCCGTTCAAAAGCCTCTATCGTATTTTCCGGTGCATATCCTGAGGCACCCCGGTGTGCCCATATCTTAGGTATTGTTTGTCCCATTTAGATTATGATTCCTTTCCTGCCACTGTAGCTGTCATATATTCCGCTTCTCCTGCCAAAAAGCCTGTGATAATTATTCACAGGCTTTTACAGTCCCTCTTATTCTTGTGCTGCTTTAAGCATACACTCTTTTATTCATAATTCAGCTCGTTGTAATCCGTAATAGCTTCATTGATCTGCTCTGCCAGCTTAGCTACGGTATCCTCCGGTGACTGTGCACCGTTTAGCATGTTCTCAATTTCCGTCTCAACAGTTGCTCTCGCTTCCGGGAATACACTTAACAAGGCGCCCGCATACTGTGGTGCAGAATCATGTAACTGATCGATCGCTGTCTGGAACTGTGGATACTGTGCCACATTATCTTTGAAGACCTGCTCATTATGTGCCTCAGTAGTAACCGGGAAATAACCGGTCTGTGCGTTCCAGTATGCCTGCGACTCAGCGGACACTAAGAATTTGACAAATTTCCATGTTGCAGCTTTCTTAATATCATCTCCGTTATCCAATGCCCAGAGAGAACCGCCTCCGATGGATACACCACCTTCACTGCCATCAACTACAGTCGGGAAATAAGCAGTACCTACTTCAAATTTACCATTTACATCCTGTAAGATCTGCTTCAGGGAAGCGGTGGAGCCCAGTGTCATAGCTGACTGCCCTGCAGAGAAGTCAGCCAGACCAGCATCACCGCCACGCCCTACATTTGGTGCATAACCGCCATCATATAAGTCTTTCCATGCTGTCAGAATATTAAGCGCTGCACCATTTTCATCAAAAGCAACTGCTGTTGCATAAGAAGAACGTCCGTTACCGTTATTGACATATTCCAAACCCTGCTTGCAGGTAAACTGCTCAAAGAACCAGCCATAAATTGCCAGAGAGATTGTCTCATCATAGCCTGCTGCCTTCAATTTATCGCCTGCCTCTGCAATCTCTGTAAAGCTGGTCGGTGCACTCTCAATACCTGCATCTTCAAACATATCCTTGTTATAATACAGAATCGGGGTAGAAGAATTGAACGGCATGGAATACAATGTATCACCTACTGTATAATATGCCGCAATATTAGGCTCGATCACGGATAAGTCAAAGCCATCTGCATCTACCAGATCCTGCATCGGCACGATCCATCCGGAATCGATCATGAATCTGGTTCCGATATCATATACCTGCACGAGATCAGCTCCCATATTACCAAGCTGTGCGCTCTTTAATTTATTGATCTCATCATCATATGACCCCTGATACTGTGCATCTACTGTAATACCATATTCATTTTCCTCATTGAATTTATTAACCAGATAATCCAATGCTTCTCCATTCACTCCACCCATGGCATGCCAGAAGGTAATGGTTGTCCCATTTAACTGGCTCTCATCCATAGCTGTCAATTCCTCTGCATTCTCTACTGCCTCCACATTGGCACCTACAGTGGCATCTTCTACAGTATCCTCTTGCTCTTCATCTGCGGTATTCTCCTGTGTCTCTGTAACTGCTGCTGTATCGGATGCTCCACAACCAACCAGACTGCCTGCAGCCATTACCGCCGCCATCATTACTGCTACTGTTCTTTTTTTCATTTTCACTTTTCTCCTCTTGTTATCTTTTATAGTCACGGCAAGCCTTCCTTTCACATATTGGTCAGGAAGGTGCCGTTTGCTATCCTCTTACTTAACCCTTTACGGCACCGGAAAACATGCCCTTGATCAACTGCTTCTGTCCTACGATAAAGATGGAAATGGAAGGCAGAATAATCATCACAACACCCGCTATCATCAAGGTAATAGACTGGGAATCCACACTATCCAGCATGCCAATACCGATCTGCACAGTACGCATCTTGTCCGAGCCGGTAACAAGCAGGGGCCACATATACATATTCCATGCATTGATAAAGGTATATACCGCCATTGCACCAATAGCTGACTTGGTAAGCGGTATCAGAATCTGTAGGATAAATCTTAAATTACCGCATCCGTCAATTTTGGCCGATTCATAAAGCGAAATCGGAAATGTCAGATAGAACTGGCGGAAAAGAAAGATACCCATTGCACTGGTCAGATAAGGAATGATTAGCACCTTGTAGGTATCGAGCCACCCAAGCCGACTGACCGTCAGATAGTTTGAAATAATCGTAGCTTCTCCCGGAATCATCATAGTCGCCATAACTAACATGAATAATATATTTTTGCCTTTAAAATCCAAAAAAGAGAAACTAAATGCTGCAAGGGAGCAGGAAATGATCTGCCCGAAGGTGATCACTCCTGCTACCAGGAAGGAATTAAGTACGAATCGCACCAGTGGCACTTTGGCCAAGGCTTCCTTAAAATTACTCAGAGTAGGATTCTTGGGAATCAGATTTAACTGCGTTGTAAATAATTCACTGGAAGGCATCAGTGCCACGCTGACAGCATACAGAAGGGGCAGCAGAATGATAAGAACCATTATGACATTGGCACCCAGACGAACTGCCGTTTTTCTTATTTTTCTTACACGCTGCCTTTGATACATCTCTTCTCTTATCTTTTCAATGTCTATATTTTGATCCTGATAAATTGCCTTCTTGCTTGTAATTGTGTGATCCATCAATATTTCACTCCCTTTTTCTCTATCTTGAACATGACAAGTGTCAAACACATGATAATTAAGAACAATATGATTGACTGGGCTGCTGCGTTACCGAACTTAAAGTTAAAAAATGCGTCCCGGTAGATAGAATATACAATCAGATTGGTGCTCTCACCCGGTCCTCCCTGTGTCAGTATCTTAACCTGCCCGAAAGACTGAAAAGCCTGAATGATATTGACTACTAACGTATAGAAAAGAATCGGACTAAGTCCCGGAAGTGTAAGTCTGTAAAATTTCTGCCACTCATTGGCACCATCTACACTGGCTCTTTCGTAAATGGTTTCATCAATATTGCTAAGCCCGGCACTGAAGTACAGAAAATTAATGCCGCTATTAAGCCATGCCGTCAGTACCGCTACACAGATAAGTGCATATCTTGGATCTGATATCCAATTGATACTGAGTCCCAACAGTTTATTTACAATGCCCACAGAAGGATGCAGCATAATCTTAAAGATCATAGCTGCCGAACTACTGGCAATCGCCATAGGAAGGGCATATGCCGTACTGAAAACACGGATGCCCGGAAATGCTTTATTACATAACACAGCACCGATCAACCCCAGACTCATGCTGCCTATTACCACAATTAATACAAAAATAAGGGTAACCAACAGACTATTATAGAAAGAAGTTGATGTGAGAAGTTTGCAATAATTCTCCATCCCTACAAATTTCTTTGGGAGGCCCATTTTATCCGTCTTATAAAGGCTTAAATAAATAGTTTTAAAAAACGGATAAAACAGGAAGACACTAAATATTAGTAAACTGGGAATCAAAAAGAAATACGGACTTAGTTTTTTCATAATCTACTCTCTTTTCTCTATAATGTATAAATTCAATGATCGGGCCTTTTATTTGCACCTGTTGTAATAGAAAAAATTTTTATCTTTGCCTTTTTCAAACAAACAAATCTGATCAATATCGAGCCAGATAGAAATGCAATCTCCTGCCTGTGCTCTGTTCTCTGCTGTTGTCTTCATGATACAAGTCTTACCACAGAACTCGAAATAGAGCAGAACTTCATTGCCAAGCAATTCTCTGTGAGTGACCTTAACCGTAATTTTCTCTTCATCCTTCAAATCTGTCCGCTGCATCTTTTCTTTTCGACAGCTATCGATAAATCCTTCCGGCCTTAATCCTATCGTCACTTCACCCACACATCCTGCTTCTTTGATCCATGCAGCAATCATAGGTGTACACGAAACGTTATAGCGATCCAATTTGAAATACACATCATTTTTGCCAAATCTGATCTTACCATCTATAAAGTTCATTGCCGGAGAACCAATGAATCCCGCAACAAAACGGTTGATCGGATTATCATATAGTTGTTTCGGTGTATCCACCTGCTGTATTTCTCCATGATCCATTACCACGATACGAGTACCCAATGTCATGGCTTCTGTCTGGTCATGTGTTACATAAATAATTGTATTATTTAACTTCTTATGCAAAGCTGCCAATTCCACTCGCATCTGTCCACGCAGTTTAGCATCCAGATTAGACAAAGGCTCGTCCATCAGAAGAATATCCGGATTTCTGATAATGGCATTCCCAATTGCTACACGCTGCCTTTGACCACCGGATAAGTCTTTCGGCCTTCTGTCAAGAACTTCTTCCAATCCAAGAAGCTTGGCCACCTCTTTTACTCTTTTATTAACTTCTGCCTTTTTTTCACCACGAATCTCCAAAGAAAATGCAATGTTCTTATATACAGTCATATTTGGATATAAGGCATAATTTTGAAATACCATAGCGAGCTCCCGCTCTCTCGGCTCCAGAAAATTGGCGAGTACATCTCCCATCCACAATTCACCGGAGGATATCTCTTCCAGTCCGGCTATCATCCTGAGAGTAGTTGACTTACCACATCCTGACGGGCCTACGAAAATAATGAACTCCTGCGGACTGATGGTAAGATTCACATTATTAACCGCATGAAACCCATTTTCATACACTTTATTAACATTTTTAAGCACTATCTCTGCCATACTGATATTTCCTTCTCTTATTATTTCTGACTCTATTCAAATAACTTTGTAACTGACATAGTTCATCTCTCAACACGTCCAAGTATATCCAAACAGATGTAAAGTAACTATCAGCGAAATGTAAAAATAAAATCCACTTTGTAAAATTTCTGTATAGCTTTGTAAAGATTGAATCATTATACAAATTTTATATTTTCTTTCTTTTTTCTTTCGATTTTTGACACACCTCATTCATATTTTCCGTTTATAGTATTAAATGTATTAAGGAAGTACCCCTCAACGAACTTAAATACATTTCAAAGGAGTCGCCGGTGCTGATCAGGTGCCGACCGGCTTCGACTAAACATAACAGCCGCGTCCCTTGCGGACGCCCTGTTGACATATATTTGAGCAAACATTTCTATCCTTCTCACACACAGAAAACGGCACCCCATTACGGAGTGCCGTTTTCCTTTTACTACGGATATCTATTCATCTTATCGCAGCAACACCGTCTGGCATACGGTTATACTATCATTCCTGCCAGAATAATACTGGCAATGATCCCTGCCAGCGTGGACAGCAGTGCTCCTTTGAGGGTATATCTGGTCTTCGTAACCTTTGCTGCCAGGAAATAAACCGACATTGTATAAAATATGGTCTCTGTACAACTCATCATAATAGAAGTAGTCAGTCCGATCAAAGAATCCGGCCCATGATTCTTAAATATATCAAGAACAAGTCCCGTCGCTGCAGAAGAAGAAAACATTTTTATAAAAATAAGCGGCACAAGCTCCGAGGAAAATCCCAGATACTCAGTAATACCACTAAAAAGGCCTCCAATAAATTCTAAGAAACCGGATGCCCTCAACACACCTACTGCTACCATCAACCCGATTAATGTAGGCATAATCTGAATCACTGTATGAAATCCATCCTTTGCTCCTTTGATAAAATCCTCATAGACATTACAGTGATTGGCAATGCCGTATGCTACAATATAGAAAATAATAACGGGAATAATAATATTGGAAATGTTAGATAATACTGAAACCATTCCGGCGAATCCTCATTCTGCGGACTAGAATCTGCAATAGAAATCCGCATAAGTCTCTTTATAAAACTTATGCGGATGTATGAAAATATATTAATTTGTTTCATTATCACCAACTGACTCTGCAGCCTTTTGGGGACAAACAGCTTTTTTCTGAAGATTAACAGCCCCTATCACCAAAATTCCAAATACACTGATTGCCAGTTCTCTCCATGTAAAATAGGAATGGCAGCTGGAATGTTCCAGCGAGAAATAATACCATATAAGCGGATAGCCGGATACGAAAAGAATGGCAAATGTACCCTGACATACTCTCATATGCATGCTTCTATAGTTTTTTATCCTGTTTACAATAAAAAATACAACTAAACAAATAAATATGAGCAGCAAAACTTCCTTATTACATGCACTCAAATTTAATTTCATTGTAGAAAGCCACGTATCTCTATGACTAAAATGACCACTGCGGAATTTTATCTTTTCAATAGCACTCCTTATTACATTTTCATTTGTAAATACAGATGCTATAACCCATTTGGAAGCCCACATTCCTACATAGCCAATACCCCATGATACTGTATTAAAAAAAATTTCTTTTATGCTTTTCTTAAAGGATATTAAGCACTCATCATCTGAAGCTAAATATGCAATCAACGGGACTCCTAAAGTAATAAAAGGATATGTCAGCAGATCAAAAAAAGCTGTCATTATGCCCACTAGCAAAAACAGATAATTCCTGTTCACATCATTTATATATTTTCTTAATCCGAATAAGCCAATCAAGGCAACCATCATAGCATAAAAGCATGCGGAATATTGAAAAGAACTAAATAGCGCTACGGGCGATAGGAAAGTATACATTCCCAAAAATGGAATAATCAACATCTTATCTTTAGATCTTGCCAAGATATACACAAAGCCAAAAACCAATGCAAGCTGTAAAAACATATTTAATTGCCGAATATCTGCGTAGGTAAAGAAACACAATAAGGGTCTCAGAATAAT
Organism: Lachnospiraceae bacterium; assembly: GCA_051878995.1. Lineage (GTDB taxonomy): Bacteria > Bacillota > Clostridia > Lachnospirales > Lachnospiraceae > UBA3282. The sequence continues at coordinate 682 of JBJELE010000044.1, read as the reverse complement.
CTGATATCCGTGCCAATATCTTCCATAATTAATTATCTGATAATCATCATTGGCTAAAGCAATTACCTCATATAAAGATTCCATTGGATTGATCCCATCTACTTCTGCCCACGTGCCCAATAGCATATCCCGAATGCCATCATCCGTTTCTGTATAAGAAACATTTACCATCAACCCATCTGTAAATATATCAAGCATTGTTTCTGAAATTGTTTCCCATACGTGTGCACCCAGCCCTTCATTATGTAAAATAATTGCAGACTCCTTTGCATTTTCATACATGGATTCCTGAGGGATAAAATATGTAATTACAAGCGCCGCTACGCCAAGTATGGCACAGATTATGACTATACCGAATTCTTTCAGCAACATCTTCCCCCAATTTTTCATCTTTGTTTCTCCTCATATTTTATCCGTCAAGCCGAGTTTATTTGCCTAGTTCATTTTATCCCATCTTTATCAATACTTCAACTATCATAAAATAAAACAAAAAATTTATAAACTACTTTCAGGTTTATTAGTTCTGTCTATTAAGATATGATATAATAAACGTACGCCAGACAGCTTGCAGTCGGCATAATATGTATTTTAATAAATTTTTAGATAGGTAATTGCGAAACTCGCTAAGCTCGTTCGCAATCTTGAACCAAAACAAGGAAGAATTCGTGCAGAGCACGAATTC
>JBJELE010000043.1:0-26542 GCA_051878995.1 Lachnospiraceae bacterium | reverse complement strand
GATTTAATCTGCGGTAAAGCTGCCGTAGGTGGGAACTATAATTCGACGCGTGACACTACGGCTCATCCACAAATTAAATTATATCCCATTAATATGCTGCCGGAAGTAGGAAGAATGATCCGGCATGTAGGAAGAGGAAATTTGCCGGAGAATGTGTGTCTGTCAAAGGCTGGATATGAATAATTGACATAATAAGTGCAAATCTTTACAATAATGATATATACGTAAAGGAAAAGGAAGAAAATGTCTTTTGCAAGTTTAATGTTTACCTTCTTTTTTTTGCCGGTGGTCATTGTTCTCTATTTCCTGGCAAAAGAAAAATACAGAAATTATATTTTGTTGGCAGCGAGCCTGCTCTTTTATGCATATGGAGAACCGAAGTTTGTCTTTGTTATGATCGCTTCCATAGGCATCAATTATGGTATGGCTTTGTGGATAGCATTAAAGAAGAATAATGAACAGGAACTGTCCGCCGGAATATTACTGGCTGTAGACATAATCGTTAATATAGGCATCCTGTTCATATTTAAGTATCTTGATTTTGCGCTAAGTGTGTCAAACTCCTTTTTTCATACAAACTTTCCTTTCTTTGAGATTGCACTTCCGATCGGAATCTCTTTTTTTACATTTCAGGCATTATCGTATGTTGTTGATGTATACAGGGGAACAGTGGAGGTGCAAAAGAACCCGCTGTTTCTGGCACTGTATATATCCTTTTTCCCACAGCTGATAGCGGGACCGATTGTACGATATTCAAGCATTGAAAAACAGCTTACAGACAGAACATGTACATTGGATGGCTTTGCGGAAGGTGCAAGACGGTTTTTATTGGGATTCTGCAAAAAAGTGATTCTGGCTAATAACCTTTCGGTTGTTGCCGGTGAAGTGTTTGCGATGGATTTTTCTTCCGCGAATCCGCTGGTGCTCTGGGTGGGGGCCCTATGCTTCAGTCTGCAGATATTTTATGACTTTTCCGGATATTCGGATATGGCAATCGGATTAGGCAGAATCTTTGGTTTTCAATTTGAAGAGAACTTTAACTATCCCTACATGTCAAAATCAGTAACGGAGTTCTGGAGGAGATGGCATATATCCTTAGGACAGTGGTTCAGGGATTATGTTTATATTCCGCTTGGCGGATCGGGGAAAAATGTGACGGTTCCCAGACATCTGTTTAATATGTTTGTAGTATGGTGCCTGACCGGGATATGGCATGGAGCCAACTATACTTTTGTGGCGTGGGGATTAGGGTATTTTCTGCTGCTTGTTATAGAGAAGTATCTGGTCAGACCGGAGAAAAGAAAGAACAGGATTGTCAGGGTTTTCTGGCGGGTCATTACATTGTTATGCGTCAATTTCGGATGGGTTATATTTAATTCATCCGGTATCAGAAGCGGAATCAAATATTGTCTGGCAATGCTTGGCCTGTATGGTGTTCCGGCATCAATAGATCCGGCTATTATCAGGTATGCGCGGGAATATGGTATATATATTCTGGCGGGGATTGTATTTGCGACTCCGGTCATGAAGATGCTCAGAGAGAAAACTGCCAATGGTAAATATGCGGATTTTGCCGGAATAGCGGTACCGGTACTCTATGGTGTTATGTTTATGTGGGCAGTATCATTTATCATTCTCGGGGCACACAATCCTTTTATTTATTTCAATTTCTAGGGAGACAGAAATGAACAAGAAGAGCAATATTTCTTCCATTGCATTTGCGACTGTTTTTGTTTTGGTCATAATAGTGATAGGCGTGATCAGCTTTAGTAATCTTGTAAAGTTCTATGTGAATGATGAGGTAGATTATAATGAATGGTCGGCAGATCTTGGAAATAAGCAGGAAACGGACATAGCCACTACTTTTTTTGAGAAATACCGGTTTGTTAATCTCAATGGTGCAGTCAGAAATTTACTGGGACAGAGAGAAATGAATGGCGTCGTAAAGCTTAACAATGGGTATCTGCTTACTACCTTTGGTTATGTTTCTGATGAGTACCTTCAGAAGTGCGCAGACAGTGTTGCAGTATTTGACAGATATCTTGAGAACAGGGGAACACGGCTGGTGTATGCTTCGGTACCTTATACTTCTTCAAAATATGATCCGCAGCTACCGGAGGGTGTCAGTGATTATGGGAATGATAATATAGACCGTTTCCTGAAAATGTTAGATACGTTGGACGTTGATACGATTGATTTCCGGGAGACAATGCATCAGGATGGAATCGACCAGTATGACATGATGTATAAAACCGATCATCACTGGAATACTGAGGCGGGACTGTATGCATATGGAAAACTGGAGCAGTATATTGTGGGGCAGACCGGTTGCGATGTGGATGAACGGATCTCTGATATAGGCAACTATACAATTACCACTTATGAGAAATGGCATTTGGGATCAAGAGGTCAGAGAGTAGGACGATATTTTGCCGGTATAGATGATTTTGATCTGATCATTCCCAATTTTGATACATCGATCCGGAATGATGCGGGAGAAGTCGGCAGTATGCAGGAGCTTGTTATCAACATGAAACCACTCAATAACCGGGAATATACTTCGAGATATACCTATGACCGGGTATTGGAGAAGGCATGTGCGCATTATATTAATTTAGACTGCAGAAATGATCTTCGGATACTGATTATTTCTGATTCATCAAGCAGGGTAGTGTGCCCTTATCTGATGATGGGATTTCATGAAATGTGTTTTGTCTCTACTGAAAATATTTCTGAAATGAGTCCGGAATATATAGAATCATATGATCCTGATGTAGTAATCATGTTATATTATCCGCAGTATTTTTATGAAGGCAGTACTGCGTATGACTTTGCCGGATATCAGTAAAGAAGCCTATTGTTGTGTAATAAGTGCATGATCCCTGATCTTCTCAAAGGTTTCTTCGCTTAAGTCATGCTCAATTTTGCAGGCATCCTCAGCAGCTACTTTCTGATCAACGCCCAGTGATATAAAGAAATCGGTCAGAACTTTGTGTCTGTTATAGATATTGGAGGCGATTTCGTAGCCGGAAGCAGTCAGAGTGATAAAGCCGTCCTTATCGACTTCGATATAGCCGTTCTCACGAAGCTTCTTCATGGCGACGCTGATACTGGGCTTGGTATAATTCATTTCCGTGGCAATATCAATAGAACGAACCTGACCGGAGCGCTCTTTAAGTATAAGTATAGTCTCTAAATAATCTTCAGCAGATTCATGTATTCCCATCTGATTGCCCTGCCTTTCTTTCTCCCTTTTCTTCACAGATTTATACATTAAAATAGCATAATTCCACAAGGAATGCAACTCTACGAGAATGATAGTTTCACAAGGTTCTCGCTACGCAAGCTGGCGAAGTCTTGCCTTTGCAGGCTCATAGTCGCCACATTTTCCATAGGCTTCCCGTGCTTTGTCAGCATGCCCGGTACATTCATAGATGACACCGATATTATAAAATGCTTTATAACTGTTCACCCCATCTACAGCAAACTCTTCCATTGTGGTAGATTTTTGGAATTCCCGGATAGCTTCTTGAAACAGTCCGTTATTCATGTAGATGAGTCCCATTAAAAATACAAAATCAGCACGTCCGGCAAATTCATCGTATACGCCGAGCAGATTTAGGGCTGCCTGCTTACGGTTTAGATCCAACAGTGTATATCCGTAGGATTCCACCATGGTCTGAACATAATCCAGAGCCGGGTCTACGTCCATGGCAAGACCGGCATCCAGATAGGAGAGAGCCTTTTCATAATCGTGCAGTTTACGATAGCTTTGACCTAACTGAAAATAGAGATAAGAGTCCGGGCCCTGCAGTTCCAATTCCTTTTCCAACAGTGCAATATTGCGTTTTGATTTTGCCTGCATTTCTTCCTCTGAACCGTCATAACCTACATGTAGTACGGTAATCGGAGCATTATATACCTGCTTGGGAGCAGAAGACACATCGAAGGATGAACTCCCGGCGGAAGTCTTGTCAGATGACATTGGCTTCGGCACCAGCTGTTCGTGAACAGCTCCTTCAAACTGAAAGAAGTTACGGTTCACAAACCGGCTTACCCGCACCTGTTCATAGGCTGTCTGTCCGTTTTCCGTAAAACGGTTACGGATGAGAATGCGGCCGGCTGAGTGTGGATATTGTTCCATACATTGTTGCAACATATTCATATCCAAAGCCCCGATATATTCGTCACAATCCAGTGAAAGTATCCAGTTATGGGAGGCTTTTTGCATAGCGTAATTCTTAGCAGCACTGAAATCATTGCACCAGTCGAAGTGATAGATGCTGTCGGTATACTTTCGGGTCAGTTCTACGGTATGGTCTGTTGAACCGGTGTCGACCACAACGATTTCAAAGCCGTAAGGCTGCAGATGTCTGCAGCATTCTTCGATATGGTTTTCTTCATTTTTAGCAATGATACAAACTGAAATCGGTAACAAAGTAACATCCTTTCCGTTTTATGAGGCAGTCAGCTCCTTCAGCCTTCGTACTGCCGGTTCATAGTCGCCGCATTTCTTATAGTATGTTTTGGCATCGTCCAGTTGGCCGAGTGTTTCATAGATGCTGGCAATATTATAATTGGCGCGGTAGCTGTTGACTCCTTTACGGGAATAGGTGGTTAAGGTGGTAGCCTTGTGGAATTCTGCAATTGCTTTGTCGTACATGCCCTTTTTCATATAGATCATACCCATCAGATAGACGAAGTCTGCCCGGTGGGACAGGAGTTCATATTTATCCTGGATCGTCATGGCCAGATCGTACTTGGCCAGTTCCATCAGACAGTAGCCGTATGTTTCGGTCATGCTCTGGACAAAAGCAGATTTGGGATCTGCGTTGAGATCCAGTCCGAGCTTATAGTAATGCGCAGCCTTTTCTATATCGTTCAGGGAACAATAATTTTGCCCCAGTTGGAAGTAGATATAGGGGCTTGGACCTTTCATTTCCAAATCATGCAGAAGCATCTCCAGATTACGGGTGGCACGCATTCTTTTATCAGATTCGGACACATAACCTTCATGGTAGAAGGTTAGCGGAATATCAAAGGATTCCGGTTCTCTGCCGTCCAGCTTGCACACCTGCTCATGAATGCTGCCTTCATAGTGACAGTATTTTCTGTTAAAAAGCCTGCCGATACGCTCGGACATGATGGAGCGTACCCCCTGAATGCTATAGGGATTATTGCGGGTGATCATGCCTACGGATGGATTATTTCCTTCCAGAAGCTCTTCCAGATCAGCCAGATTGGCATTTTCCAGATATTCATCACAGTCAATGATCAGTACCCAGTCATTACTTGCCTGTTGGATGGAAAAGTTTCTGGCAGAACTGAAATCGTCACACCAGGCAAAGTGAAATACTTTATCGGTATATTTGTGGGCGATTTCTACAGTTCTGTCTACAGAACCGGTATCCACCACAACAATTTCGAATTTGCAGGGACGTAGTCTTTTTAAACATTCCTCTATATGATTATCCTCGTTTTTTGCAATCATGCACACTGAAATAGGGGACATGATATCACCTCTTTATCTTAATGTTTTAAAGCTTTTTTTGTTTAGAACACTTATAACTATATATTAGCATTTTCTGCATGGTACGACAACAACATCTTGAAGGCTGCGGAGAGACAAAATGGCTTTTTGAACAAAAAAATATGTCTAAAAAGTAATTAATTGATAATAGTAACGATATTTCGTTTGAAATGCAGTTTGAGTGGTTCCTTTTCCTTGAAAAATGTGGTAGACTGTTAATCAAAAGACAAGGTGCAAGGTTATTTTGCAGAAATGGAGGACTATTATGACAAAGGCAGAAATATTGAAAGCAGAGATTTTAAAACAGTACAAGAGCATCAGACAGTTTGCGATTGAAATGGAGATTCCGTATTCTACATTAGTTACGGCATTGGATAGAGGAATCGAAGGTATGGCATATGGCACGGTTATCAAAATGTGTGACCGTTTGAATCTAAATCCGGTTGATTTCACACCGCTTAGCCAGAAGAGTGTATTAGGAAGCAAGATCATGGAGAACCGTGTGATGCAGTATTATGTGAAGCTCAATAAAGTGGGTCGTAAGAAAGCTTTGGAACTGATGGAAGATTATGCACAGCTGGATAAATATAAGGCGACCGAGGAATAATGAGATACGACTATTTGGTGGTGGGTGCCGGTCTGTTCGGAGCGGTATTTGCCCATGAGATGAAGCAGAAGGGTAAAAAAGTCTGCGTTATTGACAAGAGAGAACATATAGCCGGTAATATCTATACAGAACCTGTACTGGGTATTCAGGTACATAAATATGGCGCACATATTTTTCACACTTCCAATAAGAAGGTATGGGACTATGTAAATCAGTTCGCCGAATTTAATCATTATATTAATTCTCCTATTGCACGGTATAAGGATGAATTATATAACCTTCCTTTTAATATGAATACCTTCAGTAAAATGTGGGGTGTGGTAACCCCGGAAGAGGCGAAAGCGCGGATTGCACAGCAGATAAAAGCATTGCATATCACAGAACCTGCCAATCTGGAAGAACAGGCCCTTTCTCTGGTGGGAACGGATGTGTATGAGAAACTGGTTAAGGGCTACACGGAGAAGCAGTGGGGCAGAGACTGCAAGGAACTCCCCGCCTTCATTATTAAAAGACTGCCGCTTCGTTTTACTTATGATAATAATTACTTCAATGACCGGTATCAGGGCATTCCCATAGGAGGCTATACTGCTATGGTAGAGAAGATGCTGGAGGGCATTGAGGTAAGGACGGGAACTGAATATAAAGAGTTTGTGACCGAGACAGGCGAGGGTACGGAAGTAAAGATTGCCGATGCTGCGGGCAACAGCTATGACAAGGTAGTTTATACCGGTATGCTGGATGAATATTTTGATTTCAGTTTGGGACATCTGGAATACAGGTCGCTCAGGTTTGAGGCGGATACATTACCGGACTGTGATAATTATCAGGGTAATGCAGTGGTTAACTATACGGAACGGGAGGTTCCCTACACCAGAGTGATTGAACACAAGCATTTTGAGTTCGGTACACAATCCGGCACGGTGATCACAAGAGAGTATCCGGCAGAATGGCATGAAGGGGACGAGCCCTATTATCCGGTTAACAATGAGCACAATGACGCTTTATTTAAGAAATATCAGGAGCTTGCGCGGGCGAAGAAGCATATCATCTTCGGAGGCCGTCTGGGGCAGTACAAATATTATGATATGGACAAGGTGATCGAGGCAGCTCTTGAAGCGGCAGCGCAGGAGGCGTAGCCGGCTAAACCGATAGAACGGGTAAAATGATTACGGTGTAAGCATACAGTAAAAAATATCAGGCAGAGTATTGACAAGAAATCATACTCTGCCTATAATAATCCTTGATAGTTTGAGTGTCAAAGTATTGGAACTTCAAATAATTGTTTTCAGATCACGATGTTAGATCATAACAGGAGGAATTATGAACTGGGACGACGCAATTAAGGATTTGGACAGCAGAAGAGAGAAAGCATTACGGGGTGGCGGACAGAGCAAGATTGATAAGCAGCATGCTCAGGGTAAGATGACTGCCCGTGAAAGAATTGAAATGTTACTGGACCCGGGAACTTTTGTGGAAGTAGACGGATTTCTGGAGTCTCGTATTGATGATTTTGATCTGGATAAGAGAAGAGTACCGGGTGACGGTGTGGTAACCGGTTATGGAGAAATCGACGGCAGACAGGTTTTTGTGGCCAGTGAGGATTTCACGGTTATTGGCGGAACTTTGGGAGAATATCATTCTTTTAAGATTTGTCGTATTCAGGATATGGCAATGGAGATGAAAGCACCGCTTATCTGTATCAATGACAGCGGCGGAGCCAGAATTGAGGAAGGAATTTCTTCCCTGAGCGGGTACAGCGGCATGTTCCTGCGTCATACGAAGGCTTCCGGCGTTATTCCGCAGATTGCAGTCATTCTCGGACCTTGTTCCGGTGGTGCCTGCTATGCACCTGCAATCTGTGATTTTATTTTTATGGTCAAGGATATTTCCAAGATGTTTATTACCGGACCGAATGTGGTCAAGACTGTAATTAATGAGGAAGTTTCTGTGGAAGAGCTTGGTGGTGCGGATGTGCATGCCAAGAAGAGCGGCGTATCTCATTTTACATATGACACTGAGGGCGAATGCCTGATGGGAGTGCGTAAGCTGTTATCTTATCTGCCCAGCAACTGGATGGAGAAGCCTCCGGTCATTAATAATCCGGAGAGACAGCGTTTTATTTCCCACGTGACCAAGGTTTTTGGCAAGTCGGAAAGCAGTAAAATGGATTCTGTTATGAAGGCAAAGGCTGCCAAGATCAAAGATATTGTACCGGATAACTCCCGCCATGCATATGATGTGAAGGAAGTTATCGACTGTATTGTAGATGAAGGAAGCTTCTTTGAGGTACAGAAGGAGTTCGCCATGAACGCAGTGATTGGCTGGTGCAGAATGGATGGCAAGGTAGTTGGTATCGTAGCAAATCAGCCCAATGCCAACGGTGGCTCTCTTGATTATCATGCATCCGATAAGATTGCAAGATTTATCCGTTTCTGTGACTGCTTCAATATTCCGTTAGTGACGTTAATTGATGTGCCTGCATTCCTGCCCGGCACTGCGCAGGAGCATAATGGCATTATCCGTCATGGGGCAAAGATCCTGTATGCTTATTCAGAGGCAACTGTGCCGAAGATTTCCCTAATCATGCGTAAAGCATATGGCGGAGCATACATTGCCATGAATTCTAAAGAGATGGGAGCAGATATCGTCTATGCATGGCCTATCGCTGAAATTGCAGTTATGGGTGCTGACGGTGCTGTCAATATCGCATTTAAGCGTAAGATTAAGGCGGCAGAGGACCCGGAAGCTATGCGCGCCCAGTGTAAGAAGGAATATGAGGACAGATTCTTAAATCCATATGTGGCAGCAGCCAGGGGCTATGTCAATGAGGTAATCAAGCCGGAAGAGACAAGAGAGGCATTGATCAAGGCTTTGAAAGGACTTAAGAATAAACAGATTGAAAATCCGAAGAAGAAGCATGGTAATATTCCGCTGTAAAGTATCAAGTAGAAATCCTATAATAATAGGAAGAGATGATAAGAGCCGGTTCGTTTGGAACCGGCTCAGTTTGTCTTACTGTTTCTTATTATTTTAGCAATAGCTGTTAAACATCATACCGCTGTAAGCGCTTGTAATATAGGGACTGGCAAAATTTTTGCCGGGGTTTTTATAGGCGACGATTACGTTATTGACGTAATTCATCGGATTTAATGATACCTGATTGGTCTTGCGGAGCACGGAATTGGTAAATCCTTTCATAGAGGAAAAGACTTCTTTGGCATCTTCGCTCATAGCCCGCTTCTGCAGAGTATCACTGTCTACTTCCAAGGTGCCGTCCAGATTCAGATTTAGTCCGATCGAGGTAAGCCCCTGTGCATATACTTTGGCAACACTGCTCATTTCATTGAACAGGCGGTTGCTCTTGGGCTGGTTCTCACTATATTCGGCTACTGCTCTCAGGAAAGAGTTGTAACCACGGACAAGTGTATTGACATTTTCGGTCAGAGATTCTACATCGGTCCGTAAGCCGATAGAAGCAGTTTCGCCCTCTTCACTGCTGACTCCGGTAAGCTGTAACTCGTAATTATGCTCTAATGTAAAATGATTAGAGGCAGTAGAAAGCTCTTCGCCGTTTATTACAAAAGAGGCATTCGAGGATGGAGCTGCAATATAATCCAATCCAAAATATTGAACCGCACCGGCTGTCTTGCTGGTCTGATTGTCAGATATTTTAAATAAATATGGTTTGTCATCCTTTAAGCCGGTGGCATTGGATTCCATTCGTAAAGAGGAATTGCCATTCTCGTCCGTAATTACCTGTGCGGACATACCAATGTTGGCATTATTGATCAGGCGCGATAAACGTTCCTGAACATCCCGGTTTGTATCGGTAGATTTGATATTGAACTGAAATTCATAATTCAGGTCGTCAATGCCCACATCAAAAGAATAGGTGGATGGCGTCAGGGAGACAGAGGCTTCACCGGGAAGGAATTTCCCCATATTAACCTGTGGAGATGCAAGGCTTTTCACCTCAATCTCGTAAAGAGGAATATCGTCAGCCGTCTCCGAAGGGCCAATATAGGTAGCAGTTGCAATATTCTCATTGCTGGAATAGGCTACCTTCTTATTTAAAAGCTCCTCTTCATCCAAACCACCTAAGGAAGCAATTGTATTACGAAGTTCACGGGCGTTTTCTTTCATGCTTACCGCAAATTCCTGAGAGTCCTTGCTGGTATCCAGAATATACAGAGGGGATTCTTTATTCATTTTGACAATGGAATTATATACGCTGCGCAGTTCGCTTTTCTTATGAGAGTCATAAGGCGTGCTTGACTTAGGCGCATAGGTAGTCATATAGAAATTGTAGACGTTGGATAAATGATGTATACTATTATAAGCCATTAGTCCCCCTCCTTTCTTCCGTGAAATATTCGCAGATGCCTTCTTGGGCTGTCCGTTGCCTGCAAGACATCATCTGTGGGTACTTATGCCTATTTTTATTGTAGCATTGTACCTATAGGAAATGCAAGTGTTATATACATATTATATAAGGAAAAGAAGCATATTTTGATCGGCAAAATACGCCCTTTACAAAGTATATCGTAAGATGAAAGAAAAATATTAGAGCATTTTGAAAATAAATTGGGTAAATTGATAAAAAGCAGTTGACTTGGGGGATGGCGTATGATATATTGTTTGAGCGAGATAAGATTTAGGTCTTTTTTTTATGCTCAAAATTTGGACTTTAATAAATGCACGTGGAGGTAGCAAGATGCGTACAAAAATTACATTAGCATGTACAGAATGCAAACAGCGTAACTACAATACAACCAAAGAAAAGAAAAACCATCCGGACAGAATGGAAACAAAGAAATATTGCAGATTCTGCAAAACACATACTTTACACAAAGAGACAAAATAATCGTTGTTGTTTTTTGAAAGGAGTATAGCATGGGAGATTCTGCAAAATCAGGCGGAACATCCAAACCGGTGAAGTTCTGGGATGGTGTGAAAGCTGAATTTAAGAAAATCACTTGGCCGGATAAAGATGCCCTTTTAAAACAATCTGTTGCGGTTGTTATTATTTCTGTTGTTATTGGAGCGATTATCACGATACTGGATTTTGGCTTACAGTACGGAGTGGATTTTATTACCACACTTCAATTCTAGACTGGAAAAACTCTGAAAACAGGTTCTAAGAAAGGCATGGTATTAGTATGGCAGAAGCGAAATGGTATGTTGTGCATACTTATTCCGGGTATGAGAACAAGGTAAAAGCCAACATTGAGAAAACAATCGAGAACAGACATCTGGAGGACGAGATCTTAGAAGTAAGAGTCCCGATGCAGGACGTTATGGAGATGAAGAATGGCGCCCGCAAGACTGTCCAGAAGAAAATGTTCCCCGGTTATGTTTTAATTAATATGATTATGAATGACGACACCTGGTATGTTGTAAGAAATACCAGAGGCGTGACAGGATTCGTTGGTCCGGGAAGTAAGCCGGTACCGCTTACCGAGGCTGAGATGAAACCCCTCGGCATTAAGATGGAGAATGTCAGTGTCGACTTTGCGGAAGGTGATACCATTGCAGTGGTTGCCGGTGTCTGGAAAGATACCGTTGGTGTGGTTCAGAGAATGGACTATGGCAAGCAGACAGCAACCATCAATGTAGAACTGTTCGGCAGAGAGACCCCTGTGGAGATCAGCTTTGCAGAGGTCAGAAGTATGCAGTAGTTATTTATTCCGCTTATGCGGTTTAGATAAGGGTATGTCCGTGCCGTTGGTATGGACTGCCATGTGGGAGTAGCACTTCAAAGATTCGCTTGCTGAGTGAAGAAAAGAAGAGTTACGCCCGTACCACATTATATTAGGAGGTGCCATTATGGCAAAGAAAGTAGAAGGATACATTAAGTTACAGATCCCTGCTGGTAAAGCTACACCAGCACCGCCGGTTGGTCCTGCACTTGGACAGCACGGTGTAAACATCGTTGAATTTACAAAGCAGTTCAACGCTAAGACAGCTGATAAGGGTGATGTTATCATCCCGGTTGTTATCACAGTATATGCAGACAGAAGCTTTAGTTTCATCACAAAGACTCCCCCTGCAGCAGTTCTGTTAAAGAAAGCATGCAACATCAAATCCGGTTCCGCAACCCCTAACAAGGCTAAGGTTGCTACAATCTCCAAGGCTAAGCTTCAGGAGATCGCTGAGACAAAGATGCCTGATTTAAATGCGGCAAGCTTAGAGGCTGCAATGAGTATGATTGCCGGTACTGCAAGAAGTATGGGTATCACAGTAGAAGAGTAATGGAGGATTTGACATGAAACATGGTAAAAAGTATGCAGAAGCAGCTAAGCTTGTAGATCGTGCTACTCTGTACGATACAGCTGATGCAATTGCTCTGGTTAAGAAAACAGCAACAGCTAAATTCGATGAGACTGTTGAGGTTCATATCAGAACCGGTTGTGACGGACGTCACGCTGAGCAGCAGATCCGTGGCGCTGTTGTATTACCGAATGGTACAGGTAAGAGCGTTAAAGTATTAGTATTTGCTAAAGGCGATAAGGTAAATGAGGCTGAGGCAGCCGGCGCTGATTATGTAGGCGGCGAGGAGCTGATTCCTAAGATTCAGAACGATGGCTGGTTAGACTTCGACGTAGTAGTTGCTACACCTGATATGATGGGTGTTGTAGGTCGTCTTGGTAAGGTGCTTGGACCGAAAGGTTTAATGCCTAACCCGAAGGCAGGTACAGTAACAATGGATGTTACTAAGGCTGTTAACGATATTAAAGCCGGTAAGATTGAGTACAGACTGGATAAGGCTAACATTATCCATGTTCCTGTAGGTAAAGTTTCCTTTGATGAAGCTAAATTACAGGAGAACTTCGATGCACTGATGGAAGCTATCGTAAAGGCTAAACCTTCAGCATTAAAGGGTCAGTACTTAAGAAGCATTACACTGACAACCACAATGGGACCCGGTGTAAAGGTTAATACAGCTAAGTACTAAATCGAATTATATGAGAATGTATAAAAAGCGATGTGTTGCATATGACACATCGCTTTTTTATGATATAATAGGCGCAAGAGAAAAACAAGCGACGCCGAAGGCGGCATTTGTTTTTCTTGCGCCATTAACGAGCAAACATTTGCGAAGCAAATAGAGAGCACGAAGTGCGGGTTTGCGAGTGGATAAGAGAATAATATGAGTAAAAAGAAAAGAAAAAAACAACAAATACATAAGAAAACCGGACGAATCAGCGTGTCCCATGATATTCTGCGCCCTTTTATGATTACTTTCGGTGTGGTTCTGGCGGCGGGACTCTGCCTGATGGCTGCGTATGCATGGATTATTGCACCAACCAGGGCGGAGGACCACAGTCATTTTCAATTAACCAAAGAGGCTATTGCCAGGGAGGACGTGGAGTCGCAGGTCAGTGAGATTATGGATGCTAATGATAAATATCTGGATATTCTCAATGACCCGGAATACATGGCAGAGAACAATATTTATGCCAAGGATGCCGGGAACCCGGATCAGATAACAATTACTTTTGCAGGGGACATTCTCTTTGATGCACAATATGCTGTTATGAGTGCAATGCTGCAAAACGGTGGTGATATCTCCGCAGCAATTGCGCCGGAATTGATCGAAGAAATGCAGAGCGCAGATATTATGATGCTTAACAATGAATTCCCTTATTCCGACAAGGGAACGCCCACGGAAGGCAAACAGTTTACGTTCAGAGCCAAACCTTCTTATGTGTCTTATCTGGATGATTTGGGCGTGGATCTGGTGTCGCTGGCCAACAATCATGCGTACGATTATGGGGAAGCTGCGTTCCTGGATACACTTACCATACTGGAGGAAGCCGGCATTACTTATGTGGGTGCCGGACGGAATCTGGAGGAAGCACGCAGACCGGTCTATTACATTATAGACAATATGAAGATTGCCTTTGTTTCAGCAACGCAGATTGAGAGATCGGATAATCCGGATACCAGAGGTGCAACAGATTCATCTGCCGGTGTGTTCCGATGCTGGAATGGAGATAATCTGATTGAGACAGTGAAGGAAGCGAAAGAAAACAGCGATTTTGTGATCGTATATCTGCACTGGGGTACGGAAAATGAAGTGAACATCGATTGGGCGCAGGAGAAACAGGCTCCGGAGGTTGCGGCGGCAGGCGCGGATCTGATTATCGGAGATCATCCTCATTGCTTGCAGCGAATCAGTGTGGTGCAGGGTGTACCGGTTATTTATAGCCTGGGGAACTTCTGGTTCAATTCCAAAACGGTGGATACCGGCATGGTAAAGGTGACACTCAATCGTGACGGTTTACAGGAGTTTCAGTTTATCCCCTGTCTGCAAAGCGGGAGCAAGACCACTCTTTTGCAGGGAGAAGAGAAAACGAGAGTGCTGGATTACATGAGAAGTATTTCCGGCGGTGTCCGGATAGATGATGACGGATATGTGACATGGTAAACGAAGTAATAAAAATGGCTTGACAGTCTGTCACGGCTTGTGCTATAGTATCAAAGGTTGTTAAAACCATGCCGAAGACAGTAGGTGCCGTAATGCCGGCGTAAGAGTCCGCCTACCGAGGAGAGAGAGTTACTATGCAGATACGATCCTTCCTGTCTTCAGGGAGGATTTTTTTATAGAAGACTCCTTTCGGCGTAAAATCTATAAGGAGGTAAAAGTAATGGCAAAGGTTGAACTGAAAAAACCTATCGTAGAAGAGATTTCTGCTTCCATCAAAGATGCACAGTCTGTTGTACTTGTTGACTACCGTGGACTTACAGTAGAACAGGACACAGCACTTCGTAAGCAGCTTCGTGAGGCAGGCATCACTTACAAGGTTTACAAGAACACAATGATGAATTTTGCATTCAAGGGAACTGACTATGAAGCACTTGCTCCATATCTGGAAGGTCCCAGTGCAGTTGCTATTTCCACAGAGGATGCTACAGCACCTGCAAGAGTATTATGCAAATTCGCTAAGACAGCAGAGGCTCTTGAGATCAAGGGCGGTGTTGTGGAAGGTGTGGCTTATGATGCTAAGGGAATTGAGAATATTTCCAAGATTCCTTCCAGAGAAGAGTTACTGTCCAAGTTACTTGGAAGTATCCAGTCTCCTATCACCAATTTTGCTCGTGTCATGAATCAGTTGGCAGAAAAAGGTGGTGCATCCGAATGTGAAGCACCGGCCGCTGAGGAGGCGCCTGCAGCAGAAGCAGCACCCGTAGAGGAAGCACCTGCAGCAGAAGCAGCACCCGTAGAAGAAACACCTGCAGCAGAGGAAGCTGCTCCGGCTGAGACACCCGCAGAATAATAGGGCAAAAAGATTTTTGTGAACACAAACAAAATGAAACAGATTATGAAACTTACAATTTAAATGGAGGTAAATGAAAATGGCAAAATTATCTACTCAGGAATTAATTGATGCTATCAAAGAGTTAACAGTATTAGAGTTAAATGATTTAGTAAAAGCTTGCGAAGAGGAGTTTGGTGTATCCGCAGCAGCAGGCGTTGTAGTTGCAGCAGCAGGTGCTGGTGATGCAGGCGCAGCAGCAGAAGAGAAGACAGAGTTCGACGTTGAGTTAACAGAAGTTGGTCCTAACAAGGTTAAGGTTATCAAAGTTGTTCGTGAAGCTACAGGCCTTGGCTTAAAAGAAGCTAAAGACTTAGTTGATGCGGCTCCTAAGATGTTGAAAGAGGGCGCTTCCAAGGAAGAGGCTGATGATATCAAGGCTAAATTAGAGGCTGAAGGCGCTAAGGTTACATTAAAGTAAGATAAAAGAAATTCTTTTTGACCGCCTGTGGGGCAGCCCACGGGCGGTTATTCTATTATTCTCTGTGTGAGAAAAAAATTCCTTTTTCGAAAAAATAATAATTGACTCCCCAATTGACTTGTAGTAGAATGTATGGTGCACTATTGTGGTGTGGTATGCTTATTTGAATTGTAAATTCCGATGATAAGCAGTAAATCATAAAGAACGGGGTGAAATTGTCAATGGAAAAGAACAGAATCCGTAAGATTGCAGCCGGCAGTAATACGCGAATGACCTATGCACGACAGAAAGAGGTTCTGGAGATGCCAAACCTGATTGAAGTTCAGAAGAACTCCTATCAGTGGTTTTTGGATGAAGGCTTGAAGGAAGTATTCGATGATATCTCTCCTATTTCAGACTATAGCGGACATTTAAGTCTGGAATTCGTGGACTTCGAGTTATGCGAAGAGGATGTTAAGTATTCTATTGAAAAATGTAAGGAGAGAGATGCAACTTATGCAGCACCTCTTAAAGTAAAGGTTCGTCTGATCAATAAGGAAAAGGACGAGATTACCGAACATGAGATTTTCATGGGTGATCTTCCGCTTATGACAGAGACCGGTACCTTTGTGATCAACGGTGCAGAGCGTGTTATCGTCAGCCAGTTGGTACGTTCTCCTGGCATTTATTATGGAATCGGACATGATAAGATTGGTAAGAGATTATTCTCTGCCACTGTTATCCCGAACCGTGGTGCATGGTTAGAGTATGAAACAGACTCTAATGATGTTTTCTATGTGCGCGTTGACAGAACCAGAAAAGTTCCGATTACTGTACTGATCCGTGCTCTGGGTGTTGGAACCAACGACGAGATCAGAGAACTGTTCGGTGATGAGCCGAAGATTGAGGCCAGCTTTGCAAAGGATACTGCTGAGAATTATCAGGAAGGTCTGTTAGAGTTATATAAGAAGATCCGTCCGGGTGAGCCTCTCAGTGTAGAAAGCGCAGAGAGTCTGATCACAGCTATGTTCTTTGACCCCAGAAGATATGATTTAGCGAAAGTCGGCAGATATAAATTTAACAAGAAATTAATGCTCAGAAACAGAATCAGACATCAGATTCTGGCTGAGGATGTTGTAGATACTTTGACCGGAGAGGTGCTTGCTAAAGCGGGCGATAAAGTGACCGCAGAGATGGCTGATGCAATCCAGAATGCAGCAGTACCTTTTGTATGGATCCAGACTGAGGAGAAGAAAGTTAAGGTTCTCTCCAATATGATGGTAGACATTACAAACTTCGTAGAGTGTAATCCGAAGGAACTGGGTATCACAGAGCTGGTATATTTCCCGGTATTACAGCAGATTCTGCAGGAGTACAGTGAAGATCCTGAAATGCTTGCAGAAGCAATTCAGAAGAATGTGCATGAGTTGATTCCGAAGCATATTACAAAGGAAGATATTCTGGCTTCCATCAACTATAACATTCATTTGGAATATGGTATTGGTAATGATGATGATATCGACCATTTGGGTAACAGACGTATCCGTGCGGTAGGTGAGTTATTACAGAACCAGTATCGTATCGGTTTGTCCAGATTAGAGAGAGTGGTACGTGAGAGAATGACCACTCATGATGCAGAGGAGATTTCTCCGCAGGTTCTGATCAACATCAAACCTGTACAGGCTGCAGTGAAGGAATTCTTCGGTTCCTCCCAGCTGTCTCAGTTCATGGATCAGAATAACCCGCTTGGTGAGTTGACACATAAGAGACGTCTTTCCGCCCTGGGTCCCGGTGGTCTGTCCAGAGACAGAGCCGGATTCGAGGTTCGAGACGTGCATTATACCCACTATGGAAGAATGTGTCCTATCGAGACCCCTGAAGGTCCTAACATCGGTTTGATCAACTCTCTTGCATCCTATGCAAGAATTAATGAATATGGATTTATTGAGGCTCCTTATCGTAAGATTGATAAGGCTGATCCACAGAATCCACGTGTAACAGATGAAGTAGTCTACATGACGGCAGATGAAGAGGATAACTATCATGTAGCACAGGCATCTGCGCCTCTTGACGCAGACGGCTACTTTACACGTAACAGCGTATCCGGACGTTACAGAACAGAGACACAGGAATATCCTAAGACGATGTTTGATTATATGGATGTGTCGCCTAAGATGGTATTCTCTGTTGCAACAGCATTGATTCCGTTCTTACAGAATGATGATGCTAACCGTGCCCTGATGGGTTCCAACATGCAGAGACAGGCCGTACCGCTTCTGTTTACCGAGGCCCCTGTAGTAGGTACCGGTATGGAACCGAAGGCTGCAGTAGACTCCGGTGTCTGCGTGGTAGCTAAGAAAGCAGGTACAATTGACTATGTTTCTTCTAATCTGATTAAGATGACTTATGACGATGGAGAGAAGGATGAGTATCATTTAACCAAATTCTCCAGAAGTAACCAGTCCAACTGCTACAATCAGAAGCCTATTGTTTTCAAAGGCAATCATGTGGCACAGGGTGAAGTAATTGCAGATGGTCCTTCCACAGACGGTGGTGAGCTGGCACTTGGTAAGAACCCGTTGATCGGTTTCATGACCTGGGAAGGTTACAACTACGAGGATGCTGTACTTTTAAGTGAAAGATTAGTACAGGAAGATGTTTATACTTCTGTTCATATTGAGGAATATGAGGCTGAGGCACGTGATACCAAGTTAGGACCGGAAGAGATTACAAGAGATGTTCCGGGCGTTGGTGATGATGCGCTGAAGGATCTGGATGACAGAGGAATCATCCGCATCGGTGCCGAGGTTCGTGCCGGTGATATCCTGGTTGGTAAAGTTACTCCTAAGGGAGAGACAGAGCTGACTGCTGAGGAGAGACTGCTTCGTGCAATCTTTGGCGAGAAGGCAAGAGAAGTAAGAGATACTTCCCTTAAGGTTCCTCACGGTGAATATGGTATTGTTGTAGATGCAAAGGTATTTACAAGAGAGAATGGCGATGAGTTATCTCCCGGCGTAAATCAGGCAGTTCGTATCTATATTGCACAGAAGAGAAAGATTTCCGTCGGTGATAAGATGGCAGGCCGTCACGGTAACAAGGGTGTCGTTTCCCGTGTACTTCCTGTAGAAGATATGCCGTATCTGCCGAATGGACGTCCTCTTGATATTGTCTTAAATCCGTTGGGCGTACCTTCCCGTATGAACATCGGTCAGGTATTGGAGATCCACTTATCCTTAGCTGCTAAGGCACTTGGATTCAATGTGGCAACTCCGGTATTCGATGGTGCTAAGGAAGGTGATATCATGGATACACTGGATCTGGCCAACGACTATGTCAATCTGGAATGGGAAGAGTTCGAGAAGAAGCATAAAGACGAGCTGCTTCCGGAAGTAATGGAATATTTATATGAAAATAGAGATCATCGTGAATTATGGAAGGGTGTTCCGATTTCCCGCGATGGTAAGGTAAGACTGCGTGATGGTAGAACAGGTGAATATTTCGATTCTCCGGTTACCATTGGTCATATGCATTACCTGAAGCTGCATCACCTGGTAGACGATAAGATCCATGCACGTTCTACAGGTCCTTACTCCTTAGTAACGCAGCAGCCTCTGGGTGGTAAAGCCCAGTTCGGTGGACAGCGTTTCGGTGAGATGGAGGTTTGGGCACTGGAAGCATACGGTGCTGCCTATACCTTACAGGAAATCCTGACTGTGAAGTCTGATGATGTGGTCGGACGTGTTAAGACATATGAGGCAATCATCAAGGGCGATAATATCCCTGAGTCCGGTGTGCCGGAATCCTTCAAGGTATTATTGAAAGAGTTACAGTCCTTAGGTCTGGATGTCAGAGTGCTTCGTGAAGACCAGACAGAAGTAGAGATCATGGAAACCATCGATTACGGTGAGAATGATTACCGTTATGAGATCGAGGGCGACTCCAGAAATTATGATTATGAAAAAGATTCTCTTGGCTCCATGGGTTACCAGAAACAGGAGTTTGATGAAGACAGCGGCGAATTAGTTGAAAGCGAAGAGGAAGATGATTTAGCTGAAGACGATTTGGAGATGGATGCTGACTTCGAAGAATATGACAAAGAAGAGATCTAAAGCGTCAAAATAATTCCGCAAATAATCTGGAAGGAGCATAGTGATAAGATGTCAGACATGAAACAAGAAACATATCAACCCATGACATTTGATGCCATCAAAATCGGATTGGCATCACCTGAGAAAATCAGAGAGTGGTCCAGAGGCGAAGTAACCAAGCCGGAGACTATCAACTATAGAACACTGAAGCCTGAAAAGGAAGGTTTGTTCTGTGAGAAGATTTTCGGACCCAGTAAGGACTGGGAGTGTCACTGCGGTAAGTATAAGAAGATCAGATATAAAGGCGTAGTCTGCGACAGATGTGGCGTTGAGGTAACAAAAGCAAGCGTGCGTAGAGAGCGTATGGGTCATATTGAGCTGGCAGCTCCCGTGTCCCATATCTGGTATTTCAAAGGCATTCCGAGCCGTATGGGATTGATCCTTGATTTATCTCCAAGAGTATTGGAGAAGGTATTGTATTTTGCATCCTATATTGTACTTGATGCAGGTGAGAGTGATCTGGAATATAAGCAGGTACTTTCCGAAAAAGAGTATCAGGATGCAAGAGAAACCTGGGGCAATAAGTTCCGTGTAGGAATGGGTGCAGAGGCAATCAAAGAACTACTTCAGGCAATTGATCTGGAGACAGAGGCTGTTGAGTTAAAGGAAGGCCTGAAGGAGTCTACCGGCCAGAAACGTGCCCGTATCATTAAGAGACTGGAAGTAGTGGAAGCATTCAGAGAATCCGGCAATAAACCTGAGTGGATGATCATGGATGCGATTCCGGTTATCCCGCCGGATCTTCGTCCTATGGTACAGTTGGATGGCGGACGTTTCGCAACATCCGATCTGAATGATCTGTATAGAAGAATTATTAATAGAAATAACCGTCTGAAGAGACTGTTGGAGTTAGGCGCACCTGATATTATCGTTCGTAACGAGAAGAGAATGCTTCAGGAAGCAGTAGATGCGCTGATTGACAACGGCAGAAGAGGTCGTCCGGTAACCGGACCGGGTAACAGAGCCCTCAAGTCCCTGTCTGATATGCTGAAAGGTAAATCCGGACGTTTCCGTCAGAACTTACTTGGTAAGCGTGTTGACTATTCAGGACGTTCCGTTATCGTGGTTGGACCGGAGCTTAAGATTTATCAGTGCGGTCTGCCTAAAGAGATGGCGATTGAGTTATTCAAGCCTTTCGTTATGAAAGAACTGGTATCCCGCGGCATTTCTCAGAATATTAAGAATGCCAAGAAGCTTGTAGAAAGACTGGATACCCAGGTATGGGATGTGCTGGAGGAGGTTATCAAGGAACATCCGGTTATGTTAAACCGTGCTCCTACACTGCACAGACTTGGTATTCAGGCGTTTGAGCCTATTCTGGTAGAAGGTAAGGCAATTAAGCTGCATCCGTTAGTATGTACGGCATTCAATGCCGACTTCGATGGTGACCAGATGGCAGTTCATCTTCCGTTATCCGTGGAAGCACAGGCAGAATGTAGATTCCTGCTGCTTTCTCCGAACAACCTGTTGAAGCCTTCCGATGGTGGACCGGTAGCCGTTCCGTCTCAGGATATGGTACTTGGTATTTACTATCTGACTCAGGAAAGACCGGGTGCAGTCGGTGAAGGTAAATTCTTCAAGAATGTAAATGAGGCAATTCTGGCATATGAGAACGGTGCTTGTACCTTGCATTCCCGTATCAATGTCAGAGTAACTAAGACAACAGCTGATGGTGAAGAAATTTCCGGCAATGTAGAGTCTACTCTGGGAAGATTCCTTTTCAATGAGATTCTGCCTCAGGATTTGGGGTATGTGGACAGAACAAATCCGGAAGATTTATTGAAGCTGGAAGTAGATTTCCATGTAGGTAAGAAACAGTTAAAACAGATCCTTGAAAAAGTTATCAATATTCACGGTGCTGTTAAGACGGCAGAGGTACTTGACCTGATCAAGGCTACCGGATATAAATATTCTACAAGAGCTGCCATGACGGTATCCATTTCCGATATGACAGTGCCTGCTAAGAAGCCTGAAATGCTGGAGGCTGCACAGGCTACAGTAGATAAGATTTCCGTTAACTTCAGACGTGGTCTGATTACGGAAGAAGAGAGATATCGTGCGGTTGTTGAGACCTGGAATGAGACAGATAAGGAACTGACAGAGGTTCTTCTGTCCGGACTGGATAAGTACAATAACATCTTTATGATGGCAGACTCCGGTGCCCGTGGTTCCAATCAGCAGATCAAACAGCTGGCAGGTATGCGTGGTCTGATGGCTGATACAACAGGTAGAACCATCGAGCTGCCTATCAAGTCCAACTTCCGTGAAGGTCTGGACGTACTGGAATACTTCATGTCTGCACATGGTGCCCGTAAAGGTCTGTCCGATACAGCGCTGCGTACAGCTGACTCCGGTTACCTGACCAGACGTATGGTTGATGTATCTCAGGAACTGATCATCCGTGAGACAGACTGCTGTGAAGGAAGAGAAGAGATTCCGGGTATGGTAGTAAAAGCTTTCATGGACGGCAAAGAAACGATTGAAGGTTTAAAAGACAGAATTACAGGCCGTTTCTCCTGTGAGGATATTAAGGACAAAGATGGCAAGATCATTGTAAAGAGAAATCATATGATTACCCCTGCACGTGCGGCTAAAATTCTTAGCGTAGGCGTGAATGAAAAGGGAGAGCCAATTGAAGAGGTTAAGATTCGTACGATTCTGACCTGCCGTTCTCATGTAGGTATCTGTGCAAAATGTTACGGTGCCAACATGGCAACAGGTGAGGCCGTTCAGGTCGGTGAAGCTGTCGGTATTATTGCAGCACAGTCTATCGGCGAGCCCGGTACACAGCTGACCATGCGTACTTTCCATACCGGTGGTGTTGCCGGTGATGATATCACACAGGGTCTTCCCCGTGTTGAGGAGCTTTTTGAGGCGCGTAAACCGAAAGGACTTGCCATTATTGCAGAGTTTGGCGGTGTAGCCACAATTAAGGATACAAAGAAAAAACGTGAGATCCTGATCACTAATAATGAGACAGGAGAATCCAAGACCTATCTGATTCCTTATGGTTCCAGAATCAAGGTTATGGACGGTGCCGTACTGGAAGCCGGTGATGAACTGACAGAAGGTAGCGTTAATCCTCATGATCTGTTGAAGATTAAAGGTATCCGTGCAGTGCAGGATTACATGCTTCGTGAAGTACAGCGTGTATATCGTCTGCAGGGTGTTGATATCTCCGATAAGCATATCGAGGTTATCGTACGCCAGATGCTTAAGAAAGTCCGTATTGAAAATAATGGCGATACAGAATTCCTGCCGGGTACATTGGTAGATGTCTTAGACTTTGAGGATATGAATGAAACAT
The DNA here is from genome assembly GCA_051878995.1 of Lachnospiraceae bacterium. Lineage (GTDB taxonomy): Bacteria > Bacillota > Clostridia > Lachnospirales > Lachnospiraceae > UBA3282. Next base: position 3,230 of record JBJELE010000043.1, on the reverse strand, counting down.
TGATTAAGGAAGGCAAAGAGCCGGCAGAGGGTAAGCAGATCCTGCTTGGTATTACCAAAGCTGCTCTGGCAACAGATTCCTTCTTATCAGCTGCATCCTTCCAGGAGACAACCAAGGTTCTGACAGAAGCTGCCATCAAGGGTAAGGTCGATAACCTGATTGGTCTGAAAGAAAATGTTATCATCGGTAAGCTGATTCCTGCCGGAACCGGTATGAAGCGTTATCGGGATACCAAGCTCAGTACAGATGAGAATCTGTTAAATCGTCTTTCCATGGAAGATGAGTTCAGCTTTGACGACGGTTCCCTTGACGATGATGAGGAACTGGTAATTCCGGATAATCTGGATGATTATGATGGCTTAGAGGATATCGAAGGACTGGATGATATTGATGAAGCTGTGGATGCTGAGGCTGAGGCTGAAGCAATAGCTGCAGATGAAGAGTAATGATTCAAAGGCCGGTATGGAAAAAGTACCGGCCTTTTCAAAAAAAATATTGACAATGCATTTGCGTCCAAGTATACTAACATAGTGTGCACGTGAATGCATTTTCTTTTTGTGTGCACAGATATATTACTTTTATTTTATATTACAGGAGGTGAAAAGAATGCCAACATTTAACCAGTTAGTTAGAAAAGGACGTCAGACATCTGTTAAGAAGTCTACAGCACCTGCTTTGCTGAAAGGATACAACTCCCTTCACAAAACAGCTATTGACACAGCTTCTCCGCAGAAGAGAGGTGTCTGCACAGCTGTTAAAACAGCAACTCCTAAGAAGCCTAACTCAGCTCTTAGAAAGATCGCCAGAGTTCGTCTTTCTAACGGAATCGAAGTAACAAGCTACATTCCGGGCGAAGGTCACAACTTACAGGAGCACAGCGTTGTTCTGATCCGTGGCGGTAGAGTAAAGGACTTACCTGGTACAAGATACCATATCATCAGAGGTACTCTTGATACTGCGGGAGTCGCTAACAGAAAACAGGCTCGTTCTAAGTACGGCGCTAAGAGACCTAAGGCATCCAAGTAGGTTTCGGAAATTAGGACCACAAACAGAACTAATTTAGTGTTGGGATTCTTGTCAATAGAAAACCGCACGAACACATTGAATTAGAGGACACATGTGAGTACCGATGAATTAAAATTATTTTTAAGGAGGGAAGAATCGTGCCACGTAAAGGACATATTGCAAAGAGAGATGTATTAGCAGATCCTTTATACAATAACAAGGTTGTTACAAAACTTATCAATAACGTTATGTTAGACGGTAAGAAGGGTGTAGCACAGAAGATTGTATATGGTGCATTTGCACGAGTTGAAGAGAAAGCCGGCAAACCGGCACTTGACGTATTTGAAGAGGCTATGAACAATATCATGCCTGTTCTGGAAGTAAAAGCAAGACGTATCGGTGGTGCTACCTATCAGGTACCGATCGAGGTTCGTCCGGACAGACGTCAGGCTCTCGGTCTTCGTTGGTTGGTAATGTTTTCTCGTAAGAGAGGCGAAAAGACCATGGAAGAAAGACTTGCAAACGAAATTTTAGATGCTGCTAACAACACAGGTGCAGCAGTTAAGAGAAAAGAAGATATGCACAAAATGGCAGAGGCAAACAAGGCTTTTGCTCATTATCGTTTCTAATAATATAGGAGGAAAAAACCTTGGCTGGAAGAGAATATCCATTAGAGAGAACCAGAAATATTGGTATTATGGCTCATATCGATGCCGGTAAGACAACATTGACAGAGCGTATCCTCTATTATACTGGCGTTAACTATAAGATTGGTGATACTCACGAAGGTACTGCTACCATGGACTGGATGGAGCAGGAGCAGGAAAGAGGTATTACCATCACATCAGCCGCTACTACATGTCACTGGACTTTGGAAGAGAACTGTAAGCCGAAGCCGGGCGCATTAGAGCATCGTATCAATATTATTGATACCCCTGGCCACGTTGACTTTACTGTAGAAGTTGAGCGTTCACTCCGTGTACTTGATGGCGCTGTAGGCGTATTTTGTGCTAAGGGTGGTGTTGAACCACAGTCAGAAAACGTATGGAGACAGGCTGATACCTACAACGTACCTAGAATGGCATTCATCAATAAGATGGATATCTTAGGTGCTAACTTCTATGGTGCTGTAGATCAGATCAGAACAAGATTAGGTAAAAATGCAATCGTTCTTCAGCTGCCAATCGGTAAGGAAGATGATTTCAAGGGAATCATCGACTTATTCGAGATGAAAGCATATATCTACAATGATGATAAGGGTGATGATATTACAATCACAGATATCCCTGCTGACATGGTAGATCAGGCTAATGAATATCATGATGAGTTAATCGAAAAAGTTTGTGAATTAGACGACGAATTAACCATGATGTATCTGGAAGGTGAAGAGCCTTCTGTTGAGCAGTTAAAAGCAGCACTTCGTAAGGGTACTTGCGAATGTACAGCAATCCCTGTATGCTGTGGATCTGCTTACAGAAACAAAGGTGTTCAGAAGCTTCTGGATGCTATCCTCGAGTATATGCCGGCACCTACAGACATCCCTGCTATCAAGGGTGTTGATATGGAAGGTAACGAGATTGAGAGACATTCATCTGATGATGAACCTTTCTCTGCTCTGGCATTCAAGATTATGGCTGACCCGTTCGTAGGTAAGCTTGCATTCTTCAGAGTATACTCCGGTACCTGCAATTCAGGTTCCTACGTATATAATGCAACGAAAGATAAGAAAGAACGTATCGGACGTATCCTTCAGATGCATGCAAACAAGAGAGCAGAACTTGACAAAGTTTACTCCGGTGATATTGCTGCAGCAGTAGGATTTAAGTTCACAACAACCGGTGATACTATTTGTGATGAACAGCATCCGGTTATTCTGGAGTCCATGGAGTTCCCTGAGCCGGTTATCGAGCTGGCAATCGAGCCTAAGACTAAGGCTGGACAGGGCAAGATGGGTGAGGCTTTGGCTAAGCTTGCTGAAGAAGATCCTACATTCCGTGCTCATACAGATCAGGAAACAGGTCAGACTATCATCGCAGGTATGGGTGAGTTGCATCTGGAGATTATCGTTGACCGTCTGCTTCGTGAATTCAAGGTAGAGGCTAACGTAGGTGCTCCTCAGGTTGCTTACAAAGAAACATTTACCAAGGCTGTTGATCAGGAATACAAATATGCTAAGCAGTCCGGTGGTCGTGGTCAGTACGGTCACTGTAAAGTTAAGTTCGAGC
>JBJELE010000042.1:0-26930 GCA_051878995.1 Lachnospiraceae bacterium | reverse complement strand
CGGGCGGATTCGGGACTTGCACCCGTTGGAAACGTGCGCCGCTAGGCGCACGTATAAGAAAGCCGTTGCAGCATCTTTAATCTGCAGCGGCTTTTCCGTGTCATTTGGCATATCATGCTTCTCAATGATATATCTCTTTATGCATTCATTTCTTTTTTAAAGGTACTTACATATTCTTTGGCCGCCTCTGTGCTGTAATGCTTCTCTTCCATCAGGTTAATAAAATGGGAACCCACGATACAGCCATCAATAATATCCTTCATAGGTAGAACATCCTTTGCCGTGCGGATACCGAAGCCCATCATGACCGGAATCTTACTTACCTTTTTAACCTGCTGCAGATAACTTACCACGTTCTTATGGAAATCCGCAGCCTGACCGGTCACACCCATGGAAGATACACAATACACGAAGCCTCTGGCATTCTCAAGCAGCATCGGAATCCGATCCCCTGATACCGGTGTTACAAGCTGGACGAGAATGGGCGCATCTGCTACCCGGTCAATCACATCCTGTAGTTGTTTCTGCTCTTCAAAAGGCAGATCCGGTATGATCAGGCCATCCACGCCGGTACCGGCACATTTCTCAATGAATGCCTCCAGACCATAGTGCAATACCGTATTAAAATACATCATAAAGACAATCGGTACCTGACAGCCATCAGCCCGGATGCCTTCCACCATCTCAAATACCTTCTTCAAATTGGTACCCTGCTGAATGGACTTATAGGAGGCTGCCTGAATCACCGGACCATCAGCCACCGGATCGGAAAAGGGAATCCCCAGTTCCACCACATCAATCCCGGCCTCTGCCTGTGCTTTTACCAGTTCAGCACATCCCTGCATATCCGGCAATCCCGCAGTCATGTAGGTAATGAAAGCTTTCTCATTTTTCTCTTTCACCTGTTGTAATCTCTCTTCGATTCTATTCATAATTTCCTCCATTCCGAAGTGACATAATTATTTAGTTCAGGTAACCCTTACCGCTGAAATATGATTCAATGGTATGCACATCCTTATCACCGCGCCCGGACAGACACAGCACGATTGCCTGATCCTTTGTCATGGTTTTCGCCTTCTTAAAAGCATAAGCCAGTGCATGGGCGCTCTCAATCGCCGGGATAATGCCTTCAAGTTTACATAATTCTGCTAGTGCCTCCATTGCCTCATCATCCGTAATAGACACGTATTGTGCTCTGCCACTGTCACGCAGATAGGCATGCTCCGGGCCTACTCCCGGATAATCCAGTCCTGCGGAAATGGAATGGGCAAGCTGCACGTTACCATCTTCATCCTGTAATAAATAGGAGCGCATACCATGCAGTGTTCCTGGCTGTCCCAGTGCCATGGCAGAAGCATGTTTGCCGGTCTCGATTCCCATACCTGCTGCCTCCACACCGATCAGTTCCACACCGGGCTCATCAATAAAATCAGCAAACATACCGATGGAATTGGAACCACCGCCTACACATGCCATAACTACCTCCGGCAGTCTGCCTTCCTTCTCCATAAACTGTCTCTTAGACTCTACACTGATACATTTCTGGAATTCCTTTACCATTCTAGGATAAGGATGGGGGCCTACCGCAGAACCGATCACATAGAAAGTGTCCTCCGCTTCCTTTGCCCAGGTACGGATAGCCTCATTGGTGGCATCCTTCAGGGTATTGCTGCCGGACTGTACACTTACAACCTCCGCTCCCAGCATTTCCATCCGCATCACATTCAGATGCTGCCTCTCAATATCCTCAGACCCCATATAGACCTTGCATCCCATATTGAAAAGAGCCGCGCCTGTGGCAGTAGCCACACCATGCTGTCCTGCTCCCGTCTCGGCGATAACCTTTGTCTTACCCATACGCTTCGCCAAAAGGATCTGTCCGATCACATTATTGATCTTATGGGCACCGGTATGGTTCAAGTCCTCACGTTTTAAATAGATTTTGGTGCCATACTTTTCCGATAATCTTTCTGCCAGATAAAGCGGTGTCTCTCTTCCCACATATTCTTTCAGGTAATAGTTATACTCTTCCCAGAATTTGGGATCGGCGATGGCTTCCTCAAATGCCTTCTCCAGCTCTGCCAGTGTGTTCATCAGAGTCTCTGCCACGTACTGTCCACCGAACTCTCCATAATATTTGTTACTCATGCTACTGCCCTTTCCTTTCTATTGAACTGTCCTGTACTTAGTTTTATATATTCAATCATCTACACCATCTGTTTCTATTCGTTTATTCCCCGTACCTTCCGTACAAATTCCCGGATTTTCTCTCTGTCTTTCCCTACAATATCCGGTGCAATCTCCACACCGCTGGATACATCCACCACATCCGGCTGTACCATACGGACCGCCTCCTCAATATTATCCGGGTTTAACCCGCCTGCCAGGAAAAACAGCTTCTCATCTCTTGGTATCTGTTTCAGGATATTCCAGTCAAAGGTCTCACCGCTGCCGGGTATTTTGGCATCAAATAAAAACGCTTCCACCTTATGACAATTATGAAATCTATCATACAGTTCCCGATCTAATCCGTTAAAAGCCCGAATCATGGGAATACGGATCACATCAAATGCCTCTTTGGATAATGTCCCATGTACCTGTATTCTATCAAATCCTGCTTCCTGTATAGCCTCCGCCTGCTCCGGTGTGGGAGAAACCGTGACTGCTACCGTACGGATTTTCTTTTCCCGGTGAAGCACCTTAAGGATTTCCCTTGCCTGACTTAGCTCCAGATTCCGTTTGCTCTTAGGGAAGAACAACACCATGCCGGCATAGTCAACCTGCTCCTCCAACACCCATTCAGCTTCCTGTAGAGAAGTCAGACCGCAAATCTTTATTTTGGGGGTTTTCATTCTAGTAACCACGCCTTTTTCACACTTCTTTCCACTTACCTGCCAGTTCTTCCAGATTCTCGGCCTCCATAAACACCGTTCCGATCAACAGCGCATCTACACCGACCTTCTTTAAGAACTCCACATCTTCATCCTTTGTTACGCCACTCTCCGATACCAGAAGGGTTCCTTCCGGCACCATCTTGGCGAGTCTCTCAGTCGTATGTAAATCTATCGTAAAATCTTTGAGATTCCGGTTGTTCACTCCGATAATCTTCGCATCCAGTCCTACCGCCCGCATCATCTCTTCTTCATCGTGCACCTCTACAAGCACATCCATTCCCAGAGCATAAGCCAGATTATAGAACAGCTTCAGTTCACGGTCATTCAGTATTGCAGCAATCAGTAGGATGCAGTCCGCACCGATGACCTTGGCCTCAAATATCTGATAGGGATCGATAATGAAATCCTTCCGTATCATAGGAAGCCCCGACATCGCCCTGATCTGTTTAAAATAATCCACGCTGCCTAAGAAATGATCCTCCTCCGTCAGGCATGAAATCGCATCCACCAGCACATTATACTGATCGATACGGTCTGTCAGCTCCAGTTTATTATCCATTCTACCATGGCTTGGTGAGGCTTTCTTAAATTCTCCAATGATAGACAGCCCATCCTTTGCCAGCGCATTGTAAAAGCTAATGCTCTCCCGCTCACACTCAGCCGCCAGCCGCTTCATCTCTTCCTCCGAAACTCTTGCCTTATGCTCCACCAATCGTTTTTTCTTATCTGCCACAATCTCATCCAAAATCATAGTATCTTCCTCTTTCCCGGCAATACGCATCTTAACATTGCTTTCCCGACAATATGCTTACCGTTTCAAATCACACCATTTACAAAATTCTCAATCAACCGCTTACCATGCTCTGTATAAATGGACTCGGGATGAAACTGCAGCCCCACCACCGGATACTCCTTGTGGCGGATAGCCATAATCTCTCCATCCTCTGTCTCGGCCATAATCTTAAGACACTCCGGCAAATCTTCCTTCTGCACCGCCAGGGAATGATATCTGGCAACCTTCATAGGGGAATCAATTCCTGTGAAAATACTGGTGCCGTCATGCTCTATCTTACTCTGCTTGCCATGAAAAATTTTCTTTGCATAAGAAACAGTGCCGCCTAACGCCTCTCCGATACACTGATGTCCCAGACAGATTCCCAGGATTGGTTTCTTCCCGGTAAATGTTCTGACAACCTCCATACAGATACCTGCTTCTTTCGGACTCTTCGGTCCCGGAGACAGAACGATCTTATCCGGGTTCATTTCCTCAATCTCTTCTATTGTAATCATGTCATTGCGCACAACCTTGATATCACTGGTAAAGGTCCCGATATACTGATATAGATTATAAGTAAACGAATCATAATTATCAATGAGTAAAATCATAAGTTCTCCTCCTCTACCAGCGTCTTGGCAAGTGCCATTACCTTGTTGCAGCACTCTTCATATTCTTTCTCACCGACAGAGTCTGCCACAATACCGGCTCCCGCCTGCAAATACACTTTATTGCCCTTCTTGATCATGGTTCTGATGGTAATACAGAAATCCATGTTGCCATTAAATCCGAGATATCCGGTGGCACCGCCATATAACCCTCTGCGCACTGTCTCCAGCTCATCTATGATCTCCATGGCACGGATCTTCGGTGCCCCGCTTAAGGTTCCGGCAGGCAGGAAAGAAGCCACCAGATCAAGAGGATGCCTCTCTCCCTTCTTCTTTCCTTCCACCAGAGATACAATATGCATCACATGAGAATAATTTTGCACATTCATAAACTGTGTTACCTTAACCGTTCCAAACTCTGCAATCCGTCCCATATCATTTCGGGCCAGATCCACCAGCATGACATGCTCCGCACGCTCTTTCTCATCCTGTAACAGCTCATCCCTAAGAAGCTGGTCTTCCTCTTCATCTCTGCCCCTTCTTCTTGTTCCCGCAATGGGACAGGTAAATACTTTATTATCAGTCTGCTTCACCACCATCTCCGGACTGGAACCGATGATCTCAAAATCACCGAAATTGAAATAGTACAGATAAGGTGATGGATTGAGTTCTCTCAATTCCTTATATAAAGTCAGTCCGTCATGTCCGGTCTCAATCGTCCAGCGCTGGGAAAGCACGGTCTGGAAAATATGCCCCTCCTTAATATAATGCTTGATTTTCTCAACCTTCTCACTGTATTCTTCCAGAGTGTCTGTCTTATGAATGATCCTGCCATCATGCACGAATACCTTTTTTTCTTCCGTATCCTGCATATTGCCCCTGACCATGGCAACAAGCTCTTCTGCCCGTTTCTCGCCAGTCATCCTGCCCTCCGGTGTATCCTCTTCCAGTACCACACCGGTCATAGTCTCTGCCCGGTGATCAATAATGATAAACTCCTTTGTCAGCATAAGCTGTATCGTCTCAATTCCGATCTCATCCGGATTCTCATCTGGAAGCAACTCACTATAACGCACGAAATCATAAGCAAGACTGCCTACCAGACCACCAATCATAGCAAGCTCTCCCTCATCCTTAACAACCTCGAACTCATCATAATACTCTTTTAAAAGCTCCAGAGGATTACCCTCCCGAATCTCGCTGTTGCCGTCTTTCCTTGTAATAATGAGGCTCTGTCCTTTAGAAGAAATGGTTTCTTCCGGATCAATCCCAAAGAAAGAATACCTGTCATAATCTTTATCATAGCTCTCTAAGAGGAAACACTTCTCTGCACCTTTAGCAATGCCTTCAAACATAGAAATTGCTTTTTCGTTGACGAGACTGACTGTCTTACGATATGCTCTCAATTTTCTCTTCATAGTAATAACCAGACCTTTCTCTCCCAATAAAACAACGAAGCGGGCATTTTCCAATCGGAAAATACCCGCCACCAATTCAAACATCGACTTATCACAGATACGAGGCTTACACCTGATATCGCTCTCTTTAACGCAGAGTTACGGCTCGGTCTACTAATACCTTATGATAGATTCGACCTGCATCTCACAAACCCATTCCTAAAAGTGCTTCATATCGGCTCTCACCAACGCCAACTCTCTGTGATGTTACATCTCTCAGTACTCTTTTTGCTCATTGACTTTATCTCTTTAATTGGATAAAGCATATCACAGGCTGCTTCACACGTCAAGCCCCTTTTTCGATTCCATACCGTATTCCCATGCTATGTAAGCTATGTTACAATATGCTGTATCTTATCCATCGGAAGCCACTTCTCCAATGTTTCTGCCAGCATCTCTAATGCAATGGGTTTGGGCAGGAACCCATTCATTCCACCATTTAAGAATTCATCCTCCATACCATGAACCGCATTGGCAGACAAAGCGATAATAGGTAGTTTATCTGTATACGGCGTACCGATGTCACGAATTAATCCGGTAGCTTCGATTCCATCTATCTCCGGCATCATATGATCCATAAAGATCAGATCATATTTAACTTCCCTGCGGATCATCTCTACGCAGTCCTTCCCGTTGTCCACCAGATCCGGTACAATATCAAATTTCTTAAGAAGCCCTGATGCCACCCGAAGATTCACCTGATTATCGTCCACCACAAGCACTCTGGCATCAGGGGCTGTAAATGTAAGCTTAAACTGCTTTACTTTTGTCTTTTTCTTGTTTTTACTGTATTCACAAGGTGTCGAATCAATAACCTTTTGCACAATGTCGAAAGTAAAGCAGCTGCCTTTGCCATATTCACTCTCAACCTGTATCTGTCCTCCCATACGCTGCACCAGCAGTCTGGATATGGATAGACCCAAGCCGGTTCCTTCTATTCCCCTGTTTTTCTTCATATCTACCTGCTCAAAAGCATCAAACAGTTTAGACAGATGCTCCGGTTTTATACCGATACCGGTATCAATAACACTGAAAATAAGCCGCCCGGTATCTATGGTTTCCGATTTCCAGGAAGCCTTCAGCGTAATACTTCCCTCATTCGTGAATTTGGTAGCATTACCCATAATATTAATGATGACCTGCTTAACCCTGCCAATATCACCATATAACTTACACGGAACATCATCCTGTATTTCAGCCCGCAGCTTGACCGGTTTTTCCTTAACACGCACCTCCATCATGCTCATCAGATCATGAATCATAGATGAAAAATAATATTCCTCCGGAATGATCGGCATTTTACCGGATTCAATCTTGGAGAAATCCAGAATGTCATTGATAATGCTGAGCAGCCCCTCACCGGAAGACTTAATAGTAGCTGCATATTCCTTGCCCTGTTCCGATAATTCTTCATCCAACAACATATCCGTCATACCGCAGATAGCATTCATAGGGGTTCTGATCTCATGGGACATATTGGCAAGGAAAGCACTTTTTGCTTCATTGGATGCCTCTGCCTCATGCATCAGCCGTTCCATTTCCTTCATATTGCGGCGTATGACAACCGTATTGTCAATTGCAATGGCAGACAGCACACTACAGCCCAGGAACGTACAGATTACATTAATGGAAACATTGAGTGTCTGTAAGAAAGATACCATTCCCAGACTCTCGATTGCAGCAACAGGTGCATGGTACGTATCCATTACCTGTTCCCCCAAATATACCATTGTAATTGCCAAAAAGTTTCCCAGTGGATGGAAGACTCTTTGCTCGCCATTCTGATTCTGGCATTGCAGTACATAACTGGTCAGGTAGGTAAAAGGCATTAATGCCAGACAATAATGACTAAACAGAGTCTCATTGCCCAACACATAAACCGCCACATAAGAATAAACCAGCACTTCCACTACTACCATATGGTATACTACTCTGATACGATTCTTTCTGGCGAAGTAAAAAACAACCATATAGCAGATCACGCTAAGGATATTCAGTCTGCTTAAGAATGGTTTATGTGCAATGCCAAGTGTAATACCGAGAATAATATGTACAACCGCCAGCAATACAGCACTAATCTGTAAAAACACATCATAATTCAATATATTGATTCTGAAATTTCTGATACGCTCCAATGTCTTTACCAATTGATTCATATCGATTCCCCACTATTGTCGACTATAAACTACAAATTATTACAATCATTCTACAATACACCTCTTTCAAAGTGCAAGTATAATAGTGCTCAAAAAATATAGCCGGCAGATGCCGACTATATCACATAATTACTTAATTTTTCATTTTCCCATTCAACCAGATCCGCCAAGGTTACCTGATCTACCACATCACTGATCGCCTTATTCAACATCTGCCACAGCTTGAGTGTTGCACAGGTATCCTGCCGTTCACAGGTATTTACCTCATCCTCCAGACATGCCACCGGGGCAAGGGAGCCTTCTGTCAGCCGTAATATCTTTCCTACCGTATACCAGACAGGATCCTTGGTCAGCCGGTATCCTCCCTGGGGTCCTCTGATGCTCTTAACATAACCAGCCTTATTAAGCGTAGATATTATTTGCTCCAGATACTTGTCCGATATTCCCTGTCTTGCGGCAATATCCTTAATCCTAATCGGTTCCCCTGTATTATTCTGTGCCAGATCCAGCATCAATCTGAGTGCATATCTTCCTTTCGTCGAAATTTTCATTTTCCCCTATTCTCCTTTTCACTATTTTTATCATTTATCTGTTACTGTCCGATTCCTTTTCATCTTATAAAGAATCATACTCCTCAGACTCCTCTATATCATTGACCGGCTCTTTTAACCCTTCAATCTCAATACCGTTTTTCTTGGCATAATCCCATAAGGCAGCATGAATGGCTTCCTCTGCCAACAGCGAACAGTGTACTTTGACCGGCGGCAGCCCATCCAACGCCTCCATTACTGCTTTATTTGTCACTTCCAGCGCTTCTTTCACAGTCTTGCCCTTTACCAGTTCCGTTGCCATGGAGCTTGTCGCAATCGCTGCACCACAACCAAAGGTCTTAAATTTAGCCTCCTGTATCACCCCATTTTCATCTATATCCAGATACATTCTCATGATATCACCGCATTTCGCATTTCCCACGGTTCCCACACCGCTGGGATTTTCTATCTCTCCCACATTTCTTGGATTATTGAAATGATCAATTACTTTATCACTATACATAGCACTCTCTCCTCTTATAAATTTTATAAAAACAATCTATCGACGCGGAAAACTTCTGTTTTCCTATCATATTAATATGTTATATATGATATGTTATACTACGCTTTGCCTCCTTTGTCAATCCGCTCTTCTGTTAAATTCTTCTCCCTTCCGGTTAATAAAACCGGAGGAAGCAACGATATATAATATAGGGAACAGCGAGCGCAGACCGCTGCAAGTAAACGGACTTACGAATCATGCTAAGGAGGGCAAATCATGAGTAAAGTAAACGGATACAGTGTGTATCAAAGTAATTATTACAACAATACAATACAGAGCAAGAAAGAACAGGATAAAACACAGAAATCGGATTCTTCACCCAAAGCAGCAGATACAGGCAAAACGAAACAAAATACAGTACAATTAAGTGATAAAGCAAAATCACTGCTGCAGGAATTAAAGAAACAATATAGTAACATGGACTTCTTTGTAGCTGACTATGATACCGAAGAAGAAGCTGCTTCCTATCTGTCCCGTGGTACCAAAGAATTCAGCGTATTGATCGATCCTGAAGAACTGGAACGCATGGCTGAAGATGAAGAGGTTAAAAAACAGAATCTGGCTCTGCTTGATGAAGCTGTAGGCAAACTCAGCGATATGAAAGAACAGCTTAAGGAAACTGAAAACGGTGATCAGGTTATTCAGTTGGGTGTTACCATTGGTAAAGACGGCGAAATATCCTATTTTGCTGAATTAGAGAAGGTCAGTGAACGCCAGAAGGATTTCATAGAGAAGATACGGGCAGAAAAAAAAGAAGCGGCTAAAGAGGCTGCCGAGGAAGCGCAGGAAACCAAAGAAGATGAAGCATCAAAAGCTGCCACTCAGGGCCGGGACAACTATCGTTTCGAGAAGAGCAGACGTACTACTGTCTATGCCGGTTCTGTCGAAGAATTACTGGAAAAGATTGCCGGAATCGACTGGGATACCATTAAGGAAGAAACTACCACCAATATACCCGGAGGACATTTCGACTTAAGCATCTGACAACAAGAAGCGCAGGAACCTTTTCCTGCGCTTCTATTATGAAATCTATACAAGTCCCTTTCTTTTTTCAAAGAAATCATTGACCGCCTGAATGATCTGTGCCGGCTCCATGGTCTTGAGAAGATATCCCTCCGGTTTCAGAGCCATAACCTTCATGACGCTCTCTCTGTCGCCCTTACTGGTCAGGAAAATAACCGGAATATCTGCGAACTCATGCTCACTTCGAATCATTTCCAATACCTGCTTACCATCTACCACCGGCATCTCATAGTCTAAAAGCACAAGATCCGGTCTGTTCATTGCAAGATACTTGATCGCCATGGCACCGGAATTCGCCAGAATAACCTGATACTGTTCCTCCAGCCATGCCTTCACACTGCGAAGCATAACACCGGAATCGTCTACCACCAGAATCTTCTTCTTATTCTGTTTGCCGAATTTCTTCTCATAATTCAGAATAGATTCCACTACTTCTGCCAAATTGATAGGACGAAGGAACTCTTCGCGTATCAGATGCTTCGGAATCATTTTCTCCACACTTTGAATCTCATTGGAATCACCAATGACAAAAACCGGAATATCCTCTTCCGCTGCCTTATCCTTTATATAGTTAAGTGCCTGTTGCTGTTCCCCAAGCTTTTCGTCTGTATACAATATAATAATGCTGATCGGCTCCGTGTTCTTATTGATCATATCTATATCTGCTTTCACGGTAATAACATTATATTCAGCCTCTTCAAACCGTTCCTTTAATGACACGATCAGATAACTCTGTACTTCTGAAATAATCATTATGTTCTGCATTGAACTCCACCCTCCATATATCATTAGTATTGCACATTCAGGATAAAGAGTCAATCTGATTTCTATGTCCTTACAACCCCGCAATAAGTACCTATGTATTCCAGTTCCACACGCTTCATCACAAATTCCTCGCCTATATTGTGGATACATTGCAGCTTATATACGCCGTCCTCTTCTACAAATTTTCTCAGATGCGCCCTGTCACCAATATAGAAGAAAGCATATTCGCCATTAAGTGGAAATCTGTTGGCAAGAAGCACGATATCATCCTTGCAGAAGATCGGTGCAAAATCATTGGATGTCACCTTTACAGCCACAAAGGCATCCTTTACCGTCGTCTCTATATCAACGATTTCGCAACTGTCATATATGATACCTTTATTCAGCTCACCACTGGGAAGCAGACAGGGAATCTTATGATATTCATCCGCATCACGCTCAGCCTTGGCCGCCGTTGCTTCATACTTTGCTGTCAGCAGAATAAGGCTTTTACCATGTTTACCGCATGCTCTGTAATAATTCAGTATCCTTTCTTCCGGTGCATTGCAATACTGCCCCATCAGGTTATTAACGCTCATATTCAGTGCATTTGCCATCTGCATGACCGTGGATACCTTCGGATCAGATGTCTTACCATAATATATATTTCTCACTGTTTCCAGGGGCAGTCCGCACATCTCAGCAAACTCACCAATGGAAATATCCATATTACCCAAAATCTCTCTTAAACGTGTACCTAACATTCAACCCCACCATGTCTTTCTTGACACATAAAAACCTACGTTTTGATAAAACAAATGTTAAACTCAATATTTTTATTTGTCAATAATTGTAATATAATTTTAGTACAACAAGGGGATTTAAAGATATATATGGGTAAAAGGAGGAAAAATGATGGGAAATGATACCATATCGTATCAGACAAACAATGAAATCTTCGATGTGAAGATCAAAGTGGAAAATAATAATATCCATTATGTTCTGCTGAAATTAGGGGTTCCGCCACATCTGAAAGGCTATTCTTACATCGTGTATGCACTGGAGCTGGTGCTGATTGATCCCAATTTGCTACAACATATCACAAAAGGGTTGTATATTGATGTAGCAAAGAAATACGACACAACTCCAAGCCGTGTGGAAAGAGCGATCCGGCATGCGATCACAACCACCTTCCAATATGGCAATAAAGAATTCATCAACTCTGTATTTCAGAATTGTATGAGACCGGACAGGCCGGCACCGACAAACACAATGTTTCTGGCAAGATTATATTATTATCTTACCTTGGTTAACTAAACCTCGCAAAAAGGGCAGCTTTATAGCTGCCCTATCGTACTCTAATCATATCTCTTGTAATTTCTGCAAGACTTCCCGCACCACACATAGACATCGTATCAGCAAGCTCACCTGCAAGTTTCTCAATGTACAGCTTAATGCCTTCCGCTCCACCGCCGTAAGCCGCTGTTACGAAGGGTCTGGCAATCAGTACGCCATCTGCACCAACAGCCAATGCCTTGAAAATATCTGTACCGCTTCTGATACCACCATCCACCAGAATCTTCATACCACTGCCCTGCATGGCATCGACGATCTCAGGAAGCACCTCTGCGGTTGCCGCACATTGATCCAGTACCCGTCCTCCATGGTTACTGACAATAATCGCCGCTGCTCCCGCCTCTTTGGCCTTCTTTGCACCCTTAACCGTCATAATACCTTTGACGATAAACGGCACTCCTGCCATCTCTTCGATTTCCCGAAGCTGCTCTATGCTCTTGCTGCCAGCCGGAGGAGTCATGCCCTTTAAAAACGGCAGTCCCGCCGCATCAATATCCATGGCAAGTGCAAAACAGCCTGCCTCCTTACAAAGTGTCATCTTCTCCCGGATTATTTCCAGGTTCCACGGCTTAATCGTAGGAATCCCCTGTCCGCCGACTTCCGCAATGGCTTTTGCTGCCTGCTCCACCACCGACGGGTCCTTGCCGTCTCCCGTAAAAGCAGCAATACCACACTCATTACAAGCCCTGAGCATCATATCATTATAAGTCAAATCCGTGTACTTCTGTCCGTAGTGCAGCTGCACCGCACCGACCGGTCCTGCAAAGAACGGATAACGGAAGGTTTTACCAAACAGCTCTAACGTCATATCCGGTTCCCTGTTCTCACACAGCGTATCCATATTGACTCTGATCTCCTGCCATTTGTCAAAATTACGCATAGCCGTATCGCCCATACCTTTCGATCCGGGACCCGGCATCTGGTTTCTGCACGCCCTGCCGTTGCAGACCGGACATGCCTTGCAATATTCTCCAATACAGCCTTTCGCCTGATCCAATACTTCCTGATATGTCATAATTACTGTTTCCTCCTATGTAATACAATATCATTCAGCCGCTTTCCACCTGACCGAATACTTCTGTGCTCCTTAAGGAACTATGATTTCATTATATGGTATCCCACCGGATTTCGCAATTTAATCTTACAAATTTACATTGACACAAATGCCATGAAGTATTATAAATCTATATGACTGCAATAACGAAAATAAACGAAAAAAACGACAGGAGAATACCCCATGTATCAGAACTATATATTCGATTTATACGGAACCCTGGTGGATATCCACACCAACGAAGACAAACCCTATCTGTGGGATAAAATGACTGAATTCTACGGCTTTCAGGGTGCCATATATGAGAAAAAGGAACTGCGATACACCTATCTGGCTTACTGTGAACAGGAAACCCTGACATTATTAAACCGTAAAAACGTTTCTTTTCCGGAAATCCGGCTTGAAAAGGTATTCCGTAAATTATATGAAGTCAAAGGTGTCACTCCTTCCGAAGAAACAGTCACATTGACAGCCCAGATGTTCCGTATCATAGCCACTCAGTATATCCGTCTATATGACGGTGTGCCGGAGGTATTGCAGACCCTGCATGATAAAAACAGGAAAATCTATCTGTTATCCAATGCCCAGTATGTCTTTACCATGTACGAACTGGACTACCTGGGTCTGACTCCCTATTTCGACGGGATCATGATCTCCTCCTATGAAGAATGCAAGAAACCGGACAAGCGATTTTATGAAGCACTCCTTAACAAATATCATCTGGACAGAAAGGATAGCATTATGATAGGCAATGACAGGACCAGCGATATCCTGGGTGCATCCGGAGCCGGACTGGACAGCCTGTATATTGCTTCCAATCTGTCCCCGAAGGAAGATGCGAAACTTCCCCGGACTGCCACCTATGAGATTCCGGATGGGGATGTCAGAAAGGTTCTTTCCCTGACCGGCATCCAATAAACCTCAACCGCCTGATTGGTTTTGGCAAAGTCCGCGACCGCCATTTTTGACAGAAATTTTACACTGAATTTACTCCCATACGATAGTAAGCCCTCATTCACTCCGTATAATCTTAATCAGAATGAAAGATTATCAGGAGGCGCATTTGGATCTATGGACATAACAAATGAAATCAAAAATCAGATGGCTGAAATTATCAAGAATAAAGAAATCAAATCGGTCTTTCAGCCGATTGTTTCCCTTAAAACGGGAACCATATACGGATATGAGGCGTTAAGCAGAATAACACTTAAGAAGTGCAGTTTCAATATTGGGGAAGCTTTTGAAATTGCGGAAGACCTAAACTGCCTTTGGGCACTTGAAAAACTTTGCCGCGTAAATTCCATCAAGATGTCTTCCAATAAACCAAAAACTGCAAAACTGTTTCTGAATGTAGACCCCAACATCATCCGTGATCCGGAATTCAAAAGCGGTGTAACACATGAGAAACTGGCAAAAAACAATCTTGACTGCAGCGATATTGTCTTTGAAGCAACGGAACGCTCTGCCATTAAGGATATTGATACCTTTAAGGCCTTATTAAGGCATTACAAGGAGCAGGGGTTCTGTATCGCAGTCGATGATGTAGGATCCGGTTATTCAGGAATCAACCGCATTTTCGATTTGAACCCCCAGTTTATTAAAATAGATATGGAAATGATCCGGGATATTGATAAGGATGAAATGAAGCGCTCCTTCGTGTCTGCTTTATCTCAATTTGCCAAGGATTCCGGCATTGCATTGATTGCCGAAGGAATCGAAACCTCCGCACAGCTTGAAACGGTCATTTCCCTGAGAATAGATTACGCGCAGGGATTTTATCTTGCAAAGCCAAGTGAGAAATTCCAGAAACTCGACCTTGAAATCAAAAAGGAAATCCTACGTCTAAATAACACCTATAATAAACCCAGATACTCTCCTGCCTACTTTAATACTGTTGCCGAACTGTGCTCGAAAAAACCTATGATTTTTCCTTCCACACAATTCTCGGATGTTTATGAAATCATGCATGATCCTAACATTACTGAAATGGCAATCGTTGATGACGACGGCAGATTTCTCGGCGTACTGACAAAGCGACAGGTTCTGCAATCGTTAAGCGGTATGTACGGATATACACTGCATGCGCGCAAAAATGTGGGCGAAGTCATGGATACAGCCTGTCTTACCATGACACTGGATACCCCTATCGAAACAGCAGCCAAGATGGCAATGGCACGCTGCCAGCCCTATATATACGATTCCATTCCTATCATAGACAGCTCCTCACAGGCATACATCGGCTTTGTCAGCATCAAAGACCTCTTACTGGCCGCTGTCGATATTCAGGTGAAACGGGCTGCCGACTGTAATCCCCTGACCGGACTTCCGGGCAATATCATCATTGATGAACGGGTAGAAAAACTGATTGGCAGCACCGCACCTTTTGCCATTATCTATTTTGATCTGGACAATTTCAAAGCCTATAACGATGCCTACGGCTTTACAAACGGAGACATAATGATTAAAATGGTAGCCGATATTCTGACACAGCTATGCAGTCCCGACGATTTCTGCGGTCATATCGGCGGAGATGATTTTGTTGTAATCACAAACGGAGACAAGACCGAAGACCTGTGCAAAAGTGCATTCGGGAAATTCGCCGAGAATTCCCGGAATCTCTACAGCGAGATTGACAGAGAACGGGGCTATATCGTCTCCAAAAACAGGCTTGGCTTTATAGAAGAATTCCCCCTGGCAACCCTTTCTGCTGCTGCAATAACCAACAGGGAACAGCATTATGAATCTATCAGAGATCTTTCCCTTGTCATCGCCCAGACCAA
This sequence comes from Lachnospiraceae bacterium, assembly GCA_051878995.1. Taxonomy (GTDB): domain Bacteria; phylum Bacillota; class Clostridia; order Lachnospirales; family Lachnospiraceae; genus UBA3282. The sequence goes on along the minus strand of JBJELE010000042.1, from coordinate 10,991 downwards.
AAAACGTGCCAAACACCAAACCGGAAACAGCCTGGTCATCACTTAGCCGGTATCCGAATCGTTACTTTCGTCCCCTCTCCCGGACTGCTCTCAACCGTTAGACTTCCGTGAACCATACTTTCCAGACGGAAGCGGACATTTCTGATTCCCACAGAATCCTCTTTGGTACATTCCTCCGGTGCAAAACCTGCACCGTCATCTGTCACGGTTATCGTGATATTTTCTTTATCCTTCCCGGTATGCAGCCTTACCGTTCCGCTTCTGCCGTGCTCCACAAGACCATGTTTGATCGCATTTTCCACAATAGGCTGTATCGTAAGCGGCGGAATCCGGAAGTTCATTTCCTCAATATCCTTTTCAAACGAGATTGTATCCGGAAACCGAAGCTGCTCCAATGCAATATAGTCTTCCAACTGCTCCAGTTCCTTCGTGAAATCAATTACGCCCTCTTCTTCAATGATCTTAATGTTTCTCCGAAGATATCTGGAAAAACAGATCAGGGCTTCATCCGCTTTCTCCGGATCGTATTTGCAATATCCACTGATTGCCGTAAGGATATTAAAGATAAAATGCGAGCGGATCTGGCTCATCATGGTAGCAATACGCCGTTCTGCCAGCTTTCTCTCCTTTTCTGCTATCTGCTTGTCCTTCTCAGCAAGCTGTATCTCCTGTTCACCGTAATGGAACATGGTGGCAATCCCCATATACACAATGTAAAAGAGAAATGCCAGAAGCGTAAATACCAGACCGGAGGAATTCCCCTTCATATAAAATGCTGCCACATCTGCGATTACGCCTGCCACACAGATAAGCGGCAGTTTTCCACCCATCAGCAGTCCTGTGCCCTGAGGGTACCTGACCCGCTTATAGATTACATAGCCGATTGCTGTCACGGCACCTATTGCAATTACAATATGGGTAACAAACAAGGTCTCCCGTACATCCAGTACCCCCAGAAATTGAAGCAGTAACTGCACAAGACAGATCAGGACCGCTCCAATACAATAACCATTCAAAATACGCCGGGTGGACCGATCAGCGCTTTCCTCCATCCACAGCATTAACGGTATCATGCCAATCATCAGCATGGAAACTGACACATAAAACAAAAATACGGGTTTATCCGGTAGCATAAAGGGCGTAAATCTGGTATCGGTCAGCCGCCAAAGCCCCATCATCATGGAAAAGAATCCAAGAGCAGCCAGACTCTTGCCGTGGTGCTTCCTTAAAAGGCTGTATCCTGCAACACAAACAAAGACAATCCCTACAAAAACAGCCATGATTCCCAGGATAAGCTGGGGCAGGTCTCTTGACAGCCTGTTTCTGTAAATGGCAAGTGAAGAACCCATCAGAAATTCAACTTCTCTGTCACGGAAGCTCTCATACACAGGACTAATCTCCACCCGGATTTCCTTTCCTGCATCCTCCCGGTATATCGGAATCATCACCCAGTTACTGCCTACAGTCTTACTAAACCAATTCTCCCCGGAAGGCTCCAGACTATAGATATTCTTTCCATCCAGATACACCTCCACATACTGATGCACCGTATAAAAAGCAAGGTGCGTATCACCATCCAGAGCATTGTTTATATGGAACGTATATTCCTTAATGACTCCGATGGGGGCGCTGTCATCCATAATCTCCCGGCAGGTATAGTCCTCCACACGCATAAATCCTGCTTCTGTTCTGCTCTGCCGTATTTCCACGTTATCTGTCATACACAGCAGGACAAGCAGCACTGCCAGAACCATTCCGGCTACGATTGACAGTGCAAGCGCGATTTTAGACAGGCTTATGCGTTGTTTTATGTTTTGTTTCATATCGGGAGTTGGCATATACAGTTTCATCCTCCGGTTATTGTACTTCTCTTACTCTGTTTTCTGTTTCACTATTGTCTAAGGCGGAAGCCTATTCCCCACACAGTCTCAATGTATTCCTGTTCTGAATACTGCTTTATTTTCTTTCTGATATTACTGATATGTACATTCAGCGTCTTATCTTCCCCGATATAGCATTCCTCCCATGCAAGCTCAAACAACTCCTGCTTACTGTATATCTTATCGGGATGCCTGAGCAGAAGCTCCAGGATACCAAATTCATGCTTTGTTAAATATAACTGATTTCCATTGACGGATATCACATGATTCCCGGAATCCAGACATAATTCTCTATATACGATCTGCCCTGTGGCCGCCGCCCTTCTCCTCTTCATCTGAATTTCTGACCGTGCCAGCACTTCCCTGGTGTCAAAGGGCTTTGTGATATAATCATCTGCTCCCGTCTGTAACAGAAGGACTCTGCCGTCCACATCCGTTTTCGCGGAGATGATAATGACCGGAACATCCGAAGCTTCTCTGATCTTTGCAAGAACCGTTTCGCCGGACATTCCCGGCAGCATAAGATCCAGCAGAATAAGAGAATACCTGCCATCAGTAGAATATAAAAGTCCCTCAGAACCGGAAAAAGCCTGTTTGACCTCATATCCCGCATTCGTAAAAACTTCTTTTAACAAGTTATTAATTTCATCATTGTCCTCTATAATCAAAATCTTATCCATTTAACATCCGCCTAATTCAATCATAATCCCAAACGTCTCCGGTTCCACCGTATAAGCTGCTGCCCTGCCGCCCATCTTGTCTGTAAGCTCTTTCACGATACAAAGTCCCAGACCGGAGCCGGAACTGTTTCGCGCTTCGTCTGCTTTGTAGTTTCGTTCAAACACCCTGTCCGGATTCTCAGTCAGCCTCTCTTTTGACTTATTTTCAAACCGAATCTGCACCTTTGTGTCCTTTTCACAAATAGATACTCTGAAATCCCCACACCCATGCATCAGTGCATTCTTTATCACATTCTGAAGAACACGTCTCATCTCATTTTCTGCCGCCAGCGCATATACTTCCTTTTCCGGGAAAACAAGTTCAGGTGTGCCTAATGTTTCCTCTATCTCTTTATAATACAGAAACAGACTCTCGCTGACAAGCCGTGTGATATCACACTTTTCTATTTCTGTCTTACTGTCATCGCTGACTGCTTTGGAATAATCATAGAATTCCTCAAGCATAATCTGAAAGCTATTAAGTCTCCCTGTAATAATCCCGGCATACTCTGCCCTCTTCTTTTCATCATCTGTATCCAGAAACAGTTGAAAATACCCGGACACCGAAGTAATAGGCGTACGGATATCGTGGGATACATTCGTAATCAATTCCCGGAAAGCCTGCTCCTGCTCCTTGTGTTTTCTTCTCTCTTCACGCTGCCATTTCACGGTAAAGTTAAGCTCCTTTTGTAATTCTCCGAAAGGCCCCTTGACAATATCCAACCAGATATCCGTATTACTGTCTTCTAATCTGTGTACACGAAGCTGACGGCAGATAGATTTCATCTGCCGCCCATATAAGAAAATAAGTATGCATAAAATAACACACATCACAAGAAGTATCGCTGTGACTATAATCCATAGGTAATCTGCCATTGCAGTTCCTCCACACAAACTATATCGTATCTCTCCTGCTATATATTACCATACCGAGGATGCCGTATACAAGCAGCCCTGCCACAGCCACAACCAGACTCGGCACAAATGGAAACGCCGGGTAATTAACCGACATATCCCTTGCTCTTGTAACAAGAAAATACTGTACAAGCTCCAGCCTTCCATCCCATATCTGTGCCAGGCCCCTTAACACTCCAAGCTTCGTCTCCAGCATAGAGACGATAAAACCAAACAGATTCAAAGAACCAAACACCGCAATCAGAATGTTCAGTACAATGCTCCTGCACGTTTCATAACAGGCCATAATAAACACGCCGTAGGCTGTATGCAGAAGAATCTCCGTCACCATATAGTGAATCAGATTCCCCGCATCACCAATCGCATACTCTCCCATCCGATTACAGCCAATCCTGACGGCAGCCAGAACAACCAGCATCTGTGCCGTACAAAACAGCAGTACAATAGGTATCTTAGATGCAAAAATGTACTTTTTCCCCTTGATACCGACTGTCAGATTCTTCAGGAAGCCGCTTTTTCTCTCCTCGTCACTGTAAACCGTCACAAAAACACCTGTCATAAGAAGGATAAATCCACTCCCTATCATACCGGCATAGATCTCTTCCAGAGAACTGTTCTCTTCTGCGCTGCCACCGACAGACATATTGCCGCCAATCACAATACCGACACCCTCATCTGCCTCACTCGGTTCAATCCCCTGCTCTTCCAGAATCTGCTGCTCCAGTTCCTGCTCAGCCGGATCAGTTTCCAGCGAGGTAATAAGCAGAAAAATTCCGAATGTGATCAGCAGCATAACATAAACAAATCTGCTGCGGATCATCCTGTAAAAATTCATTTTAATAAGATTGATCATGACCGTTTCCCTCCCTTTCCAATCGTTTGTAAAAAGAACTCTTCTAAGGAGGTTCCCGCCGTACGGATCTGATGAATGGAAATTCCTCTGTTTACAAGCTGCTTCGTAATTTCACCCGCCCGCTCTGCGCATCCATAGGCATAAATGGTATCTGCCGACTGTGCGGAATACTTCATGATACCCATGCTTTCCAGCACAGTTACCACAGCTCCGCTGTCTGAGGAAACAATCTCAACCCTTTCTTCACATTTGTTTCTAAGCTCCTCCTGGGATAATTCCATGACAAGCTCGCCCTTCGCTATCATACCGAATACGGTTGCCACCTTACCAAGTTCTTCCAGTATATGGCTGGAGATCAGAATGGTCATGTTCTGCTCTCTGTTCAGTTTCAATATCAATTCCCTGATTTCCGTAATTCCCTGAGGGTCCAATCCGTTAATGGGCTCATCCAGAATCAGAAAATCAGGATGCCCGATCAATGCAAGTCCGATTCCAAGCCTCTGCTTCATTCCCAGAGAATATCTACCTGTTTTCTTCTTTATATCTCCGGACAAGCCTACAAAATCAAGAATCTCCAGAATACTCTCTTTATTATATACACCCATGGCAACAGCCTTTAACTTCATATTCTCGTAAGCATTCATATTGCCATAGAGTCCCGGATTCTCAATAAGGCTTCCGATTCTCCGCTGCCTGTCGTCCTCTGAAAAAAGATGAATTTCTCCCTCAGTCGGTGTTGCAAATCCACCAATCATTTTCATCAGAGTCGTTTTACCGGCCCCATTGGGGCCGATCAATCCATAAATATCGCCTTGTTTTACATGCAGACTTACTTTATTAACTGCATAATTCTGACCATACTTCTTAGAAAGCATGTTGGTCTGTAAATAATAGTTATTCATAAGTGACCTCCTTTACAATTCAGGAGTATAGATTACAGTTACAAAGTAATCGCAAAGAAAAGGTAAAGAAATGTTTAAGAAATGGATTCCCGTTTGGCATCTTCCTTCGTATGATGAACCGTTCCGGCAGGATGATGTGGTGGTGCATAGACGGAAGATACTTTTAACGGGATTCTCCCAAGGTTTATTACATTGTGCCAAGTGCCTGCCGGTACAAAAACAGTATCACCCATGTGCACTTTGGTTTGAAAATCCATCTTTCCTTCTGATTCTCCCATCTTTACCAGTGCAATCCCCTGCTCTATGCGAATCATTTGATCGGTATTCTCATGGTTCTCTAAGCCGATATCTGAACCTGCCGGAATAGACATAATTGTCATCTGTGCATATCGTCCGGTCCACAGAACCTTACGAAAATCAGTATTCTGCAAAGCCTGCCTGACAACATTAGTTACATACGGATCTGACACATGCTCTTTCGATACCTGCGGAATTTCTTCATTTATCATGATATTGCCTCTATGATATTTTTACTATATCATACTCATTCCAGGCTATTAGGTTCTTTTACATAAATATATATCATATCTCCGGCTTGATGCAATATTCTAACATGCCTGTTTCTAAATAGAACTGCAATTTTCCACTCCTTCCATGCAACAAATGCGTTCTTATTAAAGCTTCTATCTGCTTTTCTTCTGTTGGTTAATTTTCCAATGACATATCTATATATCTCCTTTCAAGAGATATATTCCTAAAACGGCATTAAATACAACCGCAGAAAAAGTGAGCAGAAGTTTATATATTGTTGCCTGATTCCTCTTTTCCGCAGTAGCTGCCTGTGCCGGGACATTCATTAGTCATTTGTCCGGTTCCAGAATTTCCCTTATTCTGCCCATCAACTCTATGTATTCATCCAGTGCAACTTTATGACGTGACCGGATATAGTCTGCGTCTCCGTCTTTTGCCGCCATTTCAAGAGCCTTTGCCTCTCCGGACAGATGAACGGCCCCTATGGTAAGGGAGGTACTCTTTAATGCGTGCACAAGGATTCGGTAATTATCCCAGTCCTCATCAGTAAAAAACCGTTCCAGCTTTGACATTTTATCCGATTTCAGATAATCTCCCAGCATCTCTACATAAAAATCTTCATCATTCATGCAGTATGAAAGTCCGATCTGTATGTCCATTCCTTCCAGTTTTTCAAGTTGCTGCATTCGTCCCATTTCCGACTTATAGATGTCCACTGCAATTCCCGGCTCTTCCATATGCTCCGCCGTCCCAGCCTCTTCCATATTGGCTGTCGCCTCCGGCTGCGCTGCATCATCAGAAGTCTTCATTTCTTCGCTCTCACAGACAAGCTCCGCCGGCAGGTATTTTAGAAGCATCTCCAGAAGCTCGGTTTCCTGAATCGGCTTTGTCAGGTAGTCGGTAAATCCTGCCTGCATGTATTCTTCCTTGGCTCCTACGATGGCGTTGGCTGTCAGCATGATAACCGGTACTTCCTCGTTAAGGTTGTCCGTAAGCAGCTTCATGTTCTGCAGTGTTTCAATTCCGTCCATTTCCGGCATCATGTGATCCAGGAAAATGACATCATAACGCGTTGTTTTTACGCGTTCAAGACATTGTCTGCCACTGGCTACCGTATCAATCTGTATTTTTGTTTCCTTAAGGAGACCCTTTACCACCTTTAGATTCATCTCAATATCATCCACAACAAGAATCTTTGCTTCCGGTGCAGAAAAAGATAATGCGTCATCGTCCGAAGAACTCAGATACTGCTGATAACGTCTGCTGAAATCTCCCATCGGTGTGGCATCAACAATTTTCTGAGGTATTCTGGCAGTAAAACAGGAGCCCTTTCCGTAGGTGCTCTCCACCAAAACCTCTCCACCCATCAAATCCACCAGATTTTTGGTAAGGTTCAGTCCCAGACCTGTTCCCTCAATATTGCGATTACGCTTTTCTTCTATACGTGTAAAGGACGTAAACAGCTTACCTAAATCCTCCTCCTTGATTCCGATTCCCGTATCGGCAACTGATATAATAATCAGTATCTGCTCACTGGATTTTTGTTCGTAATCCAGACAGAAGGTAACCTTTCCCTGTTTCGTATATTTCACGGCATTGGACAGAAAGTTATTGATAATCTGTCTAATTCTGACTTCATCTCCATACAACCATGAAGGCAGATTTTCATTGATCTGTATTTCAAATTCAAGCGGCTTTTCCTGCAATTTTGCTTTTGTCAGGTTATAGCAGTCATTCAATATGGAAAACAGCTCATATTTTATCGGAAGAATTTCCAGCTTGCCGGACTCAATCTTGGAAATATCCAGAATATCATTGATAATTGAAAGCAACGACTGCCCTGCACTTTGGATATTTTTTGCATATTCCCTTAAGCCCTCGTCTTTACATTCTTTTAAGAGCATATTATCCATACCCAGAATGCCATTGATCGGAGTACGGATTTCATGGGACATATTGGCAAGGAACTGGCTCTTGGCTTCGTTTGCCCGAACAAGCTGCTCCAGCATATTCTTTTCCTTTGTGAGATCATACACAAAGCATACAATACAGTACGGATCCTCATGAAAGTCTCTTGCAACGGAAAAATTCAACGAACAACTGACCTCTCCATGTGCGGATACCAGCTCCGCAACTCCTTTGTTATCCTTTAAAACCCCAGCAAGCAGCCTGTCAGCCTCCTCTTCTGTGCTCTGAAAAAGCTCAGAAAGCTTCTGATTTTCAATTTTATTAATTCCCAAAAGCTCTCTCCCGTATTTATTAACAAGAAAAAGTCGGAAGTATTCATCAAAAATTAATATAGCGGTGTTGGCAGACTCATAAATATACTGGCTCAGATTTCCCACCGTGATGCTGAAAGCATTAAATCTTGTTGCCCAGAACCATGTAATCATGTAAGTCAGAAACATACCATAAGCAGAGCTTGGGAAGGAAGGTTTTCCCAGCAGCGGCAGAATGGTATCCGGAATGATAGAAACCAAAATGGCAAGATTAGATAAAATAACAGCCCTGACATAATAAATCTGACGTGTTTGTTTCTCCTTGCGCACCCAGACAATGGCAATGACGAGCATTGTTACCGCAATAAAAGCCAGAAATGTACTATGTACTGCTTTGCCAATGCTGTTTGTTGAATAATAGCACGTTCTCCCTTCTATCCGTACAAACTCATGATAATCCGGTATGAAAAATAACAATTCCACAACTGCAAATATCCCAAATGCAGACGCATAAATGCAAAACAGCCTCTTAGGAAGTTCAATCATATAGGCAAGCATCAATGCTTCTGTCATCATAAATCCCGCAATGCCTACCACTCCTATTGCCCGAAATACGGCTGCACCTTCTGAAGTCTCCGTAAATCCCATAATGCCATAGCCGCCGCTCCATAACGCACCGAAAAAACCCATTATTAGCATGAAATACCGCAGACTCCCGGCATTCTTTTCACGCATAAAATAGCTGATTCCACAAATTGCAATTATAGTACTGAATACCACGGCAAGGCAGTTAACAAACAGTCCCATGACATTTCCTCCCTAGATTCTTCCATATATCCCGTGTGCTGTAATTTCATATAAATCAATCACATTATAACAGAGATTCTTGGAAAATCACAATACTTTATTGGTTATTTCCCCTTAAGACCTCTGACCCTCGTGGACACCATCGTGCATCAGACTGTCTATCACTACGGATTTCTGCATTATATTTTATATTAACCCCTTAGAACCAAAAGGCTCTAAGGGGCATAAATACTAGATTGTTATGCTATTTCTCGCTTAACCCTACTTACTAGCGATCGCTGCCTGTGTGAGGATGGTACAGTTATGACTGGTAAAATCAAAAGTGCAAAACAACTAACCGCTCACATAAAAAGTTAATATCATATAATTTCTACTGTAACTTACTTATCAATAATCTCCATCATCTCAGCTGGCGTTACAATAAAATCCTTTATCGGATAATGCTTCTGATTACCTGTTACCAAATAAGCATCGTCATCTCTCTTCTCCATGACAACCTCATAAAATATCAAATCATCCATGTCAATCAGAATCTCACCTGTAGGTTGCGGGAACACTTCCATACCATATTGTTTCACTGAATTTATAACCAGCTGGATTGTCTCTTCTTTAAAATGAAACTTGCTTCTATGAAGCACTTCATCATATTCCGCCAAAATATCCTCATGATACAGCGGTACAATTTTACCATCAAACATTGCATCTAATACTCGTACTGTTGCTGCATCTGCTCGTTTTGAAAGCAAAGCTGAAATGAAAACGTTTGTATCTATAACTGCATAATACACCATAAGCACTTACCTTTTTCTTTCCGCTCTAACAGCTGATATTTCAGCATTAATTTCATCAAGAGACATCTCTGGTACATCAGCCGCCTGCTCTCTCAACTCATAAAATGCTTTCTTAGCCTCTGCTCTTGTAATTGTTGTTTCTGGTAATGTTGCTTCAAACGGAAGTCCCTTAACCATCTTACTTCTAGTCATAAACATACGGAAAGCTGTTGGTAAATCCATACCAAGAGTCTCGTAAATCTCTGCAACCTCCTGTTTTAATGCTTTATCTGCACGAAATTGAATCAATACCTGTTCGGCCATAATGGTCCCTCCTTCACCATGCTTTATGTAGTTGTTTTGCATTTGTTTGTAATGTTATTATATTTCAAAATCAATAATTTATCAATATCAATATCAATACAATTGAGAAGTAATAAGCAATCAACATCTTTTTCATCTAAAACACCTCATCCTTACCATATAGTCTGTCTTTTTTAAAATTTCAAGCTATTTAGCCATTCTGTAACATCTTCTGCTGCATCCGGAACATTTCTTTCGTTGACCGTAAATCCATCTTCAATCACCACAGCATCCGGTTCCAGTTCCTGAATCGTACTGATTGTACTGGAAAAACGGCTGCCATTATGCACATTAAACGGTATAATTGTCTTTCCCGAAAAATCATATTCCTCAAAAAAGCTGTACATAACCATCGGCATATCATACCACCAGTTCGGATATCCGATAAAAATAACATCATACTCATCCAAGTTTTCGATATGACTGGTCAATTCCGGTCTTGCATTTTCACTCTGCTCTTTGGCTGCATAATCAATCAACTCTCCACCATCCGCAGGATATACTACTGATGTCTGAATTGAGAACAAATCTCCGCCTGTATTTTCCTGAATCATATCTGCTATTGCCCGAACACGTCCTATGGGTGTCCCATTCACTACAGAATAGCTGGCGGACGAAACAGCGTCCACACCACTGTTTTCTGCTGCGGTAAAATAAGCAATCAAAATCCTTCCGCCGTTTTCTTTCGAGCTGTCTTCCTCAACCTGAGCTGTTTGAGTATCAGTTTCTGATTCTGCAACATTGATTTTATCTGACTCGATGTTTTCCTGTATATTTATTGTAGATGCATTCTGGTTACCATCGGAACTGCCACAGGCGGAAAGTGAAAATACCATAGCAGTCGCCAACAGACATGCCAGAATGCTTTTCCTGTGTTCCTTATTTGTCATAATACTTGTTACCTCCTATTCATTTATTTGCATTGTTCTTCCCAAAACCTAACCGCATCATTGATCCATCCCTCTGCCACAGTTCCGGTGCCAAGACCAAATCCATGGGGAAGTCCTTCATAGGAATGAAACTCCGTTGGAA
>JBJELE010000041.1:0-249901 GCA_051878995.1 Lachnospiraceae bacterium | reverse complement strand
CTACCGGGCGGATTCGGGACTTGCACCCGTTGGAAACGTGCGCCGCTAGGCGCACATATCGAAAGGGTGCGCCTATACAGGTACACCCTTTTTTGCTATACATCTTTTTCGATTAAAATACCATCCCTATATGCCTGCAACAGTTCCTCCAACTGGTGAATGCTTTCTCTTAATTCCATACCGATATCAGTATCTGCAATCTTCTGGCGTCTGCTGCTTGTCTCCAGGATAATGGAATCTGAGAAAATATCAGACTCATGCAAAATGGCTGCTTCCGTTGATTCAAAAGGCTCATGGGCAACCAGTCGCATTCCGTAGGAATTGACAACCAGCGTATAGCCTGCAATACCTGTTTTATCCTGATATGCTTTGGAAAATCCCCCGTCAATGATCAATAGCTTGCCGCCGCACTTGATTGGGGATTCCCCTTTCTTACGTTCCACCGGCACATGACCGTTGACAATATGGGAATGCTGCTCATCAAGCCCAAACTCCCGTAATATCTTATTGATCACTTCCTCATTGTCAAGCAGTCTGTAGTAACCGTTCTTGGTCTCCTTATGGGTTTCTTTATCCTCCAGGAAATAACGTTCAAAGGTGGCCATCTTGTCTTTGCCAAAAACCGGTGAATTTGGTCCGGCCCAGATATACCAGATAATATCCTGTCCTTTCAGTTTTTCCTGCAGGTTATTGTGTGCATAATAGCCCTTGCGTGCATAATGATCCAGTACATCATATAATTCTTTGCCACTGTACTCCCGGCCATACACATTAACCTTCTTAAAATTACCCTCATCATCCATAGGCACACAACCATGATAGAGCAGATTGGAATTATATACTTTATATAATCCGCCTTTGGAAAAGAGAAATCTCACGTGTTTCTGCAGTTTCTCACATTTTACAAAAGCCTGACGCAGACGTTCCATCACCTGTTCTTCTTCCGGTGTCAGTTCATAAGGACGTTCCTTATTAACCGTCGGGAAATCTACATCCTTCATGGCATAAGATACACCGTCTATTACCAGCGTCTTGTGCTCATAATCAATATGCTCTAACAACATACGATCCCGCATATCAAACTCCGGCCTGCGCATGATCAGCTGTCCTTCCAGTTTGAACTGAATCATGGTAATCGCTTTATGCATCTTCATATCCAGGCTCAGATCCTTGGTATCGTAATTAGTATTGTACTTGATGGCAAAGGCATCACAGTTCGTATCCTTATAAGTCTCCAAAGCAAACGTTGCCAGAGGAATCAGATTGATGCCATAACCTTCCTCCAATGTATCCAGATTGCCATATCTGGCTGCCATACGAACCACATTGGCAATGCATGCCAGATGGCCGCTGGCTGCTCCCATCCACACAATATCATGGTTGCCCCACTGTACATCTACGGAATGATAGTTGCACAAAGTATCCAGAACAATATGAGGCCCCGGTCCTCTATCAAACACATCTCCTACGATATGCAAATGATCAATAACAAGACGCTGGATCAGATTGCTCAGCGCAATAATGAACTCCGGTGCCCTGCCAATACGGATAATTGTATGGATAATCTCATTATAATAAGCTTCCTTATCCTGGATCTCTGCTTTCTCCGTAATCAATTCTTCAATAATATAGGAAAAGTCTTTCGGCAGCGCCTTACGCACCTTGGATCTGGTATATTTGGAAGAGACCCTCTTCGTAATCTGTACCAGACGATGCAGAGTAATCTTATACCAGTCCTCAATAGACTGTTCATCTTCCTCCTGCAGTACAATATCCAGTTTTTCCTTTGGATAATAAATCAGCGTGGCAAGACTCTTCTTATCCTTGATGCTTAAGGTATTACCGAATTCCTCATCAATCTTACGCCTTACAGAACCGGAGCCGTTCTTCAGAACATGATTAAACTGCTCATACTCTCCATGAATATCCGTCATAAAGTGTTCCGTTCCTTTAGGAAGATTCAAAATGGCCTGCAGATTGATGATCTCCGTGGATGCTGCAGCAATGGTAGGATACTGTTTCGATAAGCTTTTCAAGTATTTTAATTCTAAATCGTCCATATTTCCCCTTAGTCTTTCTGTCGTAGTTTATCCGATTACATCACTCATATCGTACATGCCGGCCGCCTTACCTGCCAGGAATTTAGCAGCCTGAATGGCACCCTTGGCAAATACCCCTTTGGAATAGGCTCTGTGAGAAAAGGTGATCACCTCATCCGGTCCGGCAAAAATCACATCATGATCACCCACAATGGTGCCACCTCTGACTGCACTGATACCGATTTCTTTCCGGCTTCTCTTTTCTCTGACCTGACTTCTGTCATATACATATTTGTAAGAATTATCCAGTTCTTCATTTATGGAATCTGCCAATGCAAGCGCCGTACCGCTGGGTGCATCCACTTTCTGATTGTGATGCTTTTCCACAATCTCAATATCAAAGCCTGCCGGTGCCAGCGTAGCAGTCGCTTCCTTCAGAAGCTTTAACAGCATATTGATACCAAGAGACATATTGGCAGATTTCAGAATCGCCACCTTCGTTGATGCCTCTTTCACTTTTGCAATCTGCTCTTCTGATAATCCCGTCGTACACAGAACACAAGGCAGCTTCTTCGCCACACATCCCTCTAAAAGATTATCCACTGCCGGTGCCGCCGAAAAATCAATGACCACATCAGCTTCCACCGTACATTCCGCAACACTCTTAAAAACAGGGAAACTGTTCTTTCCCTCATCATAAGCATCTACACCTGCTACCAGTTCTATTTCCTCATCCGCTGCAATCAATCCGGCGATCATCTGCCCCATCTTGCCATTGCAGCCATGCATAATTGCTCTAACCATATTTTCCTCCGTTCTGAAATGATTCAAAAACGCCTGCCGGAACCCCGTCCCGGCAGACGCTTCCTTATTCGTAACTCTTTAGAGACCTTGTCTCCTACAAAATACCGTACTCCTGCATTGCCTTACGCAACTTCTCCACATTCTGCGGCTCCATCTCACATAACGGCATATGAAGGGGACCAACATTTTTGCCCATCAGATTAAGTGCAGTCTTAACCGGAATCGGGTTTACCTCACAGAACAATGCATCACACAGATCAATGGCACGAAGCTGCTCTTTCATGCTGCCTTCCACATCCCCGTCAAAGAATTTCTGACAGATGGCATGGGTCTGTGCCGGTGCCACATTGGATAAAACAGAGATAACGCCTTTGCCGCCCAGAGACAGGATGGGTACAATCTGATCATCATTACCGGAGTACAGATCAATCTTACCATTTGCCAGAGACATCAGCTTGGCTACCTGGGAAATATTGCCGCTGGCTTCTTTAATTCCAACAATGTTACTTACTTCCGTACAAAGCTTCACAGCTGTCTGCGGCTGAATATTGCAGCCTGTTCTGCCCGGTACATTATACAGAATAATCGGCAGTTTTACAGAATCCGCTACTGTCTTGAAGTGTTCAAACAGACCTTTCTGTGTAGCCTTATTATAGTAAGGTGTTACCACAAGAAGTCCGTCCGCACCGTATTTCTCTGCTTCCTGGGACAGATAAACGGCAGTCTTTGTACAGTTTGATCCGGTACCTGCCACAACAGGTACTCTGCCTGCGACTGTCTCCACACAGAATTTGATCATATCCAGATGTTCCTCATGAGTCAGCGTAGACGCCTCTCCTGTGGTACCGCATACGATAATGGCATCCGTACCACCTGCAATCTGCTCTTCCACCAGTCTGGCAAATGCCTCATAGTTAATGCTTCCGTCCTCGTGAAACGGTGTGACAATTGCTACACCTGCTCCCTTAAAAATTGCCATAATTTTGTCCTCCTAAATCAATATTAAATATTAAGAATAAACATATAGAATTGACTATACCGGACAGAAAAAAAGCTGACCAATATAAACAGGGTCAGCTTCAATTACTCTCTATCTGATAGCGCCCCATCGATCCGATGACAGTCATACAGCTCTTAACTGCATGCCCAAGGCAAAAACAAACAGGCTGTTTTTCCTTTCGGCATTTTTCCCTTTCAAAATTCTTCTTCTGTGCCTGCCACATCCAAATTTCTACTGATGAAAAATGCAACCTCTATCAATTTCTATTTATTTATTGAATCAATCATAGCATTACAAATGCTGTCTGTCAACGCAAAAAATGCGAAATACTGCGTAAATATTACAATTCCATAATGCCATTTACTGCCAGATCTTAAAGCGCATGGTCTCTACCTTAGTCACCTCGTCAGCCAAAATACATACATCGTCATTTAAGGTAATACCTGTCATGATGATATCCATCTCCTCCGGCTTACAGGTAAGAAGCGCTTTTAACTCCTCTACCGTAATGATCTCATTATCAATCAGTCCCAGCACCTCGTCCAGGATCAACAGCGAACACTCCCCGGTATTTAATACCTTCTTGGCAAAATTAAGACCATTTCTGATGTTACGGATTTCCTCTTCCTTTCGTTCCGCAGAAAGATTGACAAAATCCTCATCCGATTTCTCAAACCTGAAAATCTTAATCTCCGGTTCCAGCCTTTTCACAAACTCGGAGTCTGTCAATCCCCTTCCCTTCAGGAACTGA
The DNA here is from genome assembly GCA_051878995.1 of Lachnospiraceae bacterium. Taxonomy (GTDB): domain Bacteria; phylum Bacillota; class Clostridia; order Lachnospirales; family Lachnospiraceae; genus UBA3282. Next base: position 245,307 of record JBJELE010000041.1, on the reverse strand, counting down.
ATAATCACAACATTCTCTCCGTTGCACGCTGTCTGCACAGCCCTGCCAAGCGCTGCCGGTGATTTTCCATGACCTTCTCCGCTATAGATATGAATCATGCCTTTCTTCATCATCATGAACCATGCCTTTCCCTTGACAGGATGCTTATATGCATGAACCTTTTCCTGTCAAACATGCTGTTAAGAATCTTTCGCTCTATGTTTGCCTATCATAGCACACATGGTCTTTTCATGCAACTCTAATTTTATACAGCAGATCTCAGCTTATATTCTTTACTCTTCGTCTACAATTTCCAATTTGCTGACTGATACCTCGTATGCCACACGTCTCTCCAATTCTTCCTCGGACAGCTTCTTCATATATTCACGGCTCTGAATCCTGCCCCAGATTGCACAGCGGCTTCCCACCTCAAAGTTACTAGCAAATCTGGCATTTCTGCCCCAGCAGATACAGGGTATGTAATCCGATTTCCCATAAGGTCTGTTGACTGCCAGCAACAGATCCGCGATCTCTCGTCCCAGGGGCGTCTTACGGTAAATAGGCGCCTTACAGATATATCCGTCAAGGAATATCTGATTGGTCTTGGCATTTTCCCCGATATCATCCACAAATTCAATCTCTCTGGCGAAAACAGAAAGAACCAGCCTGTTCTTTCTCTCTTCATGTCTGTTATAGGATCGGAACTGTCCCGTGATACAGATTTTCATGCCCTTATAGTCTGCAGTCACATCCAATAGTCTCTCGGACACCATCACAGGTATGATATCTCTCGACTCGCTGAGACGGTCTACACTGATATCTACCATATAAAAGCCCTCTCCAAAAATCTCGTGGCTGAAAGTAAAATCACTTACGATTTCCCCCATAATCGCCACCTGGTTGTTTTCAATTACCTTATCTGTCATGTTTTTCTCCCTTCTACACTGCGGAATTCCAGGAATTCCTATTAGTATTGTATTACCAATATATAAGATATGAAAGGAAAATAGAACCGTTAATGGTCGCGTAAGACTTTTTTCTTGCAAGATATATAGGCAAGTGATATAATTACCGAGTTTAGGACAATTTGTGTGCGTAAGAAAGGCATGGTAGAACATGAAACAGACTAGAGAAGATGTGAGAAATATTGCAATCATCGCTCACGTAGACCACGGTAAAACAACACTGGTCGACGAACTGTTAAAGCAGAGCGGTGTATTCAGAGAGAATCAGGAAGTGGCAGAACGTGTCATGGATTCCAATGATATTGAGAAAGAACGTGGCATCACGATTCTGTCCAAGAACACTGCCGTTATGTATAAAGGCGTTAAAATCAACATCATCGATACTCCCGGACATGCCGACTTCGGCGGAGAGGTAGAACGTGTCCTTAAGATGGTAGACGGCGTTATTCTCGTTGTGGATGCTTTTGAGGGACCAATGCCCCAGACGAAATTCGTTTTGAAGAAAGCCCTTGAACTAAATCTGGCAGTTATCGTATGTATCAATAAATGTGACCGTCCGGAAGCAAGACCGATTCAGGTAGTGGATGAAGTTCTGGAACTGTTCATGGATCTGGATGCCAATGACGAGCAGCTTGACTGTCCTTTCGTGTATGCTTCTGCCAAGGCAGGTACGGCAACCACACAGTTAACTGTTAAGGGCGGAGACATGACGCCTTTGTTTGATACAATCCTGGAGCATATTCCGGCACCTACCGGTGATCCCGATTCCGGCACCCAGGTTTTGATCAGCACCATCGACTACAATGAATATGTAGGCCGTATCGGTGTAGGCAAAGTGGACAACGGTACCGTTAAAGTCAATCAGGATGTGGTTATCGTCAATCATCACGAACCTGATAAAATGAAAAAGGTTAAAATCAGCAAGTTATATGAATATGACGGATTAAATAAAGTAGAAGTCAAAGAAGCAGGTATCGGCTCCATCGTAGCAATTTCCGGTATCACAGATATCCACATTGGTGATACGCTCTGTTCTCCGGAAAATCCGCAGCCCATTCCTTTCCAGAAGATATCTGAGCCTACCATTGCGATGCATTTCATCGTCAATGACTCTCCTCTTGCCGGACAAGAAGGCAAATATATTACGAGCCGTCATCTGCGTGACCGTCTGTTCCGCGAGTTAAATACGGATGTATCTCTTCGCGTGGAGGAAACGGAAACAACAGAAGCTTTCAAGGTATCCGGCCGTGGCGAGCTGCACTTATCCGTCCTGATCGAGAATATGCGCCGTGAGGGCTATGAGTTTGCGGTCAGCAAGGCAGAAGTATTATATAAGGAAGACGAAAACGGCAAGAAGCTGGAGCCGATGGAATTATGTTATGTGGATGTACCGGAAGAATTTTCCGGCACAGTTATTGAGAAATTAAGCCAGAGAAAGGGCGAATTAAAAAACATGGGTATGGCATCCGGCGGATATACCCGTTTGGAATTCTCCATTCCTTCCCGCGGACTGATCGGTTATCGCGGTGAGTTCATGACAGACACCAAAGGTAACGGTATCATGAACAGCGTTTTCGACGGTTACGGTCCTTATAAGGGGGACATCCAGTATCGTAAACAGGGTTCCCTGATCGCCTTTGAAGCAGGCGAGGCCATTACCTACGGACTTTACAATGCACAGGAACGCGGTACTCTGTTCATCGGACCGGGCACCAAGGTATATTCCGGTATGATCGTAGGCCAGAACGGGCGTGGCGAGGATATTGAGCTGAATGTATGCAAGAAGAAACAGCTTACCAACACCCGTTCTTCCAGCGCAGATGAAGCACTCCGTCTGACACCGCCCAAGGTATTAAGTCTGGAACAGGCATTGGAGTTCATAGATACGGATGAGCTTCTGGAGGTAACTCCGACATCCCTGCGTATCCGCAAGAAGATTTTAGATCCTACTTTAAGAAAAAGAGCAGCTATTTCAGCCGCTGCGAAGAAATAAAAAAGGTTCACCTGACGGCGAACCTTGCAAAAAGAGATTCCGTTCGGAATCTCTTTTTTACTAGCTCTTTTCAAATATATATCTATCTCATCAGATCCCCAACACTACTGTTGCCACTCTGAAATAAATCAGCAAAGAGATGGCATCCACAATCGTTGTAATGAACGGACTCGCCATAACCGCCGGGTCCATACCAATTTTCTTGGCAAGAATCGGCAGCATGGAACCAACAACCTTAGCCACAATGACTGCAAGGGTCAATGTAATACATACTACAAATGCCACTGCTACACCTACTCTGTCAAAGATCATCAGCTTGGCAAAATTACAGACCGCCAGTACCACACCGCACAAAACCGCGGTACGAATCTCTCTCCAGACTACGATTACCCAGTCACTGAATTCCACCTCATCCAGAGACAGACCACGAATGATCGTGGCAGATGCCTGACCTCCGGCATTACCGCCGGTATCCATCAGCATGGGAATATAGGCAGTCAGTACCACATAACGGCTTAATGCATTCTCAAAGGATGTGATGATCCCGCCTGTAAAGGTTGCTGAAATCATCAAAAGCAACAGCCACGGGATTCTTTTCTTAAAGGTTTCAAAAATACTGGTCTTTAAATATGGTTTATCAGATGGCATCAGGGCCGCCATCTTCTCGATATCCTCCGTGGTTTCCTCTTCCAGAATATCCACAACATCATCCACGGTGATGATACCTACAAGCCGGTCTTCATTATCTACAACCGGCATGGCTGTAAATTCATATTTCTTAAACTGTCTGGCAACCTCTTCCTGATCCATCAGTGTATGCAAAGAAATGACATTTCTGTGCATCATCTCTCCGATCACGGCATCCGGTTCACTAAGCAGCAGATAACGCAATGCTACTGTTCCCACCAGGGTTCTTTTATTATCCAGTACATAGCAGATATTAATCGTCTCACTGTCCAGACCTACTTTACGGATCTTCTCAATAGCCTCTGCAACCGTCTGATTTTCTTTCAGGTCAACATACTCCACCGTCATAATACTGCCGGCAGAATCTTCCGGATAACGCATCAGATGATTGATGGCCTTACGGGTATCCGGCTGGGTATTGGCGATCAGACGTTTTACCACATTGGCCGGCATCTCTTCCATCAGTTCCTTCGCATCATCAGACATCATGTTATCGATAATGCGGGCCGCATCTTTATCGGACAGAGAGGTGATAATGGACTGCTGCTGGTCAAGTTCCAGATAGGAAAAGACATCCGCTGCCATATCTTTGGGAAGAATACGGAAGATCTTAATAACCTCACTCTCCTCCATCTCCTCCAGATAGTCAGCCATATCCGCATCATTCAGTTCCTGGATCAGCTGTCGCAGCTTCGTATACTGCCCTTTATTCAGCAGTTCTCTTATTTCCTCTACTCCCGGCGCTTCATATTCCGGTCTGTTGTTCATCTCTTCCGTTACTGCTGTTGTTTCTTCAACATCTTTTACTTCTTTCTGGTTCATAGTCTGCCTGCCTTTCTCACACAAAGGCCCGGCACACTGAAGTGATCCGTCAGACCTTTATGCGTCAGTCTCTTTTTTATAATAAATGGGATCTGAAACCGTTATCTGCACCTTTCCGGCAGTTGATTCCGTCATTTCATGTATCAGGGAATCTTTCTCTTCATAAGGTACCTTTATCTGTATCGTTACCTGTTCGGTATATTCTGATGCTTCTATCGGGATATCTTTCTGTCCCAGAAGATATTGCAGCTTACCGATTCCGTTATAATCTGTCTCAATGATAATGCCATATCCATAGCACATGGTACACACCTTACTGGCTGCAAGCCCGGCCTGGGTTGCCTGCGTATAAGCCCGCACAAGCCCGCCGGTACCAAGTAAAGTACCGCCAAAATATCTGGTAACAACAACCACCAGATTCCGTATCCCTGAGTTTACCAGCACTTCCAATATGGGTTTGCCTGCCGTTCCGGAAGGCTCCCCATCATCAGAGAAACGCATAGTCTGTCCCTGTTCTCCCAGAATAAATGCGTAGCAGTTGTGTCTGGCATCCCAGTATTCCTTTTTCTTGGACTCAATAAAAGCCAGCGCCTCCGCCTCGGTAGACGCTGCTGCCACATGGGCGATAAACCGGGATTTCTTCTCCTCGATTTCACCCATACCCCCATATTCTATAATCTTATATGGCTCCAACCTGTGACCAGATTCCATGCAACTCTATTTCATCCGAAGCCTCTGCCGGATGAAACCATCCTTTCTCTAGAAATTCTTCTCACATTACTATATCATATCATTTTCACATTCTCCACACAAGCAGAATAAAACTGTATAGAATTGTGAACAATTCTTAAGATAGTATAAAAATCCTTTATTTAGCAGTTAAACTTTGTTATAATGCAAGATAGGTTATTTATGCCTAAGGAGGCAGTATTCATGAATTATGGTAAAAAAGGTGTCCGCAAGAAACAGCAGGCACTGAATTCAACATCCAAAAAGTGGGGTAAAAAAATCGGGTTTACCTTTGTTCAGATATTTCTGATTGCGTTGATAGGAGTTGCCATCATCGGTACCAGTGCCGGTATCGGTATATTTAAGGGTATTCTGGCAACAGCTCCAGACATTGGCAACATTGATGTTACACCTACCGGATTTTCTACCTTTGTATATGATATAGAAGGCAACCAGACTGCCAAGCTGGTTTCTACCGACAGTAACCGTATTCCGGTTACAATCGACATGGTACCGGAAGATCTGCAGAATGCTTTTGTAGCGATCGAGGATTCCCGTTTCTATGACCACAATGGTATTGATATTAAAGGTATCATCCGTGCCGGTGTCGTTGGCATACAAAATGGAGGACATTTCTCGGAAGGTGCCAGTACCATTACTCAGCAGCTCCTGAAAAACAATGTCTTTACAGACTGGACAAGCGAGGATTCCTTTGCCGACAGAGTAAAGCGTAAGATTCAGGAACAGTATCTTGCATTAGAGCTTGAGAAGGTAATGGATAAAGATACCATTCTGATCAACTATATGAACACCATCAACTTAGGGCAGAATACGCTTGGTGTACAGGCAGCTTCCCTGCGTTATTTTAACAAATCCGTCAGTGATCTGACTCTGTCCGAGTGCGCCGTTATTGCGGGCATTACCAAGAATCCGTCCCGGTACAATCCTATTACGCACCCGGATAAGAATGCCGAGCGTCGTGAGAAGGTACTTCGTGACATGAAGGATCAGGGATACATCACACAGGAAGAATACGACGAAGCAATGGCCGACGACGTCTATTCCCGTATTCAGATTGCAGATTCCGAAAATGAAGACAGTTCTGTCAATACATACTTTGTCGATGCACTGACAGATGATGTACTGGAGGATCTGATCGCCGCAGGCTACAACGAGACGCAGGCATATACCCTGCTTTACAGCGGCGGCCTTAAGATTTACTCCACACAGGACCCGAAGATTCAAAAAATTTGCGATGAAGCCTTTGCAGATGAAAGCAATTTCCCTGCCAATACCAAGTGGTATCTGACTTATGAGCTGACTATCGAAAAGAGCAATGGAGATCATGAGAACTACAGCACCGAAATGTTCCGTTCCTATTGGAAAGAAAACCGTTCCAACAACTTTAATCTGATTTATTCTTCCCAGGAAGAAGCTTATCAGGATATTGAAGCCTACAAAGAAGCGATCATGAGTGCCGGAGATGAGGTATATGGCGAAACAATCAGTCTGACACCCCAGCCTCAGGTATCCTTAGTGGTAGAAGACCAGAGTACAGGCTACATCGTTGCCATGGAAGGCGGTCGTGGTGCCAAATCCGGCAGCCGTACCCTGAACCGTGCTACCGATACCACCAGACAGCCCGGATCTACCTTTAAGATTGTATCTACTTATGCACCTGCTCTGGACAGTGCCGGACTTACTCTTGCTACCGTCATGAATGACGCGCCCTTCAATTATGCCGGAGGCCGTCCCGTAGCCAACTGGTACGGTGAACAATATCGTGGTCTTTCTTCCCTGAGAGATGGTATCAGAGATTCCATGAATATTGTAGCGGTTAAAACGCTGACACAGATTACACCGCAGTTAGGTTTTGACTATCTGGTTAATTTCGGATTTACCACATTGGAAGAGCGAAAAGAAATCAATGGTCAGGTATTCTCCGATATCCAGCAGTCTCTTGCACTGGGCGGAATCACCAACGGTGTAACCAATGAAGAGTTAAATGCTGCTTATGCATGTATTGCTAATCATGGTACGTACATCAAACCAAAGCTTTATACAAAAGTTGTAGATCATGACGGCAATATTATTCTGGATAATACAACACCTCAGTCTAAACAGGTTATTAAAGAGACTACAGCTTTCCTGCTGACAGATGCTATGGTCGATGTAGTAACAAGCGGTACCGGAGGTTCCGTAAACTTCGGTGGTATGGCAATTGCCGGTAAGACCGGAACCACATCCGATTACAATGATGTATGGTTTGCAGGCTATACTCCTTACTACACGGCTACTACCTGGGCAGGATATGATAATAATGTAAAACTTAGCGGAGATGAGAAGAATCTTGCCAAGAAATTGTGGCGTGCGGTCATGTCCAAGATTCATGAGGAACTGCCCAATGAATCCTTCTCAGTTCCCGCCGGCATTGTAACTGCTACAGTATGCTCCCGTTCCGGTAAATTACCGATTGCCGGTCTGTGCGACGGCACTCTGCGTACAGAATACTTTGCAGAAGGTACTGTTCCCGAAGAGACTTGTGATGTACACTATGCTGGTCAGGTGTGCCAGTACAGTAACCTACCCGCCACGGAATTTTGTCCGTTTAAGGTGGAAGGTGTATTAGAGCTTACTCCGGTTGAAGATGTGTCCTTACAGAGCGGAACAGCTGCCGCAATGGGGACCACGCCTGCGACAGAAGAAGTTGTACACGAGGACGGTTCTGTCACAACAGAACCCGTAACTCCAACCAATGTATGTCCACATAACGCTGAATTCTTTGCGAATCCGGATTATGAGAATATTCTGAATGCACAACGGGCTGAGATGGAACAACGGGCTGTAGATGCAGCCGCCGCTGCTGCCGCTGCGGCTCAGGAAGCGGCAGGGCAGGCTCAGGAAGGAGCTGCACAATAGCTTAACAGCGAATCTTGCACACAAAAGAGGTATCGGAAAAACCGATACCTCTTCTTTATTGACAGGTGTTAAATTCCTTTGATTTCTTTAATCTTAGCCTGCAAATCTACGATGGCATTCTGTGCATTGGTGATGGCACTGCATGCTTCCTCACATTCTTCATCCGGTGTCATGCTATGTTTCTCATAATAGATTTTACCAAGTTCAATGTAATTTTTCTTAATCACATCCTCGCAGGTGCTGATCTGGCTCTTCAGATTGGCAATCTCCGCCAGGTCTTTCGCCTTATCCGTTACTTCCTTTCCTTTCATGGTAATTGTTTCACCCAGTTTGTCTAAGAAATCCATTACCTTCCGCCTTCCTTTCCGACATTCTGTATTCCTAATATTCATCCTACGGCATCTACACGATTATGTGCCCGTATTAATTAATTGTACTCCATTCCTGCTGCCATGACAAGCCGCAATACCCGAAGAAACCTCATATAGGAATCCTCAGGTAAGACAACGGCACAGCAGTTACTCTTCCAAAAGTGGATTTTCTTCCATGTACTTCATAAGTTCATCTACAGTTGTAAATGCCATACCCGTCACAGTATCGGCACATCCATAATAGATCGTGATTCTGCCCGTTTCGGCATCTGCTAATGCGGTACAGGGAAATACAACATTCGGCACATCCCCGACACACTCATAATATTCATAAGGCGCCAGAATATAATCTCTGCTCCTGCGCAAAACCTTCCACGGCTCATCTCTGTCCAAAAGTGCCACTCCCATACGATATACGAAGCCGTTACAGGTCGTAATCACGCCGTGATAAATTAACAACCATCCTTCATCCGTCTCAATGGGTACGGGGCCGGGACCGATCTTAGTGGACTGCCATGCAGATTCATCCCCTTTCACCGTACTCATCACATGCCTGTGATGACCCCAGAATTCCAAATCCGGACTCTGACTGCAGAAAATATCGCCAAAGGGCGTATGTCCTGTATCAGAAGGTCTTGAGAGCATCATATAACGCCCATTGATCTTTCTTGGGAATAACACACCATTCCTGTTATAGGGTAAAAAGGCATTCTCCAACTGGTAAAACTTGCGGAAATCAAATGTATACGCAATACCGATGGTAGGCCCATGATAACCGTTACACCATGTAATATAATACCGATCCTCGATAAAGCAGACACGGGGGTCATAACGATATTCACGTTTCGTAACCTCAGGGTCTTCTCCCTCAAAGCTTATTGGGGTATCACTGATCTGCCAATGTATCCCGTCCTTGGAAAATCCCGGAAAGATGTCCATACTGACTGATCTGCTGTCACACCGGAACACCCCTGCAAAACCATCCTCAAAGGCTACCACCGCGCTGTTGAACACACTGTTGGAACGCTTCTGTGCATTTCTTCCGATAATCGGATTCTCGCTGTAACGCCATACCGGCATTTTCTCCCCCTCAGGCTTATCCTGCCATGGCAGATTCGGCAGAGCCTTTCCAAGTATTTTACTCATTCCCATTCCTCCTTAGTATCCTTATTTATTCTCCAAGACGCCAGATGGAATAATTCCAATTGTCACCAGTCTGCAGCCAGCCCATCCATGTCTCCAGAGTTTCCTGATCTCCATACCATACTTCATGACTGGTGCCATTTTCATCTACATATTTGAAGTATTTTGCAGCACTTTCATCTGTCTGCACCTTCGCACCATATTCCGCCATCAGCACTTCAGCCTGTTTTACCGTAAGTCCCTTGACTGATCCATCCTCGCTCCAGTCAAAACCGCCATTGGCAAGTGCATAATCCACCGGCCCCGGCACATAACTCATTTCCTCCATGACCTGCTCCAAAAAAGCCCTGTCAGCCTTAGGACCCGGTTCAGAATGGCTTCCATAAAGATTATAACACATTACGCAATAAATGGGACCCTCTACCCATGAAATCTTCTCCGCATCGATATCTGTCTCAATGACAATCCGAAGAAGCAGTCCTTCTTCTGTGCACCGATCATAGAGATACTCTGTAAAATTCATGAAATACTCCCACAGCACGGCATCCTTACGGATATTTTCATAATCAATCTCCAGTCCGTCATATCCTGCATCTTTCGCAAGCGTAATCAGGCTCTCCGCATGAGATTTATAATCCTCCTCTTTCTCCAGCAAACGGTACAACAGTTCTGTCGATTTCAAAGCAGAAGAATCATCTGCCAGTTTCTGATCGTTTACCACCGTCAGGTAACAGTTCCATCCTCTTTTCTGATAAGAACCGGCATTGGCTGCATAGAAATCCTGCGTAGCCTGTGGAATGAAAACAGAATCATCCTCATCAAAATACGCCGCAAAAAAGTTGACATTCTCTATATGTTCTGCCATGGTCTTCGTCTGAGCCTCTGCTCCTTCCAGATTCCAGTATGCATTCCAGACAGAATAACTGATATCAAGTGTTTTGGCACCGCACCCTGTCATCAGGAAAAATGCTACAATCAAAAGGATTATACCCTTTATCTTCTTAGTATATATTATTGTCATCTCTTTTTTCTCCTATATTCACAAACTTGCTCCATTAGAAAGTATCGATAAACCAATTCTCAATCCGTTTCCATATCCGGCTGCTTTCATTCCCCAGCCATTCTAATCCATGGAGTTTATTATCATAGAGCACTGTTTCTTTTTCCGCTCCCATATTCTCAGTTACCTCAAAATCCACAAATACGCCGTCATACACATCATCCGTCAAATTTCTCTGACTGTATGCCTCACCGCCCCAGCCGGACTGAATGAAAATATATCCTGCATCGGTCGTGCTGATTTCTTCATCCCGGACTGCAACATAACCATCCACCGATACCGTCAGAAGATTTCCTTTCACGGAAATATAAAGCTGTCTGTCTGCCGGATCATTGAGGTTAATCTCCTCCACATACTCCTCAGCACCCTCTTCCGCGGAGACAGGTTCCACCCGGGTCAGTTTATCCAGATTTTTGTGATAAATCTGCTTCTTTCCATCCAGGATATACAGCTCATTGTTCTCGACCTTTACACAGATGCCCTGCTCATGGTGTTCATCCGCTCTCACATATACACTCTGGATTCCCATCTTATTACCGGTCAGTCTTGTATTTACGACAACATCCTGATACTGCTCACTGCCCCTGAGCCGGAGTGTTCCAACCGTTTCCGGCTCACAGGTCAGATAGATTTCGTTCTTCCGGAATTCTGCCTTGCCATCCAGTTCATCCCAATGCGATTTACGTTCCGCATCGCCGTCGACCCATGCCAGCTCCTGATCCGTATCATCCCGGATACGCATGAGAAGATGATTTGCATGCCAGTAAGACTGGGGCTGCATTCTGGTCAGGTCGTAGAGGGAAGACTCCTGCGTATTCAGTGCATATCCCTCTCTGTTGAAATTCATGTCAAACAACTCATAGATTCTGTCCTGATTAACGGCACTCACCTTTTCATTCTCACCAAACATCCCTGTATTGGAGTGCATCAGCACATATAGCCCCGGCATTTCTCCCAATTCCTCTGTATAGATCCGCTCCATCTCATCATAGTCATAATCAATCCGGGCCTTCATTTGCTCATAGGACTCTCTCGGGATTTCATATTCATCCCTGATGTAATCCATCAGATAATGATTATATTTTCTGCCCAGACAAGGCTGCACCTTAGCATATTCCAGTGTATTCAGATTGCCCAGGAATCTGCCATAACGATCATATACATTAATGTACTCCAATCGATAACCATTGGTCCCCAGTTCACAGAAGCTACCCTTCTTAAGCTCCTCCAGATCCTCCGGCATCAGAAACTTACTGTCCTTGGTCTCAAATTTCCGGGCATAGGTCAGGATAGTGGAAATATAATTATATTTCTCCGTCACTTTCTGGGCAAAGATTGCCGTATCCCGACGGCCATCCTCAAACATAAGGAACAGGGCTTTCTTTGGGAGTTTCTTATCCTCCCTATAGTAATCCAAAATATCCTGCTGGGTGATTGTCACATATCCGGAGGCTGACAGGGCATCCATATGCTCCTGCAGCCGTTCCGTACTGATCAGGGTCTTCGTTTCATTACGGTCGACACCGAAATAGGATAGTGCTATAAATCCGGTGTCTTCCTCATCCGTCGCCATTTCTGTCCATGTCTCTTCATAAGGTTTATAGGAATCAAAAGTATGGACAGCACAAAGAATCAGAACCAGCAACCCTATGAGAGTTATTCCTTCTGCAATGCTTCTCACTACTTTCTTTCTGTTTTTGAGACGTACCGGATCCTTAGGCCTGCGCATGCTCATTGCTCATGCCTCCCTTCTTCACCCCTTTCCTTTTCTTTCTCTCCTGTTCCTTCAGATCCTCCGGTGTCATACGGGTACCCCAGGTAGATTTCCAGAAAGTAACCCACGCAATCGGCATCTGCCATAAAAGTACCGCTTCATAATAAATACAGAACAACAATCCATATAACCATGTACTGCTTCGTCTGAGCAATAGCTGTGCCACACTCATGATCAATGACATAAGCAATAGTCCCACCAGAAAAGTAGTGGGAAAAACTCTCTGCACAATCGGCACATAGACCAGATTATACAAGACCACCACAGGGGCTGCCACCGGGACAATTAATCCTATATAAAAGAAAACTGCCATAAAAGGCTCTTTACGCCACATAAACCGGCCTGCCATAATGGATTCCCGAAGCCATGACCGTTTCCAACGCATCTGCTGCTTTAGAAATACCCTATAATTATTAGGGACGATGGTAGAACAAATCGCTGTATCCTGATAACCGGTTCTGTGATGTCCCAGCACAAAATTCGTCATAGCACGGTCATCTCCAAAAGTGGCCTTCTGCCCCAGAAATTTCTGGTTCAGCCAGTTATCCATATTATCCAGAACGATTTGTTTCCGATAGCAGGACAACGGACCGGACAGACAGGTTACCCCATCAAAATAAGCCTCCGCCGCTTTCATGATGCGAAATGAGATATAATAGCGTACCGACTGCATTTTCGTCAACGCATTAGTATAGGTATTGGCCACATCGGTACGTCCTGCCACACCTCCCATCTTAGGGTCCTTAAAGGGCTGCACCAGATTACGGACGGCAAACGGATCTAAGAAGCTGTCAGAATCCACAAATACGACCAGTTCATGTTGTGCCACTTTAACTCCTTCACATAAAGCATCTCTTTTTCCTTTATTCTCAGGCTGTACGATATAAGAAACCCGCCTGGCAATTTCGTAATGTTCCTCCTCTGATTCAAGCTGTTCTATCGTTTCCTGTATCCTTTCTACGGACCGGTCATTGGAATGGTCATCTACCACAATAATCTCCAGCTTATCCACCGGATAGTCCTGATTCACACAACTTAAAATAGTCCGGTCAATCCATTCTTCCTCATTAAAGCACGGAATGATGATCGTCACTCCGGGCGTATAATCCTTATCAATCGGTACCGGCCGGTAGAAGGCACCAAACAAATATCTGCTTAAGAGAAAAGATGCAGCAATAATACTATATAAATACAGCCATTTATTGAATTTGAAATAAAGAATACTCTCTAATCTCATCATTACAATAAACAACGAAACACAGAAAAGCAAAAATGCTGCAATCGCCAGCATATAGTTATCTTTTCTTTTGGCTGCATACTCTGTCAGATTCTTACAAAACTCCATTCCACACAATAATATATTGTCCGGTGTGGTAATGGTACGAACCAGCCTGGCATGCTGCTTTACTCTCATTTCATAACCTTCCGGCATGGAACCGGGAATTATTTTAAAATCCAGATATATCCTGTCAGCTTCCCGAAGCATCTTCTGTTGTATTTCATCCTCCACCTGCAGCAATATTCCGGTAGAAGAAATATCGATTCCTTTACAGGTAAATCTCTTTCTGCACTTCTTACCTTTCACTACTACTTTGACACAATAATCAACCTCATAACGAATCCCTGACTGGATACTCTTAATATAGTCATCTGCCTTATTTTCAAAGCTTTCCAATGTCTTGCTGCCGCGTCTGTCCACATAATCACGCATTTTCTGTTTATCCGGCACATAGGACAGCATGCGCCGGTCGTTCTTCTGTCGTAAAAGAATATCTTCTGTGGGATTTGTTTTCTTATCTTCTTTCTTTTTCATAATATCCATCCCTCTTTTACTACAAAAATTATTCTACTTCAGATAATCACTCAGCCTTGCAAAATGAAATTTGCCCGGATCTCCATCAGGAAGACTCTCCACATAGTTCAGATAGCGGTCAAGTCCCTGGGCTGTATAGATAGAATGTGTATTAATATGCATCACAATAATGCTGCCATCCTGTATCGTCATCCTTTCCCCGCTATCCAGTCTCACGCCATTAAGCAGCGTATCATACACCTCCTCCACACTGCCGGCATCATAGTCTCCCGTACTGATATCGGCGTTTACAATGTATCCGAAACCGCAATCAAAGACCGTACCGACTCCCAATTTATTGACTGCCAGTGTAGGCGGTCTGAAATAGTCCGTCAATCTTCCCGTATCTCCTACCACGTTTGATAACACCTGATTGGATTTCACCAGATCCCGCTGCAGTACCGGCACCAGATCCTGCGTGATGTCAATTGTCATATGAGTATGCGTATGGGAGGCAACATCATGCCCCTTCTCCGCAATTGCCCGCAAAAGATTCTCACTGCTGCCGTCCATCACATACTCTGTCTTAATGAAAAAGGTGGCTTTCACATTATGCTTATCCAATACATACAATACTTTACCGATTGTGGCTTCATTTCCCCAGTCATCAAAAGTAAGGAATACCGTATTGGAACCTCCGGTATTGATACGTCCCGTACGATCAAGTATTGCCAGTTCTTCCTCCGCGAAACCTCCCAACTCCAAATAGGGATTGCCGATATACCCTTCCTGCAGCATCTGTTCAATAGCAGACTGCATTCTGCCACTCGTTCCAACAGCATTATATGTAACATTTGTTGCCGCCGGGTAACTCCATGTATGATCCAAAAGCTGCGACACACTGCATACCTGTAAAATATGATCCTTCTGCTTACCATAATCTGTTGGTAATACCTTATATTGATAAACCGCCCGCACCAGATCCGCCGTATCTTTTGTCTCCTCATACACCTTCATATTGAAGTAAGTAATATCTCCCCGACACAACACAAGGCGGGAATCAGAGTAATATTCCCTTACCACCTCCTGCCCCGTATACTTCTTTTGGACATACTCTGTTCTTGTAGGGGAAGAATTATAGAGAATCAGCTTTTTCCCCATAGCCGCTGCAGCCATCTGTACCTCTTCCGTAATCACACCGTAAGGCGGCATAAACAGATCACTTTCCACGCCAACATCTGCCAGTACAAGATCATTCTTATAAATGTCCTCGCATATCTCACCAAAGGACATCTCCTTCATATCTTTACCGAGATATCCTCCATTTCCGATCTCACAGCCTGCATCCAGGATCTGCTGTATCTGATCCGGATAGCGGTCAATTTCTTCTCCCGTCACAAAGAAAGTAGCGGTTGCCCCGATCTCCTGCAAAACTGCCAACACATTGGTAAGTTCTTCAGTATCCCCCAAGCCCCGAAAAATAAATGCAGTCTCCCGGTCTGTTGTATGAACTGCAGTAATAATCTCTGCCATTTCATCCTGATACTGTTCTTCCATAACCTCATATTGTGCTGCCAGATCTCCCATATCCTGACTGGGAAAAGTGCTTATCGGAACTGTCTTATATCCTTCCTCATCAAGTGCATCAAGAAGCCATTTCACGACCTGCAGCAATCTTTCATCTTCTGACAGATTCTCGTCTTCCTGTTGATATAGATTCAACCCAGCCTGTTTATCCTTTGCCGGTTTCGCCTCCTTCTTATCCTCCTCATATTCCAGTTTATCCAGATATCCGTTCATCTTAACGGTAATGATACTTCCTTTTTCTACATTTCTGACATAATTCTGTGCCATTTCCTGATTGGAAAAACTGGCATAATTAAGATAATGGGTAGGATATAACACCCTGTCATATCCGCTGACTGCCGCCGTCTCCAGGATATCCTGCGTCTGATCTGTTGCATTACACTTCAGAATCGTAGGGGTTATACCAATCTTATCCTCATATACTACCTGGGCACGGCAGAAATCTTCTACCAATTCCTCTCTCGTGAGCATTTCCATATGAGGTGTTCCATGCAAAGTATAGCTTCCCAGATCATGGCCCGATTGCAGAATACTATTGACCACACTTGTATCCTCACCGACGTCCACTGCTGATATAAAAAAGGTTGCATGTATATCATGTGCCTTCAGCTCATCCAGAATCTGCTGTATCAACCGGCTGTCTGCCGTTCCTTCAAAGCAGATTCCAACTTCTTTGTCTATCGTATTTATATCCGTAATAACCCCGGCCTTTTCCGGATTATCTTCAAGCTTTTCTAAAGCTTCCGTGATCTTATCTGCTGCCGAATAATCTGTTTGTTCTAAAGTCAGCGTATCGGCACTTGTCTCTCTCCTCTGCTGTTGTATCAAAACGTAAATTACAAAGGCTGTTATCATTAGTAACAACAAAACGAGCCCTATCAGCACCCATTTTTTGTTTTTCCTCCTGCTCATGCGTTCTCCTTTCTTCTTCCAAATACAGCCAAATTGCAATTTTTACACACAAAAAAAGCCTTACACTCAAGAGTATAAGACTTTCATTGTATAAAGCTGGTAACGGGAATCGGACCCGTGACCTCCGCACTACCAATGCGACGCTCTACCGACTGAGCCATACCAGCTTGTTGACTAAAGATATACTTTTTGCCACGAGTTGTAGTATATCATAGCCATTTTAACTTTGTCAAGCCCGGCCAATGTTTTTTGTCAGATTCTTGAATGCATAATTGCTCTTAATATTTTATGAACAGATTGCAATTATGCTATTCAAGTGACTTGCCGGTCAGACTTTCTACCAACTCCGGATATTTCCAACTGTTATTTTCTCTGTCTAACAGTTGATAAGTGCTCCCATTGTCCCACCAGACACAGGTAATATCATTCTCCTTTGCCAGCTTTATAAAATACTGTGTCCATACCTGCCTGCTCTCCGGATTATTTTTATCCACACAGCCGAATTCCGACACTACAACCGGTATACCTTCTTGAATAAATAAGTGATTCATCTGCATAAAAGCTCTCTGTAGTTCTTCAGTATCCCGGAGGTTATCCTCACTCCACTGTGTGCTTCCCTCTTTATTCTGACAAAAATCATATGGCAGATAGGCATGTATGGAAACCAGAATATGTCCCTTAGGAACTTCAAGATCCTCCATAACCTGTTCCAGATTATGTCCTGCGTAGGTTGTGATCAGAAGGTATCTGCTCTTATTCTTTCCACCGCTCTCTCTGACAGTTTCCACAAAAGCAAGATTCAGATCATTTACCATCTTCCGAAGTTCTTCTGTCCCTTCATTCCACTCGTACTCACTGTCATGCTGTCTTGGTTCATTCATACCTTCAAACAGTAATTTTTCATCATAAGACTCAAATCGTACGGCTATCTGCTTCCATAATGCCCGCAGCCGGTCTTCAATGGCCTCCTCCTGATCCGGTATCAGACTCATCCAATTCTCATGATGGGTATCAAGGATTACGTACAGGTCTTCTTCCAATGCCATATCTACTACTTCCTGCACTCGGTTCATCCATACTTCCGACACATTTCCCTCTTCATCCATATGTTCTGCCCAACTGACAGGAATTCTCACAGTCTGAAATCCTGCTTCCCGTATGGCCTTAAACTGATTTCGTGTAATGACAGGATTCTTCCATGAAATCTCATATTCCAGTTCTTCTGCATCCGGCTTATAATCCCGCAGTCCGATAGCATCCAGCGAATTTCCCAGATTGATACCAACTCCCAGCCGCTTTGCAAACCGCAGATTTTCGCCCTTTTTCCATCGTATTCCTGCAACGATAGCTGCCAGACACAAAACAAACATCACTGCAAACGTTGCCATTGACCTTATCTTCCTCATCATAATGTGCTGTGTTCTCCCGTCGGAACCTTAAGATACCAGATCGGTTTCATCAAATTCCTTTTTCTTTTCTTCCTTCTTCTTTTGAGCCGCATTCTTACGTCTGTTTGTTTCCTGCTGATTCAATGCTTCCTCATTCGTTTCTTTCAGCCATGCCAAGAGACGCTCCATCCGTTCTGTATCAGCCAGCAGATCTTTTATATTTATTACCTCATATAACTGATATCCCGAGTGCAGCTCTTTCTCATAACGGCACTCCAATTCTATATCCAGCGGAAGCTTTAGCACGATCTTTTCCTGTTTCATGCCATGCTCCACGCAGGCATAACAGTAATTAAAATCATGCAGCAGAACCTGCCCATACAGTTTGCGGGATTCTCCTTCAGGTAAGTAACAATCTACTTTGACATCCAGCAGAATTCTCGGATATTGCCTTTTCTGAAAGAAAGGCGTAGTCAGTCTTTTCTGTGTATTCAGTTTAAGATCCTCAAAACTGCCGCTATCCCTTTTAATCTCCTGCGGCAGCACCGGAACTCTGTCATATAGCATCTGCAGATATTCATCATAGGAATCCCCGTAATCCAAAATCTTCATGGAATAATTCCACTGTCTTCCCTGCTGACTTACAAATACAATCTGTGCCTTCAGCTTCGCATGATACTGCCCGCTCTCCATCTCAACACTCACCATAGAATCTGCCTCAAGGTAATAGGGTTCTTCCAAAAGAACAGAAATGCCTGTCTCCGAAATATCTCGGATAGTTCCGTTTCGAACACTCCTGCCGTCATCTATCCGGCCATCCAGCATGACCCTGACGCGTTCTGCCTTACGATACGGTATCCGTCCGTCAACAAAAAACAATGACATCACTAAAAGGAATAAATTGTTAATCAGCCAGAACAGAACGACAATCGGTCCGAAGGAACCACTGTCAAACATGATACGGATACAGTTTATGATACCAAATATTGATAAGATAATCAAAATCAAAAAGGGAATTGTGTAAATAAAATTGTGCCCTTTTTTGCTCTGCTGTACCCCTTTATCAGTTACCTTGAATTTCTTCAGGGTGATTCCCACGCTCTCTAACAACACCGGAAGCAACATATAGGGGAACAAGACTGTTTCATAGATGCCGGTCCACTTGGTAGAACGTATATTATTACTCAACATTCTCAAACTGATATTACTGGTTATATACATTGGCAGCCAGAAAATGAGCACCTGAATCAGTGTACATTTAAATACCATGAAACCGAAGGTTGCATAAAGAATCGGAGACATAATATAAATAAGACGTTTTAAAGGTGCGTACCAATACCAGATGGATGCCCAATAATTCATTTTCTGGGCAAAGGATAACTCCTTTGTCGTAAAAATATGCATCTTTCGCCCGGTTGAGATAACACCCCTTGCCCAGCGAACTCTCTGCTGAACGAGCCCTTTCAGGTCTGTTGCCGACATTCCGGATGCCAATGGTTCTCCAATGCCCAGACTGACATAACCGGCACGTTCCATCAGAATACCTGTCGCAAAATCCTCTGTAATAGCCTCTGTATAGAAACCTCCAATGGCCTCCAGCGCCTCCCTTGCAATCACAGTGTTAGAACCGCCATAGATGACACTGTTTGTCTTCGTTCTCGCCACCTGAATATCCTTGTAAAAATAGTCCTGTTCATTAGGTATCCTGCCCTCTGAGAACAGATTGAACTGAAACAGATCAGGATTATAAAAACACTGCGGCGTCTGCAAAAAACCCAGTTTAATCTGGTCTTCATCCTTACGCCCCTTATTACGCCTCTCAGCATCTACAAAATAAGGAATGGTCTTAAGAAGAAAATCACTCTTCGGAATCATATCTGCATCCAGGGTTACTACATACGGTGAGGAAGAATGTGCCAAAGCGTTGTTCAGATTGCCTGCCTTTGCTCCCTCATTATCCGGCCTGTCCAGATAATGCACTCCCATTTTCTCTGCAAGAGCACGCATTTCCGGTCTTCTGTTGTCATCACACAAATAGATATGTACCTTGCTCTTATCCGGATAATCCATATATTTACATCCGTTTATTGTCTTATACAGTAGGCTGCATTCCTCACTGTAAGTCGCAATAAAAATATCCACATCCGGGAACTGATCCGCGGATATTTCAGGAAGCGGATATCCCTTTACCTCCGCCATATTTGCATAGTGTATCAATGCTTCTACCATACCAAGGACTTCTACAACCAACAGGGCAATACCCGCAACGATAGAAACGATTCCGTACTCAAAAGGTATGGTAAAGAAAATACGCCACAACAGATACATCACGGAAAAGAACATATTGATCAGAAACCATATCCGTCCTTTCCACATATGAAAGACTTCCTTAGAGTCCATCCCTTTTATTCCCCTTTTTTCCACTTTAATCCTCCTTCTTAAAATAGTTAAACGCCTCTTCATTCAAATTGTATGGATATACTTCCACAATAATATAGTCAAACTCATTATTCTTAATATAACTTTCTATATCAAGATCATGTGACTCCTCCAATGACCAGATTGCATCAATCTCACCACACATCGGCATAAGAAATGCCATTACCGGTGAGAAATAGGAATCACGAATAAAAAAGATTCTTGTTCCTTCCGGGTTTTCCTCATTAATAATTTTTTCATAAATTCGTAACCCATTAAGATAAAGTGAATATTGCGAATCAGAATAAATATCTGTTCTCTCCGTTAAGACAGAGGTTTCCATCAATACCTCCTGGAAACTACCTTGCTTCTTGTTTGAGTGTCCGCCTTCCGTCATACATTCTCTGGTAAACTGCCCCTCATAATGGGGCCACAACGCAGTGAAATCTTCTATGCCGCAAAAATTGGCACCTGTTCGCCGTCCCATGGAACCGAGCATACCGGAGCGATAGGTTACAACGTCATAATTAGCTATATCCGTATAATAATCGTCCGGGTCAAGATCCTCCCCAAAGCTTTCTTCTATCTTATCTACAATCACACAGCTTGCTTCAAAAGCGGCAGGAATCGTCCAGTGGTGATCTGTTCTGAAAAATGTTTCCTCATAAGTAAGCTCCTCATTCGGCAGATCCTCCCGCAAATCCAAAGTCTCAACTCCCAGACGGTTCAAATAGAACATCATCTCATCCACGAGCCAGTTTGGATCATTGACCGGCATTCCGGTACGAAACCTTGTATATTCTTTATTATATTTTCCCGGCGGTACCACAAAAAGCACCTTGGTTCCGGCAGATTCTGCATAATCCTGAAGCCGTTTTACTCTCATTGCATATTCAAACAGATTGGAATCTTCTTCCCTGTAAAAGGAAGCATAATGCAGAAATCCATTCTCATCCTTTATATAAGTAAAGTTGTTACATTCCCTTTTGTCTAAGAGCGTCTGTATGTAGGCATAGGTCTCCACAAAATTCATCCTGCCATAGAAATTCTCCGTAATGGAGCTTTCCAACTGCGTCATATCCTGCTGCGTGATGCTTCCATCTAAAAGCACCTCGCTGCAGATGCCGCCAATCGCCTCATATCCATGATAAAAATTAACCGCTGAAAAGCCAAACACGACAACAATGAAAACGATGGCAAATATGCGCTTCTTTAATATATACTTTGACATCCTCTGCATATTCCTTCCATTGGTTAGAAATTAAAGTAAATAAACGGATTATAGGTGCCGCTTGCCAGATAACTGACACTGACAATTAACAGAATCAGCATACCTGCCGGATAAAGTACTGTACAGACTTTATTGGCAACAGAATCCGGCTTCTTATACAACATCTCGTTCATATTCCTTGCAACAGGCATGGAAAAGATAATACCCGCCAGTAAGAATACCCAGTTTTCACGAATCAGCATCACTGCCGT
Source organism: Lachnospiraceae bacterium (assembly GCA_051878995.1). Classification (GTDB taxonomy): domain Bacteria; phylum Bacillota; class Clostridia; order Lachnospirales; family Lachnospiraceae; genus UBA3282. The sequence continues at coordinate 223,286 of JBJELE010000041.1, read as the reverse complement.
GTCGCTATAGAATCCGTTGCTGTTTAATCCCATCATATTTAAGAAAAACCTCCCTGCCTGATACAAATCATCGGCACGGAATACGACCCATCCGGCATTCACAACCATTAATGTATAGAAATGCTTCAGGAACCTGCTCTTCATCTTCTTCGGATATTCGAAGAACCGCTCCGCAAGCTGGAATACAAAATAGTAAAGTCCCCAGAAAATGAAAGTCCAGTTTGCACCATGCCAGATACCTGTCAAAAGCCATACAAGAAACATGTTGCGAACCATATAATCCTGATTGCTTACCCTGCTGCCGCCAAGAGGAAAATATACATATTCCCTGAACCAGTCTGTCAGAGAGATATGCCATCTTTTCCAAAAATCAGACACAGACTGGGCAATATAAGGATAGTTAAAGTTCTCTCCAAATTTAAAACCAAAGCAAAGGGCAAGACCAATAGCCATGTCGGAATAAGCCGAAAAATCGAAATAAATCTGCAAAGTATAGGCTATACTGCCAAGCCATGCCAGCATGGCTGGAACAGGTACCTTATCCGTTCCGATGGCAGACCACTGGAATACATTATCCGCAATAGCCGCAAAACAGTTACTTAGCAGAACCTTCTTACCAAGACCGGCAGTAAAGCGACTAAGTCCTATTGCAATTTTATCAAAACCGGCTTTACGATTGCGGATCTGATCGGACACCGTATTATACTGAATGATCGGTCCTGCTATCAGCTGTGGAAAAAAGGAAATATAAAGTCCCACATAGAATGGATTCTCCGCTTTCGTTCTCCCCCAATACACATCCACAACATATGACAATGCCTGAAAGGTAAAGAATGATATTCCTATTGGCAGTGGCAGATTCGATACCGGAGTATCCGTTATTCCAAAATTTTTCAAAACAAATCCAAGATATTTGAAAACAAATAAAACCGCCACATTCATGACAACCGTAACTGCCAAAGCCGCTTTTTGCTTCCTGCCTTTCCACTTTTGCACAAGCCATCCCATACCGGAGTTAAACAGGATAGAACCGATCATCAGAAACACGTATTTCGGTTCCCCCCATGCATAGAACACAAGGCTTGCTAATAAAAGCAGTATATTCTGCAACATCCTTGAAAAGGAAAGTGCATAATATAGCAGGAAAACTATGGGAAGAAAATAAAATAAAAATACAATACTTGAAAACAGCATTTCCTACTCTCCATCTTTCCTCTTCATTTTCCGGTACAACACAAGCAGAACCACAGCAGCCACGAACCCTGCTCCGCGGATACACCACAAAGCAGGCTCTGCCTGCAAAGATTCCAGAAAATAATGTCGCTCGGCTACTGCATCCGACGGAATCACCTGCAGCAAACTAAATATCATCCTTACCACTCCTCTCCACTGTTATGTGCCCCATTATGCCTTACGGTTAATCAGAATGGAGGGAACCAGAAACAGCATCATAATAATCAACAGGAACAGTTCATTTTCATTTTTCAAAGAAGTATTATACTCTGCCGAATCGTACAGCTTAGTCAACTCAATCTGTATCGCATTACCATGCTTGTGCAGATAAGTCCGTATTGTATATAACTCCTGTTCATACTGATCGTTGAATCTGCTGACAGTCACATTATCTTTCACATAATCCTGCAGATAATAATTATGCGGATTAGTAAAGGAGCCATCCATATAATCTGCTTCCCAGCGATACCACTCACGTTGTCTTGCTGATCTCAAATATGCCACTGTCTCATCCATCACAGCAAAGATATGGTCCTCAGAAAGAACATCTTTGCGGAGCACAGCGTAACGCTCTTTCAGACAATCAAGGAATCTTTCGTCCTTAGAAAGCTGTGCAAACCATGGTTTCGTCTGAAATGCCAGTGTATAAGGGTCCATTTCGTCCTGAAAATAATTGTTCATTGCCTGATCAAAATCCCAGACCGGTCCGATATGCAGACGTTCCCCGGAATTTTTATACATATAGGTGGAATGTTCTCCCGCATCATAATTGCCGAAAAATTCATTAATCAGAAAATAGTCTACAAAAGAATCAATATCTATGTATTTATCATATGCTTTAAAAACAGTTTCATCCGTAGAATAAATGACCTGTTCTGTTTTGGAAAAATCCTGTTCAATGAAACTTTTGGTCTGATCTGTCAAGCGATCGGCTGCCGGATATTTCACACCGATCCACTCCCGGGAAAGATTGTTCAATCTGCCGTAAGTGTCCAGCATTACATCAAAATTCGTATATCGGTCTCTCCGCACAATATAACCGGTATATGCATTCTTCTCATTATATGAATCAATATTGACACGGTTTACACCCCTGTCTATCGTCTCCATCAGCAGATAGACACCCTGATACTCATAACGTCCTTCCTTTTCCAGTATCACCTCACAGTACCGACTGTCCGGCGCCATAGCACTACCGCCAATCTCCGATGCAATCCGATAAGAAAGATAATTTCTAAGCATACTCTTATCTGCCATACTGCCATTGAGAATCCATGAATCGCCTTCTCCCATACCAAGAATCTCTGTTTTATTTTCCAGACCGTCCGCTTGCACCATTTTCATAAGGTATTGCGGCTTATCATAGGAGAAAGAGGTATGTCCTCTTTTCTTAATCTTCATATCGCTTGAATACACCGGCTTGTCCATCAGGCAGTTATACCCATTACCAGAATCCAGAATACGTATTGTACCACTTGTATAAGGTTCTACGCTCTCATCTACCACTTCCGTACTGTTCTCAAAGCTTTTATACTGGGTAATTTCCCCTTCAATGGAAAGGATCACTATCGGAAGATTCGTATGAAATCCCTCTTCTACGATAAAGTCTTCGGATATATACAGCAACGGGTCCTCTGTCTGCGTGTCTGCCGGAAGCGTTTGATATACGCCTTCCTGATTCTCCCTTTCCAGAGGATTCGTCCCTCTGCGCAACACCGTCAGTCCATAGAGAAGCAAAATACCTGTCAGTCCAATGCCAAGCATCATCCATATGACTTTTCTACGCGACATATCCTGCCTCCCTATTGATTTATTTCATCATCCTGTCTGACAAGGCTGACTGCGTGTATACCCTCCATGCCGGAAATCTGTTTCACACAATTGCCGTTTACTTTTTCCGCTTTCTTCAAAAGCACTTCAGAAATCTCATAAATCATTTCTACCCTGTCTTCTTCCACGTTCTGCACTCGGAGAACCGCCTTCCCCTGAAACAGCGAGGTCATCATGCCTTCCACAGTCTCCATTGCTCCGGCATCCAGTTTCATTACAACAAGAATCCTTTCATTATCCTTCACAAATCCGAAAAGAATCAGAAACATAAAGATAATAAAAGTACCTATTCCCGCAATCAGATAATCGGACACACCGCAACAGATTCCCACTGCAATTGCCCAGAAAATATACGCCGTATCTCTTGGATCTTTAATTGCTGTACGGAACCGCACAATTGAAAGTGCTCCGACCATTCCCAGAGAAAGTGCAATATTATTACCTATTACATTCATTACCAGTGTTGTCACCAGTACCAGCATAACAAGCGATACATTAAACCGCTGACTGTAAACCGCTCCCGAATGGGAAATCCGATAGGATGTATAAATCAATATACTGATAATGCATGCTGCCAGAAAATTAATAGTCACATCCGTAATGGTAAGTGCTCCGGAAGTTGTAACCAAACTATTATACAAAAACTCTTTCATATTCTATATCCTCCCTCTTTTGGAAATACTTCGTGCTCTGCAATACTTGCTATTTGATATCTGCATTTTATCTGACTGATTCAGAATATTCTTAATATAGGTAAAAAGGAAACCGTTATACTTAACCTCCATGGTTACTGCCGCTGTATCACTGACCGGATACAGCATCAGGTTTTCTTCAAATAGGTTGTAATTCAGTTCGGTAGCCCTTAGGTTCCTGTCAAAAGTAATCCTGATATCATTTGTCTCTGCACAAAATGCCATCCTGTCATATTCTACGATGCACCTGGGTCTATAGCATTTCATAACCATCATAGTATACAGCGTTTGAGCAATTGCCTCATTTCGGGTCATCAGAAAGGTATAGTCTCCCCGGATCATCCTTTCGGCTTCTTCACAGTTCAGCAACAAAGACCGTTTTCGCTGTGCATTTCCTTCTTTCTCTTTCAATTCCAGTTTAGCCTGTCCGGAATGGATATCATAAATCCGCAGCCTGATCTTCTGTCTTTTATCATATCCATCCACCTTATCTTCAAAGTCACGGTCAGACAAGCTGTCAAAATACAGGGAACGCACCATATAGCCATTCCCGCTGTTATGTAAGTCCTCTGAAAGTACTGCCGCAAGTTTCTGTTTCAAATACATCACTTCAGTCGGCGAAACCAGATACTTCAATTCTCTTCTGTTAACATCAAGCATCCTTCTATTCCTCCGTCAAAGGCTTCAGTTTACACAGATCTTCGTAAGTGTGAAAGGGCTTTCTCTGTGCTGCCCGCTTGCGTCCATGCACAATACTCCAGACAGCCAGTATAAGTGTTGCACCTGAAACAATCCAGAAATTATGATAGATTTTCTGATAAACGGTTCCCCCTGCCAGAATACTCCCCATAAGTGCAGCAAACAGATACTCCATCCTGCACAAACCTTTTTCGATTTTTAATAATTTGAACACCCATACCAGAAGAATCGAAAAGAAGTAGAAGAAGCAAATACCAAAGAATACAAACATTATAAAAAATATCATTTTCAGGACAAGATTCTCTGTCATTGTATCCGCAACGATAATACCTACCACACCGCACAGACTCCCAAGTACTAGAAGGCACATACTCTGAAAGTATTTGTAGCCCCAGATACAGAGCATGATTGCAGCAGCCAGTACAATCCATATCATCAGGAAAGATACCATGGTATAATCAAACCGTAATTCCCCCTGCCACTGAGGAACCTGTAATATAAAATCTTCCATTTTCATTCACCCTTTCACTTATTCTGTCAAACATCCGGGTTCAAAAAAAGGCAGACTCCACCCCGTCTTTGGGATTCGAAGTCTGCCTAATCTACCAGACACTATGTTCTCATCTGAATCTTACACAATTTCCCTTGATTTTACACAAATTACCCCTAAATTTTACACAAATTACACAAACATTTTTTAAATTGTATCATTAGATTTTCAATTTGTAAACTGTCCAAAAGGACAGTCTTGATTTTATCTTGTGGTATTTTCTTCCCGAATAGCTTTCTTTAATTTCGTCTTGATTCTCTGTAGTGCGTTATCCGTAGACTTATCGTCTTTCCCCAGCACTCTGGCTATCTGTTGATATCCCATACCGGTCAGATACAGATCCAGCACCTGTTTCTCAAAGCTGCTGAGTTCCTTCTCAATGGTTCTTTCAAGCTGTGCAACATTCTCCCTGTCTATTACCATCTCCTCCGGGTTCTGCCCGGAACGGGCCACCAGCACATTAACCAGCTTCTCTTCTTCTCCCTCACGGTTGGTTCCTGCACTGTTGTCAAGGGATATATAGGTATTGAGCGGAATGTGCTTCTGTCTTCTGGATGCCTGCACTGCGGTATACATCTGTCTGGATACGCACAGATCAGCAAAGGTGGAAAAACTGGCATCCCTGCCTATATCATAATCCCTGACGGCCTTGAAGAGTCCGATCATCCCCTCCTGGATCAGATCATCGCTGTCAGCTCCCAGAATATACATGGACTTTGCTTTGCTCCTGACCAAATTCTTATACTTATTCATAATATACTCTGTAATAGCAGCTTCTCCGTCCCGAAGACGGATCAGCAATTCTTCATCACTGTACTGTCCGTAGTCTTCCTTCAATTTAGTACCACACTTTCCTATCCGTTGAATTTTCTGAAAGAGAATTAGCGGAAATCGACCCATCCTCTCTGTAAGGTTCCTCTTCATAATACCGCACAAGTTCTGCCGCAAAATGCTCTGCCAGAATCCGGTATCCATCATGATTGCCATGAACACCGTCCGGCATATACTCTGCCACGATATTCGCATCATGGGAATCCAGAAGATTAGAATTGTACAAATCTATCAGTCCGAAATCATATTCCTGTGCCATCCTTAATATTACATCTACGAAATCCTTTTGTGGCAGTAAATAATCGCGCTCACTCATCAGATAATCCTGCAAAATATTCGGAAGCGGCGTAGCAAAAAAGATATCCGCATCCGGATAATTCTCTTTCAGTCCCCGCATCAGTTCATCCAGATCTCCGCAGAAGGTACGGTAAGCCCGCTCTTCCGGATTGCCGAACTCCTGATCCGATACGCAGAATCCGTCATTGGTTCCGCCCATGACAATAATGATATCCACATCCTCCGGAATCTCCTGATAACGGTCTACAAAAGCATCCGCCCAATACCGTCCGATGGAAGATCCTCCAATTCCCAGATTATATACTTCTTCCGCACCAAGCAGTTCCTTCAATTGCGCCGGATAAGAATACTGCTGATAGTCTTCCTCTGAATCCAGATTGGAAGCTTCCGTAATACTGTCCCCCAGACAGGCAATCTTCTTGCCCGAAAAATCAATCCGGCTTTCAGCAATCCGCTCCCGATCCCTCTCATTGATCAGTAATGTTTCCTCCGTGGAAGTATGTAACTGCCTGCGCTCCTCCAGTGTCATCTCCGGCTGCACAAATAGCCCATTCCCCGATACGGTATTATCTGACACACTGCCGTTGCCCGATACCGTATTGCCTGACACGCTGTTGTTACCTGAAACAGTATTATCCGACACGCTTCCATTGCCCGAGCCCGTGTTATCCGACACGCTTCCATTGCCTGAGACCATGTTATCCGACACACTGCCATTGCCTGAGACTGTGTTATCCGATACACCATCATTGTTCGATATTGTTTCCTCTCCTGCATTTTCGCTGACTGAATCAGTCAATTCATCAGTAACAGCCGGTTCCGCTTTCTGTATATCAGTAATAAATTGTTCCAACTTCTGGCGATCCTTCGTCATTTCCTGGATCTCTGACTCCATTTCCTGCACACGATTCTGGGCTTCCGCATTTCTTGCAAGAACTTCCTCAAAAGCTTTCTCTTCCTGCTCCTTTTGAAGCTCCCGGTTCGTTTCATAAATATCATATGCTTTCAGACCTACCACTGCTGTCAGCAAAGCCGTCAATATAAAAATACTGATCAATAATATTTCATTTACCTTACGCATTTTCTTCTTCATTGCAGCCTCTGTCTTACAATCTCATAGGCAAGCACTCCGGCTGCCACGGAGGCATTTAATGAATCAATATCTCCCTGCATCGGAATGGAGGCAACGAAATCACATTTCTCCTTAACCAGACGTCCGACACCGCTTCCTTCATTTCCGATAACCAGACCAATCGGCCCTCTTAAATCCAACTGATACATCCGGGTACCATCCATATCGGCACAGACGAACCACAGTCCTTCCTTTTTCAATTCCTCTATGGTCTGTCCCAAATTGGTTACCTTTGCTACCGGTGTATAATTCAAGGCTCCCGCCGAAGCCTTTGCTACGGTCGCAGTGAGCCCGACAGCGCGGTTCTTTGGAATAATCACGCCATGAGCCCCTGCCAGGTTGGCAGTCCTGATAATGGCTCCCAAATTATGCGGGTCCTCAATATTATCCAACAGAAAAAGAAAGGGTGCTTCCCCCTTATTCCTGGCCTTCTGCAGAATATCTTCTACCTCTGCATATTCATAAGCAGCCGCATAAGCGATCACTCCCTGATGCTTACCCGTCTCCGATATCTGATCCAGACGTTCCTTGGTCACATATTTAATGAGACTTCCATGTTTAACAGCCTCTCTCTTGATGGTCAGAACCGGTCCGTCCTGACAGCCATCCAATATAAAAATCTTATCAATCGTCCGCCCGGCCCGGAAAGCTTCAATTACGGCATTACGGCCTTCAATGGTAAATTCTGTATGTTCCATATAGGATTCCTTTCTTTTGATGTGGCTCAAATATCCATCCCCAGTTTGGCAAGAGCAGTCCGGATTAAAGTAAGCATCCGCTCCTGCTCTCCCTGAAGGTAGAGATAACCGCACAATGCTTCCAATCCGGTTGCCTTACGGTACTCTATGATAGAAGCATTCTTGGCCGAAGTGTAAGACTTGGCGTTACGACCCCTATGATAGACAGTCTGCTCTTCCTCCGTCAGTTCCTCCTCCAACACGTCCATCATCTTTGCCTGAACTCTGGCATTCACATAAGTAACCGTTTTCTTATGAAGATTATTGGCAGAACGGTTTCCCCGCTCTACTACGATGGTACGAATCACCAGATCGTAGATGGCATCGCCGATATAAGCAAGCGTGAGCGGGGAATAGGTCCTGATATCCACATCCTTGCAGTCAAAGTCTCTCTTGATTGCCTCTAAAATGGTTAAGCTCTCTTCCATTTAACACCCTCTCGTGTATCTTCCAGAATAATGCCCTTTGCAAGCAGCGTATCCCTGATCTCATCTGCCCTTGCAAAATTTTTAGCCTTTCTGGCTTCCTGTCTTTCCTGAATCAGCGCTTCAATATCCGTATCCAGAATTTCCTCTTTTTTGTCTACAATCAGTCCGCAGATATCGGATAACAGAACAATTTCCTCTTTGATGGCCTGAATAAATGCTTTGCTTGCGCCTTCCTTCACATTGGTGTTGGCAAACTTCACCAGCTCAAAGATAGCAGAAATGGCATCGGCTGTATTAAAATCATCATCCATTGCCTCATCAAATTTGGTAATATATTCCTTTGCTTCCTCTGCCAGCTTCTCTTCTTCTGCTGTCATTGTTTCGCTCCCGGCATTCTCCAACAGGAAGTTTAAGTTGCTCACACTGGTCACGATACGATCTAATCCGTTCTTGGCTGCCTCCATCAAATCGGCGCTGAAGTTAAGCGGACTTCTGTAGTGCGCGGAAAGCATAAAGAAACGAAGCACCTGCAGATCATATTTCTCACTAATATCCCTTACAGTAAAGAAGTTGCCTGCTGATTTGGACATCTTCTTATTGTCAATGTTAAGGAATCCATTATGCATCCAATACTTGGCAAACTCCTTGCCGTTGGCTGCCTCTGACTGGGCAATTTCATTCTCATGATGAGGGAAAATCAGATCCTCACCACCTGCATGGATATCAATCTCATCTCCCAGATACTTTTTGCTCATAACAGAGCACTCAATATGCCAGCCCGGACGTCCCTGGCACCAGGGAGACTCCCAATAAGGCTCTCCTTCTTTCTTTGGTTTCCAGAGTACAAAATCAAGCGGGTCCTGTTTCTGATCTTCACCGGATACTAACAGAGAACGATTGCCGCTTCTTAAGTCATCCAGATTCTTATGAGACAGCTTACCGTACTCCTTAAAGCTTCTGGTCTTATAATATACGGTGCCATCCTCTACCACATAAGCATATCCTTTATCGATTAGTGTCTGTATCATCTCAATCATGCCGTCAATCTCATTGGTTGCCTTGGGATGTGTGGTTGCCGGCTTCACATTAAGCGCTTTCATATCCTTCTTGCATTCCTCAATATAGCGCTCGGAAATAACGGAAGGATCTACCCCTTCCTCATTTGCCTTCTTAATAATCTTATCATCCACATCCGTAAAATTGGAAACATAGTTCACATCATAGCCCTTGTGTTCCATATAACGTCTGGCAGTGTCAAACACGATCATAGGTCTGGCATTGCCGATATGAATAAGATTATATACCGTGGGGCCACAGACATACATGCTTACCTTTCCCGGCTCAATCGGCTTGAATTCTTCCTTCGTTCTGGATAGTGTGTTAAAAATTTTCATACTCTTTTCTCCTTCTGTCATTTCTTTATCTTATAATCCGTCTGCAGGGGTTGCATTCGCTTTAAGCTCCTTCATCTCCCGCTCTAAATCAAGAAGTCGGTTGGTCAATTCTGCATTGGCATGCTGCAAACAAACAATATCCTCCCGTACAGGGTCCGGTAAGTGAATCTGATCAAGCTTATCCTGAGGCAGCGCCTGATCATTCCGTTTCACTACTCTGCCCGGCACACCTACTACCGTTGATCCCGGCGGCACTTCTTCCAGCACTACGCTACCCGCTCCGATCTTACTATTATCACCAATCTTAAATGATCCCAGCACTTTCGCACCGGTACTGATCATGACGTTATTGCCGATAGTCGGATGACGCTTACCCTGTTCTTTACCGGTACCACCAAGTGTCACTCCCTGATAAAGTGTAACGTTATCCCCGATGACCGTGGTCTCCCCGATAATAACACCGTTGCCGTGATCTATAAAAAATCCTTTGCCAATCTGTGCACCCGGATGGATTTCGATCCCCGTCTTGCGCACACCCTTCTGGGAAACCCATCTCGCCAGAAAGTAGTGATGTTTCAAATATAGCTTATGTGCGATCCGATAGTAAATCATAACTTTAAAGCTGGGGTACAAAAATACCTCCATATCAGAATGAATCGCCGGATCACGCTCTCTGATGACCTTTATCTCTTCCCGTATACGGCTGATAAATCCCATATATATCCTCTTTTCTATTTCACTTTGTCAGACTATTTAAAGTTCTAATTAAGATATATCGTTGTGCGAATTAACAATTCAACGCAGGCACGCTTGCGCTACGTTCCGCTCGTAACGGCACATAAGGTGCTAAAATACAGCACCTAAATGCCGACGGCTCCACAGTACCTTGCTTATGAATATGTTAATTCGCATAAAAGTGCATTTGCTTACTAGAACATCACAATTGTCAATACAATAAAAGCGGATAATCCTGTCTCATCTTTAGAGACGAAATTATCCGCGGTTCCACTCTACTTAAGGGGTCTTCCCCTTCTCTCAATGCAGGATAACGACTGCAGGCCGGATTCAGATACTTGGAGATTTCATCGTTATCGAATCTCTTTTCCCATCCTCGAGCTCCCGGATGCACTTCTATCTTCTTCCTCTGAGAATCGCTTCCAGCCAGTGACGATTCCTCTCTGTCAGTCTCCGAACATATACTCTTTCCGTTCATCGCTCTACTTATTATCAGCATATGCAAAATATCTGATTTTGTCAAGCGTGGTTCTATCCATTCTGCTTTGGACATCCGCCACATCCCGCACAGCCTCCGTCTGCCGACACATCCCTGTCATACAGCTCTGCCGGAGAAGAAAGCATACAGATAGCCTGGGATGAAATTCCCTCTCCTGCTCCGGTAAAGCCAAGCCCTTCTTCGGTTGTCGCTTTCACATTAACCTGGGCGATCTCTATTCCCAACGCTTGGGCAATATTTTCACGCATCGTATCAATGTATGGACGCATCTTAGGTGCCTGGGCAATGATGGTCGCATCTATATTCTCAATCAGGAAAAGATGCTCCTCCAAAAGCTTCCCCACATGCTCTAAAAGCTTTATAGATGAGATCCCCTTATAAGCCGGATCCGTATCCGGGAAATGTTTTCCGATATCTCCCAGGGCCGCTGCCCCAAGAAGAGCATCCATAATGGCATGCAAAAGCACATCTGCATCCGAATGTCCAAGCAATCCTTTTTCATATGGTATTTCCACACCGCCAATAATCAGCTTTCTGTCTTCTGTAAGACGATGTACGTCATAACCCATTCCAATTCTCATACTTTTCTCCGTTCCAAAAGACTCTCTTTACTATGATTCAGTCTTTCCAATGTTCCATAATATAATCCAGTAACGCGTCGGCTACTTCTTCCTTACTCATCATCGGAAGCTCTACTGTCTCCTCTCTGGTCAGAAGTGTTACCACATTGGTGTCCGTTCCGAAACCGGCTCCCTTCTGCTTCAGGTTATTGGCTACAATCATATCAATATTCTTCTTCTCCAGTTTTGCACGGGAATTCTCGATCATATGCTCTGTTTCCATGGAAAATCCGCACAGGAACTGTCCCTCTCTTCTGTGAGCGCCCAGATATGCCAGAATGTCTTCCGTACGCTCCAATGCAAGGGATAAACTATCATCCTTCTTCTTCACTTTTTCATCTGACACATCCGCCGGACGATAATCTGCCACTGCTGCCGCTTTGATAATAATATCCTGCTCATCTGCCCTGTCTTTGACTGCCTGCGCCATATCTGCCGCCGATACAACGGGCACCACATGAACACCAATGGGTGGCTGAATGCTCACCATTCCTGACACCAATGTCACATCAGCTCCCCTTCTCATGGCCTGCACTGCTATGGCATATCCCATTTTTCCGGTGGAATGGTTGCTGATATAACGCACCGGGTCCATCTTCTCCTGTGTGGGTCCCGCAGTAACCAGTACATGCCTACCTGCCATATCTTTGGGAGTGAGTGCTTTCACGATATATTCATACAATACTTCCGGCTCCGGCATCTTACCCTCCCCGGTGTCTCCGCAAGCCAGATATCCGCTTGCCGGATGGATCACTTCCATACCGTAATGCTCCAATCGCTTCAGATTATCCTGCACGATTTCATTCTGAAACATACGGGTATTCATGGCCGGAGCTACGATCTTCGGGCAGGTACATGCCAAAAGCGTGGTTGTCAGCATATCATCTGCCAGCCCATGCGCTGCCTTGGCAATCACATTGGCGGAAGCCGGAGCCACCAGAAATACATCTGCCTGCTTTGCCAGTGCCACATGCTCTACACTATATTGAAAGTTGCGGTCAAAGGTATCTACCAGACATTTATTACCCGTCAGTGTCTCAAAAGTAATTGGATTGATAAAATTGGTGGCATTCTGTGTCATGATAACAGTCACATCTGCCTGTTTCTTCTTTAACATACTTGCCAGAGAAGCTATCTTATATGCTGCAATACTTCCTGTAACACCCAGAACAATATGTTTTCCTTCTAACATAAAAGCCACCTTTCCGGAATCTTATTCTTCCTGATTTATATTGATATCTGTTTTCTTATAAATCAATATTCTTCTTATATATAATCCCAAGCCCCTTAAGGGTCAGCTCGTTGTCACATATAATCTCATGCTTACAATGCGGTATAATACAGCTTGCCAGTCCTCCGGTAGCAACTACGGCTACCTTTGAACCCATCTCCTCCCGAATCCGCTCAATCATACCGTCCATCTGGGCAGCCTGTCCTATGACAATACCGCTCTTCATACACTCAATGGTATTTTTACCGATAATCTTTTTGGGTGCTTCCAGACTAATCCTTGGAAGCTGGGAAGTACGGTTAACCAGAGATTCCAAAGAAACCTTCACACCCGGCATAATCATACCACCCACATAATTTTTCTTCTCATCCACCACACTGATCGTAGTGGCTGTTCCCATATCAATCATAATAAGCGGAGCACCATAATATTGAAGCCCCGCAACCGCATTTACAATCAGGTCAGCACCGACCTGCCCCGGATTATCCATCAAAATATTTAACCCTGTTTTCAATCCCGGACCTACCAAAAGCGGCTTAGTGTGAAGCAGCTTCTCCATAGCAGAACGCAGGATATTATTAAGCGGCGGTACCACAGAAGAAATAATACTTCCGCTGATATCTTCGATACCGATTCCATATATATCAAACAGCGTCTTAAATTCTACCACATACTCTAACTCTGTCTTAGACAGATTGGTAGATACACGCTCTACGAAACGTACCTTCTCTCCCTCGATACATCCGATCACAATATTAGTGTTGCCTACGTCGATTGCCAAAATCATGAGGCTGCCTCCTTCTATCACTAAATAATATCGATTCAGAACCTGCTGTAAAGCAGACTCTGAATCGCTTTCTGTATTGCTCTCTTATCAACTTATATTTTATTCTATCATCTTACTATTGTTTTATTTTTGCTTATCAATGCCGTATATCGGTTTTACCCTGGTCAAGGCAATACCCACACCGGCTACGATAATGGCTGCAACAACCGCTTCCACTACACCGTTAAACGTAACAACTCCCATAATAACATCTATCACAGCCTCTCCTGCTACGCCAACGGCCTGTGCATAGGCATCCTTATACAGAATGTAGATGCCGCTCATAACAAGCAGTGTATTCGTAAAAGCACCAGCCAGTCCCGCATACGCAAGTGCAATATTAGCAGAACCTTTATTACTGCTTGTAAATGTAAGCACACCCATCAGTACCAAACCGGCAACAAGACCAATCAATGTACAAACAACAGCACTCAGTGCTTCAGGGAATAAGCGGATTAAAAACGCCCGAACGGAAATAAATAAAATAAGAGATGCCAGCACGTCAACCACTATTTTACCTGTTTTCTGTTCGCCCTTTACGACCCTGCGAATCAGCATATAGATAAAGTACGGAACAACACCGACCAAAATTCTCGGCACAAAGCAGATGTACAGGCTCTTGAAGACACCTGCCACACCGTCTATATTGTAGGCCAGTACAGGCGAAAATACAAAGGCCGATGCGGTTGCTGCCTTAAAGGTGTTGTTGATAAAACTGGTAAGTCCAAATACAAATCCTAAAAATGCACCTTTCTTCGGTCCAAGAAATAGCGCTCCAAGGATAACCGGGATATGAATGATGGTCGCATTGATGACTACAAGCGGGATGTATCCCAGTGGTGTGAATGCCATAATCACGATTATGGCGGTGAACAGTGCTGTCAGCACAAGTTCATAAGTTTTTTCATTTTTCATGGTACAAATCCTCCTGTTATTATTCTCATACGAGATACAATACGTTGACATCATACCACATTGATATTTTTTTGACAAGGTGCTTAATAATTCTCGGCTTTTACCTGGAAATAGGACTGTGGATGCTGGCAGACCGGGCATACCTCCGGTGCTTTCTTACCGATGACAATATGTCCACAGTTAAGACACTGCCAAATGCAGTCACCATCTTTGGAGAACACTACGGCATCCTCGATATTCTTTAACAGCTTGCGGTATCTCTCCTCATGCTCCTTCTCAATCGCTGCCACGCCCTCAAATAATGCTGCGATGTCATCGAAGCCCTCTTCCTTTGCATCCTTGGCAAACTGTGCATACATATCTGTCCACTCATAATTCTCGCCCTCAGCAGCATCCTTCAGATTCTCAATCGTAGACGGTACTGCACCGCCATGTAACAGCTTAAACCAGATCTTCGCATGCTCCTTTTCATTTGCTGCCGTCTCCTCAAAAATATTGGCAATCTGCACATAGCCATCCTTCTTTGCTTTAGACGCATAGTATGTATACTTATTGCGCGCCTGTGACTCTCCGGCAAATGCCGCCATTAAATTTGCTTCTGTCTTCGTTCCTTTTAAATCCATAGTGGTGCCTCCTTTTTTATGAATCATTATGTTTTTATTTTATTCTAAAATCAATCGAAAGTCACGCTCTTTTTCCTCAGCCGTCCTACCGTCCTTTCGCAATCGGTTATTATCAATTTTAATACTTGTCAAACCCGACCCGCCGTGTATACTATAAAATAGAAAAAACTGTAATTGTTTATACAGGAACAGTTACACAAAACTACATTCCACAAAGTCTGGATAAGGCTTTAGAACGAGAGGTAAATATGACTGAACTGAAACCAATCAAAGAAGGCAAAGTACGTGAGATTTACGACAACGGTGACAGCCTGATCATGGTCGCTACCGACCGCATCAGCTGCTTCGATGTCATCCTGAAAAATCAGGTGACCAAGAAAGGAACCGTCCTGACACAGATGTCCAAATTCTGGTTTGACATGACACAGGATATTCTTCCTAATCACATGATCTCTGTAGATGTGAAAGACATGCCTGAGTTTTTCCGGCAGGAGAAATTCGACGGCAACAGCATGCTGTGCCGTAAGTTAGAAATGCTCCCCATCGAATGTATCGTCCGCGGATACATAACCGGCAGTGGCTGGGCAAGCTATCAGAAGAACGGAACTGTATGCGGCATCAAGCTGCCGGAAGGCTTACAGGAATCCGACAAACTGCCTGAACCCATCTATACCCCTTCCACCAAGGCTGAGATAGGCGACCATGATGAGAATATCTCCTATGAACAGAGTATCGAATATTTAGAGAAACGTTTCCCCGGCAAAGGCGAGGAATACGCCTCCAAGCTTCGTGATTATACCATTGCTCTCTATAAGAAATGTGCTGAATATGCATTGACACGCGGCATCATCATTGCAGATACCAAGTTTGAATTTGGTTTAGACGAGAACGGCAATATCGTTCTGGGTGATGAGATGCTCACACCGGACAGCTCCCGTTTCTGGCCGGCAGAGGGTTATGAACCCGGACATGCCCAGCCCTCCTTCGATAAACAGTTTGCCAGAGACTGGCTCAAGCATAACGAAGGACATGACTGGACACTCCCGGAAGATATCGTTCAGAAAACGATTGATAAATACTTACAGGGCTATGAACTTCTGACAGGAAAGAAACTATAAAGCTATCAGTTTTTCAATGCTTCTATCATTTCATCTGCCGTCTGCATGACTTCTTCCATCATGACGTCAGAAATTCCCACCCGCAGGCTGTCCATCATTGATTCACAGCCTGCCGGGATACGGCATTTCTCTAATTCCTGCATGGCCTCATCCGCACTATCTAAGTCGAATCCGTCCATAGCATCCCGCATTTTCACAAGCAACGCAATCAATTCCTCTTTGGAAGCTTCCCGTTTCTCCTGATCCTGTGCTTCTCCGTACGGCCGCAAAATCTCCTTAAAGCTGAGATACTCTTTCAGAAGTTCCGGTGTTTCCTTCCTAATGGTATCAACATCCCCGGCATTACCGCACTGCTCCATGCGATAAAACCAATCAGATAAATGTCCTGCTCCGATCATACGGGCTGTATTTTTCAGGGCATGTACTTCTATCGTATAATCCCGGATCATATCATCTGCCAGGCACTTCTCCAGCTTCTGTATTTTAACAGCAATCTGCTTATAGAAATCTCCTAACAGACTGAACCACATCTTCTCACTGCCGCAGGCTTTGATACCGGCCTGCGGATCAATTCCTTCCAAAACAGGCAGCTGTGATGCTTCCGCATCCATTCCGGCCATCTGTGTCACTGACCCTGACTCTTCTGCCTGCTTCCCGGATGCTTTCTTATCCTCACCAATATCCTTCACAACCAGATCCCTTGGAAGCCATCTCTTAATACAGTTGCAGATTTCTTTCATCTCAATTGGCTTCGCCACGAAATCATCCATCCCTGCCTTACTGAATTTCTCTCTGGCATCCATCAGTGCATTGGCAGATAAAGCAACAATCGGCACATTCTGATAATATTCACCCTCCATCGCACGGATTTTCTCTGTGGTTTCAATACCATCCATCACAGGCATCATATGATCCATAAAGATCAGATGATACTTCTTATTCTGCACCATCTTCAGGGCTTTCTTGCCACTGTCAGCCGTATCAATCTGCATTTTCAAAGGCTCTAACAGGCCACAGGCCACCTTCAGGTTCATTCCGTTATCGTCTACGATCAGAATAGATGCCTTCGGAGCAGTAAAGTTCTGATAATCTTCTGTCGACATTCCTATTCTGGGCTGTTCATGGTTGATAACCTGACAGAAATTCAGACTGTACAAAGGTTTATTCATCAATGAGACATCCGATATGTCACATTCCTCCAGTAAAGGATTTCGCAGTACATGAACTTCTCCCATACGCGGTTCAGGCCATCCTGCCTCTTTCCGAAGCAATTCAAATCCGACAATGTCCGTAAAGAAATAATCAAGCTGAACCTTGTCCTCCATCCATTGCTCACAGGGCATGTAGGTTATCTCAAATTGATCCGTCAACTCCTTCAACATGTCCCTCATACATTCTTTTTCAAAAAAACCGCTGATGCAGAGTGTTTTTGCCTTTTCCCTGTCATGAATCTCCGATGCCGGCTGTTCACTTCGCACTTTCTGGTGAATATTGAAATAGAATTCACTGCCTTCCCCATAGGTACTGCGCACACCAATAGAACCGCCCATCAGTTCCACTAACTGTTTGGAAATAGACAGGCCCAGTCCGGTTCCCTCTTTGCCATGGTTCTTCTTACTGTCTACCTGCTTAAAAGAATCAAAAAGCTTGCTCAGATCCTCCTGTTTAATACCCTGCCCCGTATCCTGTACGGAGAAAAGCAGTTCCATATCATCCTGCACGACTGCACCCACACGAATCTGCAGTCTGACATGCCCTTTATCGGTAAATTTAATTGCATTATTCACAATATTAATAATAACCTGTCTGAGCCGTAGGGAATCACCATATAATTTCTGCGGCAGCTTCTCATCAATATCAAATAACAGCTCCACATTCTTCTCACCGATACGGGTGAGGAAAATCATACTCAGATCACTGAGCATAGACATAGGTTCATAGTCTTCATCGACCAGTTCCATTTTGCCGGATTCAATCTTAGAGAAATCCAGAATATCATTGATAATGGTGAGCAGCGCATTACCGGAATTCTTAATATTCATCAGATAGCCTCTGTCCTGTGTCGGCAAATCCTCCCGAAGCAGAATCTCTGTCATGCCGACTATCGCATTCATCGGTGTCCTAATCTCATGGGACATATTAGAAACAAATGCCGACTTTGCCTGATTAGCTGCTTCCGCCTGCTCCTTCAACGCTTTCATGATGTCCGCCTGTTCCTGCGCATTTTTGGCATAATAGTGGCTTTCCGTAATGTCATTGAGCACATACATTTTACCACAATAGACATTGTTATTTGTCAGCAAGCGACTGCTGACCTCGTGTATCCTGTGTCCCCGTTCAACATTCTTCTTCTCAAGGATACACTTATCCAGTTCTTCTATTATATCCTGGGCAGGAACTCCTTCCTTCGGATGAAAGAGATCCCTGATTTTTTTATTATAATAAATAATATTATCCTCAGAATCCAGTACGATCAGTCCATCCGACTGCTCGTCCATAGCCATATCCCTTGCGATAGACATGGTATCCAATATCTTGCCGTAATGCAGTGATATGGCCAAAATGACAGAACAAATCAGATAGGCCACCATAGTAGCATCATACCCTTGGGTTCTACCGGTTACCACTGCAACAAATCCAATCAGCATAACCGCCGGTATGATAAGCAATCCCCATATCTTACGGCGTTCCATATCATTCTTCGCATGCAGATAACGATAAGTACATACAACAATCATCAGAAGCAGATAACCTGCAACCATACAATTGTAGAAATTGTATACAACTCCGTGTCCTTTTACCAGATGTGGGAAAAGGCCACTATATACAAAACGGATATCTGTATAATACAATTTATTATGTTCACAGGTCAGCACCAGAAACAATACCATAAAATGCATCATTGAAAGCATTGTTTTGACCGGATTAGGCAATTTGACCTTACAATACTCCATGACAAACAACAACATACAGAAAGGAATAAATGCCTTGCCAACATAACTCATCTTAACTGCCTGCACTGCCAGTTCCTTTGTACGCGCACCTAATTCCAGATAATAAGCAACGAAATTAATCAGTAATGCAACTATCATAAGCAACAGTCTACTCTGCTGCTCTGATGGCGGCTGATATTCGATATAAACGAGTTCCGCCAGGATTAGCAATATACCAAGTAACTGAATTATCATAATTAATGTATACATTAGGCATCCCTCTCCATTTTCTCAACAAACTCTGCTACCGGCATAGGTTTGGCAAAATAATATCCCTGTATCATATCGCATCCCTGACTTGCCAGGAAGTCTACCTGTTCCTTCTTCTCAACACCTTCAGCCACAACTCGCATATCCAGATTCCTGGCAAGCTGTATAGCCTCCCGTACCACAATTTCGCCCCTGCCGTCATCATCTTCACCCCGGAAGAATTCTCCGTCCAGCTTCAGCACATCCAGCGGAATATCCTTCAAAGAGTTAAGTGATGAATATCCTGCGCCGAAATCATCCATGGATACATGGAAGCCATATGCCTTCAACTGTTTCACCGTCTCTACCAGAATATCCTTATCATCAAAGAAAGCACTCTCTGTCACTTCCAGTTCAATCAGATCATGTCTCGGACCGTAAGCATCTACCAGCTGGCAGATATGCTCTGCAAGCCCCTCCAATGAGAAATGGGCTCTTGATACATTAACAGAGATGGGCACCTGTTTCTTACCCTGAATGGTCCATTCAGCCTGCAACTTGGCTACATGGGAAATCATGTAATCATCCAGTTGGGTAATAAATCCATTCTGCTCAAAGATAGGGATAAACCGTCCGGGCGGTATCAGACCTTTCTCCGGACTGATCCAGCGTACCAATGCCTCCGCACCCACCATCTTCGCATCTGTCGGACTGTACTTAGGCTGCAGGTAGACCTGGAACTCCTCATTATGAAGTGCCGTTTCCATCGTATCTTCCACCGTACGCTCCCATAACTGGGCCGAAAGAATGTCCTGATTGAAGAAACTGATTCGTTGCTCTTCCCTACATTTGGTAGACGTTCTTGCCGCATTGGCATAATTATACATCTGATCGATATCTACATCGGTTCTGACACAACATCTCCTGCTATGCTCCCGCATCTCCGGATAGATCATATATACTCCGGCATGAAAATGTATCTTATGATCCGGCCTGAGACCGGTCAATTCCGCAAGCATTGATCTGACACGTCTCTGACAATCTTCCTGCATTTGCATCTGATTATCTCCTTTGCAGCACAGAAACATTCCAAAATCAGCACCTTCGTGTCTTGCTATGATTTCATCTCTACCGGTACGGGCTCTCAGATAACCATCCATACCGCCCAGCAGCTCTTCTCCCTCTTTAACACCGTAGCATGCGCAATAATTCTGATATCTTTCCAAATGCAGATTAACCATCGCATAGGTTTTTCTGCTGTTTCTGTGTCTTGTTAATATACGCATGACACGATTTTCAAAGTAAAACCAGTTTCTTCCGCCGGTTACGGTATCCAGATAGAGCAGCTGCGTAACCCTTCGCTGGTTTATAATGGAACGAATCGCATCGATGAACAAAAACGTACACGGGATAAGAAGCAGGAGTAATGCAGCAAATCCAAACAGGCACACAAATATAATATCCCGCCTCTGAATCTGCACAAGACATCTTACATAAACCTCATATTCCTGATTACGAACCGGAATCTGTACCCATATCCGCTGTTTTAAAACCGTCTCATTTAACCATGCACCTTCATGCCCCTCCAACGGCGCGTGATCAAAAGTAACGGAAAAAATGTCTCTTACGGGTACAGCAAATACAGTATCCATTCCCTTGGACGTCATCGATATATTCTCATCATCACCAAGCACAACCATGTTTTCATCCAAGGAAAGCTCAATCCTGGTACCAAAATCAGGCGATGCATTTCCTATCTGAGCCACCTTATTGCCTTCCCGGTCTGTCACGTAAACATTACTCTCCCTCGGTAAAAACAATCGTAAATAGTTCACCGCTTCCGGCATAGTCTTATTCGTCATATATTCGTCCAACAGACTGCCAATATAGTGATTTTCCTCAAACAACTGGATTATTTTGCTGGCAACGATATAGGTTGCAAAAAACTGGATAAATAATGTTATGATTACAATACAGCTCATGATAAATCCAATAAACAGAACAATGGACGGCCATATCCTTTTTTTCTGTAATTTTTTAAATATTTTGTTATTTTTCCCACTCATATAAATACCATATCTTTCCCTTATTCTACACTTGCAGAAGCGTTATCGACACCTTTATACATATTCTACCATAATCCGCTATAAAAGCGAATACAAAAAAACGAAAATGCTTTTACAACATTTCCGTTTTAAAAACCCATCGGTATACCATACACCACTTCCACTGCCTCGTCTGCCATACCGACTAACTCACGGTTCAGCCTGCCAAGCTGCCTCATATATTCCTTCGTCTCAGGTGCATATTCGATTCCGTCAGCAAATACTTCATTCGTTACCACAATCAGATGTTTACATTGTCGGGAAATACAAGACATCCCGGATAGCAGTTTGTCCGTCAGATCTCCATTGGCCACATCCGTTTTATCAAACATTTCATTGGCCAGCAGATTGGACATACATTCCAGAAGAATCGTTGCTTCTTTCATCCTGTCCTCTCCAATCCGGTCTGTTATCTGCACAATGTTACGGTAACATTCTATGGTCTCAAAGCCTTTCCCGGCCCGCAGCTTATGGTGTCTGGCTATCCTTGCCTGCCCTTCCTGCCCGTAGGGCTCCATGGTTGCCACATAATAAAGAGGCTTTCCGGCCGCCAGCTGTACTGCCAGATTCTCCGCATATTCAGATTTGCCGCTACCGCTTACGCCGGTAATTACATACAACATCGTCCTGCCCTCAACCTTGATCAATTACCTGTTATTTTCAAACCTTTCATAAGCATCTATCTGCATCTCATCAAAGGAATCATTCTCCCGATAGACCGTCAGTGCCATATCCAACAAAGGGAACAGCATGGCCGCTCCGGTTCCTTCTCCCAACGCAAGGTCAGCCTGTATCACGGGATGCAACCCCAGCTCTTCCATAATCTTTCGGGTAATAGGCTCTTTGCTCAAATGGGATGCCAGCATGAAGGCACGAGTTCCCGGCACCAGCCTGTCTGCCACCAATGCAGCCACCGCTGTGATCATGCCGTCTAACACAATGGGCACACGGTACAGTGCCCCGCCGATAAAAATGCCTGCGATTCCGGCAATATCCAGACTGCCCACTGTCCGTAACACGGTAAGCGCATCTTTTCCATACAGGTCATATTGCTTTATGGCCCGGGCAATCACCGCCTTTTTTCGGACAAGTCCTGCATCGTCAAGCCCAGCACCGCGGCCGGTTACTTCCTCCGGTGTCAATCCAAGAAGTGCACAACCCACCGCTGTGGAAGTTGTGGTATTGCCAATCCCCATTTCTCCCGTTCCCAGAATCTGATAGCCCTGTTCCTTACATTCCTTCACCCACAAAATACCTTCTTCAATTGCCTGCAAGGCTTCTGCCTCACGCATAGCAGGCTCCTTCAGAAAGTCAGCCGTGCCTTTGCGCACCTTACGTTTTCGCAGACTTTCACAATCCACTTCCGTGGAAATACCGATATCTGTGGCGAACACTTCCGTTCTGCCCACTGCTGCCATACGATTGACACTGGAACGTCCCGTTGCCATATTAACAGCCACGATTGCTGTCACATCACCGGATGTCTGAGTCACGCCTTCTGCCACAATGCCATTGTCCGCACACATGGCAAGAATCGCTCTCTTATCAATCCGGATCTCATCTGTCCCTGTGATACCCGCAATCTGCACGAGCAGCTTCTCAAACTGTCCCAGCCCGTCCAGCGGCTTGGCAATGGCATCCAGCCGTTCTCTGGTTTTGTGCTGTGCTTCCTCATACAGCGGCTCTATATGTAGTTTACATAACTTTTCTTTTGTCATGATACCTCCCTGCTGTAGCCAGAAAATGTTCTCCCACCTTAGGGCTTCCGCAGAAGTACAGATGGGGGAATCCCGCATATAAAGTCTCTGTGCAGAGCCCTTCTGTCCAGGTACTTCCATTGCCCGGTTTTCGCACATGCAGATCTGCCTGCTCCATGTCAGATTCCCAGTAATGGAATTCATGGGCGCGAAAAGAATCACCTTTTTCCCCCAGTAGGCAGTCCTTCTCCAACGCCACTTCAATATAACCGAAATGCCCTTTCCGACGACGGTTTACAGCCTTTGCCGGGATAATTCCTACCATTTCCTGCGACGCCATCTGCTCATGGAGATACAGAAAGCCGCCACATTCCGCAATACAGGGAAGCCCTCTTTCTATTTTTGTCTTAATATCCTGTCTCATAGAATGATTCTCTGAAAGCTCTCCGGCATATAACTCAGGATAGCCGCCGCTTAAGTACAGAGCATCACAATCCTCCGGAATTGTCTGCTCATGCAAAGGACTGAACTGTACAATCTCTGCTCCATGCGCCCGCAGGAAATTCAGATTATCTTCATATAGGAAACAAAAGGCTTCATCCCTCGCCACGGCAATCCGCAAGGCACTGCTTCCTTCTTTTTCCACAGGCTCTCCGCACAGATATGGCAAATATACGCTGCTCCGTGCCTGTTGTCCGGATACCTTCTCCGGTGCCGATTTGCTTATCTGTTCCGTCAACACATCCCCGCCACTCTTTGCAAGTCGCAGGATGCCGTCCACATCTACGGTCTCTTGTATATGCTTTACAATACCCTCTATCTTCTGTGTGAAATCCTGTACCTCCTCTGCCATCACCAATCCCAGATGTCTGCTTTCCAGATGCATATCCCTGTTTTCCGGCAGATATCCCAAGGGAGTTATGCCCATGGCACAGATTGCTTCTGCCGCCTTTTCATAGAGAGAAGGAGCCATCCGGTTAAACACAACGCCCTGAATCATGCTGGGGGTTTTGTGCCGCACAAAGCCCTCCACCACAGACAGGACAGAATGTCCCATGCCCTTGCAGTCTGCCAACAGGATTACCGGTACATCCAACGCTTTAGCCACCGAATAGGTGCTTGCCTCATCAGTAAAACCAAGACCGTCATAATATCCCATAACACCTTCAATGACACTGATATTCGGGCTGCCACATTCCCTGCTATGAATCTCATACAGCTTTCGCAGTACATTTTCTTCCGTAAAAAAGGGATCTAAGTTATAGCTTGGCACTCCAAGTACCCGCCTATGGAAAGAAGGGTCAATATAATCCGGGCCGCATTTAAAGGCACAGGGATGGAAACCCTTTCTCTGCAACAGCCACAAAAGACCACAGACAAACGTGGTCTTACCGCATCCGCTGCCCGTAGCTGCAATCAGAATGCCACTCGGCTGTTCCTTATGCTGTTGTGTCATTTTCAAATCAGTTTGATGCATTTTCTTGTCCAATCTGTTATATACCGGTTTGCTTTCCTCTTGCCGAGAAAATCGTGATCGGATTAGCGGCCGTCATCATATGGCTTGTACCAATCTTCCTCGCCTTATTTACCTGAAGCTGTACCATTTCCACATCAGCAAACCGCTCAGTATCTAACAACTCCAATGCCTTAGCGGTATTTTCCACGGTTACGGTATTGATCACCAACCGGATAGCCGGATTTTTCCGTAAAAGCAATTCCACAATCTCTGCCATCCGTCCCTTACTTCCGCCGATAAAAGCCACATCGGGTCTGGGCAGTTCCAGCATAGCATCCGGTGCCGTACCTTCTGCAATTTCTAAGTTATGTAAACAAAATCGTTCTTTGTTAAGTTTACATAATTCTACTGCCGTAGAATTCGTTTCAACAGCATACACGCTGCCCTTACGTGCTGCCAATGCCATTTCCACAGACACGGAACCGGTTCCTGCACCGATATCATAAACCACATCCGTCTCCCGGATACGCAGCTTGCTCATAACAACAGCACGCACCTCAGCTTTTGTCATAGGGACCTCGCCACGGACAAAGCTTTCGTCCGGCAAACCCCATAAATGGGTGCTGACTGCTGCCGGATTTTCCAGATAGAAAACCGATAACGGTGCATACGATTTCTGCGCCAATTCCTGAACCGTTCCCTCTGTGATTTTCTCCTGCACGGAATCTGCCATATAAGACAGATTCTCTCCCACATAGCCGTATATCTCTCCCAGACCATGCTCCGTAAGCTGCTTGAGTTGCTGCTGTGCGTTGCCTCCTGTGATGGCAAATACTTTCTCATGAGTCAGCACTGCCTGCCACAGATTCTCCTGTGCGCCGTGAAGGTTCACAATCTCTGCATCATCCCACGATTTCCCGATTCTGGCACAAAAATAGGACAGAGAAGAAATTCCCGGCAGAACCGTCACATGCCTGCGCACCTGCTCTTTTCCCCAAACTGTGCAAAGTGCCGCCAGCAGTTCCTTTGCACCACTGTAAAACCCACTGTCACCGGACATGAGCACCGCAATTTCTGTCACTCTCTGACTATGATTCTCAATTATCTTTACAATTTCTTCAGCCTGGTAAGCAGCCACGCACTCCCGGCTTCCTTCATAGGGTTCCAGCATGCGTTTTGCACCGATCAGAAGTCCGGCTTCTTCAATGGCTCCCCTCGCCTCCACAGTCAGATTCTCCTGCGCACCCATTCCGATGCCGATTATATAAATATGACATTCCTGTTTCTGTTCTGCCATGTGTCGTGTTACCTCTCTAATTTCATACTCTTACAGCTTGTCAATTCAGTCCTTGTTAAAATATCCTTTATCACACCTTTATCTTCTATTTGCGTAATTCCAAAGCACTTTTTCCCCGCATCTTTTAAAGATGCACCGATATGATATGCCTTATTTTTATCCAGAATCAGAAATCTGTCATGAAAAGAATTTGTATACTTTACCTCCAGCGAGGGATACTGTGCATTAAATTTTTCTATGTCCTGTGATGATAATCTGGTATTGGAAAGAGTATGTATGCAAACATCTACATTATCCTGCTTCTTCGCTAGCAAATTTAAAGTTCCTACATCCACATAGCCATCTATTAAAATAATAGAATTATCTGCCTGTCCTATTATTTCTGTCAAAATGCTGAATGCGTCAAAAATCTGTCCATCAAAAAAATATTTTTTGATTACTCTCCCTGTGATCTGCCATGTAATCAAATACCTGCTCAAATCGCTCGTCATTCCGCCTCTGATCTTCAATTTGCCTAACCTCCATTTGGTTTACTTTTTCGAGTATCAAAGACGTGTGCGCCATATACTTCCTCATTTCTACAAAAGTATCCATGATTCGAATATTAACCTGTATGGCCGTATTGCTTCTTAGAACCGACGAAAGCATTGCTATCCCCTGCTCTGTAAACACGTATGGTAGTTTGCGACGACCACCATATTCCTTTTCCCTTTCCAAACTTGAAGTCGCAAATTGCGACTTCAAGTTTGCATACTCCACTTTTGTCAGTTGAAATCGGAAACGTTCAGGAAATCTTGCTATGTTCCGCTTTACAGCTTCATTCAGCCTCTTGGTTTCTACTTGATATAATAAAGCGAGATCACTATCCAGCATAACCTGCTTTCCTCTAACTATATATACAAGATTCTGAATAGTTTCTATCGGCACCATTACATCCTTATTTTCTGTCTTCTCTGGCTCTTTTCTCTCAGAAAGTTCCGGTTTTCTGCTCATCCTGTTTCTCTCCGATCAATTTTTCATATGCAATCTGATATTGGAGCAACCTGGGGATATATTCCGGCGGAGTCCTTCTCCCGGCCTCCCAGTCCTCAACAGTTCGAAGTGGAATTGCGAAATGTTCTGAAAAATCTTTGCGATTTAGTCCTGTTTCTTTTCTAATTTCTCTTATTTGTTCATTAATCTCTTTCATAGCGCTTCCTTTCGCATTGCGTGGTTTTAATTATACAATACCTAAATGCATATTGGAAGTCTATATTTCTATATTCTTCTCCCTTTATTTCAATTTACATATTATGTTAACCATCCTCATCTAATCCCTATCATACGCCTGCACGTAGACAAAGTTCTCGTTTGCCCGCTCCATACTGTAGTCCTTCTGCAGTATGGCATCCACAAAATCCTGCCCCGATGACTCTACAATAACAACGCGAAGCCCTAACGCTTCTTCCATCTGCGGTATGGTCACATCATCTAAGAAAACCTGCTCCCCGCTTCGAAGCATCGCCGCGGAAATCAACAGCGTATCTCCCAGATCAACTCCCTTTGCCTGTTGCTCCTTTAGCTGTGCCATCAGGTCTTGTCCGGTAATCAATCCGGTTACGGTAATCGTTTCCCCGAAAAAGTCATTGCGTATGGCCAAAACCCGGATAGCCAGTCCCGGATATGCCTGCATCAGCTTATCCGCAAACTCCTGCACCGTGGAATAGGCCAGCTTACCGGTAGCCACTGTCACGGTGCGTTTCAGCTTATGCTTCTGCACATGATATTTGACCCCATGGGTGGCTTCCTCTAAGGCTTCCTCAAATTCCGTTCGAAATAAACGCATCATACCCACACCGTTTTCCAACTGGATATAGCCGTCATAGCGCTCTTCCTCCGGGAATTCCCGCTCTGCCGTAATATACAGTTCATCACTGGCATGAATAAAGTGCAGACCGTACTTTTCATAACAGGGCTTCTGATAGCTTTCAATCATATCAATGATCTGCCCTGCCTCTTCCTTTGTAAAAAGTTCAATCGGATATAATCCGTCTCTGTATTTGCTGATTCCTGCAGGTACTACCGAAACACTGCGCATAAAAGGCAGATATTCCATCAAATCCGTAATGCTGCGGCGAAGCTCCTCGCCGTCATTGACGCCCTTACAGCACACAATCTGCCCGTTCATCTCCACATGGCCCTCGTACAGCCTGTCCAGAAATTTCAGTTTATCTCCCGCAAACCGGTTATGCAGCATCTTGCAGCGCAGCTCCGGATTGGTCGTCTGCACGGAAATATTGATGGGTGCAAGCTGCATCTTAATGATACGCTCTATGTCCTCTTCAGACATATTGGTGAGGGTAATATAATTGCCCTGCAAAAAGGAAAGTCTGGAATCATCATCCTTAAAATACAGATTATCGCGCATCCCCGGCGGCATCTGGTCAATAAAACAGAAAATACACTTATTGCTACAGGAGCGATACTCGCTCATCAGTTCATTTTCAAATTCTATGCCCAGATCATCATCATATTCCTTATCAATCTCCAGAAGCCATTCTTCGCCCTCTGCCTTGCGAATCAGCACTTCCACATACTCATCCTTAATCAGATACCGATAATCAAACACGTCCTCTATTTCGTTATCATTGATTTTAAGAAGCACATCTCCCGGCACAATCCCCATCTCTTTCGCAATGGAATCCGGATAAACTTCTTTGATCACATGTTCCCTCTTATTCAAAATCAATCCTCCATATCAGAGTCTCAAAAATATAATCGCCATATTTCCGTCCTATAGCGGCTATTCAGATTCTATCATGATTTTGCACATCTGCTCCACACTTACACCTTCAGTTTCCTGTGGAGGCGCAAGCACCACTAATTCCACTCCACAGCTACACGCCGCCTCTGCCTTCTCAGGATATCCGCCGGTCTTTCCCGACTGCTTTGTCAGCAGATATTTTATATCATACTCCCGCAATATACATTCATTACTTTTTTTGGAAAAAGGACCTTGCGCACAGATGATATGCTCCGGCTGAAAACCCAATGCCTGACACTTCTCCTTCATTTCTTCACTGGGAAGGATTCGCAGATAGACTCTCCTTGCGAAGCCATCCAGTTTACATAATTCTTCTACTTGTTTGCTTCCCGTGGTGGCAAGGATATTCCCCTCCGTGAATTGCAGGTAGCTAACTGCCTGCTGCATATCCTTGTGATAGCTGATCTTTGCATCACCTGAATGAAATATATCTTCCTCTGCTATCCCATCATCCGTCAGATTCCGCAGCACCCTGTAATATACCTGACCTTCTACCTGATGCTCCCGGCCATAGACTTCTGCTGCCTTTTTGATGTTCTCCGTTACCTCCACCGCATAGGGATGAGTGGCATCTATGATCATGTCCGGGCTTTCTTTGCGGAAAAAGTTCTCCATCTCCTCCGTATTCATTCTCCCCACATGAACCACCGGATATGTGCCTGCAGACTCTGTTTGTTCTTTCTGCTCTTCCGCACTTTCATTCTTTACGTTTTGTTCTTCTGAATTCTTGTTCTTTACGTTTTGTTCTTCCGAATTTTCACTCTTGGTTTCCCACGGTTTACATAATACTTCTTTTCCATACTCTGTTGCCACACAAAACACAGCACCTATCTGATACTGTTCACAAAATTCATACAACAGTCTTCCTTCGCTGGTACCTGCAAATATGATATATTTTCTATTTTCTGTCTGTTTCATCTGCTTTCTTATCTCAACACTCACTGCCTTGCCATCTATTGTTATCATATATTGTCTATCACTATTCTATGTTGCCTATTGCTATTATGAAGCCTGCAAGTAAAAAATACAAGGAAAAGAAAATCTCTATTACAGTATGAAACCCTGTCCCGGCATGTTGCTGCCGGACAGGGTTGGTATATTAAGTAGTATTTATTATTGTTCTATAGGCTTTTGACAAGTTTCACAATAGACTCCATCAGCTAATGTTGCAGTATGCACTTCCGTTGAAGTATGCTGACATCCGTCACGTGTACAAGTCAACTCAGCTATTATAGAACCAGTAGTTGAATTCGAATTATTATTAGCAAAATCTAACACCGACTGTTTATCATGTCCTGTTACCTTATACTCATGCCCCAGCGCTGCTATCGTGGCAGTCTCAGTCTTGCCGCAACGGGAGCAGGTATGGCTCTTACTACCTTCTGTCTCACAGGATGCTGCCGCCTGTTCTTCCCAGGAGCTCCAGTCATGTCCTGATGCACTGATTGTAACAGTCTCAGTCTCCCCGCAACGGTTACATGTCCTGGTCTGCTGACCTTCACTGGTACAATCCGCACTTCCTATAGTCTCCCATGAACTCCAGTCATGTCCCAATGCGCCTGTGGAAGTAGTCTCTGTGCCACCGCAACGACTGCATACTCTAATTTCAATGCCGCCCTCAGTACAACCGGGTTCCTGGACTGTGCTCCAACCACTAAAATCATGTCCCAATGCCGATACATTAGCACTCTCCAAAGTAGCACCACAAACGATACAGGTCTTTACCTTTTCTCCTCCTGCATTACAAAGGTCCTGCCCAAGCATTGTCCAGTCACCGCTGACATGCTCCTTCATAGGTATGGACTCTGTGAGAATCACCTTACCACACACAGTACAGGTTTGAGTTCTCACACCCTCCTGAGTACAGGTAGCCTCTTTTGTAACCACAAATGCTCCGGGCGTATGCTGTCCGGTTATTTCGCAGTCCGTTTTACGGTTGCCGTCCTGAGCAGAATCCTGATCGGTTTCCTCCGACTCTGTATCGGTCTCTTTTGAGCCGGAAGTCGTTTCCTCTGCATCCTCTTCCTTTCCTGCAGTTTCCTCGAACTGTTGCTCTGCTAATCCGGCATATTCTAACAGAAGTTCTCTACTGATGCACAGTTCCTGCCCGTCATCAATGTATACCAGCAGCTTTTTTACCGTGTTCTGCGGCAGGGCTTCATAGTCAATATTATGCTGGATATGATTCTCCTCATCCATTACAAATTCCGAGTAATCTGCACCGGCACGAATCAATGCCGACTGACCTGCTTTAAAAGTCTCTTTCTCACCGTTGAAATCACCTTCCAGCGTCTTCAGACTAATCTCAACTTCCCCATCATAGACGTCTATCTGTGTCCATGCAACGCCATTTTCATCATAATATATACTCACACGGAAAACTGTTCCTCTGACAGCCATAACCGAATTGGGCGTCTCTACCTCGTAGGATTCTCCCTCAGTCAGCTTTGTAGACAGTCGGTTCAACTCCGCCCCTTCATCCAGATAAATCCTGGTCTTACTTTTCTCACTGTCACCCTCTGCCTCCAGCCAGAAATGCGTATTTTCCTCTGCATATACATATTTGTCCATATCTAGGAGCAGAGTCATATCCGATGCATCTTCTACCTTGACATCATCACCTGACATCAGGTGCATCCCTTCATACGCCTGATTACTTTCCTGCTTCTCATTCTGCACGATACTGGTTCCGTTCACCTCTTCTACGGAAATGGTACGGTATGCATCCTTACCAGTCAGTAGTATGCCTGCCGTAACCGCTGCCACGGCTATACCGGTCACACCTGCTCCCAGGACAGCCTTACCCTTTGTCGTCTTCAGTATTT
Organism: Lachnospiraceae bacterium; assembly: GCA_051878995.1. Taxonomy (GTDB): domain Bacteria; phylum Bacillota; class Clostridia; order Lachnospirales; family Lachnospiraceae; genus UBA3282. The sequence continues at coordinate 191,531 of JBJELE010000041.1, read as the reverse complement.
CTTTCATCTTTTCTCCTCATGTTAAAATTTGTCCCCAATAAAAACTATCCATATGGACATTTTCCTTCTCTCAACACCTAAGAAACCAGTCTAATTATATTATGTCCATGGGATAGTTGTCAATTTCCGGCAATCCGTAATCCTCCTGCTACACGGAACCCATTTCCTATATTTTATCTGACATGCATAACAAATAGTCATAAACATAAAATGGGCAGGGAAACCGCACCCGGATTAGATTGTTTCACTGCCGTAACCGGAGGCATACACCCTTATCGTTCTGATACCCTCTGGGCGTTACCATTCTCATGCCATACTTCTTCGTCATGCTATTACCAATATATACCGTAGTAAACATATCTGCCGGAAAATCCCGCAATCCTGCTAAAGTCATAATCTGCTTTTGCTCCCCTTCTCTCCCGATGTTCTGTACAATCCCACAGACTCTGTCCTTCTCTATTCCCTCAGCCAGCAGGATATCACAGGCCTTTTTAAGATGATCCGGCCTACCCTTACTTGCCGGATTATAGAGACAGATGACAAAATCTCCCATCGCTGCCGCCTGCAGTCTCCGCCTGATTTTCTCCCAGGGAGTCAGTCTGTCACTTAAACTGATTACTGCAAAATCATGGGTAAGGGGAGCTCCCAGCACAGCAGCCCCGCTGCACGCCGCAGTTACGCCCGGCAGAATTTCCACTTCCACGGTATCGTCCGCCAGTTCACAGATAAGCCCTGCCATCCCGTATACGCCACTGTCTCCGCTGCATACCATGGCAATATGAAGTCCGGCCTTTGCCTGCCCGATAGCCCATTCACACCGCTCTGTTTCCTTTGTCATCGGCGTTGTATAGAACTGCTTATCCGGAAAAAGCTCCCGCACCAGCTCTACATACACCGTATAGCCAACAATACAGTCACACTTCTCCAAAGCATGATATGCCTCAATTGTCATTCCTTCTTTTTTACCCGGACCGATTCCGATTATGGTTAACATAACATTTTCTTTCCCTTCAAAGGATATTTCATATCATTTCTACTGTATTTTTTGCCATGAAATCTGTGGCACAAATTTAACAAGAGCCATCGTCATCCCGTCTCTGGCCTGTTTACCCAGCACTAGTCTGTCTTCTTCTGTATATCCGGTAATTTCCGCCGGGCTTTGTTCCTGTGTCCACCGCTTAGCAAGACAATAAGCGCTCCGCTCACAGACATTGTCCACACCTACGATTTCCTTCACAAAATCCGATGGTGTGACCGTTTCCTCTATCTGCTCCAATTCTTGTTGCGTAAACACCTCAAAATCGGCACCTATCCTGCGAGACAGTTCCCAAATGCCCTTTTCTTCCTTCTTCACATCAATGGAGGCAATGGCTCCGATTTCATGGATACCAATTTGCTGTGTCTTACATATTTCCCGTAAAAAGCCTTCCAGTTCTTCAACAGTTTTACCCTTTTTACATCCAAGCCCCAGTATGTATTGCCTTGGTTGCAGTTCACATACCTGTGAAGCATCATAAATCCTGTATATCTTTTCCTGCACTTCCGGTGTCAGACCTATCGTAATCGCTGTACACAGCGTTCCTCTGTCCCGCAATTCCATTCTATCCTGCTGTGATATCTCTTCACCTATTCCGACAGGCACCACGCGCAGGCCTTCCGGCATATCTCCGACAATCGGAAGCCTCGTCCACACATCCACCATTCTGCCATGCAGTAAGGCTGAAGAGATGCCTTTTATTCTGTCAGGATTCTCTATCCACAAATGATTCCTCTGTGCAAATACATCTACCGCAAACTGATTTTCCACATCTGTGGCCGTGGTGATCACCGCCTGAGCTCCCAGGTACCGGGCCAGCTCCCGTGCCAGTCTGACGCCACCGCCAATATGGCCGGACAACACCGGTATCACAAACTGCCCCTTCTCATCCAGTACAAGCACTGCCGGATCGGAGCATTTGCTCTGCAGAAAGGTCGCCACATGTCGCACAGCTATCCCCATGGCGCCGATAAATACAAGAGCGCTGCTACAGTTCCATTCCTGCTGCAGTATTTCTCCGGTTGACATAATTCTGCCTTTATATATATCACAGTCACTGTTAGTTGACATAACTTTGCTTTTGTCTCCGGCTCCGCAACAGTAGGAAACCGCCACATCGCCCTTTTTCTCTAAATACTCTGATACTCTGCTATTCAATTGTCTTCCCTTCTCCGTATAGGAGAGAATCACAATCCTGCGCATGGTACTATTTATTCTCCAAACTGCTATTTATCTTCAACAATATATGGTGTAAAATAGGGGGCTATGGCTTTCTCCACCATATTTTCTCCAATAACGATCAATACTTCCTGTCCTTTTTCAACCGGCTTCAAAGAAATCTTATCCGGCACTGCATTCAACGCAAACCACTGTCCCTGTTCTGTCAGTATAAAACCTTTGACACGGATAATATTGCCACAGGTCTTATCCTGTAATAGCAATGCTACTGTTTCCCTCAGTGTTTCTCCGGTCATACGTACATGCATAAAATACAGAGATTGAAATGCTTCTCTTTGGTCGAACCACAGTTTTCTGTAATTTTCAGACCGGTATCCGCTATCTGATATTGCCTCATAATCTTCTTTCTGCAGTTCTGACCAGTCTTTGACTATAATATGCTGTTCCAGCGTAAATCTGCGCGGACAGCCAAACCGCTCCATTGCTCTGTTTAAATGTGTCACCGTTTCAGCCACATCTGCCGCATCCGCTTCTTTACGTTTGCTCAATAAAACGGTACCGGCATTGGCAATCTGGGATGCCAACAGGAATTCTGACTCCTCCGAAAGCTCCGACTCCAGCTTTGCATCAACGATTGCAATCACGTTACCGATCTCATACCATCGTTCCAACGGCTCTTCTCGCAAGGAGTCAAAGAATTCATCCACATCAAATACCCCGGATGGTTCTATTAGCACCCTGTCAAAGCCCCGCATCCCCATGGAAATCAGTTTCGTCTTAAACCGTCTCTTATGGCAGTCTGCATCACAGCCTCCGGCTACCATTTCCAATTCACAGTTTTCATCCATAATATCCTGCAAAAGCAGCATGTCCACATTAACTGCCCCGAAATCATTCTCCAGAATGCAGACTCTCATACCCTGTTCTTTCAGATATTGCACATATTTCTTAATGAAAGTTGTCTTCCCGGCTCCCAGAAATCCGGTAATTAAATCTATTTTAATCATGCATTTATCCTTTATTGGTTCTTTTCTGCATACTCTTTCACTTTATAAACATCCCCGGTCTTCCTTTCTTCGTTTCTGCATAATTCCGAAAAAGGGATGACCGACGTCTGCTTCTTTTGCCGCTCACCAATCTGCTTCTCCATCCACGCCATACCGTACCATCTGCCAAACTTACAGGCGCAGCCATGGAACTGTCCTACCATCCTGTAATTCATTTTCTCATGAAAATGAATGCTGTCCAGATTCAGATATTCATCCTCTTTTTCTGGATAAGCGATACAGGCTGCTGAAAGAACAATTCCCTGTTTCACCAGAAGCCCTTCCAGTGTTTCATAGAGTTTTCTGCCGACACCTCTGCCTCTGACATCTCTTTTCACATAAATAGATGTCTCCACAGACCAGTCATAGGCCGCCCTTGTCTTAAAAGGCCCTGCATAAGCATAACCCACCGGCTGCCCCTCCAGCTCTGCCACCAGATAGGGATACTTCTCTAAGGTATGTGCAATTCTTACCGAAAAATCTTCCAGCGTCGGTACTTCATATTCATACGTGATCGCTGTCTGCTCCACATAGGGCGCATAGATTGCCAGAAGCGCTTCCGCATCCTCCACTTTCGCAATTCGTATTTTCAAATCCTGCGTTGTATTCATGCTGCTCCTCTTTTCAGTACATCATTAGGTAATTGCAAAACTATCAATTATATTTGAATGAGTTGTACAAATTAACATATTCATAAGCAAGGTACTGTGTAGCCGTCGGTACTTAGGTGCTGTATTTTAGCACCTTATGTATCCGTTACGAGCGAAACGTAGCGAGAGCGTGCCTGCGTTGAATTGTTAATTTCGTACAACGATACAAAATCAGAATGAGTTTTGCAATTACCTACTCATGCATCCTGTAACTCAGACCCCTGCCTGAATTCCGTGGTAAAATGCTTATCATACAATTTTGACAATTCATAATCATCTCCCAGCACATCTCCCACAACAATCAATGCAGTTTTCGAAATATTATGATCTTTTGTTAGTTTACATAACTCTCCAACCGTACCACGGATCACTTTCTCATCAGGCCAGGTTGCCTTATAGACAATGGCACAAGGTGTTTCTTCTGTATAAGCTCCCTGCAACAATGCAGCCTGTACCTGTTCGGCCATGCCGCTGCTTAGGAAAAGTACCATGGTAGAACCATGCTGCGCCAGACAATGCAGTTTCTCGGATTCCGGCACCGGCGTTCTGCCCTCCATCCGGGTAATGATCACACTCTGACTGACTCCCGGAAGTGTATACTCGGCTTCCAGCGCCGCCGCTGCGCCACAGAAGCTGCTGACCCCAGGACAGACACGATAAGGAATTCCCTTCCGCTTCAGTGCATCCATCTGTTCTCTGATGGCACCATACAGAGACGGATCTCCGGTATGCAGCCTGACCGTACGTTTCCCCTGTTTTTCCATATGCTCCATGAGCTCCAGCACCTCTTCCAGATGCATCGCGGCACTGTTATAAATCACACAATCCGTATTCGCATAAGAAAGCAGACCGGGATTTACAAGTGATCCTGCATAAATAATACAATCTGCCTCCTGCAAAAGTCTCATACCGCGTACCGTAATCAGATCCTCCGCACCCGGTCCTGCTCCCACAAAATCTATCATAATCCAGTTAACCTCTCAACCTGCAAACTATCACTACTACACACTGTTGCTTCATTCCCTGTGCAGCATCATCAACTGCTCCGCACCTTTTGTCTTACCAAGTACACCGAAACGGTTGGAAAAAACCACCGCCTCAATTTTAAGTCCTTCGCACGCACGTTGCTTTAATACACTGTCAATCTTCTTCATAAGCTGCTCCATCACAGGTGGTAAGAAGGCGGCCATCCACAGTACCTCCACAGCTTCATCCGTAGTATTACAATCCAGCATCCTGCGGGCAAGTTCTCCTGTTCCTCCGGCCAGCAGGACACAACTGGATAAGGTTTCCATCCTGCCGTCCGCATATTTGGAATGGGTATTCATAATGCCACTGCCCAGCTTAACTAATTTACCCAGATGCCCAATCAAAAGCAGACTGGATAATTGGAATTCATATGCCATGTCTATGGTCTCTCCGATAAAATTACTGCACTTAACGGTGTGACTCAGATCCAGTCCCAGCTGATTGGTCAGAAAAGTTTCTCCGTAATTGCCGGGTGTAATAATAATATCTCTCTGTCCCTGGGCACTGTACATGCTCATTTCTGTCCGTATGGTATCTATTAGCGCCGTTTCGCTCATAGGTTCCACAATACCGGACGTTCCAAGAATGGAGATACCGCCTTCTATCCCCAGCTTCTCATTTAATGTCTTCTTTGCAATCTCAGCCCCTTCAGGCACGGAAATTGTCGTGCGAAGTCCGCCCTCGTAACCATACTCGTCTGCTGTCTCCATCATCACTTCCGCCATCATCTGCCGGGGCACGGTATTAATGGCGCAGTTTCCCACTGACTGGTCCAGACCCGGTTTCGTTACCCTGCCAACACCTTCACCGCCTTCAATCTCATAGCCCTGTCCGATTTTCTCCACGCATGCAATAACATACATGCCATTGGTCACATCATAATCGTCCCCTGCATCCTTGCGGATGGCACAGGATACTCTGTTTTCCTCTATCACAATCTGCTCAACCTTCAATTGAAGCGGAATTCCTTTCGGTGTGAATAATTCTACCTGCTCGATCCTCTTCCCACTAAGAAGCATCTGCGCTGCCGCCTTGGTTGCTGCCGTAGCACAGGTGCCTGTGGTATACCCTAATCGCATTTTTTTCTGATCTTTATAAATAAAATGATCCATTTCACAACCATGCCTTTCCTTCTAGAGTATATCATTTCTCCTCTCTGAAATCATCCTTTTTTGCACTATCATGAAAAAAGGGTATGCATTCTTCCAAATGCATACCCTTTCCTGTTATGTATCAATTTCACTATACGGAGAATCTGTTCACATCTGTATGTAATTCCTCAATGCTCTTACGCAGATCGTCAACCGTATTCTTAGCCCTGTTCACTGTCTGTGAAAGTTCCTGGGTCATGGCTGAGGTTTCCTGTGAGGAAGCCGCGTTATCCTGAGCAAGAGAATTCAGCGTATCAAGTACAGCAGTAATGCCCTGACGCTGACGCTCTATCTCATCTGTCATCGTTCCGATTGTGGCAATGGATTCAATGCAACGATTCAGGTTCGTATACAGATTGTCGAAGATAGCCTGTGTATCATTTAATACATTTACCTGATGATCCATGGTACTGTTGACCTTATCCATAACCTCCAGAGACTTGCTGGAATTCTTCACCAGATCATCAATAATCTGGGAAATCTGATCAACGGTCTGGGTAGACTGATTAGCCAGTCCTCCGATTTCCGTAGCTACTACCGCAAAGCCCTTCCCGCTTTCACCGGCACGTGCTGCCTCAATGGATGCATTCAGCGCAAGGAGATTGGTCTGCTCGGCAATTGCTTCAATCAGACCTGCAGCTTTACGGATATTCTCAGCTGCAATATTGGTTGCTTCTGCCTGTTCATGCATATTGACAACGTCTTCTTTTGTTTTAATATTCGCCTGTACAAGTTCATTGATCTTATCCGAGCATTCCTTGCTCAGCTTATGCATTGCATCGGAATTCTCACTCAGATCCGCAATTTCTTTGGAAGTGCTGTCAATACCATCGGCAATGACACCTACTTCATTGGAGGCATCCATTGTAGAACCTGCCTGCTTCGTAATATTCTGGGCAATGCCCTCTACTGCAGTATCCACTTCCGCAATGGAGCCTTCCATTTTAACAAAAGCCTCTTCAAATTCAGAAATCATACTGCCGATGTCTTCTGACACCTGGGCAATGGCTTTGACCAGACCATTAATCTGTCCCCGGGCAGCATTCAGATTCTCTGCTGTCACACCCAGTTCGTTCTTTTGTTTCACAATAACATCCTCGGTCAAATCACCCTCGGAAATACTTGCTGCAAAATGCTGTACCCTTCTAAGCGGTGTTACTACCATCTCACCGACAAGCAGAGATACCACTGCCGTAATGATTAACAAAACCGCACAACAGATGCTCATGATCATACAGGAATGATGAAACTCGTTGGTAATAGCTTCTTTGACCGATGCCATCTCCGCTTCCATATCATCTACATAGTTTCCGGTGGAAACTGCCCATCCCCATGGTTCAAAATAACCGGAATAAGCAACTTTCGGTGCCACGGTAACGCCATCTGCTTTGGTAAAATAAAATTCATTATATCCACCGCCTTCAGAAGACTGACACACCTTCATGATCTCCTGGATAATCATAACGCCGTTCTGGTCTTCCAGTTCATAGCGATTCGTTCCTTCCTGATCCGCCAAAATCGGATGCATTACCAGATTATAATCCGCATCATCAATCCAGAAATAACCGCTTTCATCATCCCGATAACGCATGACACGGACAATTTCCGCTGCTTCCTTCTTGGCATCCTCTTCAGACATTTCTCCTGCAGCAGCCTTATCATATTCTGCCTGCAGAACAGCCAGTACACTTTGCACCTGTGACTTTATTTCCGTCCGATACCCTTCATCTTTAGCCGTTGCATACTTTTCATATGCATCGTTGGAAATAGATTTTACTGTTACAATACCGATCAAGCCGATCACGATACAAATAACAGCGCCCAGAAAGACGCAAATACTAACCAGCGTCGTTTTCAAACTTTTTACTTTCTTTTTGTCTTTCACCTTGATGCCCCCGTTCTTTTGTTACATTTGTCTTCAGTATATACCTCTTTTTCACAAATTTCCAGTATCAGCCATGCCATATCAGGTATTTATTTTAGTACACTTTCCACTTTGTTATGCGATTCCTGCAAGCTTCATCAGCCAATAAATAACACCCAGTGCCCAACTGGTCATAATACCATAAAGAATCACCGGCCCCGCAATGGTAAAAATCTTACACCCGATACCGAATACCTGACCTTCCTTCTGATATTCAATAGCAGCCGAAGCAATGGAATTTGCAAATCCGGTAATAGGAACAAGCGCTCCCGCTCCACCCCATTCTACCATTCTGGGGTACCAGTTAAAGCCTGTCAGTATTACGCTGACAAGCACAAGCAGCATAGAACACCATGAGCCTGCCGTCTCCTTGTCCAGTCCCACCGTATTCGTTGCATAATTCAAAATAAACTGCCCAATCAGGCAGATGATGCCTCCGGTAAGAAAAGCCTTGCACATCTGCCATACCAGATTGTATTTAGGCGTTACCTGCTCCACATGCTCCTGATATGTCTGCTCCTTTTTCTCCTGCATTGTCTGTGGTTTTTGATTCTGTGTCATATTACTATTTCCCTCCATATAAATATACCTGCTGCGTAAAATAAATCAGGCTCCCTGTCAGTTTACCCAGGGCAACTGCCAGAATGGCAACTCCCAGCCCATGCCTGAATCCCACTCTTCGCGCAAAGATAGGGATTGTGTTGAGCATCTCCGCAATGGCCAGTGCCAGACATCCAACGAAAATACCGGCAAACAGACCATACAGCAGGAGTAATATCGTAGCCAGAAGATTCCATATCCCATCCGTGGCACCGGCACCGAAGATATGATGCTCTCTTACAAACTGTCCTATCATGCTCCAGTCATTGAAAATACTGGCATAGCCGCCCACCAGCGTACCGAATACCACCATTTCCTCCAGTACAAAGATTTTCCTCGCCACATGCATTTTCCCTGCAAACCTGGGAATCAGCCCCACAGAGATCAATACCGTAAAAACTCCTCCCGACACGATCATACCTGCACTGGCACCAATTACTGCCAACAATATTTGTTTACATAACATCCTTTATTTTTCCTTCTCTTTCCGCTGTTTCTATCAGGGCAGTGTTTACATCCTTTTCATAGACTCTCATTTCCACCTCAATCGGTGTCGGGTCCTTCGTAATCCTTCGACCTCCAATATGATTAAAGAATATGATGATACCTGCCGCCAGGCCGGCCGAATATGCCAGTTCCAATATACCGTAACCGTCTCCCTGCTGCCCCATTATCATCTCATACACTTTGACAAATACATCATTGATACCGATATCATTATGAAAAGCCATAATAGTAAAGGCTGTACCGAAAAAACTGATCATAGCCACAAATACCAGTTTCAGCCACTGCACCAGTCCTTTATGCTTATCTACATTGATATATTCTACCAATACATCTGTTTCACCGATGTTTTCCAAACTGCTGTTGGGGCAGACCTTCGTAATCTCTTCGATTACCTTCAGGATACTGATTACCTGCCTCTTACTCTCACCCTCTTTGAAATGATGCAGCTTGATCGATTTGACCTTTGCCAGTATATGTTCATCACTACAAAGTACCTTTCCGATATCCTTGACATATACATCTTCAGACTGTATTTCTACATTCTGTTCTGCTTTCAGGTAAATCGTTGTGTTGGTTGACATAACTCATATTTCTCCTTTTGCATTTCTGCAACATAGTATGTCTAAAATCTTTTTTTCTATTCTCTTCTCTGGGGAATAATTCGGCGTACAAAAAAAGAATGAAGCATTCTGCTCCATTCTTTCCTGATTGATTATCGTTATTTCATATTTAATTCTGATTAAATCCATGCTTCACACCGCTACTCCATGATCTCATACTGCATCATTTCATATAAAAGCTTTGTGCCCTCCGTAATCTCGGGTGGGAGCAGCGCTCTTGCCACCAGCTTGATTTCATCACTTTCGATGTCAATGCGTTTTAAATTCGCATAATCCCCATCGATACTTACTACCTGATATTGAAATGTATTCATTCTGTCGTCCCTTCCGGCCTGTTAATCTTCCACATCCTGATCAGCCGCAACTGCCGCCGATACCGAAGATACCACAGCTACAATAACTGCTATAATAATAACCAGTAACCCGCCTGCCAGTACAACAAATCCCATAAAGATGCCTCCCTGTCTCATTTCTCTTTTTGTAACATATTTGTCCGATTAACCATACACGGACAATCCTTCCTAAATTGCTTACTATTGTACACGAAAAACTTTCGCATTGCAACAATTCCGGACAGAATTCCCATACTTAACAACTATACACTTCTTTCCGAAGTCGCATGAGAATCCTTTTTTCCATACGGCTGACCTGTACCTGACTGATTCCCAGATATTTTGCTACTTCCACCTGGGTTTTATCCTGAAAATACCGCATCTGAATCAAAACTCTTTCTGTATCATCCAACTGCCCCAATAACTGATCCAGCAGCATATGGTTTAGTATCTTCTCCTTCTCTGTATCTTCACAGATTCCGTTTCCGTTCAGGCCTGCCTGTCCGGCAGTGGAACAGCCTACACCGCCATTCCCACCTACCACCTGATCAACCAGGTATATCTCATTTCCGTCAGACTGATAAACTGACTTATAAATTGACTCCACTTCTACATTTGCATCCAGTGCCATCACAATATCATCTATGCTGAGAGCCGTTGCTTCCGATAACTCTTTCAGGGTAGCATCCCTGCCAAGCTCCTGGGACAGCCTGTCCGCCGCCTGCCTTACCTTCCATCCGTTTTCTTTCAGTGTTCTGCTCACTTTAACCATTCCGTCATCGCGAAGAAATCTTTTAATTTCTCCCTGGATCATGGGAACTGCATAAGTGGAAAAACGAACCTCAAAAGTCAGATCAAACTTATCAATGGCTTTCATCAATCCTATGCATCCTATCTGAAACAAATCCTCCATATCATATCCCCGGCCCGCAAAGCGCTTCACAATATGCCTTACCAGCCCCAGATTTTCCTCTATCAGTTTCTCTCTAGCCTCTTTATCTCCTGCCTGTGATCTTTCTATTAATACGGCAGTTTCCTCCATCGGCTATTCCTCACTATCAATCCAGGCACCCAGTCCTATCTTCTTATACATCCTGATAACAGTTCCCGAACCTACTTCCGAATGTACCTGTAGTTCATCCATAAAAGCTTCCATAAAAGCGAAACCCATACCGGAGCGCTCCATTTCCGGTCTGGTTGTGAATAACGGCTCCATTGCCTGTTTCACATTTTCAATCCCTGTTCCCTGATCTGTAATGACCACCTCCAAAACATCTTTCCTGATGGCGCAATACATACAAACCTTATCTTCCCTGTCACACCGATTCTCGTAGCCATGGATAATGGCATTGGTCACTGCTTCGGATACTGCGGTTTTTACATCATACAATTCCTCCACTGTTGGGTTAAGCGGCGCAATAAATGCTGCCACTGCCATCCTTGCAAAAGCCTCATTATCAGACACAGCCGCAAATTCCAGTCTCATCTCATTGGTAATGGTCTTAACATCTTTCTTTTCTACAATTTCTATCATTTTCCTAACCTCTCCGCCTCCTGCATTATTCCATAATCTCCACAATATTTTCCAATCCCGATAACAAAAGAATCCGGCGTATCCTGCTGTCTACATTGACCGCATACACTCTACCTCCGAAACAGGATATCTTCTTGTATCTCCCCAGAATAATCCCGATTCCGGAACTGTCCATAAAGGTTGTCCTTTCAAAATCAAAAACTACATTTCCCACCTTCTTGGAAATAATATATCGATCCGCTTTTGCACTGATGTCCACCGATTTATGATGATCAATCTCCATCGGCATCCTTATCATTAGATAGTTGTCAATTACCTTAAATTCTTCATCCATGTTATGTAAACTCCTTTCCTGATATAATACTCTTCTACTTCCTGACCCTGCTTATGCGCGCAAAAAGAGGACATAGAAAAAATCTATGTCCTCTTTCGTGTCTTACAATATTCATCTGACGTATTTATTCCGCATTACCCATCTCTTCCAAAAAAGCCTCCGACTTGCTGGCCTTCTCGGTGCCGGGGAACAAATCAATGATCTGCAGATAGGTTTCTCTTGCCTTATCTTCATTACCAATCCGGTAATATGCATTGGCGAGATTATACAACGCTTCCCCATTGGTAGCATCGTACTTAAATGCTTTCTCCAGATTAGGGATTGCGTCCTCGTAATTTTCCTGTCTGTATGCCTCGTATCCGTCATTGTAATAAGACTCGGCAATACTCGGTCCCACCAGTGCAAGCAATGTATTATACAGATTATCGAATGCTTCGGAAGTCTCTACCTCTTCTTCCGAATCCTCCATATCAATCTCATCCAGATAATCAGCTACAACTGTTATTTCTTTAGGATCAGTCAGATAAGCACCTGCTGCCTTCATCAGACTGTCTACAGACTGCAAAGTACCGTCTGTTCCCATATAAGCTGACAAATCCTGCTGTAGATTGCTGTTAGCTTCCTGCAGTTCATCCAACTGCTGCTGCAGTTCATCTATGGTAGCTGTTTTGGCATCTGACTGCTCACTTACCTTACGTAACTCATCATCAATATTGGCTTTGGCATTCTGAATCCTTGCCGGCAAAATAAGGAAAAACGCTATGGCAATTCCAATCACAAGACCAATTCCCAGATTCAAAAGCGAGGTAACTCCCTTACCGTCCTTTACATTCACGGACTGTATAATGGTTTCGTTACCGCTCTGATACTTGATGATCTCCTCTGTCTTTTTCTGTTTCTTTGAAGAGTTCTTAGCCCCCTCTTCAGGCACAAGCATCTCATCTACTTCTTTTAAGTATCTGAGTGTTGCGATATTATTCGTATCAATCTCCAGGCATTTGGTCAGCTCCCGTTTGGCTTTTTCCCACTCTTCACTATTGATGTATAAAAGAGCCAGAAGCTGATGTGCTCTGATAAATTTCGGATTTAAGGATAAAACTTTCTTAAGCTGAATCACAGCCAGATCCAGACTGTCCTGATTACAATATGTCAGCGCCTGATTATATTTCTTAATAGTCTGATTAATGATGTCCAGACGATTCTGATTCGTCTGAATCATATCAATATAGTCATCCGCGATATTCTTCCTGGGTCGCAGATTTTTACTGATAACCCATTCGCTGAGTGCCGCAACCACCTCGCCGGTTTCAAAATATACCAGTCCAAGCAGATTACGTGCTTCCACATTATTTTTATTAAACTTTAAGCTCTGCCGCAAGCTTGTAATTGCACCTGTCAGATCTCTGACGTTTGCCCTTTCCAGACCCTCATTATAAAATCGGTTGGATATATATATGATTTTCTTGTAAAGGGCTACATCGGCACCACAGTTCGTGCAGAAATCATGTTCGGACAGATTACATCCACACTGATAACAAATCATCTATGCCAGTCCCCTATTCCTCTTCTTCAACTTTCTTAGCTTCCTTAACAATCTTAACCATCAGATCTGCCATATCTGTCAGATCCTGGTTGTAAATCGCTTCTTCTGCATCTTCAACCTCTAAACTGGGATGAAACTTCTTCAATTCTTCTTCAAAATTAATCATGCCGAGGCCTCCTCAAAAGGGCTTTCACTTCGCCCACTAAATATAATGAACCGACAATATACACTTTATCCTCGTCACCCTTGCTAAATACCAGCTCTTCTAACGCTGTTTCCAACGCCTCATAAGTCCTGCATTCAAATCCTGCATATTGTCTGAAATATTCTTCTAATGCTGCCAACGGTAATGCACGCGCATCCATTAGCGCTACCACACCGATCACATCAAACAGACCGGAAGATGCCAACGCATCTATTACCTTCTGATATTGTTTATCCTTCACAACGGAATATAATAACTTCCGCTTTCCCTTACAGGAATGGGTTTTTACTGTCTCAAGGAATGCCTGAATTCCGTCAATGTTATGCGCACCGTCCAGATATACCGACGGTATCACTTCTTCCATCCTGCCCTCCCAGAATGCCTTACGAATTCCGGACTGCATCACAGGAACAGTGATTCTTTCATCGGAAAGCAGTTCCAATGCCCTGATCGCCACAGCTGCATTCTCAATTTGATAGACTGCAGAAGTAGACACAGTAAATCTAATATAACCATAATAGTGTAAATGAAGAGAAAAATCAATTGTTTTATGTTGAATCTTAATTTCTTTTATCGCATCTTTTCCCACCGGAAAGGTTTCTGCGCCAACCGTTTTTGCGCATTCTTCAACCTTGCACTCCACCTCTTTTTGTTTCACCGGATAAACAACCGGTGTTTCCGGTCTTAAAATCCCCGCCTTTTCACCGGCAATTTGCGGTAGCGTGTCTCCCAGATACTCCATATGATCATAACCGATAGAGGTCAGGATACACATTACTTTTTTCTCTACCGCATTGGTAGCATCCAGTCTGCCGCCCAGTCCTGTTTCCAGCACAATGTACTCCACACCTCTTCTTTCAAAGAGCACCATCGCCATGAAAAAGAGGAATTCAAAGAAAGATGGATGATAGGAAACCTGTTTCAGTTCCGTTGGCAGTTCGTTGATATGATCTGCTACAAGCTGAAACGCTTCCAGGAATTCATCTTCCGAAATCATCTGTCCTTCAATCACAAACCGTTCCCGCATGGTGACAAGATGAGGGGAAATAAACATGCCTGCCGATATCCCGGCCTCCCTGAACACGGAACACAAATAAGCACAAACGGAACCCTTTCCGTTTGTGCCTGCTATGTGAATGATTTTACTGTTCTGTCCCGGATTACCAAGATGTTGCAAAAAGCGCTTTGTATATTCCATGCTGTTCTTGCCGGAAAACCTGGGAATCGTACTGATATACTCTTCCGCTTCCCTATAAGTATGAATCTGTTCTATCATGTTAATGCTCCATCCAGACTAATTATGAACTATAACAGAGCCCTCAATAATTCCACGTTCTGCCGTATATTTCATAAAACAGGTATTCCGCTCCATTATAATCTGCTCCGCATTAATACCGATCACTACATTACGGTAAAGATTACCGTCAATCTTAATATAGGCTCCCTTACTCCTCTCCATGATCTCTTCCAGTTTTTCACGTTCATTACCGATCTTGTCCAGTTCAGCAAAATATTCGTCTTTCATCCGGTTCCATTCCGACAGCTTTGCTTCCGTAGCCTTGGAGGTAGCCGAACCACGCATACGCTTTTCCCGAAGTGCCTCCGTCATGGTCTCTACCAGTTCCGACAATTTTTGCTTCGTCTCCGCTTCTTTCCGCTTTGTCTCAATCAGCTTGTCAAACTGCTCTGCCTCATACCCACAATGCAGAGTCGTCTTAACCTCTACATCATTACCTGCCGTCATCACTTCAATTCCTTTAACCGCATGGGTATAACCGCCAATAATAGCTCCCTTTTTACCGGTAGTAATAACTTTATCCTTGGCTGAAACCCGAGCATTCAAAATCGTATTGGACTGTACCGTACCGCCTGCTTCCACAGTAGTATTCTCTATAAAATCCGCAAACACATTTCCTCTGGCCGAAATCTTACCGCCACCCTGTATCCCCCGGGACAATATAACATCGCCACCTGCAAACAATGTGGCACAGCCTGTCGTACCATGAATCTCAATATTACGTCCCGCACGGATAGTAACACCGCTCTCCACGTTGCCGTTAATAATCACATCACCAAAAAACTCCACTTTGCCGATGATCATATCTACGTCGCCGCTGATCTCATGAACATTCTGGATATCAATCTTACCGTCCTTGACCTCGATCTTACCGTCACACTGGGCATAATAGACATCATTCTCCCGCAGGATGCCCTTTCCACGCATCGGGGGCATATCTCTTGTAGGCTTCGCTTTCATCTCACCGCCCAGTACCGTATAACCATCCTCACCCTGTACAGCATAATGATAAATCGCTACCTTCTCGCCCTTTCTCACGTTCTGAAGTGCACTCATATTGGAATAATCCACGGAACCATCTTTACGGATTTTGGGAACTCCATACTCTTCCGGAGTAAAGAGATACTCAAAATACCCATCCGTACCTTCCTTCACAGGTGCCCCCTGGGCCACCAGAATCTCCCGGTCATAAACCTTCTTCTTAATCATGGCCGACAGATTCGAACTGTGAAATCCTTTTACAACACCACTGCGCTGTAGAAATGTCTCCAAATCACTCTTAACATAGGTCTGCCTTCGATCCGGAGGCGCCAGATAGAGCCACGCTGCCATGCCGTCATCATCCACACGCAAATAAGTACCCTTTGCCAGAACCGTTCCTTTAGAATCCCATTTCTCTATATTGGGCATCTCCAGTGTAGCATCTTCCTGTGCAGATGCTTCCTTACCGGTTTCCGGCTCCAATGCCTTCTCCATCGCACTCTTCAGCTTATTCAACTGTTCTGATGAGAAACTCATTTCGCTCACGTGGCTCACCTCTCTTTCCTCAATCTGCAGTAGTCTTACAAGCAAATCTTTCTTACTTATAACTTTACACTAAAGTTACGTTTTTTTCCAGTCCTATTACATTTTTCTTTTGTATGCTTATCTGGCACCCAGCTGGGTCAGACGCTCTTCCACCTGTTCCATCATCTGGGTATATTTTTCCAGTTTGGCACGTTCCTCTAAAACCTTTGCCTCCGGTGCCTTGGACATGAAACGCTCATTGGAAAGCATGCCGTTGACACGTGCAAGTTCTCCCTCCAGTCGTTTCTGTTCCTTTTCCAGACGTTCGATTTCCTGTTTTATGTCAACCAATTCTGCGAACGGAATATAGATTGTCGCATTTGGGATCACTACAGAAACCGCATCATCGGCAATTCCTGCCTTATCCGCCTGTACCGTTACACCAGAAGCACCTGCCAATGATGCAAAGAACAGCTTACCATCCGTGAAAATATCTCTGACCTCTTCCTTGTCACTGACTACATATACAGCTGCCTTTTTACCGGGTGCTACGTTCATCTGGGTACGTACATTACGGATACCGCGAACTGCTTCCTTGATCAGCTCGATTGCTGTCTCCTCTGTTGCAAAAGCTCTGTCCTTTGCAAACTCAGGCCACTTGGAGATCATAATGGATTCCTCTTCGTCCTGAATCGTGCAGAAAATCTCCTCTGTGATAAATGGCATATACGGATGTAACAGTTTCAGTGCATCAATCAGCACATTCTTCAGTGTCCAAAGCGCAGCATTCCTGCTCTTTTCGTCCGCGTCCTCTTTGTTGTAAAGACGAGGCTTTACCATCTCAATATACCAGTCGCAGAATTCATCCCAGATAAAGTCATAAACCTTCTGTACCGCAATACCCAGTTCAAAATGATCCATATTATCGGTAACATCCTGAATCAGCGTATTCAGCTTGGAAAGAATCCACTTATCTACCGGCTCCAGACCTGCCTTTATATCATCGTAAGAAACTTCCCAGCCGCGTTTTCCTGCTTTTTCCTCTGCCTGTGTCATATTCATCATAATGAAACGGGATGCATTCCATACCTTATTGGCAAAGTTACGGCTTGCTTCTACTCTTTCATAATAGAAACGCATATCATTACCCGGTGCATTACCGGTAATCAGTGTCAGACGCAGGGCATCTGCACCATACTTGTCAATGATCTCCAGCGGATCAATACCATTACCCAGTGATTTACTCATCTTACGTCCCTGGGAATCTCTTACAAGGCCATGGAACAGAACCGTCTTAAACGGCTTCTCTCCCATCTGTTCATAGCCGGAGAAGATCATACGGATAACCCAGAAGAAAATAATATCATAGCCTGTCACAAGGACATCGGTAGGATAGAAATATTCCAGATCCTCTGTCTTATCCGGCCATCCAAGGGTTGAAAACGGCCAGAGTGCGGAAGAAAACCAGGTATCCAATGTATCCGGGTCCTGTGTAAAATGGGTCTCTCCGCATTTCGGACATACAGTGGGCATTTCTTTGGCTACAATGACTTCACCGCATTTGTCGCAGTAATATGCCGGAATCCGGTGTCCCCACCAAAGCTGACGGCTGATACACCAGTCACGAATATTGTCCGTCCAGTTAAAGTATGTTTTCTCCATACGCTCCGGGATCAGTTTGATTTCCCCATTCTTTACTGCCTCTACTGCCGGTTTGATCAGTTCATCCATCTTTACAAACCATTGTTTCTTGATCATGGGCTCAATGGTTGTCTTGCAACGGTCATGGGTACCTACATTATGGGTATAATCCTCAATGCGTACCAGAAGGCCTTCCTTATCCAGTTCCTCTACAATCTGCTTTCTTGCCTCATAACGGTCAAGGCCTTCGTACTTGCCGCCATTTGCATTAATGGTAGCATCATCATTCAAAATATTGATTTCCGGCAGATTGTGTCTCTTACCAACTTCAAAGTCGTTAGGGTCATGAGCCGGAGTAATCTTAACAACACCGGTACCAAATTCCATATCAACATATTCATCTTCCACTACCGGAATCGGCTTATTAACGATTGGAAGCCATACCTGTCTTCCCTTTAAATACGTATATCTTTCATCCTTCGGGTTAACAGCTACCGCCGTATCACCAAGCATCGTCTCCGGACGGGTCGTTGCAAATTCCAGAAATTCTGTCTTGCTTGGCTGCCCGTTTTCATCTACCAGCGGATATTTGATATGCCAGAAATGTCCTGCCTGCTCCTCATATTCTACCTCTGCATCGGAGATAGAGGTATTGCATACCGGACACCAGTTGATGATTCTGCTGCCCTTATAAATCCATCCCTTTTCATGCATCTTACAGAAGACTTCCGTAACTGCCCTGTTACAGCCTTCATCCATGGTAAAACGCTCTCTGTCCCAGTCACAGGAGGAACCCATTTTCTTAAGCTGGCTGATGATACGTCCGCCATATTCTTCTTTCCATTCCCAGGCACGTTTTAAGAAGCCTTCACGTCCCAGGTCTTCTTTATCAATACCCTCTTCCTTCAGCTTCTCGATGATCTTAACTTCCGTTGCAATGGAAGCATGATCGGTGCCCGGCTGCCACAGTGCATTATAGCCCTGCATTCTCTTATAGCGGATCAGAATATCCTGCATGGTATTGTCCAGTGCATGTCCCATATGAAGCTGTCCCGTAATATTCGGCGGCGGGATCACAATGGTAAACGGTTTCTTCGTCTTATCTACCTCGGCATGGAAATACTTTTTATCCAGCCATTTCTGATACAGTCTGTCTTCTATGCCCTTCGGGTCATAGGTCTTCGCTAATTCTTTGCTCATATTTTGCTCCTTTCTCGTGCAAGCACGTCGGTGTCTTTGCAAATCCTAAGCAGACTCGGAATGCTCCGCATAAATAGAAAATGCCCTCTGCCGACATTGTCGGCAAAGGGCGCATCATACGCGGTACCACCTTCGTTTTTCACTCTACGATTCCCAACAGAATCTTATCCGTTAACGGGGATAAAGCGTGACTGCTTACTATGTCTGCCATCTGCCTGCATGCTGTGACAGTACACTTTCGGCAACCCGGTTCCAAAGCTACCTTCCATCATTCCTCTCCGAAGCACCCTCTCAGCATACGGCTGCTCTCTCTGGCGGCGGTCATCATGTACTCCTCTTTGTCATTACCTTTGATACACATTTTTTCAGATAACCTTACTATAGTAAATTGCAGTTTTTTTGTCAAGGTCAGATTTCCAGATGTTTCAAATGCAAGACTTTCTACATCCGGAACCCATGCCCTGTTCTGCTTTCTTTTACCACTTCACACATCTGCTCCCACTTGCGTTCCATATCCGCTGCCAGTGCAAGCTGTGTCCTGCATCGTACCAGATTATGCTCTGCATATTCCGTTTTATAATAAACATCCCCTTTTAAATAATCGGTAAGGAAGCGCATGCCACATTCTATCGTCATAATTTTGGCACCCATGGGAAGCATCTCCAGTTCCCGCTTCGTCAACTGTCCGCCGCATCCCGTTAAAAAACCCTCTGTGTAGGCACAATACAGTTCCAAAGAAAGAGACACCTTACCCGCATCCTTTTCATCCTCTGCTGCCGTATTGGCTCCGAAACGAATAGCATCCCCAAAATCAAAGACTGACAATCCGGGCATTACCGTATCCAGATCAATCAGTCCCAGTGCCTTATGGGTCTTAGCGTCAAATACCACATTGTTAAGCTTCGTATCATTATGAGTGACGCGAAAAGGCAGCTGTCCCTGCTTAAGCAGGCTGCCGAGCACTGACATCTCTTCCTTACGTGCTCTGAGAAAAGCAATCTCTTTTTCCACACCGGCAGCCCTATGACAGACATCTTCCTCTACTGCCTGTTCAAAGTCTATGTACCTTTTGCCGGTATTATGAAAATCAGGCAGCACCTCATGCAGTCTTTCCGTCGGATAATCGGCAAGCATCGCCTGAAACCGGCCACAGGCATAACCACTCTGCGCAAATACCTCCGAATCTTCTGCCTGCTCAAAGGTTTCCGCATCCGCAATAAACAGATATACGCGCCAGTCATTTCCCTCTGCATCCGTATAATAGGATTGCTGCTCCTTTGTCATAATGACTGTCAGGGTCTCCCTTTGCGGATCGCCACCCGCGGCATTGATCTTTTCCCGCAGATACGAGGTCACATTGACAATATTGTCCATTAGAGCGGCCGTATCCGGAAATACCCTACTATTGATCCTCTGTAATATGTACCTGCACGCTCCCGTAGTTGTCACCAGAAACGTATGATTGATATGCCCTCTGCCGTAGGGTGTAACAGAAATTATTTCCGAATCGATTCGAAAATGTCCGATCAGTTCTGTCAGGTCTGCTGTCATCTGTTTCTCACCTTTCTTCCGTGTATTATATATAGAATAAGAATCACTCAATTGTCCTGCCAGTATTTTTCAACCAGTTCATCCGCACTTTCTGCATAATCCGGATATTTCTCCCGTACTTTGGCAGCCACCATTTCTTTGCTGTCAATGAATTCCTGCAGGGTTTCTACGAAGACTTTTATATTTTCTTCTCTTACCCTCTTCTCTGTTTCTTCCCTGACTTTCTTCTCAGTTTCTTTTCTGGCTTTTTTCTCAACCTCTGCTCTCATTTTCTTCCTGGTTTCTTCCATTTCTTCTCTGATTATCTTCTCAGTTTCTTCCCTGACTTCTTTCTCCACCTCTGCTCTCATTTTCTTCCTGGTTTCTTCCATTTCTGCGCTGATTTTCTTCTCAGCTTCTGCTCTGGCTTCATCCTCTATTGCTTCTCTGATTTCTTCAACCATTTCATCCATCCAGTCTCCAACCGTCATATATCCAGCCTCCACTTCCGGCAGACTCTTTACCTTTCTGACATAGGTATCTATCATTCTGGTTGCATCATCTACCGCATTTTTGCTATCACTATTTTGAAAATATGTTAACATATTTTTTATCGCCTGGCTACCACCTTTTTGTCCTTTCGTATAAAAATATATGAATTGTAGACCATCTTCATATTCCAGATCAGGAACTTCTTCACATCTGTTCCTGACTGTGTACATCATATAATCTTTACCAAAGATATCATAGTTGGTAATTGTGATAACATACAGATTAGGAATCTGTGAAAAATCCTTAAGTCCCCGTTTCACATACCTGCCATCGATTTTTGCCTGATAGTAGCGGTTATGTCTTGGCAAATGGAGCTGATCTTTCCGATGCGGCTCCACATCATACACATTGGTGACTCTTGCCTCGTCATATTCAGTGATTTCCACATCCAGTCGGATTCCCCGAAGCTCCGGTGTGGCAGCCGGAATAATCTGCTGCGCCAGCACCTTAACCGTTTTGATCTCTTTTTCCAACAACACCGATAGTAACAACTTATAGAACGGTTCATTGATTTCTTTGTTACTTGCGACTGCATTGGACAGGAAATTATCAATCAGATCCAGTTCCTGCAATGTCTTTTTCGTATATCCCATACGTCCTCCTTCCGGCAGAGCGTTAAAGGATATCGTTAGACATATGCATATTCCTTCTCATCTCTGCCTTCCCTTATTGATTTTTATCATCCTGTGAATTTCCGGCGAGATGCCGATATGATTTCTGCTTTCAGCCATTCCATTAGGATAGCCTGTACCCAGAAATAGAAGATTCACTTTGAATTGATAAATACAATTATAGCAGAGTGCATTGATCCGTGCAAGCCGGCTTTTGATAATTGATGTCAAATAATGACAGCAAAAACAAATCCAAATCTTACTCTTGTGATTTCCCGACAGATTAGATACACTATTCTTACGAAATTATCCGAAACAATGAATTCATATAGTAAAAAGACACATATTAAAGAAGGAAAGGATGTATCACTATGTTCGGAAAGTTATCAGACTACTCACTGGACGGTCAGACACTGACCCTGCATTATGAAAAACAGACCGCTTATCTACGGGTTCTGACAGCAGACATTATCAACGTATTTGTTCCTCTTTACACTAAGGAGCATCGTTCTAAAGCGATTGAAAGCAATAAGGAGCAGCCGGTTTCTGTTTCTTTGGAGAAATCCGGTTCCTACATTATGTTAACCACCCCGTCAATTTCCTGCAGGATCTATGATGATTTCAAACTGGATTTCTATGATAAGGATGGCACACTGCTCTGTGCAGATTACCGTGGCAACAGAATTCCGCGTTTTCAATTACAGGATTCTTTTATTGAATTCATCAAACAGGAAGGGCATGACGTGGATATGGCCGGAAGCATGGACTATCCGGTACAAAGTATTAAGGTACTGGACCGGAGCGACTGCATCTACGGTCTGGGCGACAAGACCGGAGTTTTAAATAAACGGTACTATGAATATGAAAATTGGAACAGTGATATCCCGGACCCTCACGAGGATTGTTTCAAATCTCTTTATAAGAGTATTCCATTCTTTATTATTTTAAAGGAAAAAGGTCTCTACGGTATTTTCTATGACAATACCTTCAAGAGTTATTTCAACTTTGGTAAGGAAAATAATGGATACTACAGCTTTGGCAGTGACAACGGCAATCTGGATTACTATTTTATCGGCGGCTCCTCCATGCCGGACATTGTCCGTAACTATACCTATCTGACCGGCAGAATGCCTCTGCCCCAGAAATGGACCCTGGGTTACCATCAGTCCCGCTGGGGTTATGACAGCGAGGAGACCTTCCGTTCCCTGGCTGAAAATATGGCAAAATACCGGATTCCCTGCGATGCACTGCATTTTGACATTGATTATATGGAACGTTACAAGGTCTTTACCTGGGACAAGGAGCGCTTTGACGATCCCTCTCTGTTACTCTCCGATTTAAAGAAACAGGGCATCAAGGCTGTTACGATCATTGATCCAGGTGTAAAAGTAGAAAAAGATTATCCTATGTATGAAGAAGGCATCGCAAATGACTACTTTGCCAAAGCGCCTGATCAGAGCGTTTATGTCAATGCAGTATGGCCGGGTGATGCTGTTTATCCTGACTTTGGAAATCCGTCTGTAAGAGACTGGTGGGGTAATCATCTTGCATTTTATGTAAACCTTGGTGTGTCCGGTATCTGGAATGACATGAATGAACCGGCAAGCTTTAACGGTCCACTACCGGATGATGTAATTTTTACAGATGAAGACCATCCTTCCACCCATAAAGAAATGCATAATGTCTATGGACACAACATGGCAAAGGCAACCTATGAAGGTTGGAAGAAGCTGACCGGCAAACGTCCCTTTGTGATTACCAGAGCCTGCTACAGCGGCTCCCAGAAATATACGACAGCCTGGACCGGAGATAATCAGAGTCTATGGACTCATCTGCGGATGGCAATTCCCCAACAGTGCAATCTGGGGTTAAGCGGTATGTCTTTTGTCGGTACGGATATCGGAGGATTTGGTGCGGATACCACACCTGAGCTGTTAGTCAGATGGGTGCAGGTAGGATGCTTCTCTCCACTGTTTCGAAATCACTGTGCCAAGGGCAACATGAATCAGGAACCATGGCTTTTCGGGGATGAAGTGATCGACATCTACCGCAAATATGTAGAGCTTCGTTACAGTCTGCTTCCCTATTTCTACGATTTATGCAGAGTCTGTGCACAGACCGGGCTTCCGGTAATCAGACCTTTGGTGCTGCATTATGAGCATGATGAGGCTGTCAGAAATCTGAATGATGAATTTCTGGTAGGAGAACAGCTCCTGGTTGCTCCGGTTGTGGAGCAGGGTGCTGTGAAGCGTATGGTTTACCTGCCGGAAGGTATCTGGTACGACTACTGGACGCACAAGGAATATCATGGAAAAGAATATTATCTGGTAGATGCACCACTTGATACCTGTCCTATCTTCGTTAAAGCAGGCTCTATCCTTCCCAAAGCTCCTGCTCAGATGTATGTGGGAGAACTGAACAATCCTGCACTGATTCTGGAGATTTATCCGGGAGAAGGCTCCTATGTGCACTATCAGGACAACGGAGAAGATTTCGCCTATGAAGACGGCGCTTACAATGAATATTGCTTCACCAAAAATGCAGCAGGCAGTCTTGAAACTACCATGCTGCATGAGGGATATAAGAAATATCCCGAAATCATTCTGAACTACGTCTAATCTGTGTTTCTTTCTCTTCCTGCAGAACCTGCAGGAAGACGGTGACAATATGCGGATCAAACTGGCTGCCGGAGCATCGTAGCAGTTCCTCCACAGCCTCCGCATGGCTCATCGCCTTATGATACGGTCTGTCATGTACCATTACATCATGGGAATCTACCACCGTAATAATACGGGACAAAAGCGGAATTTCATCTTCCGACAGACCGCCCGGATAACCTTGTCCATCCCATCTCTCATGATGATGTAATATGTACTCTGCGATGGGTTTAAGTTCCTTAGAAGCATTGGCAATCCGGTAACCCTTTTCTGTATGAGTCTTCATAATTTCCCACTCTTCATCCGTCAGCTTACCCGGCTTGAGAAGAATGGAATGGGGAATTGCAATCTTTCCAATATCATGCAATACCGCTAACAACGCTAATTTCCCCAGATCTGCATCCGTCAGATTTAATGCCCTTCCCAGCTTAATGGCCATCGCCTTTGTACGCTCTACATGCTCTTCCGTCTCATAGTCACTCTCTGTCAATGTTTGTTTCAGAGAATCAAGCTGAGAGCTCTTTTGCGAAGTTTCATTCATCAGCTTCTTGGTCCGCATGCTCTCGGACGCTTCTTTTACTGCCTGTTCAACGCTCTTTGTATCATCACGGATGACCGCAATACCATATTCCAGATCCGTATTGATTCCCGTATCATTGGCCAGTCTGTACTGTTCCCTGATATTCTCAAACAGTCTGACTGCGTACTCCTGCTCAATCTGAGTAAATCCCACCGCCATATCACAGTCATCCAATCTCGCGGTAATCACATTAGGCGGAAGATTATCCCGCAACAGATCTGCCGCCAGACGCAGCATCTCATTGCCCTTTGTCCATCCATATACATCGTTGACAAGGCCGATACCGTTCGCATTACATATTACCACCGTGATCGGATACATCTGATGATTTACCACATGAGCCATTCTTTCATAGAAGCATTGCTTGGAATACAGCTGTGTAAGCATATCCTTCTCCATCTCCATGTTTTTCATCAATAGCAGATGGCCTATGCTTCGATCCTTCTCGTCTTTCAGACAGATGAAATTACATTGATATATTCTGGCGCCCACATCACTGGGATTATGCCACTCAAACATCTGATCCGTATTGGTATTCTGCAATTCCCTGATAGCGGCAATCTGCATGAAGTCCACCATACTGATCTTGCCCTCCTGACTGTTCAGGATTGGGAACAGGCTTCTCATATCCTTATTACTGTCTGCCACATATCCTTCATAATCAAAGAGGATCATAGGCATTCCCATATATTCCAGTATCACCTTACGGGTGGAATTTAACATACCTTTTGAGGAATAATCAAAGGCATTCCAATATACGATCGGACAGACAAAGCCAAAAATCAAAGCCGTCACATCCACGCTTATCTGCAGAGCCCCTGCCACATACAAAAGGGATATAGCTGCAATCACCAGCACCGTAAGCAGACTGTTACTATATCTGCTTCTGTATATTTTAGGCACACTGAATGTCTTCCACACCAACAGATAGATTACCATGCAAAGAAGCAGGTAAACGAATCCCAGATGAAAATAGAAGGACGGTCTCGCCACATACATATATTTAATAGCATAGATACTGTCCGGTTCATACTGATAGCGCAGCTCCAGTTCATGAAAAATATTTGCAATAAGAATTGCCTCATCAACTATCACAAAAAAATCCAAAACTGCGAATATCTTTTTCTTATATTTAATAGGAAACACCTTGGATTGTGTAAAATCTAAAGCGAAATGCATCATTGACAAAACCAGAAAGTCCAGGCAGACAAGATAAATGCTTGTAGTTAATGATGCCATAAAATAAGAAGATGCGCTGATTCGTATCGGATAGGATATATTGACCATAGCTGCCGCTATAAACATCATGCACGCTGACGGTGCTATGGGATTAGCTCTTTTCTGAACAAAGGTCTTCACAGCACATATGACCGCACACAATGCTGCCAGACTAAACCACACATAATACCACATTCTATAAACCCCTTAATCTCTTTTCATTGTTATCCCCGATATTAATATAGCATTAATATAGATTTAAAATTATGGATATATATTTTTATCATACCATAATTCTCCAAATCTCAATATCTTTTCCTTATTGGCATAACCCACAAAGATACATTCCGGGTTTTGTACATGTTTACCTATAGGTAATTCCATTACCTCCGTGTGGTACCATCGCACAATAAGCTGTATCAGCCACAAAACAAAGAATAAAGAAAAGTCCCGCACCGATTCTGAGCCATGCAGGCATTTTACGGTAAAATGACAGAAATAATGGTGCAATCACACACACCAGCAACACTCCTCCTATCCCGAAGAACAAACTACTGCCAAGGCAGATATAACCTTGCAGATTCCATCTCATCTGACTGTAGTCCCACCACTTGACTCCCCAGGTCAATTCCAAATACCATCCGGCCAGGTATTCCAGTAAAGTACATAAGACCATAGATGACACAAATGTCAGTATCGTTCTGTCCCGCCATTTATGAAACAACAATTCCAGCATAACTGCGCCACTTCCGTAAATCGGAAGCCACGGTCCGAACAGGAACCCACGATTGACATAGCTGTCACTAATGAAAAAATAAAGGACTACTTCCCACACCCACCCAAAAACGGATGTTGCGAAAAACAGCCACACATAAAAGAAGAAATCCGGTTTTAAATCGATATATTTTCCACTCATATTCTATTAGTATATTGCTATTTTAAGGTTCTATACATACGAGTAATTCTCTACTACCTGAAAAGAAGGTCCGCCCTGCAGCGAACCTTCTCCTTCATTGAATCTTATTGAGTTCATTCTATATATGTTTACTCTGCTATCCCACGATATCGTTATCTTCAGGAATTACAATAGCGGCTACAATGTATACCAGCAGACCGGTTCCGCAGCTTGCCACGGAGCATAATAACCAGATCAGTCTGACAATGGTAGGATCTACATTCAGATACTCACCGATACCACCGCATACACCACATAACATTCTATTGGCCTTAGAACGAACCAGTTTCTTATAATCATTACTCATATGAACAACCTTCCTTTCTTTTTACTTGCTATTTACTCTTCAAACAGGACAGTAACACTTCCCATGGAACACTCAATATCAAAATGACTGATGCCACTGCCCCATTCTCTACTGTTATCCATTCCTGCATAACTGTTGTTTCCAATATTCACTTCTCCCATGGAACAGTCTACCGTATACGCATGATCGTCCTCTGAGCCTGTCAGGTTCATCGTCAGATTACCCATATCACACTCCGCATCCATGTCTCCGGTAATCGTACCGTCTATCGTTCCATTACCCATACCAATACTCAGATCCAGATTACCGCTTATATCAATATTGTGAACCACCAGTTCACCGGCACCTGCCTCCAGTTCTGCGTCCCCGGCTGTCAGACTGTGAATGATTGCCTGCCCTGCACCAACGGTAAGATATATCTTATCCGCTTTCACTTCATCCACATTGAACTCACCCGCTCCGCAGTCAAGCGTAATATCTTTCGCCTGCAGTACGGCTGTCTCAATCTTTCCCGCACCAAAATCCATGTTGATTTCATCTAACACAGCTTCTCTTGGAATAAACAGATATACTGCAGTACTTCCGAGTAAATCCCTCTCCCAATTAAAAGGCCAGTAGTTAAGCGGCCATTTACTATGGTCATAGGTATTTTCCACCCGCAGGGTATTCCCATCCTCTATTGTATAATATACCTTATGATGATCTCCGTCTACAGCGATCCAGACATAATCATCCTCCGATTCCATAACATACAGTCCGCAGGCACCCATATCCACTTTCAGGTTACGCAGGGAGTCTGCCGTCAAATCCAGTCTGGTCTTCTCTGTATTTTCGTCCGACTGTACCGCTTCCCAGCCATTCTCCTCATAATCATTCCATACATTCTCATCGTAATCATTCCTTTCATTGTTAAAGAATCCAAAGTGAAAATCACCGTTGGCATCTCTCCCGAAAGCAAAAGGAATTCCTTTTATATTGCTAATATTGTTTAATTGTCTGAAACCGCCAAGCAATCCGCCGATTACACATAGCAGACAGCCCAGCACAAATATAATCAATGCTGTAATCAAACAGCCTTTGGTAAACTTCTTCATGCCTGTGCACCTCCTCTATGAAATATTCTGTTACACAGCTTTACAACTCCCCTGATCAGTGCAGGAACTGCTGTGCCAATCACAAGCACCATCAGCCAGATAAATACCAGTCCTATCGCAAACAGTACCATACCACCGCCTATCAGGCATATGCCTGCAAAAGGTGCAGAAAATAAGGTTGCAAACCCTGCAACAAACAGAGCGATTCCACCTCCCGCCAATGCCGCACCTAGCGCCATAAATGCTATAAAAAGACTTAACAGGGTAGCAAGCAGACCTACCACAACACCAAACAATCCGCCAAGAAGACCGATCCACAGAGGAGAGCTTAAGATCACCGCAATTACAATAAGTGCAATCATTCCACCGGACATCTGTTTCTTCTGCGTACCGTTTCCTGTACTCCCCTGCGCATTCTGGCCGTAAGAGGTCTGGCCATATGGAGACTGACCGGCTCTTTGTCCGTAAGAGGTCTTCCCATATGGGCTCTTCTGACCATCGGTATAACTGCCGGATGATGCATTATCATTCTGTCCGGTCTGCATAACTTCATTCTGTCTTGAC
Source organism: Lachnospiraceae bacterium (assembly GCA_051878995.1). Lineage (GTDB taxonomy): Bacteria > Bacillota > Clostridia > Lachnospirales > Lachnospiraceae > UBA3282. The sequence continues at coordinate 162,129 of JBJELE010000041.1, read as the reverse complement.
TCACTGTACCCTTTGAATCCGGCTTCCGTAAATTCACCGGTATTTCCACCATCATTCAGGCCTGCTTTTATGGATCTGGCGAGTTCCTCCGGTGTACCCAGGGAAGCAATCACGCTTTCCTCATTTTCCACACCCGCATCATCAAAATAATCATTGTAATATTGTATTGCTTCCTCCCGTTCTGTCGGCGACACATCAGTCAGAAGCGCCGTCAGACGATTCATAAATTCTGCTCTATTCATTCTTCAATCCTCCCTCAAAGATACTGTTCAATTTGGCAGAATACCGATACCATTCACTAATATACAGATTAAGCTGGGCTCTTCCCTTTTCCGTCACCTTGTAGTAACGTCTGTTTCGTCCTGCACACTCCATGTCATATACTTCCAGACATTCATCCTTCTGCAGTCTCCTTAACACCGGATACAAAGTTGACTCTGAGATTTCAATAACCTCCCGTACTTCCTGGGTAATCTTATAGCCATATGTTCCTTCCGGTTCATGGGACACGACCGCCAGCACTATGGCATCCAGCAATGCCGCTCCTGTATTAAAAACCATGCGATATACTCCTTTCCTGCTTCTTACATATTTCATAACGACCTCGCCTGCAAAAAGTATTCAATTATATAATATTATTTATGGATATAATATTATTAATTGTTAAATATTATATGTCGTATAATATTGTTTCTGTCGATACTATATGACATATAATATTGTTTGTCAACACTTATTTTATATTTTTTTCAAATTTAGCAAAATATGTACACAAAGCCCGCCCAGCCCCATAGAAATCAAGCCTTTCCTATGATAAACTGTAACTACTACTTATCAGAAAGAGAGGAACTATATTGAATCTATACTTACTATTCTGTGCCGTTGTTCTGTTAATCTGTGTTTTATTTGGACGCTTTTCCTCTAAAATGGGGGTTCCGGCCCTTCTTCTTTTCATGGTGATCGGAATGCTGTTTGGTTCGGACGGTATTGTTCATATTCAATTTGAGAATTACGAACTGACAGAACGGATCTGCAGTACGGCACTCATCTTTATCATGTTTTATGGCGGTTTCTGTGTAAAATGGGATGCCGCTAAGCCTGTTATCGTGAAATCGGTTCTGCTCTCTACCTTAGGTGTCATCCTGACAGCCGGCATTACCTGTCTTCTGTGCCACCTGATACTTAAGATTAGTCTGGCAGAAAGCTTTCTGATCGGCGCCGTTATCAGTTCCACTGATGCAGCATCGGTCTTCTCTATTCTTCGCTCCAAAAACTTAAGTTTAAAACATGCAACCGCGCCGCTTCTGGAGATTGAAAGCGGAAGTAACGACCCGGTAGCCTATATGCTGACTGTTATCGGTCTGGCCATGGTACAAGGCGGCAGCACTGTTTCTATTCCTTATCTGGTCTTTGCCCAGATTGTATTTGGAATACTTTGCGGTATCGGAATTGCAATTCTGGCTATCCTGCTAATGCGCAGGCTGTCCATTGAAGCAGAGAATCTGGATATGATCTTTCTGATTGCTATTGCCCTGCTTGCCTATGCTGTTCCATCTCTATTAAACGGAAATGGTTATCTAAGCGTTTACCTGGCTGGCATTATACTTGGCAACAGCCGTCTGAAAAACAAGGCAAATCTGGTGCATTTTTTCGACGGCATCACCGGCCTTTCACAGATCTGGCTGTTTTTCCTGTTAGGACTTCTTGCATTTCCCCATAAGCTTCCGACGGTAATCCTGCCGGCACTTGTGATTGCATTGATTCTAAACTTTATCGCCAGACCGGCCGCTGTTTTTGCGATTCTGCTCCCTGCCAAAGCCTCTGTCCGACAATGTCTGCTTGTTTCCTTTGCCGGATTGCGTGGAGCTGCCTCTATCGTCTTTGCAATTATGGTCATTGCCAAAGGCGCAGCACTTGACAACGATATTTTCCACATTGTCTTTCTGATTTCTCTATTCTCCGTAGCATTGCAAGGCTCTCTTCTGCCTGCCGTTGCCAGAAAACTACATATGGTGGATTATGACAATGATGTAAGAAAGACCTTTAATGATTATCAGGAAGAAACCGCCATTACCCTGATGCAGATGAATATTATAAAAGGACATAATTGGGAAAATCGAATGATCAAGGATGTGTCTTTGCCGTCCGGCTCTCTTGCGGTAATGATCAAACGAAACGGTGATACCTTGATTCCAAAGGGTGATACAAAGATACTTGCTGGAGACAGTATTATTCTGAATATACCGTACTATAATGCCGATAAGGACGTGAAACTGCAGGAAATTGCCATTGACCGGAATCATGAATGGTGTGATAAGAAGATCATGGAATTAGCGCTTCCCCAAAATATGCTGGTAACCATGATCCGTCGTGAGGATGAAACCATTATTCCGGATGGTCAGACCACCATCCGGAATCAGGATATCGTAGTAATATGTGAACAGTAATGAAATAAACCGGATTAATTAGATTGCATGGTAAAACTTCAATTACAGGTTTTCGTTTTCAGTCATGCGGTACCCGATGCCGATCTCTGTCTGAATATACTGGGGATCAGCAGGATTATTCTCTAATTTTCTGCGGATATTCGCCATATTTACCCGTAATATCCGATTATTATTGTCTGCAAAAGGTCCCCACACATGAGTCAGCAGAGAATCATATGTAATCACTCTTCCGGCATTACGCGATAAATAAGTAAGAATCTTATACTCAATCTGGGTAAAATGAACGATCTCCCCATTGACTGTAACAAGATGTTTCTCATAATCGATGACCAGTCCCTTGGCAGTATACCTGTTCTGCGCCGGTGACATCATTCCACCATTCAGGGAAGACCGTCTGAGTGCGGTACGGATTCTCGCCATCAGCTCTGACGTTCCAAAAGGCTTGGTAATATAGTCATCTGCCCCGGCATCCAACGCATCCACTTTTTCCTTTTCCTGGGTTCTGGCTGAGATCACAATAATAGGCACATTGCTCCATTTTCTGATGCTTTGGATCACCTCTATTCCATCCATGTCCGGCAATCCCAAATCCAGCAGGATCAGATCAGGACAGCCGGAAGCTGCAAGAGAAAGTCCACTGACAGCATTGACTGCAAAATCTACTTTGTAGTCCTGGGTTTTCAGTGTGGTCACAATAAAATTACAGATATTACGTTCATCTTCAATCAATAAAATCTCATGTCTTGGATTCATCATTCACCTCATCCTTTGGTAATGTAAAATAAAACTCAGCTCCCTGTTCATGATTCCTGGCACCAATCATACCGTTATGTGCAGCAATAATTGTCTTACAAATGGAAAGCCCGATTCCCATCCCTTTGTTGGAATCTGATTCGCGATTTCCAATATAGGAATTACCATCAAAAATATTCTGCAGGCGCTCTTCACTGATTCCAATCCCAAAATCCTTCACATGAAAGGAAACATATCCCGGATGATCCTCCACATAACACAGAACCGGCCTGGTAGTCTGAGCATGTGTAATTGCATTTTCCAGCAGATTGATCAATACCTGTTCAATCAAAATGGCATCCATGGGAATGATCAGCAGGTCATCCGGCACAGAAACCTGAACAGACGCCTCCGGAAATCTTTTCTTCAGTCTGAGAATGGCCGCCGAAACAATTTCCTCCACAGACTCATCCGTCTTTTTTACTTTGGAAGACTGATTATTGATCCTTGTAACGGAGAGTAAGTTCTCCACCATATTTAAAAGCCAGTTGGCATCCTCCTGAATATGCATTACAATGGTATTTTTCTCTTCTTCGGCAAGTAAAGTGCTGTTTTCCAAATAGGAAGAACTGGCACCGATGATGCCGGTAAGCGGGGTGCGCAGATCATGGGAAACAGCCCGCAGCAGATTCGCCCGCATTTTTTCCTTCTCGGTCTCTGACAATAATCTATCTTTCTCGGCAATCATCCGTGCCTGCTGCTTCATATTCGTTGTCATGGTCGTAGTAATCAGAGTGACGCCTAACATCTCCAGGAAGGTAATAGGATATCCTGACAAAGTAAAATTCAACTCATAATATGGATAGGTAAACAGATAATTCACACATACTACCGATACTACAGAAGAAACGATTCCCGGCAGATAGCCGTCCGTAAATCGAATAATGATTACCAATGCCAATATATAAATCAATGCGATATTACCATTATTCTCCGGCACAAAGGAAGAAAACAGGAAAGCAAAAGCTGTTGCAGCCGCAAGTCCTGAGCATGTTATAATAATATTTTTCAACGTAGATGACATATGTACAACCATGCCTTTCATTCAATCTGTTGTTTTATGAACTAAATCTATTATATATGATTGTTGTCAAAAGAAAAACTATATGCGATGCTAAAATAATGTTAAGAAAAGGATAAGAAGGCGCAAAGAATATGCTATGATTTCGTTAAGATTGAATCGTAATACTGTGTTTCTCATTTGAGTTGTGCTACTATTTCTTATAGAAAAAAAGGAAAGGCAGGGTTATGAATATGGGAATTGTAGAAATTCTGATTCTCGGAGTAGTATTTGTTGCTCTGGGCGGATGTTTCGTTTATTCACTTGTTACCGGTAAACAATAACATACTAAGACACCACTTTATATGGCTATTCTCTATTGATATAGAGAATAGCCATATCTGATACTACGGTATATTTTCCAGATAATGACAGCAGGAAGACTGAACAGCAGATATAAGGTACTGAGAAGACCGGCAGCACCACCGATAATAGTAATAATAAGTAAGCCAATGCTCATTACTAAATCACTCCTTTTCTTTTTCTCAGTGCAATTATAGGAAATTTATCTGCACAGGAAAATAGAAATCCGGAATCCTTAACATAAGCTGAGCAAAATCGAAACGCAATGTTAGCACCGGGTTAGCAGAATCTTAACATCTATCCATCAGGGTAACGGAAAGAATGGGATATAAAGGTTGTATCCCCGAACAGATTGCGCTATAATCCTTGTCAGCAGACAGCAGAAAGGCAGGATTTTCGGCATGAAAAACAGAATCGGCACAAACGGAACGCTTCTTATCATTCTGGCAGGAATCTTCTGGGGCAGTATGGGAATATTCGTCCGTGGTCTTACTGCACTCGCCGATTTTACTTCTATTCAGATTGTCTGTGTCAGACTGGTAGTCGCCGCCATTGTGTTCTTATGCATATTATGGTGGAAAGACCGCTCCGGTTTTCGGATTGCACTGCGTGATATTCCTCTTTTTCTGGGACTGGGCTTATGCAGCATCCTCTTTTTCGCTACTTGCTATTTTACTGCAATCCGCATGATGACCTTATCCATCGCAGCTATCCTGCTCTATACATCACCTATATGGGTTATGTTGATGTCACTCTTACTGTTTCATGAGAAAATGACCGGTTCCAAGCTTTTGGCTCTCATCATCTCGTTTATGGGCTGTGTATTTGTTTCCGGCATCGGATTAGGAAACAGTGTTGTTACCCCTCTTGGTATTCTGATCGGACTTTGCTCCGGTTTCGGCTATGGCCTCTACAGCATCTTAGGCACAATTGCACTGCGTAAATATTCAACTTACACTGTCACCACATATACCTTTGTCATTGCTGCCATTGGTTCCCTTTTGATATGCTCTCTCCCCGATTTATGGCATAAAATAACGGTTTGCCCAAGCAAACCGTATCTATGTTTCTTTATATTGTTGACCGGTATAGTCACAGCCGTAATTCCTTTTCTTCTTTACACACTGGGGCTGGAACATGTGGAAGCAAGCCGTGCTGCCATTCTCGCAACAGTTGAACCCATGGTTGCAACCCTGATTGGAATCTTTATATTTCATGAATATCTGACACTACTGTCAGCCCTTGGAATCCTCTGCATTCTGAGTGCAATCGTGATTCTGAACAGACCTGTCAGAAAAAAACATTCTCATGATAACTCTGATAATTGAACATCTTAGAACAAATTAACCTTACCGCAGAAGCCGTCATTGATGACATAGTAAGCTGTAAATTCCTCCGGCTTCACATAAATCTGCAGATTCTCTATAGACTCCTCTTTGTTGCCTTTAGCTACATAATGTGCTTTGACTCTGGCAGTCACATCCTCCATATTTGCCTCATATTCCCGATACTGTAATACTACTTCCGGTGTCACTTTTTCCATCTTAATAACCCCTTTCTTTCGTCCTTCTAATCTAAAGAATCACACTTCATTGTTTCCTATTGTAACATTATTCTTATCAGTCTACAAGTAACAAATATCCGCGTCTGTAGCATTAGGCATCAGACTGCAGAAATCCATTATCTGCGGTTCCATGTACTTTTGGAAAACAGAATCAGGATCGGGAAGATTTCCAGCCTTCCTGCCAGCATATCAATAATAAGGATCACCTTGGACAGTACACTGTAGCCGCCAAAATTGCAGGTCGGTCCCACAGATTCCAAACCGGGACCGATATTGTTAAAGCAGGCCAGTACCGCTGAAAAATTTGTCATCGTGGAAAATCCGTCCACGGAAATTACAATAAAGCTGCATATCACGATCAGTACATAAGCGGCCAGATAGGCATTGATATTATCCAGAACTCTCTCCTGCACCATCTGATGATCCATACGCACCACCTGTACCTTCTGCGGATGGAGAATCTGTCTGACATTGCGCCGCAGACTCTTTAATAACAGTAAGGCCCTGCCGCATTTAAAGCCACCGCCTGTACTGCCCGCGCAGGCACCTATTACCATAAGACCAAGCAGAATCGCCTTAGAAAAACTGGGCCACAGATCAAAATCCGTGGTGGCAAATCCTGTTGTTGTCACGATACTTGCCACCTGAAAGGCTGCATAACGCACCGTTTCTCCAAGGGAATCATACATTCCTCTTATATTCCATGTGATCAATACAATGCTACCTGCCACGACTGCCAGATAAAACCGCAGTTCCTCATCCTTAAACACATTCTTGATCTGTTTAATGAACAGCATATAATAGCAGGCGAAATTCACCCCAAACAGCAACATAAATACTGTACAGACATTCTGCAGATAAGGGCTGTAACCGGCAATGCTGTCATTCTTAACTCCGAAACCGCCTGTTCCGGCCGTTCCGAATGCAGTACAGATCGCATCAAACACCGGCATTCCCCCAATCAGAAGGAATATCACGTTCAGCACGGTCAGGAAAAGATACAAAATATACAGAATGGTAGCAGTATCCTTCATCTTCGGCACTAATTTGCCCACCTTAGGACCGGGGCTCTCGGCACGGAGCAGGTGCATGGTATATCCGTCACTCTGGTCTCCGCCTCTTCCAAGAGCCAGCACGAATACCAGAACACCCATACCGCCCAGCCAGTGCGTAAAACTGCGCCAATACAAATTACCTTGGGAGAGCCCTTCCACATTGGACAGGATGGACGCACCTGTGGTCGTAAATCCTGACACAGTTTCAAACAAAGCATCCACAAAATGCGGTATTTCTCCCGAAAAATAAAACGGAAGACATCCAAGAAGGCTCATCACAATCCAGCTTGCCCCTACACAGACAAGCCCTTCCTTGGCATAAAACCCTCGCTTTGCCCTTCTGCACAATACCGCCAGAATGACAGCCGATGCTAAAGTAATTACAATTCCCGAACAAAACCCATAAACAGAGTTTCTTTCATTTTCATATAAGCTGATCAGCAGCGCCGGCAGCATAAACACCGCCTCTACCAGTAGGATTCTGCTGATAAACTTTCCCATCATCCGATAATTCATATGACACCTATATCTATTCAAAAATATCGTTCAACTGATAGATTACTTCATCTCTTCCGGTTACAATAATGACCGTATTGCCTTTGGTAAAATAGGAATCACCGCTGGGCAGTTCATATTTCGCTCCTTTGGTAATACTGACAACACGGACATTTTTCTTTATCTTCAGATCCTTCAGCGGCTGTCCCTGATGCATCGTATTCTCATCCACGATAAACTCAATGGCTTCCGCCTGCCCATCCGCAATCACATGCACCGACTGGGCTGCTCCGGTCTGATTCTTAACTGCACGTACATATCTTAAAATGCTGTTACAGCACAACTCCTTCGGGCTGATGATACTGCCAATGGAAAGTGTATCCAGAATACTATTATTATTTAACCGCCCAAGTTTGGTAATGATCTGAGGCACATTACACTGCCCGCCATAAAGAGATATAATAATATTCATCTCGTCCAGTCCGGTCAATGTTACCAGCACATCGCAATCAGAAATCCTTTCGCTCTCCAACAAAAATTCGCTGCTGGCATCACCGTGTACTACTGTCACATCCGGCAACTGATTTGCCAGTGAAAGACATCTGTCATAATCCTGCTCTATGATTTCCACCATAATACCGTCCTTCACAAGAATCTGTGCCAGATAATAGCTCAATTTACCACCACCGCACAACAACACTCTCTTCGCCTTATGGGTAATAATACCCATATTTTTGAGGAAAAGAGTCAATTCCCTGGAATCGGCAGTAACGAAGATTCGATCCCCGGCCTGTAATGTAAAATTACCGTCCGGAATGATTGCCTTACTGTTCCGCAATACCGCACAGACCAAAATCTTACATTTTACAATGTTTCCCAAATCATAAAGACTTGCATTGCACAGTTTGGAATCCTCTCTGATCCGCAGTTCCACAATCTCTACCCTGCCCTTGGCAAAGGTATCTCTCTTCAAAAAACCCGGATATTTGATCAACCGCCACATCTCAATCGCTGCCAGTTTCTCAGGATTGACCACCATAGACAATCCGAAAAGGCTGCGCATTTCATAGATTTGATCTGTATATTCCGGATTCCTGATCCTGGCAATCGTATGTATCTTCGGATTCATGACATGAGCCGTTGTACAGCACAGCATGTTTACCTCATCCGCGCCGGTCATGGCAATCAAAAGCTCTGCTTCCTGTACTCCGGCCTGGGATAAAACCGACATGGAAGCACAGTTGCCCTGCACTACCATAACATCATATCGTTCCTCGCTCAGCTCCAGCACACTTGCTTTGGCATCAATCAGAGTAATGTCGTGGCCTTCCGCCGCCAGTTCTTTGGTCAGTGTAGAACCAACCTTTCCGTCTCCGGCTATTATAATTTTCACTTGGACTTCCTCCTGTTTGGCGAATACTATTCATACCTAAAAATAAGCTCAGCGCATATACTCGCTGAGCTTATTATAACACCATACCATAAAAAGGCAACGTCAAAAAACTGCTAAAGAATAATCTAATTTTCTGTGGGTGCGGAAAGAATCAGTTCCATTTCTCCCTGCAGGGATGCCTGTCCATAACCGGCCGGCAGGATAAAATGATCTCCTTTCTTAATCATCTGGCCGTTGATCAGTCCTTCTCCGCTCACTACACTGGCAAGCAGATAGGAATCCTGTGCCTCCAATACATACGGCTTAGTCACATTCAGTTTCCATACCTGATAATAATGACAGGAAATCAGTTTATTCATGGTATTATCCGGCAGACCTGTAGTATCCTTGATACAGTCTGCTGCATCCTTTGCCGGAACCGTAATGACATCGATACTCTTGTCAATATGAAGTTCTCTCAGCTTACCGTTCTGCAGTCTGTCATAATCATACACGCGGTAGGTAATGTCACTATTCTGCTGTGTTTCTAACAGCAGGATTCCACCTTTGATGGCATGCACTGTACCCGGCTCTATCTGGATAAAATCCCCCTTTTTCACCGGCACTTCACGGATCAATTCGTTCCATTTGCCCTCTGCTATCATCTGACGGAGTTCTTCCCCAGTCCCGGCATTATGTCCCACTACCAGAGTTGCATTCTCCGGGCAGTCCAATACATACCAGCACTCCGTCTTGCCCAATGAACCGTTCTCATTCTTCATGGCATAGGCATCATCCGGGTGCACCTGAATACTTAAATCATCCTTGGCATCAATTACCTTGGTCAGAAGCGGGAACCTGTCCCCCTTAGGATTGCCAAAAAGCTGCGGTTCTTCTGTCCACAGCTGTGACAGAGTCTTTCCTGCATATTCTCCTTCTCTTACGGTACAGTCGCCATTGGGATTTGCACTGATTCCCCAGCACTCTCCTGTGCTGTCTCCCTGTACCGCATATCCCCATTCCTTACCGAGGCGTTGACCACCCCAGACAGTCTCCTTCAAAACGGGATTGAAAAATAAAATTGGCTTTTTCCCTTGATTCATGGTTAAGTTTCCTCCATTACTTTCCATTGTTTTCTGATACCAGTAAGCCGAATCCTTGGCAATCCGCTTCTGTGTGGCAAAATCCACATGTACGATACCAAACCTCTCCGTGTATCCCTTATCCCACTCAAAATTATCTAAGAATGTCCACAGGAAATATCCTCTCACATCCGCACCGTCATCGCTCGCCTTCTGCAAAGCGGATAGATAAGCATCCAGAAACGCGATACGGTTCGGATCATGTACCTGTCCATCCGCAGACACGATGTCATGGCAGGACATCCCATTCTCTGTTATATAAAGCGGCATCCGGTATCTGTCATACAGGAACTTCACACCCCAGTAGAGGCATTCCGGTGTTACCGGCCAGTTGGCCGCTGTCTTCGGAAATCCTGCCGGTCTGTCCACAAATTCCGGTTCCCCGTCTTTACCGGCTCTTATCATATAGCCGTTGTAAATATTCTGACCCATAAAGTCAATAGGCTGATGGATCAGTTCCATATCCTCCTCAGTTATTGTAGGAAGATATTCTTTAAACTGCTCCAGTCCATTGTCCGGATATCTGCCTAAGAATACCGGATCGTTAAACCACGCCACATTCCAGGTCCAGTTGTCCATCGGATTATAGAAGGAAAACAGAACCTTTCTCGCTGCCTCTATATCCTCCGGCTTATCACTTGCCGGATACGCCATACCACAGGTTGGCGCATAGCCTATTTTGATCGGCTGCTTCGCATATTTTCTGAGATTGATAACTGCCTTTCCATGGGCACGCAGTGCATTATGTACAATCTGAAATGTCTCCTGATAGGTCTTCCGCAGACCCGGTGCATGGACACCGCTCAGATATCCCAGACCGGCGAAGCATTCCGGTTCATTTAATGTAATAAAATATTCACACAGATCAGAAAAATTCTCTGCGATCACTCTGGCATATTCACCAAACCAGTCAATGATTTCTTCATTGAGCCAGCCGCCCTTATCCTGTAAAGCCTGCGGCAGCTCCCAGTGATACATGGTCAAATAGGGGGTTATGCCATTCTTACGCATTTCCTGAATCATATCCCGGTATAGGGTAATAGCCTTCTCATTTACCCTGCCTGTACCCTCCGGCATAATCCGGCTCCAGCTGACAGAGAAGCGGTATGCTTTTACTCCCAGCAGCCGCATCATTTTATAGTCATCTTTGTACCTGTGAATATGGTCACAGGCAACATAAGCATCCTTACCATCCAGAATGTGCCCTTCCTCGGTAAAGGTATCCCAAATCATCTTGCCCGCACCGTCATCAGCATCTCTTCCTTCTATCTGATAGGCGCTGCTGGCAACACCCCACACAAAATCCTCTCGAAACATCTGTTATTCCTCTCGCCTTTCCCTGCACTTTACTCATGCAGCTTTCTATGATATCGGATTATTTGCTCCAATCACAGATACCAGATAAAAAGGTACCGCATCATTTTCATGCGTTTCCTTCAGTCTGATTTCTACCTTATGAATGCCCATCGCTATATGATGCGCCACAGTAGTGATATATAAGCAGTCACCCCAGGTCTCATCGAAATTGGCATCCAGCTCTACCGCATTGCCCTCGTCACCATCCACAATGGCAACCGCAACCGGTGCCGGAAGCTTTACGGACTTACGGTACTGTACCGCAATCTCTGTTCCTTCCACCTCAAAGCTGATACTTGCGTTCTTCTCCGTCGCCGTCCAGCCGCATCGGAACATATCATTGACATATTTCTTCAGCGTATGGTCTGCCGTAAACCCGTCACAAACAGGGGTACTGTTGTGATTCTGATAACGCCTGGCCTGTCCGTAGGCATTGGCAGTAAGCGGCTGCGGCATGGCAAATGATTCCTCTTCCTCCATCATCTGTGTATATACTTTATCCAGAAAATCCGTGATCACTTCTGCCACCAAGGCATGACCGTCAGAATTCGGATGCAGATCATCCGGTGTGATCTGCCTGTTTGGAATGGCACCCGACAGAACCTCAGGATAGATGGTTGTTTTCATGCTTACACTCGGCAGATTATAATGAGTTCCGATTTCGCGGTGCTTACGCTCCGCACTGATGCCGGTATCGTAACAGATATTATGTACCAAAAGAACTGCCGGCTCATAAGCATTGCCATATACCTTGCGCACCAGACCTTCATAGGTCTCTTTATAAAAATCCGTATCTTCATCATTGACAGAGAACTCGATTATAACAAAATCCGGTTTATACAGCAATACATCCTCATCCACTCTGGCCACACCGAACTGTGATGTCGTTCCTCCTACTCCCGCATTCACGTAAGTAAATGCAGTCTTCGGAAATCTTCTGACAAACCAGTCATACACTAAGTAAGCATAGCAGTTTGTATACTGCGTGGATACGGAACCCTGAGTAATGGAACCGCCCAGAAATGCCAGCGTCATCCGGTCTCCGGCTTTAGCCCGCTGCATCAGTTTCTTCATCCGGTAAAGGTTTCCCCTGTTTACCCATCCCTGTTCCGTATGTATTTCATATCCCATATCGATCACCATCCCTTTCTTTCAACCTGCAATCCAGAAAGCACCGACAAATACAGATATGACTATCTGATGCGCCGGTGCCCTGTTTTATCTTTTACTTTGTCTAAACCATTTCATATCCTATGAATAAAATCGCCCGAAACTTTCTGCTGTCATTAACGAATGCCAATCTCAGTATCAGACTCTGTCACATGGCTGTGGGTCTTGATATAGTCCACAATCTCGTCCAGCTTGGTAAATGCCAGACCAACATAGCTGTCTGCACATCCGTAATACAATGCAATCTTACCGCTCTCGGAATCATGAATGGTAGCGCATGGGAAACATACATTAGGAACAAAGCCTCTCTCCTCATACCACTCTTCCGGTGTCAACAAGAAATTCTCGCAACGATAAAGAACCTTGGAAGGATTGTCAATATCCAGGATTGCTCCGCCGATGGAGTATACGAAACCATTACAGGTACCGCTTACGCCATGATAGAATAACAACCATCCTTCTGTTGTCTCAATCGGAGCAGCACCGCCGCCAATCTTAACGGACTCCCACCACTCGGAGCTTCTTCCCATCACATGTCTGTGCTTGCCCCAGTATACCATATCCGGGCTTTCACTTAAGAAGATATCGCCAAACGGTGTGTGACCGGAATCGGACGGACGGGAAAGCAGCATATACTTACCGTTGATCTTACGCGGGAATAATACTGCATTTCTGTTAAACGGAATAAATGGATTCTCAATTCTTGTAAATGTCTTGAAATCCGTAGTCTTGGCCATACCGATGGAAGCGCCGTAGAAATCCTGACACCAGATAATATAATAGGTGTCTTCTACCTTAACAAGACGCGGATCATAAGCGTATAACGGCATAAAATCATTGCCGTTCTCATCCTTAAACGGAATCTTCTCAGATTCAAACTCCCAATGAATTGCATCTTTGCTGTGTCCTAAGTAAATATAAGGAATACCGTTTGTCTGTTCGCCTCTGAATACACCGATGAACTCGTCACCGTAAGGCATAACGGCACTGTTAAAAATTCTTGCAACACCCTCCACCGGATTTCTGCCGATGATTGGGTTTTCATTGTATCTCCAGATGGGTGCGCCCTTTAATCCTGCAGGCTTCTCCTGCCAGGGTACATTCTTCACTACCGGGCTGATCATTTTTACTTCACTCATTTTCCAGGTTAACTCCTTTCGAATTTACACGGTTATTATCTATATTTCTTTACCGATTTTACTTTTCGGTTAATCACTTAGTTCTGCTTGGACAGAAACTCCAGATTCTTCCGGATCAGGTCACATCTCTGTGCCACACACTCTACAGAACGTAACGGATCTGACGGTGTGTTGAATACATAGTCAATCAATTTATCAATCGTAGTTGTAGCCACATGCATTCTTGTGTCGCTGGATGCATAGTAAATATAAACATCACCGTTATCTTTCGCAATTGCACCGTTGGTAAATACAACGTTTGACACATCGCCTACACGCTCTGCCTCTCTCGGTCCGATAAGCATACCGGAGGGTTCCGCGATCACCTTGGAAGGATCGTTTAAGTCTGTTGCGAATGCATAAATAACATAACGAAGTCCTGCTGCCGTATTTCTGACACCATGGGCAATATGGATCCAGCCCTTCTCCGTCTTGATAGGTGTTGCTCCCGCACCATTCTTCGCCTCTGTAATAGTGTGATACTTACGCAGGGAAGTCATCTTCTCTTCATCAATAACCGCATGGGTAATATCATCACATAATCCGAAACCGATACCGCCGCCGGAACCTGTCTCAATGAAATCATCCATCGGTCTTGTATAGAATGCATACTTGCCGTCTACGAATTCAGGATGCAGCACCACATTTCTCTGCTGAGGAGAACGAAGGGTTGTCAGATTATCCAGTCTCTCCCAGTTCTTTAAATCCTTTGTACGTACAATACCTGCTGCTGCCACAGCTGCAGACAGATCATTGACTGTCTTATCCTTACTCTCAGAGCAGAACACGCCATAGATATAGCCATCCTCATGTTTGGTCAAACGCATATCGTATACGTTAGTCTCCTCCGGACAGGTATCAGGCAGTAAAATCGGATAATCCCAGAACTTAAAACCATCAATACCGTTATCACTCTCAGCCACACCGAAGAAGCTCTTTCTGTCATTTCCCTCAATACGTGCTACCAGATAGTACTTGCCGTTTAATTCAATGGCACCGGAATTCATTACTGCATTCACACCCAGACGCTCCATAAAATAAGGATTCGTCTCCGGGTTCAGATCATATCTCCAGTGCAGCGGAATATGCTCTCTGGTCAATACCGGATATTCATACCGGTCATAAATACCGTTATAAAAATCAGATTTTATATTCTTACGATTGATCAGTTTGTTATATTTCTCTAACTCCACATAATATCTGCTGTGTAACAATTTAATCACCATGCCTTTCTCTCAAGCGTTTACATTTCTTCTGATTACTTCCAGACACATTCTGCCATTATGATATGGGCATTTCCAAGGTTCCACAATAGGCTTGCCGCTTACCGCTTCTCCCTGCTGATTCACATCCCAGAACCATTCTGCACCGGGACGCTTGTCAACAACATGCTCCTTGATAAATTCCCATTCTGCCCTGGCAGCTTCCAGATATTCCTTATGCTCAGGTGCCAGCTCATAACCGTTTAGGAAGCCGACCACCGTCTCGGCCTGTACCCACCATATTCTGTTCTGGTCTACGACACCCTTTTCACACTCATTGGCCATGGAATGTCCGTCAAAGGCTACCTTGTATACCTGACTTGTCAGATCCAGAATAATCGGAAGCATCTTGTCTTCATATGTTTTATCCCCTAATACATCAGTGCCTCTCCGGATCAGCCATGCCGTTTCAATATCATGACCGTAGGAATGCAGATCCAGGATGGAATTCATCTCTCTGTCAAAGAATACCTCCTGACGATGCAGCTTCGGATTATAAATCTTCTCTGCAATCGTATCCAGTATCCATTCCAGTCTCTTCTTAACAGCTTCATCATGGCTCACACGGTATAACTCCGTATATGCCTCAAATACGTGAAGCAATGTATTCATCGTTTTCTCAGCAATGACACCATTCTCGGAAAGCTTATCATTCTCGATTTCCTTAAAATCTCTGTCAAAGGCTTCCTTGTAACCGATCTCGTCCATACATCTGTCCTCGATGATATGGAACAGTTCCATCGCTGTTTTAAGCGCATTTTCATCCTTCGATGCATCATAGTAGGATGATAGGGCATAAATGGAAAATGCCTGATTATAAGTATGTTTGGTCGTGTCTTCCGGTGTACCGTCGTATTGAACGGACCAGTAGACACCGCCCTTTTCTTTGTCTAAGCAATATTTCTGCATAAACTCATAGCCATGCTTTGCTTCTTCCAATAAGGACTCATCCTTAAGAGTCAGATAGGCATTGGCAAAAAACCATGTAATACGGCTGTTTAAGATGCAGCCTTTCACTGCTTTCTCATCTACCTTCAGGTTATAGTCCATATACCCGCAGTAGCCGCCGTATTGGTCATCCCTAAGCTTCTTCCAGAAGGGGATGATACAGTCTGTCAGATGATTCTTGACTTCATTCACCATCATGTCCGTTACCTCACGTATCCTAAGATTTTTCTTTGTTTCTATTGTAACACATCTATACTCCGCCTCAAAAGAGTTTTTCTACCCATTTTCCATTTTTATCCTTTGACCGAGCCTGCCGTCAGACCACTGTAAATCTGCTTCTGGCATGTAATGAATACAATCAGTGCCGGTAACAGGGATATGATAACACCCGCACAGATCAGATTGTACTTGCTTCCCAGCGGTCCCACGAAGGTATAGAGGGAAGTTGCCACCGTAGGCAGATTCTTTTTATCCTGCAGATACAGATTTGCACAATAATATTCGTTATAGGTTCCCACACCTTTTAAGATACAGGAAGTCACGATAGCCGGTTTCAAAAGCGGCAGAAGTATCTTATAGAAGATCGTGAAATAAGACGCTCCATCCACAATGGCCGACTCATCCAGTGAAACATCAATATTTTCAAAGAACTGGATGTAGATATAGATCGAAATGACATCAGTACCGCACATCATAATAATGTATCCAAAAAGGGAATTGATGAAGTGCAGATTATACATAATCTCATAAACCGCAACCTGCATAGCAACACCCGGAAGTAAGGATGCAAACAGGAATAAATTACGGATCAGTCCGTTACCCGGAAATTTAAAACGGTTTAACACATAAGCAAGCTGTGTTCCCACAAATACCGACACAATCAATACGCAAACAAGGATAATGGTTGAGTTGATAAATGCCCTTCCCATATTTGCCTTCTGAAAAGCCTGGATAAAATTGTCAAAATTCAGCCAGCTGTCCGGCCGTACCATAACATTGGTCTGCTGGTATTCCTTGTCTGTCTTAAATGCTGTGATAACGCAGGATACAATTGGCAGGACAGCCACAAAGGAAAAGAATACCAATGAAAAATATTTAAGGAAAACGGATACAAACTTTCCTAATTTCTGTACAACTGTCATTTATCTCCCCGCCTTTCTCATTGCCATTTTAGCCAGCTTCTTATCTCTCTTTGCCGTTGCGTTCAGGTCCTCGTCCTCCGCGTTCTTAAAGACATATTTAAAGAACAGCTTCTGTAGGATCGTTGCCACAAAAATAATGACCAACAAGACAATCGCCATAGCCGATGCCAGACCAACCTTTTGCTGGGTATGGGCAATCTCATGCATAACTACGAAGTAAGTACCGGTTCCGTTGGCACCGCTTGTGATAACGTAGGGCGGCTCGAAAGCACTTAAGGAACCTGTGATAGATAAAATAACATTTAATGTAATAATCGTTTTAATGCTCGGCATAATAATATATCTAAACTGCTGGAATCTATTAGCACCGTCAAGCATGGCTGCTTCATATAATTCGGAATCTACCGACATAATGGCACCGATAAATAATACCATTTCCTGTCCGAAGTAACGCCATACCGATGTTGCCACCAGAGAAATGTTGTTAATACTCTGGTCTTTTAACCAATACGGAAGATTTTCAAGTTCAAAACCACACTTTTGAAGAACCGTATCAAATACGAATCCTCTCGTGTAGAAAAATTTAAAGATAAAACCAATTGCAATACCATTGATCAGATAAGGGAAGAACATAAATCCCTTGAAGATGCTGCCACCTTTTACCTTAAAGCTTAAAACCGTAGCCAGATATAAGGCCAGGGCAAGCTGTACAATAGAACCGGCCATATAATATAAGCTTAATTTCAGAGCTCCGAAACAGTCTTTTCTTTCAAATACCTTAATATAATTATCTAGTCCGATGAATTTTCTTGCACCGATATATTTCATCTTGTAAAAGCTGAATCCAAACATTTCTGCAAAAGGCAGATAAGTAAAGGTAAATAATAACAATAGCGGAATAATCATGAACGCTACCATGACGAAAACCTTCTGCCCGTCTCTGCTTCTTGCCCACTCCCCAAATGTTCTTTTACGTTTTGCCGCCTGCGTTACTGTTGCCATACACACTCTCCTCCTGATAGCTTGAGCCGGGGAGAAAACTCCCACGGCTCAATATATCTTCAATCACTACTTCTCTATTAAGCAATCGGATCTTAGTATAATACTTCGATACCGCAAGCTTCCTGTGCGTCGTTCCACTTAGCTGTCCAGTCTGCCATAATATCATCATAGCTCTCGGAACCGGTAGCTGCTGCTTCAACGATTGCCTGAACCTTAGCATCACCGCCTGCATTGAAGGAAAGTTCGGATTCTGCGTTCATTTCATTCATGAAATCCTCTTCTCCCGGAAGACAGGTTACGTTAGATACAACGTTTACACCATCAAATACGAAGGATGTAGGAGCTGTCTTGGAAATCGGGTAACCACCTTCGAAATCACACCAGCCGGACTCTTCAACCATCCACTTAACAAATACCATAGCTGCTGCCTTGTTATCATCAGAGGAGTTTACATTGATACCATAGCAGTAGTCAGGGCCTGCTGTAGTATACTGCTGTCCGTTAACAGTGATAGGGAAAGGCATATAACCGATATCATCCGGGTTGTCGCCTGCTGCTTTCATCTGTGCAATAGCCCAGGAACCAAGTACCATAGTACCGATCTCGCCATTGTTGATCATTGCTTTACAGCCTTCCCAGTCGGTTGTTGTGTAGTCTTCCTCGATTAAGTCATTTGCAACTGCATCATAAAGGATCTTGTATAAAGCGTATGCACCTGTGCCATCGCCATTATCCTTGAAAGGTTCAGCTGTGTGAACGAATTTCTGGTTTAACCATGTCTCATCACCGGTTGTGATTGCACCTAAGAAGGCATCCCACTGACCACCCATGGTCCAGCCTGCTGCATAGTTGGTGTAAAGCGGAATCGCATCTGTGTTATCCTTAATTGCCTGTAATGCTGCAATGAACTCATCGGGAGTCTTAGGAAGTTCTGTAACACCTGCATCTGCAAATACTTTCTTATTGTAAAGAACACCCTGTGCATTTCCCATGTAACCGATACCGTAGCAGTTGCCTTCGGCATCTTTCCACTGATCAGCGAAGTTAACGTACTGAGACATATCTTCTACAGTTCCGTAAGGAACGAAGTAGGTAGAAAGGTCTGCTGCGTCTACTGCCGGGATAAACATGATGTCGCCCCAGTCACCTGTGGAAAGACGAAGTAAAGAATCTTCCTGATAATCTGTAACACCTTCTGTCTCAACAGTGATGTTCGGATATACCTCATTAAATTTAGCGATCAGATCAGCCATTGTGCCGTCTTCCTCACGGTCTGTCTTGTGATGGATAAACTTAATGGTTGTTGTAAGGTCTGTGTAATCCTCTCCCAGCTTGATGGAACCATATGTAAGTCCACCTTCTGCTGCGTCATCTGCAGGAGTTTCTTCTGCTGCATCATCTGCAGGAGCTTCCTCTGTTGTCTCTTCTGTTGCAGGAGCCTCTGTAGCTGCTTCATCAGAAGAACCGCCACATCCTACTAATGAGAATGTCATGGCTGCTGCCAAAGTAAGTGCTAAAACTTTTCTCAGTTTCATAATAATGTTTTCCTCCTTTTGGTTTTGCATGTTTTTAAGCACTAAGTTAATTTATTTAACTTTAATTTAAGTATACATTGCTTTATTTTTTAATCATCAATTAATATTGTTTATTATATATTATTTTTGTTAATATTGTTTAATTTTACCTTTTTGCCAATTTTGTATTGCTATTTTTGTGTATTTTCACATTAATTTTCCTGTTTTTAAGCTTTATCTGTTAGTTATGTTAATTAATTGGTAACTTAAATTCTTTCATCTTTTCTTTAAACAACCGCTTATTTTTCCCATTTTCAACATTTCTACTTAATATTTTAATTCCATTTTAGCTAATTATTAACGATTATTGTATTTTTCATATGATTATTGTAATATAGATATATCAGGATATGTAGTCAGATACTTCCTGCCGGAAATGTCAATGTAAAATTTACCGACTGAGAGAAAGGTATGGTTACTATTATGAATTATAATGAGACTTTCTTATATGCAATCAAAGACAAAAGCGGCCTTCCCAAAGGTGTCACGCCTTCCTTTTTCATAGGGACCCCCTATTCTATATTAGAAGAAACAGAAGACAAACTGCTTACCATTCTGTCCGGGGGAACCGTGGAAGTGCAGGAAGAATTTATTCTGCCTATGCAGCCACTGGACTGCCGTATGCTTCTATATACCAAAAAAGGCTGCGGAACACTTCGTCTTCCAAAGAAGGCCTATGCGTTAGAGCCCGGCACTCTCCTCTATCTGAATTGTAATACTCCCACAGGCTGGGAAATAGAAATGTCAGAGCCGGGATGGCAGTACACTGTTTTCTTTATTAAAGGTGAACAGCTTCCCTATTACGAATCACTGGTACCTTTCTCTCAGGCTGTATTGATAACAGTTTCTTCCTATTCCATTATTCTTCCCGGTCTGGAGAAACTGCTGCAGCAGGGGAACAGTGCCACTCTCCGCAATAAATTAGTGGACGCAAGTGTTTTAAACAACATTATTACAGAGCTTTGGATTGAAGCCTTTCATATGGAAGCGCCGGAGCGGAAATGTCCTTCCTATTTAATAGAGATCAAACAGACAATGGATACTTTCTTCATGAACCCCCTTCGTCTGGATGACCTGGAAAACAAATACCATATCAGTAAATATCGTATCTGTCGGGAATTTTCGTCTGTCTTTGGAATACCGCCGCTCAAATACTTAAACAAACGGCGTATGGAAATTGCCAAAAACCTGCTGTTGTCTACCGATAAGCATATCCACGAAATTGCCAGCGAACTGGGATATGAAAATACAAACCATTTTATTAATTTATTTAAAAAGGAAACCGGCCTGACACCTCTGGTGTATCGGGACACGATTTCCTCATAACATAAACAATATTAATATATTTTCCTAGGTGCGACACTGTCCTTGTAGATAATCTTGCCGTTTACTACCGTCACGCCCTGCCTGTAATTTTCATTGGAGATTTTTCGTATCATCTTCTTAATGGTGTGCTTTGCCATCTCCTTCATATCCACTTCGTAAGTTGTGATTCTCACATCACACAGTCCGGGCGGCTGATAGTTATCATATCCCACTACCGAAATATCCCTTGGCACCCGATATCCTTCCTGTTCCAGTTTTCGCACAAGCATAGCTGCTGCCACATCATTATTACACACAAATGCCGTAGGCATCCTATCAGGAAGTTCCATCTCAAAATCGCGATCAGACCGTCCTGTCTGTGGATTTCTGTCGTGAAGAATCCATTTCGGATTCACCTCTATTCCATGCTCATACAGAGACTTCACATATCCAAAATAACGATCCGTTATGCTCTCGGTAAACAGTACATTACCCACGAAAGCAATATCCCGATGGCCCATATTGAACAGATAGTTTGTCATGACATACATGCCATAATAGCTGTCGGAAATGACGGCATCACAAATGTCATTTTTATCATGAAAATCCAGAAAGATCACGGGAATCTCCACCCGTGCCATTAATTCTTTCAGATAATTCTCACGCAAAAGTCCAATAATGACAAGACCATCTGCTTTTCTCTCCTGCACCAGTTTCGGCATGATCTGATTCTCTTCATCCTCTGCCTGCAGCACCTCCAGCATAGTAAAGCATCCCTTCTGTACTGCTGCTGTTGCCACTTCCTGATACAGCTTCCAATAGAAGGATTCATATTTATCCAGAAACCGATCGGATACAACCACCCCGATTGTATAGCTTACATTATGCTTCGTTCTCTCATTATACAGGGCGGAAGCAGTCTTATACCCCATCTCTTCTGCCTGCTTTTTGATTTTGGCGCGAAGTTCCTCGCTGACACCCTTTTGATCGGATAACGCCTTAGATACCGTAACCGTACTAACCCCCATTACTTTGGCGATATCTGCCATTTTCACCGCTTTTGCCATTACAACTCCCTCATATTTCTATATCTTCTATCCCTTGTTAATAATTTAAGTAACCCCACTTAAATTATAAAGTAATTCGGTTTGTTGTCAACACTTTACAGGAAAATTTTCCAACAAAACCTTCCGCAAGTGGAAAAACATCACTCCGGGACAGTTCCGGTTACAGCAGCGCAAATCATAATCCGTCTATATATTATGCTGAGAACTGTGCCATGTAAAGCTGATAATAAATACCCCTCTTTGCCATCAGTTCTGCCGCATTTCCTTCTTCCACAATCTTACCGTCGTCAACTACAAAGATACGGTCTGCTTTCTGGATCGTAGACAGCCTGTGGGCAATCACAAAAGATGTTCTGCCCGCAAGCAGATGTTCGATACCACTCTGCACCAGAAGTTCTGTCTTCGTGTCAATACTGGAGGTTGCCTCATCCAGTATCAGGATCTTAGGATTGGACACCATTGTTCTGGCAAATGCAAGAAGCTGCCTCTGTCCTATGGAAAGTCCGCCACCGCGCTCTGAAAGTACTGTATCATAGCCTCTCGGCAGTTTCATGATGAAATCATGGGCATTGACTGCCTTAGCCGCCGCAATGATTTCTTCCTCTGTAGCCTCCAGCTTACCATAACGGATATTGTCCCTGATCGTACCGGAGAAGAGGAAATTGTCCTGTGTCATGATACCCATCTGTTTACGCAGGCTCTCGATTGACACATCCTTCACATCATATCCGTCAATCTTCACGGTTCCGCCCTGTACATCATAGAAGCGGCTGATCAGATTGACTATGGTAGATTTACCTGCACCGGTAGGGCCTACCAAAGCGATGGTCTCTCCGGGTTTGATTGTAAAACTTACATCATCCAGTACCTTTACCTTATCATCATAAGAGAAATCCACATGCTCAAAGGTTACTTCTCCCGTAATTTCAGGCATTTCCTTTACACCCTCGGCATCTGTAATGGCCGGCGGGGTGTCCATAATCTCAAAGATTCTCTCAGCCCCCGCAATATTAGTCACCAGCTGGTTATAGAAGTTGCTGATATTGTGTATGGGCTGCCAGAACATATTCAGGTAGGTTCCGAAAGCAATGAATACACCTAACGATACCTGATCCACACCCAGAATAACAATTCCCGTGAAGTATAACAGAATGCAGCCAAGTCCCCAGGACAGATCTATAACCGAACCAAAAGCATCACTCATCCGAACAGCACGGACAAAGGATACCCGGTGCTCCTGTAGGAGTGTATCGAAGGTCTTCTCCGTCTCTTCCTGCGCATGAAAGCTGTGTATAATGCGCATCCCCGCCATATCCTCATGGAGAAAAGCATTCAGATTGGCTGCTTTCTTACGGAAGGTCTGCCAACGCGGGTGGGCCTTATATTCAATATAGAAGGTTGCCAATGCCATAAACGGAATGGTAAGCATTGAAGCCAATGCCAGTTTCGGATTTTTCCAGATCATAATAACCACAACCGCAATAACCGTAAGTCCATCCGGTATCAATGTTGTTACGCAATTAGACAATACATCCTTCAGTGAATTGATATCACCGATAATACGGGACAATATCTTACCCGTTGGTCTGCTGTCAAAGAAATGGAAATCCAGCTTCTGAATATGCGTATACAATTCCTGTCTGATGGTCAATAATATCCGGTTGCACACCTTCGCCATAATATACATTCGTATCTTCACGGTAACAACCAATGCCAGATTGAGGACAAGGGCAATACCCAACAGCTTATACAGACCATTCCAATCTTTTACGGCAATGTGATCATCAATCGCCGATTCCATAATAAGCGGATTCACCAGACTGACCGCTACTCCATAGCCCATGATCAGAAGCACAAGTAAAATCTGTCCTTTATAAGCAAAAAGATACGAAAACAGCCTCTTCAGGGTCTGCAGTTTGCTTCTCTCTATGCTCTGTTCATCTTCTTTATACGAATTGACTGCCATCACTTACCCCCTTCTTTCACTTGACTCATAGAGTCATTACTTCTTATTACTCCGCTTTCCGGCACCGTATCCATAGCACTTC
Organism: Lachnospiraceae bacterium; assembly: GCA_051878995.1. Classification (GTDB taxonomy): domain Bacteria; phylum Bacillota; class Clostridia; order Lachnospirales; family Lachnospiraceae; genus UBA3282. Next base: position 137,847 of record JBJELE010000041.1, on the reverse strand, counting down.
CATACTGAGACTGATAAGTCTCATAGTACAGACCGCCCTTAGCAAGCAATTCCTCATGGGTTCCCCTCTCTGCAATGGCGCCGTTTTCCAATACAATGATTTCATCTGCATTTCTGACTGCGCTGATTCTGTGCGCAATGATGATTTTGGTCGTATGCTCCAGCGTCTTTAATGTCTCCTGGATCAGATGCTCCGTCTCCATATCAAGAGCTGATGTGGAATCATCCAGCACAAGGATCGGATCTCTCTTGGCCAGGGCACGGGCGATGCTGATACGCTGTTTCTGTCCGCCGGACAGACCCACGCCTCTTTCTCCTATTACCGTGTCGTACTGCTCCTCCATCCGCTCGATGAATCCACTGGCCTGGGCATCCGTAGAGGCTTTCCTTACAGTTTTAAAATCTATGTAATCCTTCTTGCCCAGCTTGATATTCTCATTGATAGTCTCTGAAAACAGAAATACATCCTGCATCACATAACTGACACTGGTACGGAGCTGCTCTAAGGACAACTCCTTCACATCCACATCATCCAGATAGATGGCACCGTCCGTGGCATCGTACATACGCTGCAATAACTGTACAATGGAAGTCTTACCGGCTCCGGTAGTTCCCATGATGCCCAGCGTGTGTCCTGCCTCTACCGTAAAAGAAATATCATGCAGTATCTCATGCAGATCAGCCTTGTGGAAAGACACATGGTCAAAGCATATCTTTCCCTGCACCTTGTCGAGCCTGACAGGCTCTGCTTTCTCCACGACGCTCGGCTGCTCCCGATAAATCAGCTTAATCTTTTTATTGGATGCTACTGCAGAGGAAAAACTGTTGGTCAACCACCCCAGCATCTCCATAGGCCACACAATATTCGTGGAATACTCTACGAAAGCCGTCATCTGTCCCAATGTCATCTCACCGTCAATTACGAACTTACCACCGACTAATATAGTCAATAACGGCAGCACCTTTGTCACGACGGAAAACATCGGATAGTATTTCACAAAAACCGAAGACTGCTCCATATTCAGATCATAGTATTTCTGGTTATGGGACAGGAATTTACCTATCTCATACTTCTCCCTGGCAAATGCCTTAACAGTACGGACCCCTGCCAGGTTCTCCTCTGCCACCGTGTTGAGTGCAGCATTTTCTTCACTGATCTCCTCATAAACCTGCCCCAGCTTCCGCTCCATGATCACAGCAATGGAACCGCACAGAATCATGGACAGAGTGGGAATCAACGCCAATTTCCAGTTCAGCATATACATGCACACCAGAATAATGATCGTATGATAAGCCACTTCTATCAGAAGCATGCTCACATATCCCAGCGCATCCCATATCCTGTCAATATCCTCCTTGATACGAGCCATCAGTTCTCCTGTATTGGTCCGATCAAAGAAATCTGCACTCAGGCTCTGCACATGACGGAACAGATCCCGTCTCATATTGCCTGATATTCTGGAACCGTTGATATCGAAGGTGTATTCCTTGATATACTGGAAAATGCATCTTCCAAGCCCAATCCCCAGAAATCCCAGTAACAAATACTTCAGTTCTCCGATATTACCTCCTACGATAACATCATCCACCACATGTGCTGTAAGCCTCGGCGCCAGCATATCAAGTGTGACCGCTATAAACAGTGACATCAGCGCCAACAGATAGGACCATTTATATTCCCATATGTAACTTGATAATTTTTTCACACCTATTTCCCCCTTATAACTCCACAGATATTATATACTTTTTTCTCTCTCGCATAAGCAGACTCGAATTGCTTATACACGCAGAAAGGCTGTGGTAACATAACCTTACGGTCTATTACCACAGCCCTAAAAAGCCTTGCATAAATATTGATTGAATCAGTCTAAAATACTCCCCTGATCCAATCCTCTATCTGCGGAGGTAATCTCACGTAATGTGCCAATGTTCAATTGATTGTTATTAATGTTCAGAGTAAAGTCTAAATGCTTATTAAACATATTATTACCTCCTTCCTAAAATGTTTGTTGAATCACATGTCGCTATCATAATACAACAGAATATATCTGTCAATCACTATTTTAAAATTTTTCTACTCTCCAAGATATGCCTTCTTCACTGCCTCATTGTTTAACAGTTCCTTCGCATCACCGGATAATGAGATATTGCCTGTTTCCAAGACATATGCCCGGTCTGCAATAGATAAAGCTTTCTTAGCGTTCTGTTCCACCAGAAGCACTGTTGTACCAGACTGGCTTACTTTCTTGATAATATCAAAAATCTCATTTACAAAGATAGGAGACAATCCCATGGACGGCTCATCCATCAGAATGATACTGGGCTGGCTCATCAGCGCACGTCCCATGGCAAGCATCTGCTGCTCACCACCGCTTAAGGTTCCTGCCATCTGTGTCTTACGTTCTTCCAGTCTCGGAAATCTCTCATATACCATCTGCAGATTCTCACGAATCTCATCTTTATCTTTTCTTGTATAGGCACCCATCAGCAGATTATCATAGACCGATAACTGAGCGAACACACGCCTTCCTTCCGGCACATGCGCCATACCCATGGGTACAATTTTATATCCCGGCGTCTTTGTTATATCTTTACCCTCGAAAATAATACTGCCACTGGTTGGCTTGATCAGTCCTGTAATGGTATGCAGCGTGGTCGTCTTACCGGCACCGTTTGCACCGATCAGTGCGATAACCTCACCCTGATTTACTTCAAAGCTGATGCCTTTGATTGCCTCTATTACACCATAATGAACATGGAGATCTTTTACCTCTAACATTGCCATACTAATATCCTGCCTTTCTTGTACTGACTGCAATCCCTCTGTGATTACTCACCAAGATATGCGGTAATAACTTCCGGATTGTTCAATACCTCCTGTGTATCTCCCTGGGCCAGCACCTCACCAAAATTCAATACTGTCAGTTTTTCACAAATACCGGAAACCAGCTTCATATCATGCTCGATCAGCAAAATCGTCATATCAAAATGGTTTCTTACAAACTGAATCGTATTCATCAGTTCCTTTGTCTCATTGGGGTTCATACCGGCTGCAGGCTCATCTAACAGAAGAAGCTTCGGATTCGTTGCCATAGCTCTGGCTATTTCCAGCTTTCTCTGCTGTCCGTAAGGAAGGTTCTCTGCCTTATATTCGGCAAACTCCTCTAATCCGAACACCTTCAAAAGCTCCATAGCCTTCTCATTCATTTCCTTCTCTACCTTGTAATAACGCGGCAGCCTTAAGATGCCCTCCAGTGTCGAATAAGGATGGTGATTGTGCAGACCAACCTTCACATTATCCAAAACCGTCATATCACCAAACAAACGAATATTCTGAAATGTCCTGGCAATTCCTGCCTTACAGATGTCAATCGTCTTCTTACCGGTCACATTCACACCATCCAGAATAATAGCTCCCTCATCCGGCTGATATACCCCTGTCAGCAGATTAAAAACCGTTGTTTTTCCGGCACCATTAGGCCCGATCAGACCGTATAACTGTCCCTTTTCTATGGTAACATTAAATTCATTTACTGCTCTCAAGCCGCCAAAGGAGATTCCTAAATTCTTAACCTCTAATAATGCCATCTTTATGCCTCCTTTTCTGCTTTCTTATTACCGAGAAAGCGCTGTGCCAAACGTTTTCTGAAAAAGATCGCATTAGGACTCCAGTTGAAAATCATCATCACGATCAAAACGATGGAGTAAATCAGCATACGGTAATCACTTAAACCTCTTAATACCTCCGGTAATAACGTCAAAAGCACTGCCGAAATAATGGAGCCGCGGATATTACCGATACCGCCCAGCACCACGAATACCAGTATCATTATGGACATATTATATCCAAAGTTCTTTGGTAATGCATTTAAAGTTGACAGGTTATGTGCATAGAGTACACCTGCCACACCTGCCAGAGAAGCAGATACGGTAAAGGCAATCAATTTATATTTGGTTATATTGATTCCTACAGACTCAGCAGCAATACGGTTATCACGGATAGACATAACCGCACGTCCCGTTCTGGAATTAATGAAGTTAAGTACAATAAAAAGCGTTACCAGAATCAGAAGCACACCAACTGTGAAATTGGAATCATGAGGTGTACCCGTAACACCCTGTGCTCCCTTAATCAACATCAAGCCATCCTCTTCCATGTTCAGGGACATTGCATCCTTCATGGAAAAGTGAATACCATTGCTGTCCACACCAAGATATAAAGCATTGATAATATTCTTAATAATCTCTCCAAAAGCCAGTGTTACAATCGCTAAATAGTCACCGCGAAGCCGCAGTACCGGAATTCCCACCAGAAATCCAACCAATGCCGCTGCCGCCGCACCAATAAGGATTGCAATGAAAAAGCGCAATCCACCGGGTAAAGCATCCTTAAATGCAAGAGAAAAAACTGCGCTGGTAAAAGCACCAACACACATAAACCCTGCATGTCCCAGACTCAGCTCGCCCAGAATACCAACGGTAAGATTCAGGGCAATCGCTACGATTACGTATGTACAAAAGGGAACCAGAAGTCCCTGCACCAGACTGGATACGTGTCCGGTAGCTACCAGAATCTGTACAATAATATATGCTAAGATCACCATACCATAGGTAATCAGATTATTCTTCGTTGTTTTACTTAATTTCTTCATAGTATCCTCCAGCCTTTCCTCAAATCTTATACCTTCTCCTGAATCTTTTTACCCAGAAGTCCGGTAGGCTTCACCAGAAGCACAATAATCAGAATACTGAATACAATCGCATCCGCTAACTGGGAAGAAATATAAGCCTTACTTAAATTTTCAATGACACCCAGCAGGATACCACCGATAAAAGCACCGGGAATAGAACCTATTCCCCCGAATACCGCTGCCACGAAAGCCTTAATACCGGGCATTGAACCGGTGTAAGGTGTTAAAGACGGGTAAGCGGAGCACAGGAGCACACCTGCTATGGCTGCCAGCGCAGAACCGATTGCAAAAGTAACGGCAATCGTACCGTTCACATTGATCCCCATCAGTTGGGCAGCACCCTTATCCTCAGATACCGCCGTCATGGCACGTCCGATTTTAGTCTTTTTCACAAATAAGGTAAGACCCACCATAATAATGATACTGACGACCACTGTTACGATCGTCACACTCTTGATAACCAACTGTCCGTCAAACAATTCCAGATTCGGCAAGGTTACCACATTGGTAAATGCCTTTGTATCCGAACCAAATACTAACAGCGCAATATTTTGTAAAAAGTAGCTGACACCAATCGCCGTGATTAAAACCGCCAGAGGAGAAGCCCCACGAAGCGGCTTGTATGCCACTCGTTCAATGGTTACGCCCAGCACTGTGCACACCGCCATGGAAATCACAATGGCAAGAAGTGGATTCAGTCCCATACCGCTGACGGCAACAAAGACCACATATCCTCCAATCATAATGACATCACCATGGGCAAAATTAAGCATCTTGGCAATACCATATACCATCGTATATCCAAGCGCAATCAGTGCATAAACGCTTCCCAAACTTATTCCGTTGATCAAATGGGCTATAAAACTCATACTATCCCTCCATGTCAGAACAATTTACTACTTTAACTAATCCTAATTATGTATGATACAACACGGGAAGAACGCAGAAACTGCGTTCTTCCGTGCAAAACATAGATTTTCTTAGGCGTTGTTCTGTAACGCCTTAGAAAATCTTTTTGAACTTTTACATTGCTGTATAAGCACCGTCTTTAATAACAACTGCCTTAGGCGCTTTTGAAGGTTCACCGGAAGCATCCCATGTGATACCATCACCTGTCAGACCATCTACTGAGATCTCTGTCATAGCTGCCTTTAATGCTGCACAGATTTCCTCTGTAGACATATCTGCTGTGATGCCTGCCTTCTCAGCCGCTGCCTTAATGGTATAGATTGTATCATAACCGTCTGCTGCGAACTGGTTCGGTGTCTCACCATATTTTTCCTGGTAAGCAGAAACGAACTTAACAGTTAAGTCGTCTGTTGCATCTGCTGCGAAAGGAGTTAATAACATAACACCCTCAGCTAAGGTTGCATCAAAGTTCTCAACATTTAAGATACCGTCTAATCCGTCACATCCGAAGAAAGCTACATCATAACCCATATCTGCAGCCTGTGTTAAGATCAGGGAAGCCTCTGTATAGTAGATAGGAAGGAATACCAGATCTGCACCTGCATCCTTAGCCTGCTGTAACTGTACAGAAAAATCAGTCTTGTTATCAGCTGTAAACGCTCCTGCTGCTACAATTTCAAAAGGCTGGTTTGCTGCTTCTGCCGCAAACTTCTCGTAGATACCGGAAGAATATACATCTGAACTGTCATAAATAACAGCAACCTTGGTTGCAAGACCGTTCTCACCGATATACTGTGCGGATGCAATACCCTGGTTAGGATCTGAGAAGCAGATACGGAATGCATTATCATTGGCAACACATTCTACTGCAGAACCTGAAGGTGTAATCTGGAACATCTGATCCTGTGCTGTCTTATCAGACACTGCGATAGAACATGCACTGGTTACACAACCGTCAAGCACCTGTGCCCCCCAGTCTTTTAATGCATTGTAAGCATTAACAGATTTCTCGGCATCCAGCTCATCATCCTGGAAGTTTAACTCTACTGTCATGCCGTTGATACCGCCTGCTGCATTGATTTCATCAACTGCAATCTGGGAACCGTTCATAGCAGCATTACCATATACAGCTGCACCACCTGTCAGAGGTCCGATACCACCAATCTTAAAAGTACCACCACTGGTCTCTGTAGATGTTGCTGCATCTGCGGACTCTTCTGTTCCTGCAGCTTCCTCTGTTGTCTCTGCTGCAGCTTCTGTTGTTGCATCACTTGTTGTACTTGCGGAAGAACCGCAGCCGGTCAGCATTGCCGCTGTCATTGCGCCTGCAAGTACAAGGCTTAACATTTTTTTCTTCATAATTTTTCTCCTCCTTTTATTTCAAAGATATAAAGAAAGGGACTCCTATTTTGTAAATAAGAAGTCCCACCTTTGAAACTTGAGAAAATAATAGTCAAATTCTACAATTTTGTCAATACTTTTTTGTTAATTTTCCAGTCTGATTTTCAGCCTATTTTTCCATTTTCCAGAAATAAGCGCTATAAGGAGGCAGCTCACTGCCACCACCAAAGTCATGCGCCTGCCCGCTGATCAGATCCACAGCTGTTCCGCAGCCTGCATCAAAGTGAGCCGTATAACTTTCTCCATCCGCATTAACGGCAACCAGCACGCGCTCGCTGTCACACTTTCGTTCGAAAATGCATTGCTTATTCGTAAGCACAACAGAGCGGAATTCTCCATAATTAAGTGCTGCAGAATTTTTCTTGGCTTCTGCAAGTCTGCTGATCCATTCTCCCAGTTCGTTCCACACCGGCTCATCAAAACTTGCCCTGAGCGCCGGATCTCCCTCGCTCTTATTGGCTTTAGCGCCCCACTCGCTGCCATAGTATACACAGGGAATACCCGGCATACCAAATGCCAGCGCATAGATAAGCGGCAAATGCTTCTCATTCGTCAGATTACTGGCAATCCTGGTTACGTCATGATTATCCACAAAGGTAAGCAGATGTTTCCCTCTATATAAAGTCCAGTTCTCCGGTCCAAACTGTCGAAGCAGTGAATGGACAATTTCAAACATATTCATGCTGTTAAAACTGGAAAACAATCCTTTATAGCACTCGTAATTGGTTACGGAATGCAACATGGAATCGTTCATCCACTGATTATAATCACCATGCAGTGTTTCACCTAAGAGGAAGAAATCCTGCTTCAATCCGTCACAGAAGCTTCGCAGCCTGCGCAGGAAATCATGGTCGAGACAGTATGCCACATCCAGACGCAGTCCGTCGATATCAAATTCTTCTACCCATCCTTTGATGCTGTCCAGAATATGCCGGATTACATCCTCGTTTCTCAGATTCAGCTTCACCAGATCGTAATTGCCTTCCCAGCCTTCATACCACAATCCGTCATTATAATTGGAATTACCACCAAGATTAATATGAAACCAGTTAAGATAAGGGGAATTTTCTCTGTTCTTAAGTACATCCTGAAAAGCCCAGAAGCCTCTGCCCACATGATTGAACACGCCATCCAGAATAACTTTTATACCATTGTCATGCAGGTTTTTACATACTTCCTTAAAATCCTCATTGGTTCCCAGACGACAATCTATGGTGTGATAGTCTCTGGTATTGTAACCATGCGTATCCGATTCAAAGACGGGTGAGAAATAAATCGCATTAATCCCTAATTTCTTCATATGCGGAATCCAGTCATTTACCTTTAAGATACGATGCTCAAGCCTGCCATCATTTTCAAATGGTGCCCCACAAAATCCCAACGGATAGATCTGGTAAAATACACTCTCATATGCCCACATAGTTTTCTCTCCTCCTCAATAAATATTTTAAACTTAACTCAGCATAGTACCTGACACAATATGTAGTACTTTAGTATCATCAATGCCTTTTTATTATAATACCATAAAATATATATCGTCAAACTTCTGCTATATTCTCACTATTGACTCATTGGGTACTATTTTTGATATACTTTAATCCGTTTATCGACTTTTCCACAGATTTTCAAGCGGATTTTTTATAAAATGAGACCTATATGCCGAAGAAATCCCCAATTTCCACAAAGTTATCCACAGTGACATGCGCGTCATATATACATGACCCATGTTTCATTTTATCGCATTTTAAATGTCATTTTCGTTTTTTTCTATTATTTTTTACAAATTACCTGTCATTTACTGCTGAATATTGCCACTAAATATTGTATAATGATTCCGAAACAGTCAATCGACAATCGCATCTGACAATTTAAGTCAATTATCACAGAAAGGACTGCAATATATGTTAAAAATAGGCTCTCATGTAGGAATGAGCGGCAAAGAAATGATGCTTGGTTCTGCCAAAGAAGCGGCATCTTATAATGCCAATACTTTTATGCTCTATACAGGTGCTCCGCAGAATACCAAAAGAAAAGACATTGCCGAATTAAATATTGAAGCGGCGTGGGACTATATGCATGCCCACGACATAGAAGAATTTGTGGTTCATGCTCCTTATATCATCAATTTGGCTAATTCAGTCAATCCGGATACTTACAAAATCGGTGTAGAATTTCTGGCTCTGGAAATACAACGAACTATTGCCATGGGAGCCCATATACTGATTCTGCATCCCGGTGCGCATGTCGGTGCCGGAGTTGAAGCAGGTATTGACCGAATTGCTCAAGGTTTGAACGAAGTGCTTACAAAAGAACAGGATTGCCTGATTGCTTTAGAGACCATGGCCGGAAAAGGCTCTGAGATAGGCCGCTCCTTCGAAGAACTGGCTACCATTTTTGATAAAGTACATTATAATGATAAATTGCGTGTCTGTATGGATACCTGCCATCTGAATGATGCCGGATATGATATAGTGAATCATTTTGATGATGTAATTGACCAGTTTGATAAATTGCTCGGAAAAGACCGGATTGCAGTTTTTCACATTAACGATAGCAAGAATGAGCGAGGTGCCGCCAAAGACCGTCATGCAAATATCGGTAGCGGCACAATCGGCACCGGGGCGCTTCGCTATATTGTCCATCACCCTGATTTTATGCATCTGCCCAAAATATTGGAAACACCCTATGTGCCCTCTGCTGCCGATCCTGACAAGAAAATTGCTCCCTACCGGGAAGAAATTGCCTTATTACGCTAAGCTACAGCCACTCATCCCAGAAGCGTTCTATGCGACGACCAACACGGTCAACGCTTACGATTTCATGGTCATTCCACTCTCTGGGAAACAGTCTCTTATATGCAGGTGTCAGGAAACGTTCATCCAACAGTACCACGATTCCGAAATCATCTACGGTACGAATGACGCGCCCTGCCGCCTGCAGTACCTTATTCATCCCCGGATAACGATATGCATAATCAAAACCATTCTCACCCCAGCCATCAAAATAATTTTTCAGAATCTCTCTCTCATTGCACACCTGCGGCAACCCTGTTCCGACAATTACGGCACCAATCAGTCTGTCATTCTTCAAATCAATTCCTTCACTGAAGATTCCCCCCATCACACAGAAACCAAGCAGACTCTTTTCCTCTTCTATCTCAATCTCCATCTGAATCAATGCATTTAAATCGCAATCTTCATTTCCCATGAACCGGTTTAAGAATACCTCTCTCGCCTCTTCATTCATGTAATCTTCCTGTACAATGCACTCCACAGTTTCTTCCGAATTAAAGAAATGCTGATATATATCATATACCTCTGCCAAAAAGGCATGTGACGGGAAGAAGATCATATAATTTCCATGCCTTTTCTCTACTATATTGTGAATATATGACGCAATCCGATAGTATTCCTCGCTGCCTCTGCGGGTATACTTACTGGTCACATCGCTACCGATATAGAGTCCCAGTTTCTCCGGTTGAAATACAGACTTGGCATAAACCTCATAGTCTCCCTCATCAGCCCCAAGTAATGTCTTATAATACTGAATCGGTAACAATGTAGCAGAGAACAGGATAGTACTTCTGCCTCGCATCATGCACTCCCTGAGATTCTTTGCGGGATTGACACAGAATAATTTCAGGATAAAACTGCCGTCCGACTCCAGTTCCGAATAAGTCACATAATTTTCATCCACAAGTTCATACATCTCCAGAAAATGCGATACCTCAAAATAGAACTCCAGAATATCTTTTCTTATCGGACTGTCCTCATGATCCTCCAGATAATCGTCTATGGCGGAGCCAAGTCGCATCAACGACCGGACAAAAGCATCAATGCTATCCTCCAGCTTATAGTTTTCACACTCTCTTTTCAGCGCAAGAAGCTCCCGATTACATTTATCCAGATTCCTTGCAATCCGCTCATCATATGCCTTGACAGTCTTCTTCAGTTCCAGAAAATCTTCTTTACGTAGCATGGCACTATACATATCCCTGCCACGCTCCACCAGGTTATGTGCCTCATCGATCAGGAATATATATTCTCCTCTCACACCCTCTGCAAAGAATCTCCGCAGATATACATGGGGATCAAACACATAATTATAATCACAGATAACCGCATCTGAGAAAAGGCTCATATCCAGACACATCTCAAAGGGACAGACCTGATGCTTCCTCGCATATATCTCAATCTGCTCTCTATTATAATTGTCCTCGTGTGTCAGCAAATCATACATGGCATCATTAATTCTGTCATAATGTCCCTTGGCATAAGGACAATACTCCGGATTACACTCCGTCTCTTCCATGAAACATATCTTATCCTTGGCAGTCAGAATCACGCTTTTCATCTTTAGTCCCTTTTCCCTCAAAATATCAAAGGTATGATCTGCCACTGTGCGGGTTATGGTCTTCGCCGTCAGATAGAAAATTTTCTCACACAATCCCTCTCCTATGGCTTTCACAGAAGGAAAAACAGTGGATATGGTTTTTCCCACGCCGGTAGGCGCTTCGATAAAAAGCTTTCGTTTATGATAAATAGTCTGATAGACATACGTGACCAGATCTTTCTGGCCTTCTCTGTATGAAAAAGGAAACTGCAGCGCCTTAATGGAGTCCTGCCTCATCTGCTGCCACCGGAAACTATAATCTGCCCATTTACGGTATTGCTTCATCAGTTCATAGAACCACTCTTTCAGTTCTTCATAGGTAAAGTCATAATGAAAATACCGGATTTCTTCTGTCTCCATATGACAATATGTCATACGAACACGAATTGCTTTCAGTTGTTTCTGTTCCGCATAAATATAGGCATAGCACTTCGCCTGTGCCAGATGAACAGGCACAGCCTCCTTCATTTTTTTCAAATCATGAAAGGTTCCTTTGATTTCATCAATGGTCACCACATCCCGGGTAATGATACCATCTGCTCTGCCCTCTATGATGATATCATAGCATCCCGGTACAGCATCTGCTTTGTCTGACAGTACAGACACCGGATTAACGCAGTTCTCAACCCGGTACAGGTAGCGAAGTCCCACTTCTGCCTGATATTCCGGTCCCATACGCCGTTGTATCATACGGTGAATACGGCCACCCTCCTGCATTGCATTATCGGGTGCCGCTGCTTTTCGATTGTCTATATCGCCGGAACGCAGAATAAACTCTACCAAACTCCGTACCGAAATCCGTACTTCCATATTTACTCCCAAATTCTAACCTCGCATAAGCAAAACTCCCTATCAAGATATTACGATATCTTAAATAGGGAGTCAATGTAACTGTTGTATCTATCTTCTTATTATCTTCAGTACAAGCCTGAAATCTTAGTCATAATCTCTTTAACAGGCAATAGAGAAATTCTTGAGATACTTCTCAAAATCCGCATCATAGCCATTATAGGAGACCGTCAAAATCTGATTAAAATTGAGTCCTAATACACCAATAATAGACTTGGCATCTACAATAAAACTATTATAGGAGATATCAACATCATAGTTACACTTTGTAGCTGCGGATACGAAGTCTTTCACTTCATCCGGTCTTAATTTGATTCTATGTTGCATAATGTTCACCTTCCTTTTCCACTCATGTATGCAAAAGGCACACATAGAAAAAACGTTTTTCTCCTCATTTGAGTAGATTATACTCCTTTAATGCCTTTTGTAAAGAGTTATTTTTTGTTCTTATCAAAATACAAAATTGGGAATTTTTTACAAACTTCCGAAGATAGTTTGATTATCAAACCATCCTTTGTGACTATTGCACATAGGCCGCTTTATCCTTCTAACGTCATAAAGCACATTTTATTCATTTTTGAGCAAATTCCATCATATAATCTTGGTACCGAAACGGGCACATCTGCCGTTGCAACCGTTTGTTCTCGCGCTCTTTGATACCGATTGTTTTGTGGAAAATTGTAAATAAATCGCGATATTTGACTTCCTTCTGTGACCACTGCAAATACTCTTTCGCAAATCCGTCAGGTTCCGACACCAGATACCACTCCTTTTTCGCAGGATGCACACCGAACAGACCGTGATTCTCATCATGAATCATAAAGTTCTCTATCGATAACCGGTCTGCAAAATGTGGCATAATAAAAGGAATTACGCCATTTTTCGGGCCAATCACTGCATACAGAATCCCCTGCTCTAATTCCTGAAATCTAATAAATTCCGTTTCATAATGAGCTTCGTTGGCTGTATATCTGGCAAGCTCGAAGGTTTTCGCCACATAAGGATTCTTCAGATTCTCCATAACACGATTGCCGCTGCCTGCCGTAATGCCATCTACTACCGTGCGATAGATTGCATCCCCTTTCTCTTCCTTATTATAGGAAGCAGCCGCACGGCAGATGGAAAGATATGCCGTTTCTCCCAACCGGCGCCTTAATGTCCCTGCCACCTTATCAGTCTTGACAGGATCAGGCTGAATATACAAATAGTCAGCAAATAATCTGTAATTATCCACTTCACCGACCTGTATATGAATATGCTCATGCCCCTCCCTTAAGGCATAGGCATCATATATACCGGTAAATATCCCCTCTATAGAGTCCTCACATATCAGATATTTCTCTTCCATATAATACTCTTTCCTGTTCTTATAATTACATGTTACACATCAAACAAAGACATCTGCCGATAAGTAGTCCCATCCGCCAGAAAAGGCAGCTTCTCACCCCGTCCCATCTGATTCTGGTAGGTAAGGTTTCTCACAATATATCCCTCATCCAGTTTTGTAGGATACATCATTCTACCATTACAGGTAATAAAATAGAGCGCTCTTTTCAACACCACACCGATTTTCTTTAAATCCTCAAAAGTAAGACTGCCAAAGCGCCTGGCCGCCACAATACGCCTGGCACTCTTGACTCCCACACCCGGAATTCGGAGAAGAAGCTGATAATCAGCACGGTTGATCTCCACCGGGAACACTTCCAGATGTCTGACCGCCCAATCCGCTTTGGGATCAATCGCCATATTGAAATTCGGCCTGTCGACAGTAAGCAGCTCATCCACCTTAAAATGATAGAATCGCAAAAGCCAGTCTGCCTGATACAATCTGTGTTCCCGCAAAAGCGGCGGGCCTCCCGTCACTGCCGGAAGATCTTTATCCTCATTCACATTAACAAAAGCAGAATAATAAACCCTCTTTAACGAAAACTTTTCATACAGGTTCTCTGCTACCGACATGATCTGGTAGTCACTCTCCGGCAGAGCGCCCACCACCATCTGCGTTGACTGTCCTGCTTCGCAGAAGTGAGGTGCATGCTTATATAAGGTAATTTCATTCTTATTCTCCGTAATCCCATTCTGAATCTGCCGCATCGGTTTTAAGATATTCCTGCGATGCTTATTCGGTGCCATCTCCTTAAGCCCTTCCGCCGTAGCCATCTCCAGATTCACGCTCATTCGGTCTGCAAGATATCCGGCCCTCTGGATCAGCAGCGGATCAGCTCCGGGTATGGCTTTTATATGAATATATCCTTGAAATCTGTGTACCGTCCGAAGCTTATGCACTGTTTCGCAGATCAGTTCCATCGTATAATTGGGACTGTACAGGATACCGGAGCTTAAGAATAATCCTTCAATATAATTGCGTCTGTAAAATTCCATCGTCAGTTCACAAACCTCATCCGGTGTGAAAGAAGCCCGGGGTACATCATTAGACTTCCTGTTAATGCAATACCTGCAATCGTAGATACATTCATTTGTAAAAAGGATCTTCAACAAGGATATGCATCTGCCATCAGCTGCAAAGCTGTGACACAGACCCGCCGCCACGGTATTCCCCAGCCCGTTTCCGTCATTAGCACGGGATGAACCGCTGCTGCTGCAGGAAACATCATATTTAGCTGCATCTGCCAGTATCTTCAGCTTATCCATTACAGACATTTGCGGAGAAATCCTTACTTCCATAATACTCATGCCTTTCTTTCATCTTTCCAAAACAGAACATATGTTCTGTTTTATATTAGCACTTCCGTATGTGCATTGCAAGTTATTTTTAAACAGCATCCTACATTAAACACGAGCATTTTCCTATTACATGAAAAAGGACAGCCGTAAACTTTTCAGTTCATGGCTGTCCAAATAAATAAGACTATTATAGCTTTCGGTTTTCTCCCTGCATATTGCTGATTATCCCTTCCAATTCGCGCACCCTGGCTTCCAGAGCATCTGCTCTAGCTCTTTCATGCTCCGCATTGGCTTTCTCACACTCCGCTCTAGTTCTCTCACGTTCAGTATTGATCCGTTCCTCTTCTCTGCCCTCTGCGCGCCCTTCTTCTCTCATATCATCATCATGCAGAAGCTCCTTCATATACTCTGACCTCCATTTCTCATTGCGCCGCCCTGCTTCCACAGCCCTGTGAAGCTTTCCTGTCAGTTCATCCAGTGGCTCTCCCGTCATTATGTACCGGTACAGTGCCTGTATGCCATCCGGCATTCCTTCGCTTTGGCAGGTACAGTTAAAGAAATACTTTACCGTATGATCCTGCAGCTCCAGCTCCGGCAACTCCTCGCATTTGTTCCGAAAGGTATACCGGGGTAATCCCTTCCTAAAGGGATCGAAGGTACAGATGAACAGGATGTTGGTCTCCGGCAGGCTCCGGTATGACTGATTCTTCTTCAGGTGATCCGTATCCATCGCTGCCTGATAAAACCGGCTCCGTCTGGGCAAATCATGTTCCTCCGGCTTCTTGTGGTTCAAATTCTGCATCTCCGCATCATAAACCGTCTCCCCGTCCCCGGTATAAATATCCAGGCGAATAGGTTTCCCGTCCACTGCATAGCGGTATTCCCGCTGGGGCTGCATCTCCGTCAGCTCTCCCACCGGTTTCCCCAGCAGGCATTCCAGTACCTCCCGGCACAGTGCTCCGTCCTCCATGACCTTGCCGAACATAAAGTCATCGGACAATTTCAGTTCCTCGTAGTTTTTTGCCATATGGTCTCCTCCTTTGTTGCGCAGGAGTCCATGGCACCCGTAAACTCTGCTCTTATTCCGACTCCTGCCTGATGATTGTTTGGATTATAAGCAGGAATCTAAAGAATAAACAGAAAAAGATATACAATGAATACGTTTAGAAATAACTGCTTATTCGTGAATTATAGCATAGATGATTCTATATGGCAATAGCGCCAAGTCGTATTTTTCTCTCCATTTCTCTTTTTGAATCCCATTTTCTATTGACAAGCGCAATAACTTCCTTTATGATAAGCATAGTTTTACAAGATAGTCAGAGTATAAATGCTCTGGCGCGGAGGAATGCGTTTGTTAAGTGTTGTAATTGGAGAACAGAGCTAATTAAATAGTTATGGCCACAGTATTTCCGGTTTGGAGTCTGTCCTTTTATCCTTTTGCAATCCGATTCCCGAATAAGATATCTTTTTATGAGAATGCATGGCAGATGTCATGCTATTTTTATACCTATTACCAATAATATGGTCATGGTGAACCTGTTTGCAGGGATACCATGACTTTTTTGTTCTGTTCTCTTTGTAGTTATCTATTTATCAATTACTTACATTTTATCAAGTAGCGAAGGGAGAGATATTTATGAAACGAATCATTAAATCAATGGAAACGAAATATGAAACACCGGCTCTTAATCTGGTAGAACAGGTTTTTACGGAGCATGATAACGAAACGGAAGGAAAGCTCGTGCGCAGCCTGGTTGAGGAAATCCGCAATCATGCCAATTATCTGCCGCAGCTGGAGCTGATTATGGTGGATGAGAAAGATGAAGTCATCGGCTATGTCATGTTTTCCCGCTTTTCCCTGGAAGGCAGATATGCAGATGAACTTCTGCTGTTAAGCCCTGCTGCCGTCAAGACAGCTTTGCAGAGACAGCATATCTCCAAGGAGCTGGTTGAGTACGGATTCCAAAAAGCAAGGGAAATGGGCTTTACGGCAGTCTTAGTAGAAGGTAATCCGGCGAATTATCATGCCAGAGGCTTCAAGACTGCCGCTGACTACGGAATTTTAGCCGGAAAGACTGTGCATCTGCCATCCATCGACTGCCTTATGGCTGCGGAATTAGTTGAAGGTGCCTTAAGTCATATTCACGGATATGTGGAATATGACTGCTATTCGTCACTCACGTAAAAAAGGAGAATAATAGAAAATGAATGATACAGAGAAAACTTTAGAATTTGACAAAATAAAAGAACAGTGGCTTTCCTACGCCATGACAGAGACTGCCAGACAGCAAATTCAGGAAATAACACCGTGTCTGAATGAAGTGCAGCTAAAACTATGGTTAAAAGAAACCACTGAAGCAAGACAAATGATTGAGAAAGCAGGAAATCCGCCTCTGGTCTCCTGGCTGGATATTCCCCAGATTATAGAGATTGCAGAAAAGGAAGGCTGCCTGACCGCAGAACAGTTAGAAAAAGTTGGCGATATGCTGGTAGCCGTAAAGCGATTACAGGACTATCTGTCACAATGTAAAGCCTATGATTTTTCGCTGGCATACTATGACGAAAACCTAACATCCTGTGACAACCTCCGGGAAACCATACGCATGCAGATACGAAACGGTGCCATAGACGATTATGCCACCAAGCTTTTGCAATCAATAAGAAGTAAACTGGCTACAGAGGAAGCTAAAGTCAGAGAAAAGGCTGAGCAGATCATGCGTACCCATAAGGCCTATATGTCAGATAACTTTGCTACCACCAGAAACGGGCATATGTGTGTTCCTGTGAAAAAGGAATACCGACAACAAGTGCCCGGAGTTTTGATTGATAAATCTTCTACCGGCAACACACTTTTTATCGAACCCGCTGTGGTTGGAAAGCATTGCGAACTGATTCAGAGTCTGAAATTGGACGAAGAAAATGAAGAAATTCGTATCCGTTACGAACTGACCGGCATGTTTCTAAGCGAGCTTCCTGCTTTTCTGCAGAACATGCACACGGTTGAAAAACTGGATTTCGCCTTTTCGAAGGGAAAACTGAGTCTTGCTTTGGAGGGCACGGCGCCACGTATCAATACAGAACGCAGAATCTGCCTGAAGGATGCCCGTCATCCCCTAATGGATAGAACAATTTCTGTTCCCCTACAATTTCAGATAGGAGACGATATCCGGGGTGTCATCATAACCGGCCCCAATACCGGTGGTAAAACTGTCGCTATTAAGACCGTTGCCTTAAACAGCTATATGGCTCAGTGCGGCCTTCATGTAACATGCAGGGAAGCCGACATCTGCATGAATGCCAATTATTTATGTGATATCGGTGATGGTCAGAACCTGTCCGAGAATTTATCCACTTTCTCGGCACATCTGAAAAATATCATGTCCATTTTGGAGCAATTGACTGCTGAAAGTCTTGTCATTATGGATGAACTTGGTTCCGGCACAGATCCAACGGAAGGGATGGGTATCGCCATCGCAGTATTGGAACAACTAAAAAAGAGTAATGCTCTCTTCTTAGTAACAACACACTACCCGGAGGTCAAACACTACGCTGACAATCAGCAGGGAATCATCAATGCCCGCATGGACTTTGACAAAGAAAACCTGCAGCCGCTCTATCAGCTGATTATCGGAGAAGCCGGAGAAAGCTGTGCCTTTGCCATAGCCAGAAGGCTCGGCATGTCGGAAGAACTGTTACAGGTAGCAGAAGAAGCAGCCTACGGCATGCATGCAGAACATTCACGAGAAACAGCCGACAACCACAGCAGGTCCCTGCCCCGTATCCAGAAACAAAAAGCCCCTTCTTCCGGGAAAAAGCAGGCTCTGACACAGAAATTCCATATCGGTGACAGTGTCATGGTCTATCCTGACAGAAAAATCGGTATTGTCTGCGAGCCTGCAAACGAGAAAGGTATCCTGCGGGTTCAGATGCCCGATAAAAAGATCTGCATCAGCCACAAGCGGGTCAAGTTGCATGTAGCCGCCACGGAACTCTATCCTGAGGATTATGACTTCTCCATCCTGTTTGATTCTGTAGAGAACCGGAAAATGCATCACCAGATGGAACGCAAATATGTGAAAGACGCTGTGAATATCATAGAAGAAACCTGATGTTCAGTCCCGAAAGTCTCCGATAATTATAATAGAAGAATCGTGATAATTTTACTTGATTTCTTAGCACAAAAGCGGTTAAATAGTATATGGAAAAAACAGGCGTTACAGCCTGCAAATGAATGAAACAGAGAAAGGATTCCTATGGATAACTTAATTATACCGAAAGATTACCATTCTGCCCTGAATCTTCATGATACGCAGATTGGTATCAAAACTGTTAAAGACTTTTTTCAGAATCTGCTGGCTGAACGCCTGAACCTGCTACGTGTTTCCGCACCTCTTTTTGTAGAACCGGACTCCGGCCTTAACGATAACCTGAACGGTGTGGAGCGCCCTGTAGTATTCGGCATCAAGGAACAGAATGAAGCTCCTGCGGAAATCGTACATTCCCTGGCTAAATGGAAACGCTACGCCTTAGGGAAATACGGTTTTACTCACGGAGAAGGCCTTTACACGGATATGAGCGCCATCCGTCGGGATGAGCAGACCGACAACATCCACTCCATCTATGTGGATCAGTGGGACTGGGAGAAGATCATCTCCAAAGAAGAACGCACTCTGGATTTCTTAAAAGATACCGTGCGCACCGTTTATAAGGTACTGCGCAAGACAGAGAAATATATGGCAATCCAGTATGATTATATTGAAGAAATTCTTCCCCACGATATCTTCTTTATTACCACACAGGAACTGGAAGACATGTTCCCCGATTACAGCCCGAAGGAGCGGGAATACTATATAGCAAAAGCAAAAGGAGCTGTCTGCATCATGCAGATTGGAGACCTGTTAGAATCCGGTGAAAAGCACGACGGCCGTGCACCGGACTATGATGACTGGAAGCTGAATGCAGATATTGTGGTGTATTATCCTGTTCTGGATATTGCATTGGAATTATCCTCCATGGGCATCCGTGTGGATAAAGAATCCTTGCTGAGTCAGTTGGAGAAAGCAGGCTGTCCGGAACGTGCTAATCTGCCTTTTCAGAAAGCCATACTGGAGGACGCTCTTCCGTTGTCCATCGGCGGCGGTATCGGTCAGTCCCGTATCTGTATGTTCTTCTTACGCAAGGCACATATCGGAGAAGTGCAGTCTTCCCTCTGGCCTGCAGATGTAACGAAGGAAGCACTGGCACACGGTATTCAGTTACTATAAAAAAGGTTCGCCCGGCAGCGAAGCATTATCCGTCATAACCAGAACCCCCTCCGCGGTTACTTCCGTCAGAGGGGGTTCACTTATTTTTTTATAAGTATTTTTACTGAACATACAGATTGGTATATCCCATCAGGCTTTCATCCACTTCTCTGGCACATTCCCTTCCCTGTCTGATCGCCTTGACAACGAGAGACTGTCCGGTATGCATATCGCCTGCGGTAAATACTTTATCTACGCTTGTAGCAAATTTTCCGGCATCCGTCTTTACGTTGGTTCTGCCGTCCAAGGCTACCTTGAATGCATCCGTCACGTATTTCTGACTACCCAGGAAGCCTGCCGCGATCAACACGATCTGGGCATCCAGAACTTTCTCAGAACCTGCCACTTCTTTCATATTCATGCGGCCTGTCTCCGGATCTTTTTCCCAGGTCAGGGATACGATCTTAACCCCTTTCAGATTTCCATTCTTGTCCTTGATAAATTCCTTCACCGTAGACTCATAGATCCGTGGATCATGCCCATATACGGCGATAGCTTCCTGCTGACCGTAATCGGTCTTGCAGACTTTGGGCCACTCCGGCCACGGATTGTTCTCAGCACGCTCATCGGGTGCCTTGGGCATCATCTCGATCTGTGTCACGGATTTAGCTCCATGACGGATGGCTGTACCCACACAGTCATTACCGGTATCACCGCCACCGATGATCACCACATCCTTATCCTTCGTATCCACATACTGTTTATCCTTGAAATCAGAGTCCAGGAGGCTCTTGGTATTGCGGGTAAGAAAGTCTACTGCAAAATAGATTCCCTTCGCATCCCTTCCCGGAGCATTGATATCACGTGGATTAGAGGAACCACAGCAGAGTACCACCCTGTCAAACTCTTTTAACAGTTTGTCTGCCTTGACGTCCTTACCAATATCACTGTTGATGACAAAGGTAACGCCTTCTTCTTCCATCACCTTGATCTTACGGTCAATGATGTGCTTCTCCAGCTTCATATTCGGAATGCCATACATCAACAGACCGCCTACTCTGTCAGAACGCTCAAACACCGTAACCAGATGTCCTCTTCTATTTAACTGGTCTGCCACGGCAAGACCCGAAGGGCCGCTTCCTACCACGGCAACCGTTTTGCCTGTCCTTACCTTAGGCGGTTTGGGTGCCGCATAGCCTTTGGCATAGGCATTTTCAATGATTGCATACTCATTTTCCTTCGTGGAAACCGGGTCCCCATTCAGACCACAGGTACAGGCTGCCTCACAGAGTGCCGGACATACTCTCGAAGTAAATTCCGGAAAATTGTTGGTCTTATGCAGGCGGTTGTATGCCTGCTCCCAGTTACCTGTATAAACCAGATCATTCCATTCGGGTACCAGATTGTGCAGCGGACAGCCGGAGGTCATACCACACAGCGTCATACCCGCCTGACAGAACGGTACGCCACAGTCCATACAACGGGCACCCTGTAACTGCTGTTCCTCCATGGACAAATGTTCATGGAATTCATTAAAATTCTTAATGCGCTGTTTCGGACTCACATCCTTGGAAACCTTGCGCTCATAATCCATAAATCCAGTTGGTTTTCCCATACTCTTATCTTCCTTTCTTATTTACTCATCGAAATAAGCAATTACAAAATTCACATTTTTACTTGAACAAATTACCGCGTAACACATTATCACGCTTTATTTTTCTGGTTCGCATAAAATGCTTCAATCTGTGCCTGCTCAGCGCTTAACCCTTTCTCCTCCATCTGCACGATGAGTTTTAACATTCTCTCATAGTCATGGGGGATAATCTTCTTAAACTTCGGCAGATACTCACCGAAATTGTCCAGAATCTCTTTTCCCTTGACGGAATTGGTATAAGCTACATGTTCTTTGATCATTTCTTTTAACTCAAGAACATCATATTTGGAAGTAATTTCGTAGGAAGAAACCATTTCCTTGTTGGTCTTGGTATACAGATCGTTATTCTCATCCAATACATAAGCGATACCACCGCTCATACCTGCGGCAAAGTTCTTACCCACAGAACCGATAACGACCACACGACCACCGGTCATGTATTCACAACCGTGATCACCAACACCCTCAACTACAGCATTGGCGCCGGAATTACGTACACAGAAACGCTCACCTGCCACACCGTTGATAAATGCCTTACCGGAGGTTGCGCCATAGAGTGCCACGTTACCGATAATAATATTTTCATCCTGTTTGAATTTGGAACCCTTAGGCGGATATACGACTAATTTACCGCCGGATAATCCCTTACCGAAATAATCATTGGAATCGCCCACAAGCTCCAAAGTAAGTCCTTTCGGGATAAAAGCACCAAAACTCTGTCCGCCGGAGCCTTTGCAGAGGATTCTGTAAGTATCTTCCTCCAGGGTATCTCCGAATCTTCTGGTGATCTCGGAACCGAGAATTGTGCCGAAGGTACGGTCTGTATTGGTCACCTCTACCTCCAGGCTTCTCTTCTGTCCGGTCTCCAATGCCTTGGAAAGCTGCTTTAACAGCACTTTTTCGTCCAGAGTTTTCTCCAGCTTGAAATCATATACCTGCTTGGGATCAAAGATGCATTTCTCTTTGCTGCCCTCATATGGATTCGTCAAAATCTGGCTTAAATCAATCTTCTGCTGACGCTCTGTCAGATTATCCTTGATCTTCAGAAGATCGGTTCTTCCTACCAGTTCATCCACGGTACGGACACCCAGCTTCGCCATGTATTCTCTCAATTCCTGAGCAATAAACCGCATGAAGTTTTCTACATATTCCGGTTTTCCTTTGAAACGCTTACGGAGTTCCGGATTCTGTGTTGCCACACCAACCGGACAGGTATCCAGGTTGCAGACACGCATCATCACACAACCCATGGTTACAAGGGGAGCCGTTGCAAAACCGAATTCCTCTGCGCCAAGAATCGCAGCAATTGCCACATCACGACCGCTCATCAGCTTACCGTCAGTCTCAATACGTACTTTATTACGAAGCCCATTCTGAATCAGGGTCTGATGGGTCTCAGCCAGACCAAGCTCCCATGGAAGACCGGCATTGTGAATGGAATTACGGGGTGCTGCTCCGGTACCGCCGTCATAACCGGATACTAAGATAACCTGTGCACCTGCTTTCGCCACACCGGCTGCTACCGTTCCGACACCGGCTTCGGAAACCAGCTTCACTGATATGCGTGCCTTTGTATTGGCATTCTTTAAGTCATAAATTAACTGTGCAAGATCCTCGATGGAATAAATATCATGGTGCGGCGGCGGAGAAATCAATCCTACGCCGGGCGTGGAATGTCTGGTCTTTGCAATCCAAGGATACACCTTGCCGCCGGGCAGATGTCCGCCCTCGCCGGGTTTCGCGCCCTGTGCCATCTTAATCTGGATTTCCTGTGCACTGTTTAAATACTCACTGGTTACACCGAACCGGCCGGAAGCAACCTGTTTGATCGCGGAACAGCGGTTCAATCCGTCTGCGCCTACGGTCAGTCTTTCCTTATCTTCACCACCCTCACCGGAATTAGACTTACCGTGAAGACGGTTCATGGCAATAGCCATCGTCTCATGTGCCTCTTTGGAAATAGAACCATAGGACATGGCACCGGTTTTGAACCTTGTGACAATCGTGTCAACACTCTCCACTTCCTCGATTGGCACGGGTTTCTTCGCATAATTAAAATCCATCAGGCCACGCAGATTCTTAATGCTCTCCTCATTATTGACTGCAGCGGTATACTGCTTAAACATCTCATAATCACCGCGTCTTGTTGACTCCTGCAGCAGATGGATGGTCTCCGGATTATAGAGATGTTCATCCGCACCACTCCTCATCTGATGATGTCCCGGATTGTCCAGAGTCAGATCTGTAGATAGACCAAGTGGGTCAAAAGCCATGGAGTGAAGTGTATCCACTTCTTTTTCAATATCCTTTAAGGTAATACCGCCCACCCGGCATACTGTATTGGTGAAATATTTGTTGATTACTTCTTTATCAATGCCGATTGCCTCAAAGATTTTTGATCCCTGATAGGACTGGATCGTAGAAATACCCATCTTGGAAGCAATCTTGACAATACCATGTAAAATCGCATCATTGTAATCATTGACTGCCGCATAGTAATCCTTGTCCAGCATATGATTGTCAATCAGTTCCTTGATGCTCTCCTGTGCCAGATAAGGGTTGATAGCAGAAGCACCAAAGCCTAACAATGTTGCAAAATGATGTACCTCTCGAGGCTCTGCGGACTCTAAGATAATGTCCATGCTGGTTCTCTTCTTCGTGCTTACCAGGTGCTGCTGTAATGCGGATACGGCGAGCAGTGACGGAATAGCCACACGGTTCTCGTCCACACCACGATCGGACAGGATAATAATATTGGCACCGTCACGGTAGGCTCTGTCCACCTCAACGAACAGTCTGTCAATCGCTTTCTCCAGACTCGTATTCTTATAATAGGTAATCGGAACCACTTCTACCTTGAAGCCCTCTGCCTTCATATTCTTAATCTTCAGAAGATCGGTACTGGTCAGAATCGGATTGTGCACTCTGAGCATGTTGCAGTTCTCAGGCATCTCCTCTAACAAGTTACCGTCGCTGCCCAGATATACGGTAGTAGAAGTAACTACCTCTTCACGAATGGCATCAATAGGCGGATTGGTAACCTGTGCAAAAAGCTGTTTGAAATAATTGAACAGCGGGTGATGCGCCTTGGATAATACCGGAATCGGTGTATCCACACCCATGGCTGCTATGGCTTCTGCACCGTTCTTCGCCATCGGCAGAATGCTGGATTTCAATTCCTCGTAAGTATAGCCAAACGCCTTCTGCATACGCTGTCTCTCTTCATAAGTAAACTCCGGCACACGCTGGTTCGGAATCTTTAAGTCCTTTAAAGCTACCAGCTGGCTGTCCAGCCATTCACCGTAGGGCTGTGCAGAGGCATATTTTTCTTTAATCTCATCATCATCGATGACTCTGCCCTGTACCGTATCGACCAGAAGCATTTTACCGGGATGCAGCCTCTCTTTTTCCACAATCTTAGAGGGATCAATGTCTAAGACACCCACCTCAGAAGACAAAATCAAGGTATCGTCATCCGTAATCATGTAACGAGATGGGCGAAGACCGTTACGGTCAAGCACCGCACCCATAATATCTCCGTCAGAGAAAAGAATGGAAGCCGGACCGTCCCATGGCTCCATCATAGTTGCATAATATTGATAGAAATCCTTCTTTTTCTGGGACATGGTCTTATTGTTCTCCCATGGCTCCGGAATAGTGATCATGACAGCCAAAGGAAGCGGCATACCGCTCATCACAAGGAATTCCAGGGTATTGTCTAACATAGCCGAGTCGGAACCGGAAGCATTGATAGCCGGCAGGATCTTATGCATCTGTCCTTCCAGATGCTCAGACTCCATATTTTCCTCACGGGCCTGCATCTTATCGGCATTACCGCGAATTGTATTGATCTCTCCGTTATGCACGATAAAACGGTTCGGATGAGCACGTTCCCAGCTTGGATTGGTATTCGTCGAAAAGCGGGAATGCACGATAGCTATCGCCGACTCATAGTCCTTATCCTGTAGATCGGAAAAGAAGGTACGGAGCTGTCCCACCAGAAACATACCTTTATATACAATTGTTCTGCTGGACAATGACACTACATAGGTCACATCAGTGGACTGTTCAAAGGTTCTTCTTAAGATATAGAGCTTTCTGTCAAAATCAAGTCCCTTCTCTACATTCGCCGGCTTCTTAATAAAAGCCTGCATGATGCATGGCATACATTCTACTGCCTTATGTCCTAAAACGGAGGGAACTGTTGGAACTGTACGCCATCCGAGGAACTGCAGTCCCTCCTTGTCAGCGATGATCTCAAACATCTTCTTCGCCTGATTACGCTGCAATTCATCCTGCGGAAAAAAGAAAGTACCCACGCCATACTCTCTCTCTTCTCCGATATCAAACCCTAATTCTTTGGTTACCTTTACCATGAACTTGTGCGGCATCTGCGTTAAAATACCTACACCATCACCGGTCTTACCTTCCGCATCTTTACCTGCTCTATGTTCCAGGTTTTCTACAATCTTCAAAGCATTCTCTACGATCTCACGGCTTTTTAGTCCCTTGATGTTCACGCAGGCGCCTATACCACAGTTATCGTGTTCAAATTCCGCACGGTATAGCGGTGCCTGTGGAACTGTCATTTTCGCGTCAAACATGGCTTATCCTCCTAAACTCAGCTTCTCTTCGTATAAGCAGATTCGAAACGCTCTGCTTTTGCAAATCCTTCTGACTCTGCTTATACGCGCAAAAAGGTCGCAAAGGGAGCTACATTGCGCTCCTTTGCGACCTGCACCTATACTATACAACAGTTTTATCTACTTGTAAACATGAACTTTTCTATAAATAGTCAGATAATTTGTCAATTTATCATTTTCCTATTTATTTTCTGACTTCTATTCTTTATTTTTTCTCAAATAAATATAATTCGATACAATTCGCCTTTCAAATACGTTTTCTTATTGAATACCTTTTTTCAAATGAAACTTTTTTCCAAGGCAGATCAGACATAAAATCGAAATTGTCAGCAAAACTACACAAATTTCTGTCCGAAAAAGCACCTCATGCACTCCCGGTATAAAGGCTATGAAATATACTGCTATATTTGCCAACCCATGAAACAGCGCCGGCACAAAAAAACGACCTGTTTCTTCATACAAATATGCCATCAGAATCCCCATAAGACTTCCATAAATTCCTTGAATAAGATTGCCATGGTACACGCCAAAGAAAAGCCCGGACAGGACAATCGCAAGCCGGATTGGAAAGTATTTTCTCATCCTGTTATAAACCAGCCCACGGAACACAATTTCCTCCGCCAATGGTGAAACAACACCATAGAGTATTACACCGATTCCAAATGCTACCCCAAACTGTTGCCGGGACACATCCCGAAAAGTACCGGAAGCCTCTGTCAGACCGGTAATACTTAGCAGGACATTTAAACCAAGGGATGCTGTAATGGCAAGAATTGCAGAAAATACCATTTCGCTTATACCGATTCGGTTCTTTGGTGCTATCAGTTCTTTTCGCAGCATGGGAATCATGGGACACGCTGCAAGCAGCATGGAAATGCCGCTTAACACTCCTGTTGCAGTCTCTGCATGTGCCGTCACCAGATCAGCATATGCCTTACCAAACAGATCCAGACTCGTCTGAAACAGAAAGGTGAGAATACAGAACGCAGCATAATGCAGCAAATAGTATAGTACAAGAGGCTGCAACACATCCCATACTATATTAAAAAACCCTTTTTTCTCCTCCGGCATGTTATCAGCCTCCTATCAAAACCGCCTGTAGTTCATCCACCGTCAAAACTACAATATCCGCACCCGCTTCCACCAATTCATCGTCTGTCGCATAACCGTAATCTACACCAATGGAAGGAATATGATGCACTTTTGCACCTTCAATATCAAACTTCCGATCACCAATCATAACGGCATCCCTTTTTCTGAACTTATCATCTGCAGAAAGTTGTTCTAATGCTTCTTCTACAACCTCATCCTTGCGGCTTCGCGTGCCGTCCAGCTCACTTCCCACAATAATATCAAAATATTCGCAGATTGAGAAATGCTCCAGAATCTTTTTTACATACACGGTTGGTTTACTGGAAGCGATTGCCAGTTTTCTGCCGTCTTCTTTCAATCGTGCCAACAGTTCCGGGATACCGGGATATACTTCATTTTCAAATAATCCTATCGTACTGAACCGTTCTCTGTAATAATGAACAGCCTGCTGCGCCTCTTCCCCGCTCATACCATAGAACTCACAAAAACTGTCGGTTAACGGCGGTCCGATGAACGGTTCAAGCCGGTCCAAATCATTCTCTTCTATCCCCATTTTATGCAGCGCATACTGTACACAGGTTGTAATGCCGATCTTAGGATCTGTAAGCGTACCGTCCAAATCAAATAAAATATACTGATACATATAAATACCATGCCTTTCTCTCAACCTGTACACATTTTGCAAGTCACAGATTGTTGCGTAACACGAACAGGTTCATTATAATATCAAACCTGAATCCTATCAAGCTTCACCGGACTTCTTTTTCCTTGACATCGCCTGCTCAAAACACTATATTATTAAGAGTAAACAGAATGTTTACGGCGGTATATCATTGGAATTTGGTACCGTAAATTAAATAACTCGCTAGGGGAGCGCATCGCTGAGATTGGAATAGGAATTTTCTTCTTGTTATTCCTGACCCTCACTACTTGAACCGGGTAATACCGGCGTAAGGAAGCAAATTATTGCAGAAGGAACCGGCATAGCCGTATTCCCTGCAATACGATGTTGTCCCTCCTTGCGTATTCGAAGGAGGATTTTTTATGTACAATGTAGTCATCAACGACTGGGGAGAAACTACTTACGTCCCCACCACACCGGGTAAGATTCTGCTTGTCCTGCTTCTCATCATGGCGCTTGCGGCTGCTGTTGTTTTTGCAAAAAAATATGCAAAAAAACAGAATCCGGCTGAAACAGATGTCAAAAACAGTATGTTGACCGTTAAGCAATTAACCTTCTGTGCCATGGCAATTGCCCTGGGCACGATTCTTTCAAACATCAAACTGTTTCATTTCCCGACAGGAGGTTCCATTACCTTGCTGTCCATGCTGATTATCTGTCTGCCTGGTTATTTCTTTGGTCTGGCTGCCGGCCTGTTAACCGGTGTAGCCTACGGAATCCTGCAGTTGATCATTGATCCCTACGTGCTTTATCCGATGCAGCTAGTGGTCGATTATTTCCTTGCCTTCGGGGCTTTGGGATTATCGGGACTGTTCTGCAACGCTAAGCATGGGTTACTCAAAGGATATATCACGGCTGTATTGGGACGTTACATATTTGCCGTGATTTCCGGATGGATTTTCTTCGGTTCCTATGCCTGGGAGGG
The DNA here is from genome assembly GCA_051878995.1 of Lachnospiraceae bacterium. GTDB lineage: Bacteria > Bacillota > Clostridia > Lachnospirales > Lachnospiraceae > UBA3282. The sequence goes on along the minus strand of JBJELE010000041.1, from coordinate 108,679 downwards.
CTGGGGTGCGTTACCATACTCACTGGCTTATAACGGTATCTACATTTTTGCAGAAGCAATCATTACAGTAATCATCCTTGCTATTCCTGCAGTCAGTAAAGCTCTGGCACGGGTAAAACAGACGACTCTTTCATGATTGTGAACCTTCCATACAGTTCTGAATCAGCATCATATAAGCTAAAAACGGGAAGCCATTATGGCTTCCCGAAAATTCTCCGGTACCCGTAATTCATATTGGAAGATTGCTTCTGTCTGTTCGGGCATTGCAGATTACTGCACGACGCACATACATGACAATAGCTATGCTGCCGCTCACGATGCAGCATAGTCAAAAACACAACTGTCTTCTTGGGTGTCATCATATACGCCTTATTATAACTAATGTCTTCCGGCTGAAGCAGACTGAATATATCTTCTGTCCATTCCAGCGGATATTTATCTCCCAGGAACTCAAATCCGCCCATCCACAGTCCTGATTGCTTCCATATGATTTCTGCACTTTTCGCATAAGCTGTCTGCAAAAGCTCCATCCCGATACATTCTATCATATAGCCTTCTGTCAGACGATCCTTTACGACATACTCATTCTGTAATGCATCCACTTTCTCTCCAAGCGATACAAGCACGGCAAGCTGCATTCCATCCTTCCATTCTGCTGACTCACCGCATTGTGCATCACCCGCCAACATATGTATGTCACTGTTAAGACCGTTCTCTATCACACTGCATGTTGCATAGTACATGACCGGCCCGGCCAGCCGTTCCAGAATCGCTCCCAGACATCTGAGCTGGTCTGCATCAGTCTGTCTGAAGTGATATCGTTCCAGCATCATCCTATATTGTTCTTCCTGCAATCTGATCTGAAATGTTTCTCTCATTGTTCTATATTCTATCTGCTATCTTACATCCGCTCTGACTGCTTTATGGCTTTCCTTTACAGTTCTTTTGCTTCCGCATCCAAAGCTTCAGCTTCCTGTTTCAATATCTTTGCACTCTTATACACTCTGGAAACAATCCAGATATTGGAAACTCCATCATAGATTAAGAAGATACCGATCAGCATCACTACCGTATCCAATGCTGCAAAAGGCTTACAGATCAGGAGTACTCCAAACCCTACCGTCAGCAGGCCCAGGATCAGGGCAATCCACCATTTATCATATTGACCTTTACAAAGCGTCACAGCCTGCTGCAGATTTCTGGCCCCATGAAGCGCAATGATAATTCCCACAATAATAGGAATAATCGCCAGTACCTTATCCGGTTTTACTGCAATCCAGACACCTACTACAGTAAAAATAATTCCCATAATCAGATTCGTCTGTTCATACAGACTACCATCCTTTACGGTAAAATACTCTATTATTTTCATAATTCCCGTCAGGATAAGTACTGCGCCAATCGCAGCACACACAATCTGCATGGACATTCCCGGCCAGATGACCAGCACCAGTCCCAGTGCCACGCACAATAGAGATGAAACCACTACATTGGCTTTCATTTTTCTTAAAATTTTTTCCATGAACACCCTCTCCTTTGTATCAAACTATAAAGTTTGTAACATCCAAATCCGAGCGAAGCACCCAGACAGTTTAACAATATATCATCTACATCAAAAGCACCAAAGGCACTGAATAGCTGAAACACTTCAATGCCAAGCACAAAGAGAAAGGCATTGAAAAGCATCACAAAGAAACGATTTCCCTTATCAAATATCATTGGAAAACAGAATCCAAACGGTACAAATACAAGAATATTGCCCAACAGGTTCTCCGCGCTATTCAATTTATAGGAATACTCTATATACATCTTTATTGTTTTAAACGGTATAAAATTAGCCGTTCCAAGCCCCTCCAAAATAACACCCTTCTGCCAGGTGGATGCAATCATCCGCATATATTCCCACGGATATTTGAATATGATGACTTGTATGACAAACAAAATGTAGATAGCAAAAAAGAGTCTGACCTTGGTTCTTTTTTGCATCACGCATTCTCCTCATTCTATCATTTTCAAGCACATGCTACAAAGAATACTTTATTCAGGCAACCTCCCAGGGATTCTTTGCGCCCTCCATATATAGCTTGCAGCTCATCAGGGAATCCTTGACAACGGTTTCCACATAATTTTTCGTGTAGAATGCCATATGATGGGATACTGTCACATTCGGAAAGCTTCGAAGCATTGCCAGTTCCCTATTCTTTAATATATCCGATTTATGGTCATAATAGTATAGTCCGAACTCATTTTCTACCACATCTAATCCAGCTGCTCCGATTTTGCCATTCTCTATAGCATCAATAAATGCATCCGAGTCAATCAGGGCACCACGAGCCGTATTGACAATCACAACTCCATCTTTCATCCGGGCAATGGTATCCGCATTGATCAGATGATGATTATCTTCCGTAAGTGGAGTATGTAGCGTAATCACATCCGACTCCTTCCAGATTTCCTCCAACGGCACGTAGGCTGCCAACTGTTTTACCTCATCCTTTTCAAACAAATCATATGCCAGAATCCGGCATCCAAATCCGGACAAGTTACGGATCACCGTAGAACCAATCCTTCCGGTACCAATGACTCCTACAGTCAAATCCCGGAGTTCTCTGCCATTCAACCCCTGTAAGGTATAGTCCTGCAGATTGGTTCTGCCAAGGATAGCCCCCATTTTACGAATAGACATTAAGATCAGCATTACCGTGTAATCTGCCACTCCGTTAGGCCCATAAGGCGCATTTCCTACTTTAATACCATATTTCCCGGCAACCTCTAAATCAATATGATCATATCCGATGGTCCTGGTCGTAATGTACTCCACCCCCTGCTCATGAAAAGCCTTGATAAGCGGAGCATCAATTTTGGAGGTAATGACATCCACGCACCGGCTTCCCTTGCATAAAGATACATTATTTAAATTCGGTGCATCATTACATAAAACCAAATCTATGCCTAATTCTTTGGCATATTCCAAGAATAATTCCTTTTCATCGAAAGGTCTGCAGTTATACACAGTTACTTGCATCATTCATTCCTCTTTTCTGTCTTTTTATCCATTGTGTTCTTATTTTTCTTTTCCATGATTTTCTTTAATATCTCAGGTTCTTCTATCTTGATCTGTATCTGGGATGCCTCCTGCAATTCCTCCTGTTTCTCTTCATCCCGTTTTACTTCATACTGATATGCGCTTTCCACTTCACGTTCATACTCTGCCACAATTGCCATATCTGCCGGCCGTATTTTACGGAATCTGTTAAATCCTGCCACCAGAATCTGAATACTCTGTTTCGTCGTATCAAATGCGCCCTCTTCATAGAGATTGACCAGAATAATACCTATCGGCACTGCCAGAATCATTCCCATCACGCCGGCCACCTTATAACCTATATACAAAAGGAAAAGGGTCGGAATCGCATCCATGCCGATAGAATCCCCTACAATCTTAGGCTGTATAACCTGCCGTACCAACTGCCCCACCAGCCAGATTGCCAGAAGTCCAAACATCATCTTGTAGTTCTTGCCAAGCAATTCTATGATGGCCCATGGAATCATGATCGTTCCTGTACCGAATACCGGCAGGAAGTCCATAAATGCAATACCAACGGCTACCAGAAAAGCATAAGGTACATCGAGAATCAGCAGCCCTATGCATAGCAAAATATAAATCCAGCATTCTATCTTAAGCTGTGCCTTAAAATATCCACCAATCGCTTTACTGAAACTTCTTCGTATCAGATCAAATCGGTAGCGAATACTATCCGGTACATACTTCTGCATCACATTAGGCATATAAGTCTTATCTGCCACAAAGAAATAAGCAGACAGCAGACACATGACCACAGCTAAGAATACATCCGGTATTCTTTTCGCGGCATTACCCACCGCCTCAAAACCGGGAAGGCTTGCATCTCCCATCAGGTTACTAAAGAAATTACCAAGTTCACCGGCAATCTGATCCCATACCTGCTGCGCATCTGCCGGCATCCTGTTATAGACACCTTGAAGATTTGCACCTATAAGACTAAATTGTGCCATAATGTTATCACGCAGCTGCGGCAGTTCGTTAATAAAATTAATTCCCTCCTGTACCAGCTTCGCGATGACAGCATACACAAGCAGAACAACCACAGCCAGTACGGCAATAATAACCAGTGCCGATACAGCCTTACGTTTCACCTTCAGTTTTTCTTCAAAAAAACGGACTACCGGTGACGCAATCAGGGAAATGATCCATCCCACAATAAAAGGCATGAAAAACAGGATGCATTTCGGCAGAAGGAAAATACACAACAACAGTGCCACCAATGCCGTTACCAGATTCAGAATAACCTTTAAATATGTTTTTACCGATTGTTTCATTAGCCCTCCATTCGAAGCATTTTCCTCAAAGCTTCACTATTCATGTACGATTACTGTTCCTCTGTCAGCATACCATCCAGCAGATCATATATCTCTTCTCTGCCTTGCTTCGTTAATGCGGAATAAGGTATTACAATTGTATCATCCACCACATCAAGGGTATCGGTAATCAACTTAATCTGCTTCTGTATCTGGCTTCTCTTGATCTTATCCAGCTTGGTTGCAATGATAATGGGCTGATATCCTCTATCCAGTATCCAGTTATACATAATACAATCATTTTCGGATGGTGCATGCCGGATATCAATCAACAGAAATACTGCTCTGATCTTCCGGGACTGATGCAGATAATCTTCAATCAGCTTGCCCCACTGGGCTTTTACCTGCTCGTTGGCTGTAGCATACCCATAACCCGGCAGATCCACAAAGTACATTTCATCATTGATATTATAATAATTAATCGTCTGTGTCTTACCCGGTTGGGAACTTGTACGTGCCAGCGACTTACGGTTCATCAAGCCATTAATCAGGGAAGATTTACCCACATTACTCTTGCCTGCAAAAGCGATCTCCGGCAGCTTATTATTCGGTAGCGTGCTTGTTATGCCGCATACTGTTTCCAACGATACATTTTTAATTACCATATCAATCCTCCGTGAAAATCAACATATCTATGTAATTCTCAGTCTTTTTTCATATCGGTCATTACATTCTTTGTAAGCGCATAGTCTGCCACCTCATCCATGCACTCCACATAGTGGATTTTCAAGCCTTCCTTGATCTCATCCGAGATGTCATCCACATCCTTCTCATTCTCTTTCGGTACGAGCACTGTCTTTACCCCTGCCATTTTAGCCGCCAGTAATTTCTCTTTCAGACCGCCAATGGGCAATACCCTGCCTCGAAGGGTAATTTCTCCGGTCATTGCCAGATCAGCCTGTACCGGAATCCCGGTCACTGCAGACAGAATCGCCGTAGCCATCGTGACACCGGCAGAAGGACCATCCTTCGGCACCGCACCTTCGGGAATATGAATGTGGAAATCCTTCTTCGTATATGTTTCCTCGTCTACATGATATCGTTCACTGACAGAACGCACATAACTCATTGCAATCCGGGCAGATTCCTTCATTACATCTCCCATTTGACCTGTCAGGTCAATGTCTCCTTCTCCGGGCATACAGTTGACTTCTATCTGCAGGGTATCGCCACCCACGCTGGTCCAGGCCAGACCACGGACAATTCCCACCTCGTTTTTCTCATTGATTTTGTCATTACTGTACTTATGTTTACCCAGATAATGCTCCAGATTTTCCGGTGTTATTTTGACCGAACCGGTCTGTTTTTGCTCCTGCCTGTTCTTCAGAATCTGTCTTGCCTCCTTACGGCAGACAGCCCCAATCTGACGTTCCAAACCTCTGACCCCTGCTTCTCTTGTATAAAAACTGATAATATCACGCAAAGCTTCGTCACTGAATTCCAATTCTTCCGACTTCATACCGTTCTTCTCAAGCTGTTTTTTTACCAAATGCTCTCTGGCAATATGAAATTTTTCATTTGCAGTATAACTGCTTACTTCAATCAGCTCCATACGGTCTAACAAGGGTTTTGGAATCCCCTCTGTGCTATTGGCCGTAGCAATGAACAAAACCTCTGATAGATCAATGGGGATTTCCACATAATGATCCCGGAAAGCGCAGTTCTGTTCTCCGTCCAGTACCTCCAGCAATGCCGCCGAAGGATCTCCCTTATAATCATTGCTTATCTTATCAATTTCATCCAACAGTAGAAGCGGATTCTTCACCCCGGCCTGTCTGACAGCATTAACAATCCTTCCCGGCATGGCACCCACATAAGTTTTACGATGTCCCCGGATTTCTGCCTCATCACGTACGCCTCCCAGACAGATACGCACATATTTCTTATGAAGTGCTTCTGCAACACTTCTCGCAATGGATGTCTTACCGGTTCCGGGCGGACCCACCAGACAGATAATCTGACTCTGCCCTTTTCCGGTCAATGCACGGACTGCCAGATATTCCAACATTCTCTCTTTCACTTTTTCCAGCCCGTAATGCTCTGCATTCAGGATCTGCTCCGCCTTTTCCAGATCGTTGCTGTCTTTAGAGGCTTTATCCCACGGTAATTCCAACAAGGTTTCTATATATTCCCGCTCCACTGCACTCTCCGAGCTGCTGCCAGATACATTCTTATAGCGTGAGATTTCCTTTCGGATTTTCTCCTTCACTTCTTTCTTCGCTTTCAGTTTCTCCACCGCAGCCTCAAACTGCTCTACATCAGAATCAGTATTATCCTCACCTAATTCCTCTTTTATATAGTGCATCTGCTCACGCAGAATATAGTCTTTTTGATTTTTATCAATCCGCTTCTTAATATTTTGGGCCAGTTCATTTTTGATCCTGACCACTTCCACCTCCTGAGAGAGAATCCCCGTCAGTGTCTCAAAACGTTCCCTGACAGAGATGGCACTTAAAACTCTCTGTTTATTCAATACGGAAAGTGGCATATTGATTGTAATACAGTCCAGCAGTTCCCCCAAAGACATCACATCTTCTATCTGATCCTCTATTGCCTTGCCAACCTTTGGGAAACAGGCATGATATGCTGCAAAGGTCTCCTTGACTATTCTGGTCATTGCCTCCTCTTCTGCAGCATCAATGCCCGTCATATCGTCTCTCTCATATGACACATTTGTCACAAGGTAATCATCCTCCCTGACAAAGCCAAACAAGCGCGCTCTGGAAATACCCTCTACCAGCACACGCAAAATATGGTTGGGTAATTTACTGACCTGTTTAATAACTGTGACAGTTCCCACTTCATATACACCGTCAAATCCCGGATTATCTTCATCAACATCCTTCTGGGTAACCACAAGCAGCCTTTGGTCCCCCAGCATTGCCTGCTCTACAGCTTCAATGGACTTTTCTCTGCTCAGGTCAAAATGAATCACCATCCCCGGCAGAATGGTAAGGCCCCTAAGAGCCACTGTAGGGATCTGTTCCCCTCCCATTAACTGAAGCGCTTCAATATAAGTTCCTCTGTCTATTTCTATTTCGTTTCTGTTATTCTTATTTTCCATAATCTTTTCCATATATGTAACTTATCGGTAATGATAAACTATAAACGCCGCCAAACTATGGCGGCGTTCTCTCTTGTTCTTTATCAGCCCTGACCGGCTTTCATCATAGCATTACGATAGGTAACGTGTGGCTTTTCTTTACCGTCTACCGCTTCCTTTGTCAGAATACATTCTGCAATATTGTCATCAGATGGAATCTCATACATCACATCCATCATAACCTTCTCCATAATGGAACGAAGTCCTCTTGCTCCGGTCTTACGCTCATACGCAAGCCTTGCAATCTCCTCTACTGCGTCCTCTTCCACATCCAGCTTCACTTCATCAAACTCAAACAGCTTCTTGTACTGTTTGATAATAGCATTCTTCGGTTCCTTCAAGATGCGGATCAGCGCGTTTTTGTCAAGTCCTTCCAAAGTCACGGTGATCGGCACACGTCCGATAAACTCCGGTATCAGCCCGAATTTCATCAGATCCTGTGGTGTTACTTCTTTCAGCACCGCACCGATATCCTTACTGCTCTTCTCAACAATCTGCGCATTGAATCCAATAGAATTACGATCCAGTCTTTCCTCTACAATCTTCTCCAATCCATCAAACGCGCCGCCGCAAATAAAGAGAATATTTGAGGTATCAATCTGAATCAATTCCTGATGCGGATGCTTTCTGCCGCCCTGTGGCGGAACACTTGCCACTGTACCCTCTATAATCTTGAGCAGTGCCTGTTGAACACCCTCTCCGGATACATCTCTGGTAATTGATACATTTTCACTCTTCTTGGTAATCTTATCAATCTCATCAATATAGATGATACCGTACTGGGCCCTTTCAATATCATAATCTGCAGCCTGAATCAGTTTAAGCAGAATATTCTCCACATCCTCGCCCACATAACCTGCCTCTGTCAGCGTTGTTGCATCAGCGATTGCGAAAGGAACATTAATAATCTTCGCTAAAGTCTGCGCAAGATAGGTTTTTCCGGAGCCTGTAGGTCCTACCATAATAATATTACTCTTCTGTAATTCTACCCCATCATCATCCTGAGGAGCCATAACTCTTTTATAGTGATTATAAACAGAAACCGCCAGCACCTTCTTGGCTTCCTCCTGTCCAATCACATAATCATCTAGGAATTTCTTGATTTCTGCCGGTTTTAAGAGATTGATCTCCATTTCTTCTGTTTCCGGTTCTTCCTCATATTCTTCCTCAATGATATCTGCACAAATATCTACGCACTCATCACAAATATAAACTCCGGCAGGACCGGCGATCAGCTTCCTGACCTGATCCTGGGTCTTATTGCAAAAAGAACATCTTACTTTATCATCAGAATTCTTTCCTGCCATTCTAATGTTCCATACCTTTCCTAATATAACTTCTAAACGGCGTTGGCATGATTGGTGATAATACGGTCGATCAGGCCATACTCAAGCGCTTCCTCGGCAGTCTTCCAGTTATCTCTCTCTGTATCTGCCATAACTACATCGAAGTCCTGTCCGGTATTCTCTGCCATGATTCTTGCCATTTTCTCTTTCGTTGCCAGAATATGCTTCGCTGAAATCTCAATTTCAGTTGCCTGACCCTGGGCACCGCCTGACGGCTGATGAATCATAATTTCCGCATTGGGAAGTGCCATTCTCTTACCCTTCGTGCCGCCTGCCAGGAGGAATGCTCCCATGCTGGCTGCCATGCCGATACATACCGTAGACACATCACATTTAATAAACTGCATCGTATCATAGATTGCCATACCGGCCGTAACAGAACCGCCCGGACTGTTGATGTACAGATGGATATCCTTCTCCGGATCTTCTGACTCTAAGAACAGAAGCTGCGCCACAATCACACTGGCAGATGCATCATTTACTTCCTCTCCCAGGAAAATAATTCTTTCTTTTAATAATCTTGAATAGATGTCGTAAGAGCGCTCACCCTTGGATGTCTGCTCAATGACATAAGGTACTAAAGCCATAATTTTTCCTCCATTTATGATAAGGTGGTATATCCTTATTTTGCTAACATAATAGATTATACCACCTTACAGGAATTCTGCATGTGACTCTTTCACATTTAAGAAAAACTTTAGATTTTACTATTTTTCTTTATCTTCTTTAGTCTTGCTTTCTTTTGCTTTGCTCTCTTTTGCGTTCTCTGCTACGAACTCAGCTGCTTTTCTGACAGCCAGATCCTGCATGATGTTCTTCTTTTCTCTCTCGCCCATCAGCTCTTTGACCTTATCAAGCTCCATCTGATATACATCAGCCATGGTCTCCAGCTCTTTCTCATAATCTTCCTCTGTCGCTTCAATATTCTCAGCTTTGGCAATTGCCTCCAGCACTAATCTGGATTTGATACGTTCCTCAGCCTGCGGTTTAACCTGCTCTACCATCTGCTGATAGTTCGTGCCTGTGAACTGGAAGTACTGCTCCATGGAAAGACCCTGCATGGTAATTCTCTGTGCGAACTCATCCACCATCTGTCTCTGCTGTGTCTCTAACATAGCCTCAGGGATTTCCATCTCGGAAGCCTCAACAGCAGCTTTGATTGCTGCATCTTCTTTGGCGTTCTTAGCATCTTTCTCTTTCTTCTCTGTCAGATTCTTCTTAATATCTTCCTTATACTCAGCAAGTGTCTCGAACTCGGATACTTCGCTTGCGAACTCGTCATCTAACTCAGGAAGTTCTTTCTCCTTGATTTCCTTGATTGTACATTTGAATACTGCATCCTTGCCTTTCAGATTCTCAGCCTGATAATCCTCAGGGAAAGTAACCTTCACTTCCACTTCCTTGCCAATTTCAGCGCCTACAAGCTGCTCTTCGAAGCCCGGAATAAATGCGCCTGAACCGATTGTCAACGGATAATTCTCGCCCTTACCGCCTTCAAAAGCAACACCATCAACAAAGCCTTCGAAATCAAGCGTTGTCATATCGCCGTCCTTAACCGGTCTGTCTTCTACAGTAATGTTCCTTGCATTATTCTCACGCTCTTTATTGATCTCAGCATCAACCTCTTCATCGGTTACTGTTGTATCAATCTTGTCCACCTTTACGCCCTTATATTTTCCAAGCTTTACTTCCGGCTTTAATGCAACGGTAGCTGTAAAAATGAACGGCTTTCCTGCTTCAATCTGTGTAACCTCGATCTTGGGGGAAGATACGATATCCTCTTCACACTCTTCCAACGCTTTATCATATGCATCAGGAATCAGTGCATTGGCAGCATCCTCATAGAATACTTCCTTGCCGTACATCTTCTCTACCATCTGACGCGGAACTTTACCTTTTCTGAAGCCCGGTATGCTGATCTGCTTCTTCTGCTTCTGATAAGCCTGTTCGATTGCTTTCTCTAAATCTTCTGCACTGGCCTCAATCGTAAGCTTCGCCATGTTTTTCTCTAATTTCTCTACCTGTAAACTCATTGTATGGGTTCCTCCTTCAATTACCTCTGTAACGGCTCAATTCCTAGTCACAGTCATTTAAGCATTATAGCACAAACTCTTGGAAAATACTAGATTTTTTTGAAGTTCTGCAAGGAAATTCTGCAAGGAAATGCTGAAAACACATACAAACAGCCCGTCCGGATTACCGAACGGGCCGTTCTTTCAGCTATGCTTATTTCATCTGCTCTTCCTGTTTCTTGATCATTCTACGAACCATCTCACCACCGATAGAACCTGCTTCCTTAGATGTGAGGTCACCATTGTAACCCTCTTTTAAGTTAACACCTAACTCAGAAGCAACCTCTGTCTTGAAACGATCCATTGCTGCCTTAGCTTCAGGAACTTCTACTCTATTAGTCTTGTTACTTGCCATTTCTTTCACCTCCGAAATACATTTGAATGTTTTCATTCTGCAATCTATATTTGAGATAAGCGTCCGGTTCCTGCGCTTATCCCAGTGATCTGATCCGCTGCGTAAGCACGAACTTTATCGCTTATCTTGATGTTAGTATGTTCGGAAGTCGATAAAATATTATGGTAAGTTTTGCCATTACATAAAAACAATCTTCTCTGCCATCCTGTCTGCTTCTTCTCTGCCCTTAAGTTTCTCTAAAATAGCAAGTCCGAAAGGAACTGCCGCACCCATACCGCGTCCTGTGACGATATTACCGTCAATGACTGCCGGCTGATGCAAAACTTCCGCTCCTTCCAGATGGCTCTCGAAAGAAGGATACGAGCAGGCCTTCTTGCCTTTTAAATGACCGCGATGTCCTAAGATGCTCGGTGCCGCGCAAATGGCTGCCACCAGTTTGCCGTCTGCCACAAAACGGTCTACCTGCTGCATTAATGGCTCACATGCCTCCAAATTATTAGTACCTGCCAGTCCGCCCGGCAAAACAATCATGTCTACATGATCAAAATCAATTTCTACCAGCAGCTTGTCCATTTCTACAGTAATCTTATGAGAGCCTGTCACACTTTTCTCTCCCATGATGGATACCATATCCGTCTCAATATCTGCTCTTCGCAGAATATCCACTACCGCAAGCGCCTCAATCTCTTCAAACCCGGTTCCAAAAAATACTGCCACTTTACTCATGCCGTTTCCTCCATTCATGTATCTAACTCTCTGTATCGCACTCTCTATATCCAACTCTCTGCATTGCATTCTCTATTTGTAAGATCTACACTGCATATCTACCTTTTCTTTGAGCCGGTCTGCTTAGATTTTTTAACTCAGTATACCACTGATTCCAACATTAAGCAAAAACTTTTCTGCTATATTATGTATTCATATTGTGATAATATAGTCATATATCTATATACTTATACATACTGAATATTTCGGAGGCACCGCATGGAAATCGAACGCAAATTTACCATAAAAAAATTACCCGAGAATCTGGAATCCTATCCCTGCCATATCATAGAGCAGGCATACTTAAATACTGACCCGGTTGTCAGAATCCGCAGGCAGGATGATGAATATTATATGACCTATAAAGGAAAGGGACTGCTTGCAAGAGAAGAGTATAATCTTCCCTTAAACGAACAGTCCTACTATCATCTGCGTGAAAAAGCAGATGGCAATGCCATCTCCAAGAAGCGTTATGTCATTCCTATCAGCACCCCACAATTCACTGCGACATATATGTCAAAATATCTGTCAGATTCCGGGAAATCTATTGACTCATTGAGTCTATATGTTGAACTTGATATTTTTAACACTCCCTTTGCCCCACTTGTCATTGCGGAGGTTGAATTTCCGGACAAAGAAACAGCGGAAGCATTTCTCCCTCTTGACTGGTTCGAGCAAGACGTAACAAATGATCCCGCTTATCATAATTCCAATTTGAGTCACAAAGTATTCTAAGCTTTTGCTTTTCCCGTAGACTCCCGTATCACAAGTTCTGCCGGGAAAATAATCTGCTGATGTTCCTGTCTTCCTCTGATTACATCCAGCAGCAGTCCGATGGTCTTCTTCGCCATCTCCTCCACAGGCTGTTTCATAGTTGTCAGCTTCGGGTTATAATACTCACCCATCTGAATACCATCATACCCTGCTACGGAAATATCCTCCGGAATCCTCTTGCCGGCTTCCAGCACCGCTCTGCAGGCACCGATTGCCAGTGAATCAGAAGTAGCATAGATAGCCGTTACTTTATCTCCCGCTTCTGATTCCAGCAGTTTTCTGGCTGTAATATAACCGTTTTCCATGGAATAGTACTCTATATCATCCTGCACATAACGAATCATGCCCTGCGGCACCTCAAGTCCCCGTTCCGCATAAGCTGCCTTATACCCTTCCATTCTAAGAAGACCGATTGGCTCTTCCGGTTTCTCAGCAATAATGGCAATCTGTCTGTGACCTAGCTCAAGCAGATATTCTGTCATTCTCTTGCTTTCCAGTTTATCATCCACAGCAATATTGGAAAACTCAACCTTGCCGATCCGATCTGAAATATTGACACCGATTGTACTGAAGATAAAAGGCACGTTCAGCTTGCTGAGCTTTTCCTCAGAGTGTTCAAAACGTCCACCCAGAAATACAATGCCACGCAGCCGCTTCTCCTTCTCCAGCTCCAGAGCCACATCTACCTCATCCTCATGAGGCTCTACATGCCTAAGCACCATTGCATATTTATTTCTCTGTGTCTCTTCCTCAATGATCTGAATCATACTGCTGAAGAACGGGTTGGTAATACCTTTGACAAGTACTGCAATACATTTGGCATCTGTTCTCTTTAGATTTCTGGCACTGTTATTGGGAATAAAACCGGTTTTCTCAATAACCTCCATAATCTTCTTCCGGGTCTCCGGATTGATGTCCGGATGATTATTCAGTGCTCTGGAAACCGTACTGATTCCCACACCACATTCTTTTGCGATATCCTTGATTGTTATTTCTGCCATTTGTTTATCCCTTTATAAAAACTCATAAGTATTCCTTCTGCTGACCACGAATACTTATGAGTCTCTATTATTTAACTTTATTACACATTATGACACAAATCATTTGATTCTTCCATACAATTTTGTCATTTTATAGATACGTTCTGCCAATTCTTCTGTAAACTGTCCCGGCAGCATTCTCCATTTCCAGTTGGTTCCCAGCGTAGAAGGAATGTTGGTTCTTGCCTCTGCCCCAAGGCCCAGGTAATCCTGCATCGGAATAATACAGGTATCGGATACACTTGCCATAGCTGCTCTGATGAACTCCCACTGTACATCCTTCTTGGAACGGATATTCAGATAGCGCTTTGCAAAAGCCTTATCCCTCCGCTTCAGACTCTCGTACCAGCCTAATGTTGTATCATTATCGTGAGTTCCCGTATACACAATACTGTTTGCCACATAATTATGAGGCAGATAATCACTCTCTTCCCTGGAATCAAAAGCGAACTGAAGGATTTTCATACCCGGATAGCCGGTCTTCTTCACCAGTTTTATGACCGAATCAGTCAAGAATCCCAAATCCTCTGCAATCACTGCTTTATTACCAAGCTTAGCCTTCATGGTTTTAAAGATGTCATAACCAGGTCCTTGTTCCCAATGTCCAAACTCTGCCGTCGGATCACCATAAGGAATCGAATAATACTCATCAAACCCTCTGAAATGATCAATCCTTACCACATCATACAATTCATAGCAATATGCAATACGTTTCATCCACCATGCATATTCTGTTTTCTTGTGATAATCCCACTGATACAGCGGATTACCCCATAACTGACCTGTCGCAGAGAAAGCATCCGGCGGACATCCGGCTACTGCAACCGGTGTTAAGGTATCATCCAACTGGAACAATTCCGGATTCGCCCAGGTATCCGCACTGTCAAAAGCCACATAAATCGGAATGTCACCGATAATCTGAATCTTCTTCTGATTCACATATGCCTTCAATGCAAACCATTGTTTGGCAAATAAATACTGCTGGAACTGATAGAATGTCACTTCCTCTGCATACTGCTCCCTGTATTTCTTCATGGCCGCAGGCTTACGAAGCTTGATATCCTCGTCCCACTCGCTCCAGCTCTTACCGCCGAAGGAATTCTTTACTGCCATATAAAGCGCATAATCATCCAGCCAGTAACTGTTATCCGCAGTAAACTTCTTAAAATCGGGATTTTCCTCTATTTTACTGTTCTGAAATGCAGTCTTTAATACTTTGAATCTGGACAAATATATTTTCTCGTAATCAATATATTCTTCATTATCTCCAAAATCATATTGTTCACAGTCTGCCTTGGTCAGATACCCTTCCTCAATCAGCGTTTCCAGATCAATATAATACGGATTCCCGGCAAAGGTGGAAAACGACTGATACGGCGAATCCCCATATCCGGTGGGACCAAGCGGTAAAATCTGCCAGTAAGACTGTCCCGCTTTCTCTAATAAATCTATAAATTCATATGCCTGTTTGGAAAAGGTTCCAATTCCGTATTTAGACGGAATACTCGATACAGGCAGCAAAACACCGCTTTTTCTCATGCCCAATAAATCCTTTCAAATTTTGTTACGATTCTACTATTATTATATATTATATCTCAAAAATTCAATATCACTCTTTTAACCCTTCACGGCACCTGCAACGACACCTTCAATAATGTACTTCTGACATGCCAGATAGAAGATGACAATCGGGATAATGGACAACACAAGCATAGCCATCATGGCGCCCATATCCTTGTTACCGTTAGAACCTACCAGCATCTGTACTACAACAGGGATTGTTTTATACTTGGTGCTGATACCGATTACCAGATAAGGAAGCAGGAAGTCATTCCATACCCACATTGCCTCCAGAATAGCTACTGAAATTGCGGTTGGTTTCATAATCGGAAATACAATGCCGAAGAAAGTCTGTAGCGGATTGCATCCGTCAATCATAGCTGCCTCTTCTATCTCCAACGGCACGGATTTAATAAATCCTGCAAACATGAAGATACACAGACCGGCACCAAATCCCAGATACAATACACACATGCCGATTGGATTCTTCAGGCGAAATTTATCTGCCAAACTCGTCATCGTAAACATAACCATCTGGAACGGTACGATCATGGAAAATGCAAACATATAGTACAAAACCGTCGTAACCTTAGATTTTACTCTGGTAATATAATAGGCCGTCATGGAAGTAAATAAAATCAACAGTGCAACGGAACCGATCGTGATAAAGAAGGACCAGCCGATAGCGCTCAACAGTCCGGTCTTGATCAGACCATTGACATAGTTGGTAATTCCCACAAAGGTCTCACCTGTAGGAAGAGCAAAGGGATCTTTACTGATAAAGAATTTACCCTTAAAAGAGTTATTCAGGATGAAGAACAGTGGATATAACATTACCACGGTCATTACACATAAGAATACAAAAATGATTTTATTGGCAAATTTGCTTGATTTAGACTGTGTCATTATTGTTCTACCTCCTTGCTTCTTGTAAGAGAAAGCTGGCATAAGGAAATAACTGCTACCAGCAGGAAGAATATAACTGCTTTGGCCTGACCAACGCCTTCATATCCGGTTTTTCCATAAAAGGTATCATAAATATTAAGTGCAAGCATCTGCGTTTTATTCATCGGCGCACCATTTGTCAATGCCTTGTTCTGATCGAACAGTTTGAAGCTGTTTGTCAAAGTTAAGAACATACAGATTGTTACAGAACTCATAACCATCGGCAGTTTGACCTTAATCAGTGTCTGCCAGGAAGTTGCACCATCAATTTTTGCTGCTTCTATCAGATCAGTGGGTACATTCTGAAGACCTGCTATGTAGATAATCATCATGTAACCAATCATTTGCCAGTTCATTAAGATAACCAGACCCCAGAAACCGAATTTTGCATTCGCTACGATCGTGGTCTCATATTTATATAACACCGCATTGATCATCTGCTGCCATGTATAACCGAGAACGATACCACCGATTAAGTTAGGCATAAAAAATACGGTACGGAACAGATTCGTTCCTTTGATTTTTCTGGTAAGTAATAATGCAATACCAAATGCAAGTATATTAATACTCAGTACGCTGACTATCGTAAACAGCGCCGTAAATCCCATAGCATGTAAAAATCCCTGTCCACCGGTAAATGCTGTAATATAGTTCTTCAAGCCGACAAAATGAGCATTATTTACCGTAGTGAACTCACAGAAGGACAGGTAAACACCTTGGATAAATGGGATGATAAATGCAAAGGCAAATGCAATGAGTGTCGGTAAAGTAAATACTAAAAAGTATTTTTTTAATGTTTTTTCCATATGATTGCCGGACTCCTTTCTGATTTTCAGTTTATATATTTTTTATATATATTATAGTATATATTCTATCTTTTTTCACTATTTTTTCGCAAAAAGCGCCTCGCAGCCTCGTGCTGCGAAGCGCCTCATACTTTTCATATAGTTATACTGTCTGTATGACTTCCGATGAATACTTACTGTGCTGTAGCTGCTTTCTCCTCAGCCCATCTTGTAACAACAGTGTTCTTAACATCATCCCATGTCATGTTACCGTTGCAGTACTCAAGTAATGCTGCACCAAAGTCATCCTTGAAATCCTGGCTCGGGAAGATTGTGAAGTTCCAGCTAACGGATGTCTTACCATTTTCCATGTAACGGAACATCTCTTTTGCAAGCGGATCAGAAGGCTTCTCATCATCGCCGAATGTAGAGAACGGAGCTGCGTTGCCAAGGGTGTTAACCATGATATCCTTACCTTCGTCAGAAGTGATTAACCATGCTACGAAATCCTCTGTTGCTTTGATGTCTGCTGCGTCAGCCTGGCTGTTGATACACCAGAAGTTCTCTGTACCTGTACATAAGCCCTGATTCTCTTCACCAGCTACACCTGTGTAGATAGGCATGAACTTAACATTCTCTTCTGCTACTGTGTTACCTTCTACGGTAGAAATCTGACCCCAAGCCCAGTTACCGTTCTGAACCATTGCACACTCACCAAGAGCGAACTCAGCCATAGAATCTGTAACTGCCTTGCTACCTAACAGAGTAGGAGCACATGTGGAGTTATTGATGTATAAATCGAAAATGTTCTTGAAGTTGTCACCATAAGTAAACTCAAGAGCGTCAGTATCTGTAATACCTTTTTCTTTTAACTCATAGTAAACAGGAAGGTTAGCTAAGTGTGTCTGCCATCTCCAGTCTTCACCGGGAAGTAAAGAAGTAGATGCGAATACACCTGTGATACCAAGGTCATCTTTCTTAGCCTGCATGTCTTCTACAACTGCTTTTAAAGTATCGAAGTTGTTGATGTCATCCATGCTTGTTACAACTGCACCATCCATAGCGAAGTATGCCTGCATAATAGCGTCATTGTAGATGATACCATAAGACTCTACTGTGTAAGGTACACCATAAGGCTTGCCATCATCACCGTATACTGCTAAGCTCTGATCAGACAGATTTTTGTATAATTCTGTATCAGACAGATCCATGCAGTAATCTTTCCAGGAATTGTAACCTACAGGTCCGTTGATCTGGAATAAAGTAGGAGCATCGCTGCCTGCGATCTCAGACTTCAGTACTTCTTCATATGTACCGCTTGCTGCTGTAACAACCTTAACCTCTACACCGGTAGTTGCTGTATAATCAGCTGCGATCTGCTGCCAAGCCTCATCAACCTCAGGCTTGAAGTTTAAGTAGTAAACAGAACCGCCCTCAGCGCTTGCTGCTTCTTCTGCAGGAGCTTCCTCTTCTGCAGGAGCTTCTTCTGTAGTCTCTGTTGTTGCTGCATCGCTTGTTCCTTCTGTGGTAGCTGCTTCTTTAGAGCCGCATCCTGCCAGCATGGAAGAAATCATTGTTGCACAAAGCAAAACACTTACGATTTTCTTTTTCATTTTGTTTTCCTCTCCCTTTCAAAATGTGTTTTGAGTAATTATTTGCTTCTTTTCGGTAACGCTCTCGGTATCGTTGTCGGTATCGTTATCGGTAACGTTTCCGTTAAGTTAGGTTAAGCATATCACCCAACACATATTTTGGCAATAGATTTTTGAAATTTTACGTCAGATTTGCTGTTTTATACAGAAATCGTTTTCTGTTTTTGTTGGTTTTAACCAAAACTAATTACGCCCGCTAAGCAAAAGAAATGATTAGCAGGCGTAAATCTCATTTTTTCATTATTACATTGTCACAATTCAAAATGCGGTAAACTATCTCAAGTTAAAGGAATCAGCCATCTGCTTCAGACTCTGTGCGCATTCATTTAACTGTTGGCTAATGGCCGTATTTTCTTCTGCACTTGCAGCATTGTTTTCTACGATTCCGGCCACTTCCCTTAATTCCTGATTAACATCTTCAATCGCTTTCTGCTGTTTCTCAACAAATTCCACGATCTCATCAATATGTAATTTAGATTGGACAGAATCATTCATGCCCTTCTGTATCGTCTCCGAGGTAGAAGCTACAAGCTCTTTACCGGCAGAAACCGCAGCCATGGACTCCTCTATCAACTTATTAATACTCTTACTTGCCTTTTCGCTGGATTCTGCAAGGGTACTGATTTCATCTGCCACCACGGCAAATCCTCTTCCTGCTTCTCCCGCTCTGGCCGCCTCGATCGAAGCATTCAACGACAACAGGTTGGTCTGAGATGCAATACTCTGGATTTCTCCGACAAACTCAGCAATCTCGCGATAGCACTGATCAATGCTTTCCATGGCATTTACCAGTTCTTCCATCTCTTGATTACCTGTCTCCAGATGCTGTTTTGTTGTTTCCGCTGTATCACGCACAAGTGTCGCACGCTCTGTAATCTGTCTGGTCTGCTCGGTCAGACGTACCATATCCTCAGATACATTGGCAACCGATTCATTCTGCATAGTCGCACTCTGTGCCACTCCCTCCGTTGTCTGCTCCAGTTTCTCCGCAAAATCAAGAACATTCTCGGCTTCCAGACTGATCTGCTTAAAGGACTCATTTAAACTGCCTATAATACTTTCCAGGGAATCCTTGATCTGCATATAGCTTCCTTTAAATTCTCCGTCAATGGATACAGTCAGATTCTTATCCGAAATGGCTGTGACCGTATCGGTAATACTTTCTATATAGAATTTAAGGCTTTCAATCGTCTCATTGATGGAATCCGTAAGGTTTGCAATCTCCACAGAATTCTTCTCTTCGTCCAATAATACAGATAAATCACCTTCAGCCACCCGGGTCATTTTACCGCTGATGGATTCAAGCGGTCTAAACAGGGCATTGATCTTTCCGTTAATATCTTTTCTGGTAATCGCGATTGTTACAAAATAAATGACCAGATTCAGCCCGATGATCAGCACAAAGAAAAGAATCAGGGAATTTAATGGCTTTACTGCTATGACTTTCCAGCCTGTCACTGCAGAGGTATTACCAATTCCGAATTTAAGACCACCCTTATAATCCGCAAAAAGTTTTGTGGCCATATTACCTTTCATAAAGGACTGATATCTGCCATTGTTCGCTTCCTGTACAGTAGTCGTGCGATCCACATTCATGGAATATTCCGGATTAGGATGTACCAGAATCGTTCCGTCTGCAGTCGTCAGGAATACATAGCTGTTGGAGGAATAACTCTTTTCAATAAGAGAAACCATGTTATCCATGTACATATCCATACCAACAACGCCAGCCACCTTACCGTCACGATAGGTAGCTTTGGCTAATGTAATACAAATTCCACCTGTCTGAAGATCCGCATAAGGTTCTGAGATATATACTTCCCCCGGATTTGCCTGTGCACCCTTATACCATTCACGCTCTGTTACTATAAAATCAGCAGGAGGTTCCCAACCACCACTCATAATCGTAACATTCTCGTCATAACAACTGTAAACAGCAGAAACCTGATCGTCCGTTGCCACCATGGAATCCACATAGCTTAAGACAGTCTCTTTATCATTCAGAGTTCCGCTGCTGATTCCTGCCGCAACTGCCTCCAGCATACTGACCTTGCTCTGCATAGCGCGGTCAATTTCCTCCGTATATTCCATCGCGGAACTACGGTTATCCTTTAATGCGTACATAATCGCAAAAGCACCGCTGACCAAAACCGACTCCATACAGACAATAATCAATACACGCCGCAGGACAACGGCAAACATCCGCCCGATTCTGACACTCAGCCCTTCCTTCGCAGCCTCATTGCTGACATTCTTTCCATTCCGATTCATAAGCACATTCCTCCATACAGATATAAGCATCTGTTTTCCCCTTAAATTTTAGATAAATAACCAGAAAACAATATGTATTATTATAATGCTTTTTGTCCTTATTTTCAATCTTTTGTCATAATACAAATTTTTATGGAAAAATTGACAATTCTATTGTTTAATAGTAGTATATGACATAGTTATAAATGTATAGTAAACATATTGATTTACTAGGATTCTAAATATTCGCTATACATTTATGGCAACAGTTATATTATTATACATACGGAGGATAGAGATATGAAGAACAAATTCGGTATCAAAGAAGTAGTCGCAATCGGTATTGGAACAGCATTATTCGTGGCATTAACGGAAGTGCAGATTCCTTTGGGATTCATCCCGAACACGGCATTACAACCCCGTGCTGCTTTATTGGCATTTCTGGCAGCAGTATTCGGCCCTATTGTCGGCGGTGTAGTCGGTCTGCTCGGTCATGCGCTGGGTGATGCACTGTTCTATGGAAGCATCTGGTGGAGCTGGGTATTCCCGGAAGCCGTTTTCGGTGTTGCAGTCGGTTTATTTGCCAAGAAATTTGCCATCAAGGATGGTGGATTTGACGCCAAGAATATTGTATTATTTAATATTGTACAAGTAGTTGCCAATGCAGTTGCATGGATCCTTGTAGCCCCGGTTCTTGATATCGTTATCTATGCAGAGCCTGCTAACAAAGTATTTGCGCAGGGTGCATGGGCATTCTTAGGCAACATCATTATTGCAGGTATTTTAGGTAGCTTAATTGCTGTCGGCTATTCCAAGATCGGCGGCAAATCATCCAGCTTGAGTAAAGAGGACGAATGAAACCAATCATAGAATTCAAAAATTTTACTTTTAAATATCGTTCCCAGAAAGAGCCAACTATTAAAGATATTAATCTGGCGATTTATCCGGGTGAAAAGGTGCTGATCGTTGGACCGTCCGGTTCAGGCAAATCCACGTTGGCCAACTGCATCAACGGACTGGTTCCCTTTTTCTACAAAGGTGAGATTGAGGGAACCTACACCATCGCCGGACAGAATCCCGAAGAGCTGGGCATCTTCGGTCTGTCTAAAATAGTAGGAACCGTGTTGCAGGATACGGACGGCCAGTTCATCGGTCTGACGGTTGCCGAGGATATTGCATTTGCACTGGAAAATGACAATGTTCCGCAGCTGGAAATGTTTGACAGAGTTGCTAAGACTGCCGAGCTGGTCGAAGTACAGTCCCTACTGGATCATGCGCCCGGTGCTCTTTCCGGCGGACAGAAGCAAAGGGTATCCATGGCAGGCGTTATGATCAATCATGTGGATATCCTTTTATTCGATGAGCCCCTGGCCAACTTAGATCCGGCGACCGGCAAACACGCCATTGAACTGATTGATGAAATCCACAGGACAGAAAATACTACCATCGTAATCATCGAACATCGTCTGGAGGATGCACTGACCTGTGGCGCTGACCGGATCGTGGTTGTAGGCAATGGCGGTATCGTGGCAGATATGTCTCCGGATGAATTATTGGCAACAAACATTCTTGAGGAACAGGGAATCCGGGAGCCTTTATATGTAACGGCCTTAAAACATGCAGGCTGTCAGATTACGGAAGAAAGTACCCCTTCGGATATTCGCAGAATGCATCTGGAAGCCTATCAGGAGTCTGTTAAAGCATGGTTTCAGCAGACAACAATATCCAAACCTTTGCCTGACCGCGAAGTCATTTTAGAGGTAAACGGTCTGAATTTTGCTTACCAGCCGGGTGAGCCTGTTTTGCAGGATATCTCTTTTCAGATTCATAAAGGGGAAATGCTCAGTATCGTCGGAAAGAACGGGGCAGGAAAATCCACCCTGTCCAATCTGATCTGCGGTTTCCTGACACCGGACAGCGGAAGCATCACTCTCCACGGCGAGGATCTTCTTCCCTGGTCTATCAAGGAAAGAGGCGAAAAAATTGGCTTGGTTATGCAGAATCCCAATCAGATGATCAGTAAACCCATGATATTTGATGAAGTAGCGTTGGGTTTAAAGGTACGGGATGTTCCACCTGAGGAAATCGAAAAGCGTGTCTATGAGACACTGAAGATCTGCGGCCTGTATCCATTCCGCAACTGGCCCATATCGGCATTAAGCTACGGACAGAAGAAACGCGTTACCATTGCATCCATTCTGCTGATGGATCCTGATATCATTATCCTGGATGAGCCTACAGCTGGCCAGGATTACAGACACTACACTGAGATTATGGAGTTTCTGAAAGAGCTTAACCGGGTCAGCGGTATTACCATTATTATGATCACGCATGACATGCATCTGATGCTGGAATATACGGATCGGGTTCTGGTCATTGCAGACGGACATCTGTTGGCAGACAAACGCCCCAGTGAAGTCCTGACAGATGAGGAACTGACGCAGAAAGCATATTTAAAGAAGACATCTCTCTATAATCTGGCGGTAAGATGCGGCATCACGCCACCGTCCGACTTCGTAGAATGTTTTATTACTTATGAACAGCAAAATAATCGAAAAGCAAAGGAGAGCAAATAGTGTCACGGGTATTATCTTACGAAGAAAAAGATACATGGATTCACAGACTGAGCGGCGTTACCAAGCTGATCTTTTTTCTGCTCTGGTCCATTACCAGCATGATCACCTACGATACCCGGGTATTGCTCGTTATGCTATTGTTAAGCCTGGTAATCTTCGCCATGTCCAAAACAAAATGGAAACAGGTGGGAACCGTTTTCAAGTTTATTATGCTCTTCCTGTGTATTAACCTGATTGCGATTTTCTTCTTTTCACCGGGACAGGGCTGCAAAATATATGGTACGGAAACGCCTCTGTGGCATTTGTTCGGTCCTTATACGATTACCAAAGAGCAGCTTTTCTATGAATTCAATGTCATGTTAAAATATCTGACTGTTATTCCTGCGGTCTTTATGTTTATCGTAACAACAAACCCAAGTGAGTTTGCCGCTTCCATGAATAAAGTCGGAATCCATTACAATATCGGCTATGCCGTTGCCATTGCGCTTCGCTATATACCCGATGTACAGGATGATTTTGCTAAGATCAAGCATGCACAGGAAGCCCGGGGAATTGAGATGTCCAGAAAGGCGTCTTTGACCAGCAGAGTCAAAAGCATGGCTGCAATCATTTTCCCGCTTGTCTTCTCCAGTATGGAACGAATTGATGTGGTCAGCAATGCCATGGAGTTGCGCGGTTTCGGCAAGCATAAGAAAAGGACCTGGTACTCTGCCAAGCCCTTTAAACGCAACGACTATCTGACACTTGCCGCAACGATTCTATTTACGATTGTTGCCTTCCTGATCACCTTCCGGGATGGCAGCAGGTTCTATAACCCTTTTATCTGACAGAACAATCGACAGATATTGTTACTTTACTGATTCCGCTATTGCAGCTTCCTACAATAGCGGAATTATTTCTTTGACTGAAGGAAAGATCAGATGTGGCAGCACTTCTGATTTCTCCACGTCCTGCATGGTCGCCTCACCGCTGAGAACCAATATGCTCTGCAAACCGTTATTTCTTCCGGCTGCAATATCCGTATAAAGCCTGTCTCCTACCATGGCAATCTGTTTCCTGTCAATACCCGGCTGTTTCTTATTGACCCTCATAGTCAAATATTCAATGATATCCCCGTTTGGTTTCCCGATGATCCTGTCCGGATACCGGAATGCCGATGCATGGATAAAAGCATGGATGGCTCCCGCATCCGGGATAAATCCTGTCTCCGTGGGGCAGTTATAGTCCGGGTGGGTGGCGATATACGGAAGTCCGGCCCGCACATGATCGCATACCTTACACATTTTCCGATAATCCAGTGAAGTGTCAAAGGCAGTCACCACCACATCAGGGTGCTCCTCCTCCAGTAGAATGCCCGCCTGTCGGAATTCCTCCTGCAATAACGAATTTCCTAACAGGAATACCTTTTTCCCCGGAAAGTGCTGCTGCAGATAGTAGATGGTCGCCTGCCCGGAGGTAATGATTTTCTCTTCTCCCACATCCAGACCCATCCGGTGCAGTTTCTCCATGTATACGGATGCGTTCTTAGAGGAATTATTGGTCAGAAATACATAATCCCTGCCTGACTCTTCTATCTTGTGCAGAAAGTCCTTCGCTCCCTCAATCCACTGTTCTCCTAAATAAATGGTTCCGTCCATATCCAGCGCAAAGCACCGGATATCTGCTAACAGATGCTCCTTATCTTCGCCGATGGCAGGTATTAATGTATTCATGCTCATGTCTCCTTTATGTTTTACAATAACTATAATATATTCTTATTAATTTTCCGAGCAAACCGTCCCTTTATATGATACAATAAATGTATGTTTATCACAATGCAAGGAAAGAAGGTTTCTCATGAAAGAACAGTTATATACGATTCCTCTCAACGATGCCATCAACGCCAATGACGAATGTCCTTTCTGCTTTATTGAGCGCAATGTGGAACAGGATCTGCTAGACTTTGTCTTAGGCTCCGGCTCTTCCTATATGGAGAGTGATGTCCGGGAGCAGACCGATAAAGCGGGCTTTTGCCGCAATCATTTCAAGAAAATGTTTGACTATGGTAACACTCTGGGCAACGCCTGGATTCTGAATACCCACTATATGCAGATCAATCGGGAAATGAAAGAGCAGTTTAAAAATTTCAAGCCCGGAAAGACTTCTCTCAAGGATAAATTCAAGAAGCAGACCGAAGCACGCAATCCCATCGGCATATGGGTAACCGAGAAGGAAAACTCCTGCTATATCTGCAAGCGTTATGCAGATACCTACGAAAGATATCTGGATACCTTCTTTGTCATGTATAAGAAAGATCAGGAATTCCGGGATAAGGTTAAGAACAGTAAGGGCTTCTGCCTGCACCATTTCGGAGATTTGTGCGAGGCAGCCGACAGCCGTCTGAATGATAAAGAAAAAGAAGAATTCTACGCCATGGTATTCTCTCTGATGGAAGAAAATATGGCACGGCTTTCCGAGGATGTCTCCTGGCTTGTTGAGAAATTCGACTATCGCAATAAAGATGCCGACTGGAAGAATTCCAAGGATGCCATCCAGCGGGGCATGCAGAAATTAAAGGGCGGCTATCCGGCCGATCCGCCGTACAAGATGAACAAATAATTTCAGAAATAAATATAAAATTGTTGACACGTACACAAAAAGGTAATATATTACGTATTAAAGGTAATGTATTACCTTTTTTAATTGTTTGAAAGGAAGGAATACAGAATGAATCTGTTGGAAGAAGTGTTAAACTCAGAACAATATAATTTTGAAGGAATCGAAGCCCCCTTCTTTCTAATCGGTCTGCTCAGTGCATTTGAAAATCGCTATCAGGCCAAGACAGACAAATTGTTTGAAGATATCAGTTGGAAGCAGTTCTTTGCAATTATCTGTATTAATCTTTGCAGAGAAAGTCCTACCATCAAAGAATTAGCAGATTTCATGGGAAGCTCCCATCAGAATGTGAAGCAGATTCTAAACAAACTGGAGCATAAGGGCTATATAGAAATGCTTCCCGATGAGTCAGACAAGAGAAAGCAAAGAATTATCGTAACAGAAAAGACAAAGGTTTTTTGCGCAAAACATGATGAGAATGGCCAGCAATTCATCCGGAAGCTTTTCGAAGGGATTCCGGCTGAGGATATCCAGACTGTCATCCGTACCGTGATGCAGATGGAGAAGAATCTGGAAGAGATATTGTAAGAATCTATTAATATATACACAGAAAGGGACAAATTAAAATGAAGAAAATTGTAGTGTATCAAAGCGGAACAGGATTTACTTCCAAATATGCAGGCTGGATTGCCGAAGATTTAGGGTGTAATGCGGTAGAGTTAAAGAGTACAAATCTCAATGAATTGGGCTCATACGATATGGTAATCTATGGTGGCTGGATCATGGGCGGCATGGTAACCGGATATGATAAGGTTAAGAAACTGGAGTTGAAAAATATTGTGGTATTTGCAGTCGGAATGACAGTTCCAAGTGAGGAAGTTGCAGCGAAGATTGCGGAGCAGAACCAGATTCCGAGAGAACAATTCTTCTATTTCGAGGGCGGTTACAATCCTCAGAAACTTGGCTTTGTCCAGAAAATGATGATGAATATGATCAAGAAATCCCTCCTGAAGAAAGCAGATAAGACTGCAGAAGAGTTACATACGCTTGAGACCTTCAAAGGCGCGGACAACACTGATCGGAATGCGATTAAAGGATTGGTAGAATATTGTGAAACAAAGATGGAATAAGAAGAATTTTTATAAAACAATGCAGAATAGGGCTGCCGAAGCAAAATCAAGTGACGAAGTGTGCACCCGAAAAGAAATAGAGCAATTACCGGCAGTATTGCAGAAATATTGTAAATACATAGGCTTGGAAAATTCCCCCAAATATCAGGTTGTTAATGCCCGTTTTGACAAAACCGATTTTATATTTGACACTAAATCGGAAAAGGTGCTCAAGATGGATTATGACCTGTGGCTTTTTTATGATGAAATCTTCCGCTCTGCCTTCTGTCGCTCGTCCATATGCGGAATTCCTTTTGAGGGCTCCGACTATGTTACGGATGATAGAAAGGGTGGAATGCAGGGTTTTCTGGCTAAAGTGTTGCCTCTCTTTAACGTTTGTGATGCACAAGGCTACAAAGCTAGCCTTATCTCATGGCTGGCAGAATCTGCGGTAATCAATCCGTCCGTATTTCTGTCGCCCTATGTTTCCTATGAGGAAATAGATGATTCCCATCTGAAAGCGACCGTAACCTATCAGGGTGTGTCCGGCTCAGGAATCTTTACTTTCCTTGAATCCGGCGCAATCAGCGAATTCTACAGTGCAGAGAGACAGGTGGAGGAAATAGACGGTCAGAAACTCCGTCTCGGCTGGAAATGCTATTGTGAACAATACGAAGAACGAAACAGCATCAGAATGGCAACCAAAATAAAAAGTACAAAGCTCTTCCCTGATGGAAAAGAACTGGTGTACTTCGCTTCCGATAACTTTACTGTTGATTATTTGAAATGAAGGACGAAAGAGTCCTGTAAAAATGTTCAAAGAATATCTCTTAAGAAATTGTCGCTAAATAGAATACATAAGCCTGCCTTCGCCGCATAAGCGACCAGGCAGGCTCATTTATGATAGGCTTTAAATAATTCACACTTCTTACATCGCGTCCATGGACCCGTCGCTGTCATCATCATCGTCGAAGAACTCTTCTACCTTCGCCTCAGCTTTCTCCTCGACCTTCTCTGCTGCTTCTTTCACAGCTCCTACGACCTTGTCAGTGGCTTCCGCTTTGGCTGCATCCAGACCCTCTTTAAAGTCCTCAGCCTTGTCCAGATCCAGGTCAACGTAATTACGATTCGTGTCCTCGTCTAAGTCCTCATCGAAATTATCGAAATCGTCATCATCGTCAAAATCATCATCTATCAGAGAATCCTTATTCTGCAGATAATAATATGCTCCTGCTGCTACGGCGCTAAGAGCCGCTGTAACCATTAAAAACTTTCCAAATTTCTTCGCCATCAGTGTTCTCCTTTCACCGCTTCTTATATTATTATATTAATACTATTTTGCGAAAATGAAAAGGGAATATGCATAAAAAAACCGTAAAAATTGCGAACAGATATTTACTCCCACTATATCTTGTATCTTAAAATTTTCCGGGAACTAGTTTTGTCTCAGACATTGAATCCACCGCTGATTTATGCTATATTAAAGTTCGACTCGCAAGGTCAATATATGACAGAATAGGATAGCGATCCCCGTTGATTTATGGAAACTGTCCACGCAATTGAGGTAAGTATGAACGAGAAATTTTTTGATTTGAAAAAAGAAAAACAGGACCGCATGATCAATGCCGCGCTGAAGATTTTTGCGCTGAACGGCTATAAGCATGCCAGTACGGATGATATCGTTGCCGAAGCAGGCATCAGCAAGGGGCTTTTGTTTCACTATTTCGGAAGTAAGCTTGGACTTTATTCCTTCCTCTATGATTATAGTGTCCGGTTTATGAAGCTTGAATTGACCAGCGGAGTTTCTTCCACGGAAACCGACTATTTTGAGATCAGAAAACAGATGGAATATGCGAAAATGCAGGTTCTTAAGAATTATCCATATATGCAGGGATTTTTAAACCGCTGCAAATCCGAAGACGTCAACGAGGCATTAATGGCTATTGAGAAGCAGCGTGATGTCATTCAGGATGTTTATGCCGTCCTAAAGAATCAGACTGACCAATCCCTTTTCTTAAGTGATGTGGAGTTCGACAAGCTGGATGCCATGCTGGATTATACGATCAGCGGCCTGATGACTGCCCGGTTCGAGAATTCTTCCTTCCATCCGGAAATGCTCTATGAGGAAACCGTATCTTATCTGGATATGATGAAGAAAATTGCCTACAAGAAATAACCGGCCGGAATACGAAGCTTTGCTTTGTATTCATAAGCTGAGAATAATAAGTACAAATCCAAAAGTCTGATGATAAACCATTACGGTTTATCACCAGACTTTTTTTAATCTCTCTATTCCTTCCCGGATCTCCTCCACGGAAAGTCCGCCATACCCAAGGATCATGGTCGCAGGCTCCAGTTCCTTCTCATTCTTATCCAATCGGAACTCTCCCATGCAGTATACTTTTACGCCGGCATTCTCTGCCAGAGAGGCCAGTTCTTCCTCACTCCTGCCCTTTGTATCCGTCAGGAGGATGTGCAGCCCGGCACTGCCTCCACTGATAAGGAAATCTTTTTCAAAAGGCTTCAGTTCATTCAGCAGAAAATCATGCTTCATACGGTACTGCTTACGCATTTTATTCAGATACCGCTCAAAATAGCCATCCCGTATAAATTCATTCAGAATCGTCTGATCGATACGTGATACAGAAGAAGAGAAAAAACCGCACTCTTCCCTGTACTTTTCCAGAAGCGGATAGGGAAGCACCATATAGCTGATTCGGATAGCCGGAGCAATAGCCTTGGAAAAGGTTCCGATATACACTACTCTCCCATTGGTATCCGATGCCTGAAGCGATGGCAAGGGCTTGCCCTTATACCGGAATTCACTGTCATAATCGTCCTCGATCAGATATCGTCCTTCCTCCTCAGCCGCCCATTTCAACAGTTCCATACGACGTCCGATGGGAATCGCCACACCGGTAGGATACTGATGGGATGGCATCACATATGCCACCTGTGCATCAGCCTTGCGCAGGGCATCCACGCAGATACCGTTTTCATCCATGGGAACTAAAGTAACAGGATAAGCAAAAGATCTGAATATCTTATAGGCACGCACATAGGTGGGATTCTCCATCGCCACATGAATATGCCGTCCCAATATTTTCTCCAACAAAAGGAGCAGGAAATCATTCCCTGCTCCGATAATAATCTGTTCCGGCTCACAGTTAACACCACGGGAACCATGCAGATATCGACAAATCGTCGTCCGCAGCTCCATATCTCCCTGTGGTTCACCCAGCGCAAACATACTGCTCTTCGCATCTACGAGAATGTTCTTGGTAATCTTCTTCCAGGTTGCATATGGGAAAAATCTCATATCAATGGCATTAGGAGAGAAATCATATGCATAAGCTGCCACTTCTTCCTCCGGCACATACTGTGCTCTTCCCTCCGGAGAGGACATCTCCATTTCATAGGGATGATCCGCTGCTCCACTGACATAATAGCCTCTCTTCGGCTTCGCTTCCAAGTATCCTTCCGCTACAAGCTGTCCGTATGCCATATCGACCGTAGTTCTTGATACCTGTAAGTAATCAGCCAGATATCTGGCAGAAGGCAGCTTCTCATTCTGCAACAGGCTGCCCGCCCGGATTTCATTCCGAATATATTCGTAGATCTGTTCATATAAGGTTTTATCGCTTTTCGAATGTAACTGTATATGAATCGGTAATTCTTTCATGTATGCTCTTATACTGCCTTACTTTCTGGCGGCATTCTTCTCTTTAATCTTCTTCATCAGCATTTCCTTTACGTCTCTTGCCTTATCCTTCATACGAGGATTGGCACCGGGAGAAGTAAGGATTCCGGTAATCAGACGGCTGGCCACATCATACTGCTCAAACCGCATCGCCGTAACGGAAATCAGATAATCCACTGTCGGTTCATCCATACCACACATAGGGAAGCTCTCTGTCTGTCTTGCTGCAAGGAAGCCTTCCAGTGCATTTCTCAGGAATTCATTCTCTTCCTCCTCACATTGTTTCTTCTGCTCCTCATAATCCGGCAGATTCTTATCCAGATGCTCTGCCTTGCCGCGAAGCAGCCATGCTGTCTTCAGACAGATATATGCTTTCTCACTGGCTTTGGCCTGTTTTACAATCGCATTGGCAAGGGTAAGCTTATACCTTTCCAGTGCCTCATCATATGTATATACTTCCTTCGTCTCTTTCTGCGGTTTGAAAGTAGCAGAAATAGCCTTCTGGATATTCTTTGCCTGAGGAGACGTCAGGAATTTGAAAAATCTGCTCAATGCCGCATATCCGCAGGAAGGGCACATGATAATATCATATTTTAACAGATCGATCTGCTCATATCTTGGTCTTAAATCCAGATCGCTTCCTACCAGCTTAGCCTTACCGATTTTCACGGTTCTTGCCTTGAATTCCCTGTCACAGATAGGACAGGTATATGATTTATCGAACAGAAAATCCTGCTCCTGCATCACAGGTACAGGCTTACCCTGTTCATCCTTCTCCACTTTCTTGGGCTTTTCATATAAATCCATATTCTCCAGATTGGTTAAACCAAACTGCTCTAACCCCGACAATAAACCACCCATTATTTATCCTCCATTATACATCTCTGTTTTAAAGCCTTATAGTCTATTGTACCTTAATTTTCCTTTTTCGGCAATACATAGGAACTCTTTAAAGATACAATTCTGTTGAAAACAAGTGCTCCCTGCTTGCTGTCCTTGCAGTCCACACAGAAAAATCCCTGTCTGACAAACTGGAAGCTGTCGTATGCTTTGGCATCTTTGACAGAAGGCTCAATATAACATTCTTTTAATACAGTCAGGGAATGGGGATTCAGATTCAGACTGCCATCCTCATTATAAACACCCTTTTCTTCATCAATTATATTCTCATATAATCTGACTTCTGCCTTCACAGCCTCCGCTGCGGATACCCAGTGGATCGTTCCCTTCACCTTACGTCCGTCAGGGCTGTTACCACCCTTGGAAGCCGGATCATACGTACAATGCACAACTGTCACATTGCCGTCGGCATCCTTCTCATAACTTACACATTTCACGAAATAGGCGCTCATGAGACGAACCTCATTGCCCGGGAACAACCGGAAATACTTCTTAGGCGGCTCTTCCATGAAATCTTCTCTGTCAATATATAGTTCTCTTCCGAAGGGTACTTCCCTTTTACCAAGAGATTCATTTTCCGGATTATTGACCACTTCAAGCATTTCCGTCTGGCCCTCCGGATAATTATCAATCACTAATTTAATCGGATCAAGTACTGCCATCACGCGTGATCGCTTCATCTTCAGATCCTCTCTGATACAGTACTCCAGCATCGAATATTCCGCAGAAGAATTAGCTTTGGAGACACCGCACAAATCTACAAACATTTTAATAGACTCCGGTGTAAAGCCACGTCTGCGAAGTGCAGCAATGGAAACAAGTCTGGGGTCATCCCAGCCGTCTACAATGCCATCTTCCACCAGTTTCTTAATATACCGCTTACCGGTAACCACATTGGTCAGATACATCTTGGCAAACTCTATCTGCTTCGGCGGATGCGGATACTCCAGCTCCGTTACTACCCAGTTATACAATGGTCTGTGATCCTCGAATTCCAATGTACAGATAGAATGGGTAATTCCCTCGATTGCATCCTCAATGGGATGTGCGTAATCATACATCGGGTAGATGCACCATTTATCCCCTGTATTCTGGTGGGACAGATGTGCCACACGATACAGAATCGGATCACGCATATTGATATTCGGAGAAGTCATATCGATCTTCGCACGAAGGGTCTTCTCGCCATCGGCATATTTGCCGTCCTTCATCTCCCGGAACAGCTGCAGATTCTCTTCCACGCTTCTGTCCCTGTTTGGGTCATTTTTACCCGGCTCGGTCAGGGTACCGCGGTACTCTCTCATCTCATCCGCAGTCAAATCGGAGACATATGCCTTGCCTTTCTTAATCAGCTTAATAGCACCCTCGTACATCTGTTCAAAGTAATTGGATGCAAAAAACAATCTATCCTCATAATCGGCACCAAGCCACTGGACGTCCGCCTTGATGGACTCTACAAACTCGCTCTTTTCCTTGGTAGGATTGGTGTCATCGAAACGCATATTGAATTTACCGCCATACTCGGTTGCCAGACCATAATTCAGTAAGATACTCTTGGCATGTCCGATATGCAGATACCCGTTAGGCTCCGGCGGGAATCTGGTGTGTACGGTATCGTAAACACCCTCTGCCAAATCCTTCTCAATGATCTGCTCAATAAAGTTCTTGGAGACTACCTCCTTGTTTTCTGTGTCCTCTGCTGTCATATTCTTCTCATTCTCACTCATCGATAAGGTTCTCCTTCTGCCCTCTTAGACTCTTTCTATATCTTACCATAGGCAGGATAAAATAGGAAGAAAAAATTCTCTTATTCTACGCACTTATCCTATTCTGTAAGCCCACTCACTGCCATCTCTGACTTCTGTGGCGAAACGATCCATTTCCTCCAACGTATACAGAGGTATCTGATAAATGGTGTCGCCATAGTGCAGATACAGCTTCCCTGCCGCCTCATTATACGCAAGAAAACCGTGCAAATGTGCCAAAATTTCTCCTGTCCGTGCCTCCACCAGATAACTGTCACTGTTACCGTCCATAATCGCATAATCTGAATCAGTTATCTCCCGGCAGCTTACCATGATATCGCTCAATGCATCATAACCGTCCGGACTTTTACTATTAACACAGAAATACTCCGGCACACGGTTATCCGGCTCAATGTCAAACGTCATGATTCTCGCATCCCTGTATACAATATAGAGATGTTCATCTCCGGCACCAAAAAACATTGTCTCAATATAGGCAAAATTGATATCTGTCCCCAGCATCTGTTCATCATATTCCAAGAACGCTTCTGTCTTGCCCATTTCATAGAACCGGAGCGTCCTCGTCTCCTGATCTGCTGTTCCATAAAACTCCCTGTTATGGGCAAAAGCAACTGCATCATCATCCGACAGACCCTCCGGGGCCATGGTATAGACATAGTCTGCAGCCTGCGCATCATAACAGTAGATTGTCTCATCATCCCAGAGGTAGAGATATTGCCCGGACTCATCACTGCCCTTATAGACAAAGCCGGAAAACTCTACAGGATAGGAATCGATCACGCCTCCGGTGGCAAGATCCATCGTCAGTATTGCTTCACTCGTTACCAGCACCAATGCTTCCGTACCCTTGT
Organism: Lachnospiraceae bacterium; assembly: GCA_051878995.1. Taxonomy (GTDB): domain Bacteria; phylum Bacillota; class Clostridia; order Lachnospirales; family Lachnospiraceae; genus UBA3282. Next base: position 74,137 of record JBJELE010000041.1, on the reverse strand, counting down.
ACTCGCTAAAGCACATTCCCTGATAGTAAGAATCTTCTTCCTCATAAGTCCATAGTTTCTCCCCGGTCTGTGTATCAAACAAATCAATGGCTGTGGTATAGCTGTCGTTATAAAAAGCTGCTGCCAGATAACTGCAGTCCCTGTTGACCACGGCTTCTCTATAATCATCTTTTCCGGTATAGAACTCTTCCAGCCCGATTCCCTGTGCTCTCTTATACACAGTTAATTCCCGGCTGTTATAGGGCAGTGTGACACAGTAACCGTCTCCGATGGCAAAATCCTTCACATTGGCAGAGGTACATTTCGGAAACAGTTCGCTGACCATATCCTCCATCCGTTTCATGCTCAGATAATGCCATACACCGTCTCTTGTAAAAGCAAGGAAGTTGTCACTTCCCACATAGTTTGCAATACGAACCACTTCCGTACCAAAGGAAAAAGTATCAATATAGCTTCCATCCTGCTTATTTAAAGCGATCACTTCCCCATAGCCGGAGCAGATCAGATAATCGCTATTTTCCATGTGCGCATAAGCAGTCTCATACAGCCAGCCGTTGTTTTGCTCAAAAGTCCATATCGGTGCAGCCGCGCCCAGCACATCAAATGCCTGCAGTCTGCCCTCCATTCCCAAAGTCAGCTGCTCCGCCTGAAAATCTCCACTGTGGTTGCTGACCACATAAATCCTGTTCCCGTCAAAACGCATGGAATGAATGTATTCATATCCAATTTCATAGCTGTTTAAACATTCTCCCGAGGCCGTATCATATATCACAACCCGCCTCTGCTCTTCATCGCTGTAATACGAATTGCTCAGAGTCACTGCCCAGTAGCATCCATCCTCGCTCATCACACTCTTAGCGGTCATACGGGCGATCAGCCCATCCATATTCCAGTCGGACTTGTACAGTATGCTGCCATCCTGACAATCAATGGCACAATACCCTTCCTCCCGCATCAGAATCGCCATTTCCTGCTCCTGCTGCACCAGGACGCCCACATAATCCTGACAGGAGATGCGATATAACTCTTCGGCTGTCTCTCCGGAAATATCATAGAGGATCACCTCATTATCCCCGGGACAGAACAGCTTATCCTCTCCGAAAAAGGCTACCTGCTCTTCATAACTGCCGGAAATACTGTCAATGTCCAATTTGATCCGGATGCCGGTATCCTCGGGATTCCAGACCGTCAACTGCCCCGACAGATCCATGGTAACAATCCTGCTGCCCTCCGGTGAAAGCTTCATATACTGAATCGTGGAATCCGCTTCCAACAGCCGGTCCGGCAATATCTGCTGCCCGTTTTCATACAAATATAAACTGTCCGTTAAGGCATAGACCGCCTGCGCCGGATAGTCCATATCCTCCTCTATCATATTGCCTTCCTGATAGATATCATTGCCCCTATCCGGCAGATCCCAGATAGCGTCCTGCACAGTAGCGATGGCCTTCATGCGGTCGCCGTCCTCCAGATAGCTTCGCCCTTCCCTGGCCTGGGAAATACAGGCATCCTGTTTCGCCTTCTTATACTGTGTCTCTATCTCGTCAGCCTGCGCTGCTATCTCCACTGCCTGCTCCTTGATCTGCGTATTCTGATGCTGTATCCGAAGCGCCATAGTGGTACTGACCACACCGAACAACAGACATACCGCACTTACCGACACAGATGTCATAATGATTTTACGGGTTCTCTGTTCCTTATGTCGCTGCTTCAAATCATCATAGTTGCAGTCAAACATAGGCGCTACAAGGCGCAAAAGCTCACTTTTGATCTTCTTTCTAATCTCCCGGTGATCAGCACCTCTGACATCCGCCGCTAATGGCTCCACCGGGATTTTTCTCTTAATGACACTACCGTCAGGTTGAATCTCTTCCTCCTCACGATACAACAGTTCCTCCGGAAAAGAAGTATCCGGCTCCCCTTCCACCAGAACTGCCAACACATGCTCTCTGTCATGCATCTCAATAAAGGTCTCAATCTCCTTGCGGCACCACATTGACTGATTCAGTCTGGGCGAACAGATCACAATCAGATATTCCGAGTTTTCCAGTGCATCCGTGATCGGATCAGCCAGATTGGCTACCAGAGGCAGTTCCTCACGGTCACGGAAAACCCGGTGGATGCGGGTCTTGATAGCGGTTTTCTTCTGCCCGGCAACATCATTGTCCTGTCCTTCCGCCTGCTTCAATAATTCTGCTTTCTTCTGCTTCACAACACTGCCGGGAAGCTTAAAGCTCTCCAACTGTCTGTGCAGCGTCTCTGCCACAAAACTGTCTAAATCTGAATGCCTGTAACTGATAAAAGCATCATACTGCCATATTTCTTCGTTTGTATTTCTCTTATTTTCCACTCTAATACCCATGTCTTTCTCTCAACCTGCCAACTTTGTGCCGGAGGCACAAAATCAATTACGCATGCTCCCTGATTTCCTCATACGTCTTAAAGAAGATATCCCGCTCTACCACATAAATATCGTGCCTATCATCACACCGTACCGCCAGATAATCTCCTTCTTTGCCCAGCATATATTTCTCCTCATCCCATGCTGTAAATACTTTAACCCTTCCGGTCAATTCTTTTGCATGAATATGGGTTCCACCGCTGGCAATACAGATTTTTGCATAATCGGTAAGCTTCAATACTTCCCCTGTGGCACGATTGTGGATCGTCGGTTCGTAGATCATATTGTCATGTATATGGTCTTTCTCCTGACCATACGGCTTCTGTGTGGCTTCATAGGTTCTCTCAAATTTCTCTCGAAGATTAGGGTATACCTCTCCCTTAATGCCGATCATGATAACCAGATCCTCTTCCACCACCATATCCACATCGCCCTCCAACGTACGGATAGTGATCGGTGTTCCCACAGGAAGCACATCAGTGGCTTCCACATAGCCTAAAGGCACCTGCTTCTTCACATAAGACTTCATGCCGGTGATGTCCATATCGTAATCCTTCGCATAGATGATCTGGCAATGATCAAAGTAATCATTCAACCTTTCACTGAAAAAGGCCTCCGAGTGCAGTGTGGGATACATTTCCTCGTAAAGCACCTTATTGATAAAACCGCCGGCCTTCTCTCTATGCCCGCCGCCGGAGCCTACGCCCTCTGCCAGAAAAGCAGCCAGTTCATTGGCCTGCACTTCCTTCACGCAGCTTCGCACGGAAAATTTATACCCATCCTTTAATTCATTATAAACCACGCAGCAGTTTACCTCTGCCACCTGATTCAGGAAATCACTGATCAGGCCCAGAATATTCGGATCACAGGGCTGTGCCTTAATAATACCGTACTTGTAATCATCATTATAAATATTCCGTATCATCGCCACTCCGGCGATCTCCATTTCATGCAGAGACAGATTAGAATTACGGAATAACGTAATCAGCGACTTTTCACAGGGAAGTGCCTCCCGCATATCCATATCTAACGGATTATAAATCTCGGAAAACTGATTCGTATCCGTATAAAGTCCGTAATACAACGCTGTGCCCAGTTTCGTGTCCTGAATCCCATACCCTGCTTCCCGAAGCATACTCCAGACCAAAGTAGAACAACTGCCTAAATGGGGATTGATCTCACTCTTCTCCACATCCCTGTTCTCCACCTGATGATGGTCAATGATTGCCACATTTTCCGCCGGAAGACATGTAACATTACCTGCTCCGTACTGGCAGTCTGTGGTAATCAGTAATCCCTGCACCTTTCCGCCGGGCTCGTTCTCCAAAAAGGACCGGGTATCTTCTATATAAGATATTGGTATGTTCAAATACTCCAGCATCAGCAACAGATTGGACTTCTGTATCCGGCTCCTGCCGCAATAGATAAAACGCACCTCTTTCCCTATACTCTGAAAATAGACATACAGTGCATACCCGGAGGCTATGGCATCTGCATCCGGATTATCATGACACTGTATGGTGATCGGGTTATAAGCTGTAAGTTCGGATAATTTCATGGCTTCCTCCTGTTCATTGCTTTTAATCATACCAAAAAGAAAAGAAAAGGACAATCAGACATTATCCTTTTCCTCTGATTATCCCTTCCAGTTCGCGCACCCTGGCTTCCAGAGCATCTGCTCTGGCCTCTTGAGTATTCGCTCTGGCTTCCTGCTCATCTGCTCTGGCTTTTTCATGCTCCGCATTGGCTTTCTCACGCTCCGCTCTGGCTCTCTCTCGTTCAGTATTGATCCGTTCCTCTTCTCTGCCCTCTGCCCGTCCTTCTTCTCTCATATCATCATCATGCAGAAGCTCCTTCATATACTCTGACCTCCATTTCTCATTGCGCCGCCCTGCTTCCACAGCCTTGTGAAGCTTTCCTGTTCAATGATTAACACATCATCATTATTTTTGACACCATAATTTCGTCTTGAGTCTTTAGCTCTAATAACACTTTTTCATACCATCCCATAACAGAAGATTTTATAATCTCATAGTTATAATCACTCATATTATTTATGCCCTCCTATCGTTATATCAGTAGCATTTGTCATCTCTGTAATTCTAGGTAATCCCTTATAAATATTAATTATTTATAACTACCAACCATTCGATAAGATTCATATAACTTTATCAGCTGATGACAATTTAATATACTACTGCATATAAATTTTCTGCAAAATAATCTCCAAATGCCTGCTTGATTTCTTCTTTTAAAGTCTTATTTTCAAAAAGAAATTTTAGGAAATCAGCTAATCTGTTCGGTTCATCATATGTTGAAAAACAATTTCTTTTAAGACATAAAATCTCTTTCGAAACATCTTCTATTTTTTCTTTTCCAGTTGTTTTTAGAATATACTTTTCAAAGTCAAATTCATCTGTGCAACAAAACTCATATTGATATAACTCCATCCGCTTATTATTTTGAATATAATAAGGGGTAATCAAACACTCCTCCATTTCTATTCTAAAATCTTTTTTTAGTAAATTATCCAACTCCTGAAGATTAATAAATATTTCTCCAGCATATTCAACAGATTTAATAACTGTATTTATTTCTGTAATTTTCATTTTGTCACCTCAATCTGGTATATATGGGTCAACTATACTTAAGTCAGGTGCCCATGTTGATGGATTAATGTTATCACTAATCTGAACTATTGCTTTTGTAACATCATCAACAATGACATATGACCCCTGCTGAGTATAAAATACAGTAGCAGCATTTCCTGTAGCCTTGTTTACACTAGTGCGAATAGTATATGGATTATCAACTGTATTTCGTATTAAATCTTCTGTCCATCCTCTACTATTCATCTGATTCATTAATTTTTGTGTTGATTTGGTACTACTTCCAAATACTAAATCAGAACTCTTAATAGTTGAACTACCACCCTCATATGGATTTTGACCAGCAGGTGTTTTTGTCTCTGCACTATGCAGCACCAGAATCAATGCTATATCCGGTACTATCCTTCCTACCGCATTCCCGGCTGTCTCCGGATTTTCTGTGATCTCACTCCATTTCATTGATATCAGACCGGGAATCGTATACTCATTGAGGGCCTCTTCCATATAATATATACTGTTCCCAAAATCACACAGCATCTGTCGTCCGTAATTGAATGCATAGACCCAGTCATATTGCATCGCAGATGTACTGAATGCCGTGTTCTCCGCTAATACAAGCTTATCCGCTATGGCTTGTACCACTCCCTGTCTTTCCGCACACATAAACCGGTCTACATGATTGTACCACCATCCCCGGTTGGGATTTTCCTTCCATACCAGCTTATCAACCAGCCATTTCTCTCCCATCCTGATGATTCCTTCTGTACAGTCCTTAAATGGTTCCATATAGTCCGTAAACCCGTACCCCGTCACATCCACATAGCTTAAGGATTTGCGCCGCAGTACAGGTAGCGGTTTAACGTAAGCGTATCCAGGGGCTGCAGGGATTCCTCCACATCCCTTGACCGGAACCGTCCCAGCAGCGCATCATAGCTTCTGGACACCGCATGGTAGTGTCCGGGCCTCTCCTTCACACCGCATTCCCGGTAAGTCTCAGTGTCCGATCATCGGCAAGCGTAATTTTATAATTTTATTACATGCTTATATAATTTATTAACACAAAGATACTTCACATCCATCTTGCTCAATTATCAACTTTTTTAAATCCATTCCTAACCGCTCTATTTCCCCTAATTCACTTTTTACATAAAAGCAACATCTATGTGAACGCGTATCATTATCTGCTATTTCAATATCCACTTCAATATTAACATGCCCTGATATATCAGCTGGTAACATACACATTGAAAATGCAGGCGTATAGTTCCCTTCTTTCTTACCAAATTCCAAATAACAAGCTTCATTATAATTTCCCACGAAATTACAAATTGTTTCCGCTATTTCCTCTAATTTTTTATCCTGAATATAACAACTTTGATAAGCTGAAACAAATTCAGAATTAGCAGATATTTTTAATTCAATAAGACTATCATCTTGCCAAATTTTCTCGAAAATAATGTTATCCATCTTTTTATCCTTTCTACTTAAATTTGAAATCATCAAAAACACCTGTGATTTCATTGTACACATAATGTATTGTAGTTTTTATTCCATCTGCATTCTGTATCACTGATTGCATCTTAACCCAACCTTCTGATGCTGGCCATCTAGGGTCGGTCATTTCTAGTGGTACTTTAGTTGCACCTTCTAATGGATTAGATTGTACTTGATTCATTGCCATCTGCTCATTTAATGTATCAGGAACCGTTCTTCCTGTATTTCCTCTTCCTTCTACCGCTACAGGATTCCCTACACCTTGTGGTCCTGTACCACTTTCAGGTACAGAACCGCCTTTCGCGGCCTTCCCGGCATCCCAGTCAGCTTTCATCTGCTTCAGCATATATATGGTGATTACCACATCCGGCAGAGCCCTGCCTATCACCTGCCCCCTAGACTTCGGATCTGCCTCCACCCAGTTCTCACGTGCCCACTCTTTTACACCGGACCATTTCTCTTCTGCATATGTCCGGAAACCTTTCTCACCTATCTCCTTTTTGGCTGCTTTCAATATCGGACATACAGCTTCTATTTCCTGCTCAATCACAAGAGTCATTCCAAGACTGTCTTTCTCAAATGCCTTCAGCTTCCTGTAATTAAAGATACCATTGGAAAGCGTGCTGCCTCCCCACTCTATGATGCCCTGCAGGATACCGGAACCATACAGCCCGATCTCATTTACTGCCTCCGGCCGATCCGGATTGCTCTCATAATCCACCAGTTCCTTCAGGGAAGTTTCTGCACTGCTTATGCCCCACAGGAGCAGCTGGGTTTTCAGGTCTATGCTTCCGTCCAGTCCATACTGACGGAGCAGGATATCCTTGCCCCATTCCATATAGTCCGTAAACCCGTACCCCGTCACATCCACATAGCTTAAGGGGTTTCCGCCGCAGTACAGGTAGCGGTTTAACGTAAGCGTATCCAGGGGCTGCAGGGATTCCTCCACATCCCTTGACCGGAACCGTCCCAGCAGCGCATCATAGCTTCTGGACACCGTATGGTAGTGTCCGGGCCTCTCCTCCCTCTGGTAGCCCGTGTAGCCTGCCGGGCTTAAGAGTCCACTTCTGGCCTCCTCCACGCCGTATTCCCGGTAGACGCTGTATCCCACGGTATGTCCCTCTGCATCACAGTAACGGACAGGGCTCCCGAGTTCATCCGTCAGGGCATACCTGACGCTGTTTACTCCTGTACTGCCCCCGTTCCTGCTGATTACATGCATCCCCTCACCGTCCCACAGGAAGCTTTCACCTCCCGCTCCCAGCAGGTTATGGTAGGGCCTTGTGAAATCCAGCAGGTAGTCTGTCCCTCCCGTGGGGTCCTGTATCCCCACTCGGTATCCCAGGACGTTATGGCTGTACATGGTTTCATTATACTCCGGGTCTGTATACTTTTCCAGCCTGTTCATGGCATCATAGGCATAGCGGTGCTCCCTGCCTGCCTCTTCCTCCCGCTCCAGGACCAGGTTCCCCCTGCCGTCATACCCATAGGTGGTGGTTGTCAGGCTGCCGTCTTCATGGCGGCATTCCGTGCCGGACAGCCGGTCAGAGGCGCTGTACCGGTAACGGGTCTCTGTCCCCGCAGAATAATCCAGAAGCACTGCCCTGTTGCCCCGGTCATCGAACCGGTAGGTCCTTAACAGGCTGCCGTCCCGGGATACCCCGGTGAGCCTGCGCAGGGTGTCATACTCATAGGTAAAGACCCCGCTGTCCCCTTCCGGGTATTCCACCCGGTGCAGCAGGTCATAGGTATAGGTAATGGTTCCTCCGTCCGGCAGATTTCTTGCACGAATCATGCAAAATACGGCATAAAAAAGGTTCGCTCAGCAGCGAACCTTGCAAGAATCTCCTACGTCGATTCTTGTTGGTTTCGCACTACATACGAGCAATTTCCTGTCACATAAAAAAGGACAGCCGAAACTGTTTCTCATTTTGGCTGTCCTTATGTTTGTCCTGAGACATAATTCAATATAATAGATTTTTATATCAAAATGTATATATTTTTATGCCCTCGCCTTTCTTTCTTCAAATATCCCATCCTAACAAGTGCATTCAGATGTTTGCCTGCAGTCTGCTCAGACATTTTTAATATTTTGGCTGCTGTTGCTATTGAAATTTCAGTACCTTTTCCTCTTTTCTGAATTTTCTCAAGCAACGTTTTCCGGTTCTCTGACAGTTCATTATCCTCTCTTACTGCTGTAACCATGCAAGTTCCTATCGTGTCTAACATGTAATCAATAAATGGTGTAATGTCTATCCATTTACTTCCATTGGTATATACCCTTTCAGATTCCTTCAATGCAGCATAATAACCGGATAGGCTATTATTTATTGCTCTGGACAACGGTAGATATTTTATCTTCTCTATACCATGATGTAACAGAAATGATTGTGTCATGATTCTTGCTGTTCTCCCATTTCCATCGCAAAATGGATGTATATATACAAAATAGAAATGAAGAACAGCTGCCCTAATCCAAACATCAAACTCTGAGTTTTCCAGAAATAGAAATAAATCCTGCATCATCACTTCTATTTCTTCAGCTTTAGCCGGAGTATGAATAATATCTGTTTCATTTCCCACATAAACCATGCCGCTTCGAAACTTCGTACCTGCCAGATGAATATTTTCACAGACATCACGTGTTACAATCTCCCACAATGTTCTGATATTATCCATGCAGATTTCATTTCCATATGCGTAATTCATACCGTGAATGGTATTTACAACCATTTTATCATCCTTTGTTACCGGCTTATTATATGTTCGCTTTACACTCTCAACGGTAGTTCGCGCGCCTTCGATCGTCGCAGAATGATACGCATCCAGCAGAATAATATCTTTTACTTTTTGAGTATTGTTGACTTTCTCATATAGATTACAGATAGCTCCTATTTTTTCTTCAATTTCCTTTGTCACTATCATAAAAACAGAAACACCCTGCAAACCTCTTAGCGGAATAACTGTCTTGTGTGCTTTTCTGTATTGTAATTCCAAAGCAGCCGATACAATTCCGGCTTTTTCTTTAATCCTTAACGTATCGCATGATTCATACATCCGGCACACCTCCTCGCCTAAAGTCTTTTTCTCATTATATCGAAATGCCCTCAAAAAGACAATCTATATATCCTTGCTTAAGTTTCCGCCTTATATTCAACACAATTTCTTCTGCATTTAAAAATGAAACGCTAATTATTTAAGTTCTTTCCTTGGCACACCGCCCAACTTCACACCGAACTTATCGCGCATGGCAAGCAGGGCATTGATCTGTTCCTCAGATAGGAGATTCTGTTTCCCTAATATTTTATCTGTAATAAGCAGTATATTGGCATAATATTCCATGGATTCTAACCGGTAATAGGCACTGTACGCATCCTCTGCCCAGGTAACGGCCCCATGGTTAGCCAGGAGAATCCCGTTATGAGTATGGCAATACGGCGCAATAACCTCCGGTACTTCCTTGCTGCCAAGCTCCGCATAGGGTGCGATAGGCACATCCCCCAGAGTAATGATTGCTTCTGCCAGAACCGGCGTATCAAGCGGAACCCCCGCAATGGCAAAGCAGGTACAGATGGGCGGATGAGCATGACAGACTGACCGGATATCGGAGTTTTCCCGATAGGCGCGAAGATGCATCTTTATTTCTGAGGAGGGTTTATAGCTTCCCTCCAGTACATTGCCGTCTAAGTCCACTTTCACAAGCATTTTTTTCTTCATAAAGCCTTTAGACACACCGGTTGGTGTTGCCCATACTTCATTCTCTCCCGTCTTAATGGAGATATTACCGTCATTGGCAGCCACAAAGTTTCGCACATACATCCGCTGCCCGATATCAATAATGGCCTTTTTCGCCTGTTTCTCTGTCATATAGTTCATAGTTTCCTCCACTCGAAGCAATGATGCCTAATCAGCCTGTCCTCTTGCCTTCTTCTCAAAAATCTCCCTCAGGGACTCTGTATAAGGCTCTCTGGCAATACCATACTCTGTCACGATTCCCGCGATCAGATCATGGTCTGTCACATCAAAGGCCGGATTGAACACCTTCACACCCGCAGGTGCCATGGGCTTCTCATACCACATATCCGTCACTTCGTGAGCCGGTCTCTGTTCAATCGTAATATCCGCACCGGTAGCCGTCTGCATATCAATGGTAGATGTGGGAGCACAGATATAGACGGGCACATTGTAACGTTTCGCCACCGTTGCCACCACCGAGGTACCGATCTTATTCGCCGTATCCCCGTTTGCTGCCACTCTGTCACAGCCCACAAAAACAGCATTGATCCAGCCGTTCTTCATTACAGTGGCAGACATATTATCACAGATCAGGGTCACATCCACGCCCGAGTAGTGCAGTTCATAGGACGTCAATCGTGCTCCCTGCAGAAGCGGTCTGGTCTCATCCGCAAATACCCGGAAATGATAGCCTCGTTCCTGCCCCAGGTAAATCGGTGCGGTAGCCGTACCATACTTACAGGTTGCAAGCTGACCGGCATTGCAATGAGTCAGGATACCGTCCCCCGGCTTAACCAGCGTAAGGCCGTACTCGCCGATAGCCTTACAGACCTGAATATCTTCCTCTTTCATCCGGACTGCTTCTTCTTTCAGTTTTGCCAGGATTTCAGCCACCGGCAGATCTTGATTTCGTACACACACCTGCTCCATCCTGTTTAACGCCCAGGACAGGTTAACTGCCGTAGGTCTTGCCGAATTCAGATAGTCCTTCTGTTTTCTGAATTCCTGATAGAAAGTATCATAATCCCCTGTGTGAATCTGCTTTGCCAGCAGATAAATACCAAAGGCTGCTGCCACGCCGATTGCCGGAGCTCCCCTCACTTTCAACAGATAGATGGCATCCCATATTTCCTGTGCTGTATGCAGACTGATCAACTCTGCCTTGCCCGGCAGAAGCGTCTGATCCAATATCACAAGGGCACTCGCTTCATCATCCAGTGCCACTGTCTCATAATCCATTATGTTCTTCTCACTCATACTAATCACCATGCCTTTCTCTCAGCTTGCAAACTTTGGGCCGTAGGCACAAATTTGCGTGTGAAAAATCTTCCATATATGGATTTTTCACACTGTTCCTTTCCTCACGCTTTCCTATTATTACTGTGTAATCTCCGCAAATTCCGCCCTTGCTGCCCGGCACAGATCTTCCGGTTTCAATTCAATCTGCGAACCGATCCTGCCGCCGCTGACAATCATCGTCTCCAATTCCTTTGCGGAAACATCAATTCTGGTCACATACTGCTTCTTCATCCCTACGGCAGTACAGCCGCCTCTTACATATCCGGTCACGGAAGTGATTTCCTTCACATGGATCATGGCAAGTGATTTTTCTCCCACGGATTTCGCAGCTTTCTTAAGATCTAATTCTGCCTCAATGGGCAGGACAAATACAAAGTAGTTCCTGCTGTTCCCCACAGTTATCAGGGTCTTATATACTTTCTCATGGGGAAGCCCCAGCATGTCTGCCACCTGGATTCCGTCCACGAACTCCTCACACTCATAGGTATAATGCTCGAAGGGTATCTTCTCCCTCTCCAATATCCGCATCGCATTGGTTTTAACTTCTTTATTTTTAGCCATACTTTCTCTCCTCACATCATCAGATAATATGTAGCCGGGAATAGCTTCTCCAGCACCTCAAAAAGAGGCACGTACATGGAAAGCTTGACAAACACCGGCGCACAGACCAGACTTCCCAATGTCAGAATGGGAATCGCCACGGCAATCGTCTCCTGCCTATGCAGCAGCACTCTTAAGATACAACAGTACAACACGATAATCCCCTGATAAAGAATCAATGAACCGATCTGTTTTCCCCACATTCCCAGTGACCAGACTCCAAGCAGTACTTCCCCCATTCCCGGAATATTGGCTGTCCCGCCAGAACAGGCACGAAGCTGCAAGGCATCTGTGATCCACAGACACACAAGCACCGCCAGAGAAGTGTACAGTGTGGGAATCCATATATTGACTATATAAGTCATCCAGTTTGGCGCTAATCGTAGGAAACGTTTCTCTTTCTTATCCTTCTCATACTCTAACATGCCACACATGCCACTTATGAAAATAAGTACTGCAAATACGCCCTTCACAGGGAAGACAGATGTGTCATTTATTACATTCCTGTCACTCTCTTCTTGACCTGTTTGGTCATCTGCATTGATATCACTGTTATCTACCGCCAAAGCTTCCCCCTGCCTCTCATAGACAAAGGAAAAGGTACTGCCATCAACCAGATGTGTCTCATATGCCTGTCTGGCAAAAGCTACAATCTCTTCCGCCTCATCATCTGTTATGAAATCTTCTGCCTGTACCGTTTCTTCCAAGTATGCCTCATAACATTCCTCCGAATAAAGTTGAAAGAGCACACCGGCGATCCGTTCCTTCGCCATACCTGAAATACTGCTGGAATTCGTTTCATAGACAAGGATGCTATTACGCCAGTCTTCCTCCATGACACACTCTGCAATATCCCCCGGTATGACAAAGCCGCAGTCAGCTTCAGACTTTAATACTGCCCGCTCTGTCTCCATATCGCTGTCATAGAAATGATATTGCAATACACTGCTATCTGCCGTATTATCAGCAGAAAGAGCCTGCAGTTTTGTAACAATCTGTTCACTCCACCTGCTTTCCTCCACGCATACTGCAACAACAGCACCACTGCTGCCGCCTTGCTCAAGGGTACTTACCGCATATCCCATAACAGGAATCAGTAACAGCAGACCAATAAAAACAGGTTGCTTTAACAGTCTTTTCATCAGAAGCCGCAGCCATATTCCGTATTGTTTGATTCTTTTCATTCCGACAACCATGCCCTTCTCTCAGCCTGCAAGCTTACATATGTGGTTTCTTCATACTCTTACCAATCATTTCTTCGCCTGCTCAACCATGCACAGGCTCCCATGAATACTGTATATACACTCATTCCTGCCATGCATTCTCTCACCGTCCCGTGACCATATCCTACGAAAATCCCACCTGCTGCCCGGATCAGATATGCCGTCGGCAATTTATCACCTATCCTTTGCATTTTCTCGGACAACAACATAGACGGTACAAAACCGCCGGACAGATAAACCATCGCCAGACTTATGACAAACAACAGCAGAATCCCACTGATCCGATTTCCGGCAATGCTATATATACAAAAGACAAGCGTACTGATCATCATAATCCCAAGCAGCAGCAAAGCTATCGTTTCCACCCGCTGTCCTGCTATTGCCCCAGTCCATGGCCCCGCTGTCTTATGCCCCAAATGCTTCTGCAGTGCTGACACAATACAGACTGCCAGTCCGAGCAGCACAGCTACAAGCCCTGTACTGAGAAATCCGCACAGCCACTGGACAAAATCCTGCCATGCAAACCCCACTCCCTGTCTGTTAAGCTGCTTACGAAAAACCAAGGGCTCAGGCTGCATCACCGGATACAACGCCATTCCGAACAGCAGTAAGAGCAATACCACTGCTGATGCCGCAAAATACTGCAGCACACTCATCTGCCCGGTAACTGACAGTTGTTCTGTTTCATACAGTGCCAGTCTGTCTAATGCAAATGCCAGATTATAGCTGTCAATCTCCGCCTCCATAACAGAAAGCTTATCTGTTAAATCATAGGCTGCCGCCGTATCGCATACACCGTAAATCTCAGCCTGTGCCACGTTCAGAAGTCCTGCTCCTGCATCGGTAAATTCCTTAAAGAGCATGGCTTCCAGCCCCGCTTCTTGGGCAAAGTAAATCTGCACTGACGGATTCTGTCCATTCAGAATGCCTTCCACAAGCTGCTCAGGTAACACCAGCATAGCTGCCACTTTTCCCTCTTGTAAAAGTGCAAAACCTTCTTCCTCAGATACCTGTCTGAAGGTACAGAACTGCGACACGCTTTCCATGCTCTCTACGAAGCCTACTGCCATCCGGGTCATGGTATTATTCTCCTTCATTACCACGGCAATATCCACCTTGACCGCCAAAGGCTCTTTGTCCATGCTTTTCACACCACAAAAAGCAATCATGCCTATGATTCCCATAAGCAGGATTGCCTGTAACAGCATACGTGGCAGCATGCGCATCATCTTGTTGATTTCCATATACAGATATCTCATCCTCTGTTTCATGGGATCTACTCTTTTCTGTCAGGTTCCCCGGCATTCATATCCGTGTACATATCCAGAAGTCCCACTGTCTCCGATGCCGGCCTGCCATACATGTTGCAGCATTTGTGAGATATATTCTTGCTCTGCTCTTCCTTCTCATCGAAGGTAACACTCATCCGATATACCCCTTGTGTGGATTCCGTATCCAGATGATTCATGATCTCCGCAATCATGGCTTCCTCGTCTCTGTCCATGCTGCTCTCACCTCTATCCTTAATAATCCAGTAAGTCTAAAAGACTTCCATACTCTTCAATCAGCTTATAAGCTATATCACCAATATCAGAATAAGTCAGCTCAAAAAGTGCATTCTTCGCCTCAGCGCTTGGAGTAATCTTCTCCTGTAAAGGCTCTACCATAATATCACCGGTAATATTACACAATTCTTCCCCATCCATGATCATTGTAAATTCCTTCAGATCCATGGCTAAGCTTTTGCCCGGCACAATATCATCCAGGCTCCCTCTGATATTGAATTCAAATGTATCTTTTTCTTCTTTCATGGAAAATGACATATCAAAGGTGTCTTTCACCGCGTCACAGTTCATGGTAAATTTCATCTTATCACTAAGATCTCCCTGGGTATATTTCAGATCCATACCAACCTGATAATCATTTTCTTCCAGAGACTGCACCACCTGACAGATTACTTCCGCTTTCTCTCCAAGAATGTTTGTAATTGTCAGCTTGCACTGCACTTTATCAATGCTTCGTTCCTCTCCCAGCAGGAAAATTTCGCCATCCAGAGAAGCCTCACCATCTAACATCCTGATAGGCTCCTCCATGTTAATGCTCTCAATCTTATTGCCTTTACCAATTACAAACAGAATCTTTACGTCAGAAGCAATCAGACTTTCATATTCCTCCAAAATCTCCATCCCATCACTCTGATCCGGATAAAGCTTCTTATAGTTTTTCATAATATCCTTTATAAAGCGATTTGCATCCTGTTCTCTGATCGTAACCCGGTAGATACCCTTTTCTGCCTTTTCCAGCTTCATACCTTCCCGGCACGCTTCCAAATCCTCATCAAAACTGTCCAGATAGCTGTTCATATCCCGCCAACTCCCCACAGAGATTCTTTCCTCATCCTCAGGGAATAATTCAATGGAGAAATCCTCCATATCCAGCTTGCCGAACATCGCATCATCAGCCAGAATAGAGTTGTTATACTGGCTTACAATATTTTCTGTTTCAAAATACATATCCTCCAGAAATAATTCGGGTACAGAAAAACAGATAACATCCTCATTTCCATACAAATCCAGATGTGCAAAGTTATAATTCATCACGCTGATATCCGTTGAGGAATCCATCTCCTTTGCCTTGGAATCCTTATAAAAATCTGTATCCACGCCAAGCGTTGCGCTGCCATATTCGGTCTCAGCCGTAAAATCCAGTTTTGTTGTAACATGGCTTCCTTCATCCTGCATCATCACAAGAAGTTCCTCCATGCCCAGCTTTTCAGACAACGGATTTCGCATTTCATCTATTTCCCGGGCCAGATTCTCAAAGCCTTTGGCAATCTTATATCCCGGGGTGCCTGTATAATATGCCCAGGCGGAACCTCCCAGAATGGCAAGAGCTGCTATCACACAAGCTACAATAATAAGTACCTTACCTTTTTTCTTCCCGCCATTGGGATGATACGGCTGCACCATCGGCTGCCCCTGCTGACCATAAGGCTGAGTTCCATTCATCTCCGGTATAGGAATTTCCTGTGATATCATCTGATTGATATTGTTCTGATTCATTTCATCCATGGTAATAGTTACTCCTTCTCCTCTTTTCCTCATTACTAAAAAAGCTTCACTAAATCGGCTCCTCTAAGATTCCTGTCAATCTGCCTCAGCTTTCCATCCTTCATTACATATAATTTATCACACAATTCCAGTTCGCTTTCCTCATGAGTCGTAATTACCACGGTGCCCTTGCGCTGTAGATATACTTCAAGATAATTCCGAATGTCCTCTTTACAGATCAGATCCAGTGCTGCACTCGGCTCATCCATCAGAAGTACCGGAGGCATACCCGCCATGGCAATTCCGATACTGACCCTTTTCTTCATACCTCCGGAAAGTTTATTGACTTGTTTGGTCATAAACTCCTGTATCCCCAGCAGATGCAGGAATCCCTGTTCCAGTTCCTGTTGCAAATATTCGGAATCCGGATACCATAACCTGAGATTGTCATACACGGTAAGTTCCGGGATCAGCGGATTCTCCTGTGGCACATAGCCTGTCATATTACGGATAACCTCTTTATTACACTGCATCCTCCCCCTATGCTTTGTCTTACCGTTACCTACATCTGGTTCTTTCTTTTTGTTCCCGACACCAGCTGTTTCACGTAAGGGTACATTGCCATCTGACCACGCTGCCTGTCCATAATAACGCACCTCCCCTGATTTGGGGGCAAGTGTTCCCGCCAGAACCGACAGCAGTGTGGATTTGCCACAGCCGTTAGCTCCTACAATGCCGATACATTCGCCACGGTCCGCATCAAAGGACGCGCCCCGCAGAATCGGTTTTCGGCCATATGCACTTGTAATGTTCTGCACTGAAATCATTTTATTCATACAATCATAGTATCATAACTGCTCACAAAACAAAAGCTATAACTGCTCCAGAAGAGCAGCTATCCCGCCTTCCGCATAAATACCACGGTAATACTGCACTTCCCCCCGGATCAATTCATCAATTACTTTCATTCCCAGAAGCTCCACCGGCGCTTTATCATCTGTCATCAGATAATCTCCGGCCTCATATGCAATAAGATTCTCCTGTATCCGGCTCATCATGGACACAAGCTCCCCATTATCTTCCACTGCTATATTGTTGTGAAAACAATTCATCATATCCGCATTGTTCGAAGCAAACAATTCTCTGTTGGTGGAACCGGCTACATCAACTGTATACACTTCAGAAAATGCATTGGAAATCGTATCCGCAAGATACTGATTAATATTCCCTTCCTCACTGCCCCGCATATTCATATTAACCACCATAACGCCATCCTCTGTCAGATGTTCTTTTACTAATGTAAAAAATTCTACGGAAGACATCTGGAACGGTATGGTAATGTCCTGATAGGCATCTACCATAATCACATCATATTTCTCATCAACCGCATTCAGATAGGCCCTGCCGTCATAAGTTGTTACCTCTACATTATCCGGGAGTTCGAAATATTGCACTGCAAGATCTGTGATCTTCTGATCAATCTCCACACCTGAGATTTCCATGTTCTCAAAGTAGCGTTCACACTGGGTTGCATAGGTTCCTGTGCCATTTCCGAGAATCAGCACATTCATTTTGTTCTTTTCCTTTACTCCTGCCATATAGGGAGCGGCCATTGCATAATCATAATACATCCCTGTCAGCCCCTTTTCCTTTTGATAGACGGACTGCACGCCAAAGAGTACATTAGTGGACAATACCACCTCTTCCTCATTTTCATACACCTGCAGATAATTGTAGACAGACTCGCCTTCATAGGTCAGATCATCCTGCCAGAAAGCAAAACTGTTATCATGTCCAAACACACAGCACAGCACAAAAAGGAAAATTCCAATGGGCAGTTTCTTGACCTTCCCAATACTGACTTTGGAAGAAGCAAAGTAAACGACAGAAAGTGTCAATAATATGCCCGCAAAGATCAGGAATGTAATAGATGTTCCCACCGCCGGAATACTGATAAAGGTTGGCACAAAAGTTCCAATGATACTGCCGATCGTATTCGCTGCATTTAAGTTACCCACCAGTCTGCCGTTATCATCCAGGTTGTCTACTGTAATTTTTGCAAGAGAAGGGGTTACCGTTCCAAGTAAAAACAACGGAAATACAAAAATAACCATACAGGCTGCAAATCCTGCAATTACTAAGAAATTACTGTTCACCGTGAAAATCAATACTGCCGATATGCCCAGAATAATGTATTTGCCCACCACCGGGATTGCCGCAATCCAAATAGCAGCTATAATAATTCTGCCATACAGCTTATCCGGGTTCGGGTTCTTATCTGCGCTGCGGCCGCCGTAAATATTGCCAAGTGCCATGGCGATCATAATTGTACCGATAATAATCGTCCATACAATCTGCGAAGAACTGAAGTAAGGCGCCAAAAGCCTGCTTGCCCCAAGCTCTACTGCCATAACCGACATTCCGGCAAAGAACTCTGTCAGGTATAAATAAATTTTATTTCTTAATATGGGTCTGCTTTCTATCATTTTTTATCTCCATTCCTACTACAATATAAATATGGTTAATATCCCTTACAGCCAGTAAGGAATTATCCATCTTGTTGCTTAGCTGTATAATGATGGAGCAATAGGTATATCGGCTTCCATTCCTGGACTTCGCGTCCGTTAAATAGACTGATAACCAGCTCCTCATTCGCAGCGTTCGTTTTATGCAGGTTGAATCGCCTTAGGTGCATTCGTGTCACACCACAGTAGATTGAATAGGCAATGAGTAAAACTGGTACTTATCCATTGCAATAATCTTAAGGAGTGACAAATTTATGAATGCAGTAGGTATCGATGTTTCAAAAGGCAAAAGTATGGTTGCTATTATGCGACCTTTTGGTGAAGTTGTTTCCACACCTTTTGAAATCAAACACACAACCAGTGACATCAATTCGCTTGTAGAACTCATCAACTCTGTTGATGGTGAATCCAGAATCGTAATGGAGCATACCGGACGGTATTATGAAGTCCTTGCCCATCAACTTTCTGCGGCAAACCTTTTTGTCAGTGCTATCAACCCAAAACTTATCAAGGATTTTGATAATGATTCCCTTCGTAAAGTGAAATCCGATAAAGCTGACGCTGTTAAGATTGCCCGATATGCGCTTGACAAGTGGCAAAATCTTAAACAGTATAGTCTTATGGATGAATTACGTAATCAGCTTAAAACCATGAACCGTCAGTTTGGCTTTTATATGAAGCATAAGACGGCTATGAAAAACAATCTCATCGGCATCCTTGACCAAACCTATCCTGGTGTTAATACATACTTTGACAGTCCTGCACGTAGTGACGGCAGCCAGAAATGGGTTGATTTTGCATCTACATACTGGCATGTGGACTGTGTCCGTAAAATGTCCCTAAACGATTTTACCTGCCACTATCAAAACTGGTGCAATCGCAAGAAGTACAACTTCAGCCAATCGAAAGCTGAAGAAATCTATGGAAAAGCAAAGGAACTTGTTCCTGTACTTCCTAAGGATAACATTACAAAGCTTATTATTAAGCAGGCTGTTGATCAGCTGAATAGTGCCTCTACAACTGTTGAGTCACTACGTACGCTTATGAATGAAACTGCATCCAAGCTCCCTGAATATCCTATCGTTATGGCAATGAAAGGTGTTGGTCCTTCACTTGGTCCTCAGCTAATGGCTGAGATTGGCGATGTTTCTCGTTTCACTCACAAAGGTGCTATTACTGCTTTTGCCGGTGTAGACCCAGGCGTTAATGAATCAGGAACCTATGAGCAAAAAAGTGTTCCCACTTCAAAACGTGGTTCTTCTGACCTTAGAAAAACACTATTTCAAGTAATGGATGCTTTGATTAAAACCAAACCACAGGACGACCCTGTATATCAGTTTTTGGACAAGAAACGTGCCCAGGGTAAACCTTACTATGTCTATATGACAGCGGGTGCCAACAAGTTTCTACGAATCTATTATGGTCGTGTGAAAGAATATCTTTCATCACTTCCAGGCTCCGAATAATTCCACAACATTTTCTTTCAGACCAGCACTAGTGTGGTGGTCTTATTTTGATACCTATTTTTCAACCTGTATAAAATTTTCAATGTTCATCAATTTAGCCTTGACTTTTTATTTGCAGGCTGTTTACCTGTTTCTTAAAGTATATCATTATGAAAGCAAACAATAAAGTGCCGGAGATACAAGAAGGAATAAACTGTAAATATTGGATATTTGTTCTAAAAATGAGAAAATAATTCGAAAATGGAAATGAATTGAAAAAATATTAAAAAAATTGAAAAAATGTGTTGACAAATCAAAATGGGATGCTATAATAAAGACATAAACAAAACAAATTCACATAGATATCTTAAAGAAAGAGAGGTACAGTCCACCAGAAACATAATTTAACACTCCAATAGAAGTACAAATGAATAAGGAAACCAATGAAAAGAAAAAACGTAGTCGAGTACATAAGAAAAGGTAACGAATCACATAAGAAAAAGAGAAAATGACGTTACAGTATATGCATACGAAAGAAGAGTGGAAAGAGTACGAAAGAAGAAAATTGGAGGTAAGGACCATTGGATAGTATAGTTTAGAAGCGGGTATTGATTCTTAAGAGAATTGGTACCCGCTTCGCTGTGTTGAAAAGCCATGCTTCTTTGGTTTTCTTAAACAAAAAATGGGAAAATAGGATTACTGATAGATTTTTTATCGAAAATAGGTTATAGTATATGTGACTAAAAGAACTGTTCTGATATGGAGGATCGTATGGGAAAGCTGTTTGATAAATTAAAAGGATACTCTGATGAAGAATATGATGAGGATATCTATGAAGATGAAGAATTAGAGGATGAAGAAGACGAAGACATCGACGAGGAAGACTCTGAGGATGAGGATATCGACGATGATGATGAGGATGATTCTGACGAAGATGATGAGGACGAAGAGGACGATTCGGATGATGATATAGAAGAAGACGAAGATGACAGACGTGCCTACCGGCACCGCAGGAGAGTCCGCAATCAGATTATTTCCTATTCTGTAGTGTTGGTTATTCTTACGGCTATTGTTGCAGGAGGTGTAGCGGTTGGTATGAAGATATCATCTCATGTACAGGCGAAGAAAGAGGCAGAAGCACTTGCAGCGCAGCAGGCAGAAGAAGAGGCACAGGCAGCTTCGGAAATCGTAATTGATACGCCTGAGACCATCGCGGACGAGCCGGAAGAAGACTATCTGGGAGAAGTAGTGGACGCATATATTTCAGAGATGCCCATAGAAGATAAAGTCGCAGGACTTTTTGTGGTAACTCCTGAGGCAATTACCGGTGTTTCTGCTGCAGTACAGGCAGGGAATGGCACACAGGAAGCATTAAATCAATATGCAGTCGGTGGCTTGATTTATTTTGATAAGAACATTTCCGATAAAGAGCAGATTACAGAGATGCTTTCAAACACTACAACAATGAGCAAGTACCCTATTTTCCTGGCGGTAGATGAAGAGGGAGGTTCTGTCAGCAGAGTTGCGAACAGTGATGTGGAAGTGATACAGGTGGACGATATGGCTGTTATCGGTGCCACCGGCGATACTGCACAGGCTTATGAATCCGGTGTAACAATTGGTGCTTATCTGAAGGAAATCGGATTTAATGTAGACTTTGCGCCGGTGGCAGATGTGGTGCCGGAAGGTGGCAATGATGTATTGGATGACAGATCCTTTGGCTCTGATCCGCAGGTAGTAGGAGATATGGTTGCCAATATGGTAGAAGGTATCGAGGGAACCGGCGTTAGTTCATGTCTGAAACATTTCCCGGGTATCGGCAGTGCTACAGAAGATACCCATGATGGAAGGGCAGAGACCACCAAGACACTGGATGAGATGCGTCAGACGGATTTCGTTCCTTTCCAGGCCGGTATCGAAGCGGGTGCGGATTTTGTGATGGTAAGTCATGTGACGGCATCTGCTGTGGATGAAGATGGACTTCCCAGTTCTTTATCCAAAACGATTATGACGGATGTGCTGCGTGATGAATTGGGATTCGAGGGTGTTATCATTACGGATGCGCTCAATATGACGGCAATTACAGATTATTATACCTCAGAGGAGGCTGCGGTTAAGGCAATCGAGGCTGGCGCTGATATGCTGCTGATGCCGGAGGATTTCAACAAAGCTTATGATGCGTTGCTGGCAGCAGTGCAGGATGGCACAATCTCGGAGGAGAGAATTGACGAGTCTTTGAGACGCATTTATCGGATTAAATGTGCTGATAAGTTAGAGTAAGAAATTGTACGAATATTTAGAGAATTTATGAAAATTTGAAAAATTTATTGAATATAAAAAAATCAAATTTTGATGTTGACAAAGGAAAATCTATATAGTATATTATTACTTGTCCGAGCGATACGAAAGCTCAGACAAGTACATGCGCGAGTGGCTCAGTTGGTGGAGCACGACCTTGCCAAGGTCGGGGTCGCGGGTTCGAGTCCCGTCTCGCGCTCTAATGAACATAGAAGGATATCCAAATGGATATCCTTTTTGTGTTACCAGAGCTCCGCCGGACCTCGAAGGTTCGAGGTCTCCGCTCCGGTCGAGTTAGGAAGAGATCGAGGATTACATATGGATATTAAGTTAGCAATATTTGATTTTGATGGAACGATTATGGATACGCGGGAAGCAATTGTGCTTGCAAAGCAGGAAACGATGAGACAGATGGGACTTCCTGTTGCGGACGAACAGGCTTGTGCAGGTACTATTGGATTATCGGGAAAAATTGGTTTTCAGAAATTATTTCCGGAATTGTCTGATGAAATGCTTGAAATGTGTATGCAGAATTACAGAAGAGCTTTTGATGAGATAAAAGAGAAGGTGCCGCCAACATTATTTCCCGGCGTGATTGATACCTTGGGTAAATTGAAGGAGAATGGAATTATGTTAACCATTGCCACTTCAAGAAATGGAAAGTCACTTAGAGAATTTCTGGACCAAATGAAGATTGCCAAGTATTTTCCGTATGTATTAGCGGCAGAAGACACTTCACTGTTAAAACCCAATCCGGAACCTGTTATCAAAACACTGAAAGATTTATCTTATTCATCTGAGCAGGCACTTGTTATTGGTGATATGCCTTATGACATTCAGATGGGAAAAAGTGCCGGTGTATATACCTGTGGCGTTACATACGGTAATTCTGATAGAAATGAGTTGAGCGAAGCGGGGGCTGACTTTATTATTGACAGTATTTCAGAACTGATTGATTCAAAGATTTTGTGAGGTGACGTTGTGGACAGGGATAAAGTGCATAAAAGCACAGCATATTATCATCTCCCCGGTTTGTTTGAGTATTATGAATTGTATCAGGCTTTCCTGCCATTATTTCGCGAGCACAGAGAATATTTTTATGATTGGTGTGAAATCGTTTCTATATACGGTGCTCCGGCAGACTGCATCTGGGGAGGCGGACGCGTTGGGGCCGGAGAACATGATCCACGGGATATTTTGGCACTCATGCAGGAATACCGGATTTCAGCCAGGCTGACATTTAGTAATTCACTACTTGAAGAAAAACATCTTTCGGACAAGAAATGTAATGCGCTCTGTAGTCTTTTTGAGAAGGACAGTGCAATACGAAATGGTGTTATTATCTATTCAGATTTGTTGTTAGATTATCTTAAATTGAATTATCCGGGACTTTATTTTGTTTCCACTACGACGAAGGTTCTGACAGATTTTCAACAATTCATGAATGAAGTAAATCGGGATGATTTTCTTTATGTTGTACCGGATTTTCGACTGAATAAGGCTTGGGATAAATGGAATACATTGACCAACTCACAGAAGGATAAAGTGGAATTTCTGTGCAACGAATGTTGTTGGTTTGGTTGTAAGGACAGGAAACGCTGTTACGAAGCTGTCAGTCGCAAAAATCTGGGAGATGATTGCTCTGATTATCGATGCACGGCTCCTGATGCAGATAACGGATATCGTTTTTCCAAAGCAATGAAAAATCCGGGATTTATTTCAATAGATGATATTAGAAATATTTACTTACCAATGGGATTTTCTAATTTTAAAATTGAAGGCCGGGGTCTCGGAAGCGCCTTGATTCTGGAATTTTTGCTTTATTATATGACCAAGCCTGAGTATCAACTGCATGTCAGAGAAGAAATATATTTAGATAATATGTTGGATTTATTTTGAGTATGTTCATAGAATAACCAACAGGAGAAGAGTGAATGAAGAAGAAGAAGGGATATATGAAAAGCCAACCACAGTCATGGTGCTGAACGCCGTGTTATTTGGGGTGTGGCACTTGGGATATATTATTTCTCCGCTTATGAATGGGGAATGGATGGCATTAAGCAAATTGGTGATTGGATTCGCATTCGGAATGATTTTGGGATTCGTCAGAATGAAAACAAAGAATTGCTACAGTACCTTTCTGGTTCATGGTTTACTGAATTCTTTCCTGTGATAATGTTTTGATTAGAAAATAGACTTTTAATCATTGTGGAAATTAATATGTTTTTGTAAAATAAGTTGAAAGATTAATTGAGTTTGTTTATGAATAAGAGGTATTTGAGTTGGTGAAAGCTATGTATGAAAACACAGGAATTAAACAAGATGTTATACAGGAAATTATCCGGTTAGCGGAAAAGAATCAAGTTAAGAAAGTGATTCTTTTTGGTTCAAGAGCAAGAGGAGATTATAAAGAACGTAGTGATATTGATTTGGCATTTTATGGTGGGCGTAGTAGTCAGTTTGTGTTAAGCCTAGATGAGGAAACATCCACACTGCTTGAGTTTGATGTGATTGATTTAGACAAACCGGTTAGAAAAGAGCTGTTGGAATCAATTGATCAGGAAGGAGTCGTTTTATATGAAGAAATATGAAAATTTTAAATCTGCATTGAAAAATTTAAAAGATATTTATAGCTATCAGGAACCGTATGGTAATGTAGAGTTAGCAGGTATGGTTGGCTTGTATGAGATATGTTTTGAGCAGGCATGGAAGGCCATGAAAGAAATTCTGGAAAATCATGGCTATTCTGAAGGAGCAACAGGTTCTCCAAGAACGATTTTGAAAACAGCCTATAAATCAGGAATGATTAATAATGAGGAAGTGTGGCTGGAGGCTCTTGTTTCCAGAAATAATGTTGCTCACGCATATAACGAAGATATTGCAATGAATATTATTAGACAAACCAAAAGTAAATATTATGATATGTTTTTGCAATTATCACAAACTATAGAGCAGAATTGGTTGTAGGTTATGGATGAATTAAAGTATATTGTTGAGCAATAGCTGTGCATAATCCTGTCTTTTACATAGTGGTGCCGGAGTTTTATGAAGATACTTCTCAAGGGAACGGTCATCAAACAACCATTCATCCAGTTCATCGGGCTCCAGTGTCAGGGGCATCCTGTCATGGGTTCCTTTCATGGAATCGTTGGCAGCAGTTGTAAGGATGACAAAGCAGTCTTCTTCTTGAAAATGGTTGTAGAATCCGGCCATAAACAGAGCAGAACGCTTGGTACTGTCTTGTATAAAAGGAGAAAAGGTTACTTTTTCTTTAGCGGAATTCCACTCATAAAAACCACCGGCAGGAATGATAAGCCGTCTTTTAAGTACACTGTCACGAAACAGTCTCTTGGTAAGAACAGACTCAGCTCTGGCATTGATAATAACATTTTGGGAATGGGAATTTGGAAATCCCCATTTCTTTAATCCGGCAGTCATATTTCTGTTCTGTGCAGAAATTACAGTGGCTGACTCGGTAGGATGGATGTCGCCGGCCGGTACACCATTTACCTTATTATTAACTTTCTGAATCATTCTTTCAATTTCTCTTGCTGTTTCATCATCTACATAAAATCTTCCACACATAATAAACCTTCCTCAGATAATTCTTGTATTTTCCTTTTCAATATCAATTCCTATAGTAACGCCGGATCTGCGTTCTTTATCAAGCCCACCGCTCATAGGGGATATATTGCTTTTTAGAAAACTTGCTCTCATAATGGAGTCTTCCCCAAAACGGTTTCGAATATCATCTATTGTTTTATTGAGAGCCGAAAGGCGATCATACTTTTGCAAATCAAATAAGTTGTACTGCCTTCCGGCATCGGACTGTATTTTTCCGGTATGAATACCGAGCTGCCTGATGGGAGTATGCTTATCCCAAAGCCTGTCAAATACCCGGCAGGCATTCAGATACAATTCTTCGGTAACGTCTGTAGGGGTAAGAAGCTGCATCTGTTTCGTGGCATATGCAAATTCAAAGGTAGTAAAATGG
This sequence comes from Lachnospiraceae bacterium, assembly GCA_051878995.1. Lineage (GTDB taxonomy): Bacteria > Bacillota > Clostridia > Lachnospirales > Lachnospiraceae > UBA3282. The sequence continues at coordinate 47,464 of JBJELE010000041.1, read as the reverse complement.
ACAGATATCACAGATGCTTTCACATGGTCTGTACGGAGTCTTGCACCTACGGTTTCACAAAGGGATAGCAGAAGATGTCTGGCATATTGCATTGTGGTAATGTCCTGTGGAGCAGTCAGACTGTTGCCATAGCCCTTATTGGCCACATGGGTAAACATGTATGGCTGCAGATCTTCACCCCGTGCATAGCCTTGCAAAATCTGTCCGGGGAGCTTTAAATGTGCCTTTATCATCTGCTCATCGGCATTTGCCAGTTCGCCTATGGTCTTTATCCCAAGAGAAAGCAGTTTTTTGGTAGTGGCTCTTCCGACAAAAAACAGTTCAGACACAGGAAGCGGCCACATTTTGTCCGGAATTTCTTCGGGGAAAAGTGTATGCACTTTATCCGGCTTTGAAAAATCTCCGGCCATTTTGGAGAGCAGGAAATTGTTGGAGATTCCGATGTTAACTGTAAATCCCAGTTCTTTCTTTATTTCTTCTTTCAGGTCATGCGCAAAGTTAATCATTTGGCCTTTCCCATAGATGGTTTCAAAACCGTCAAAAATGACCCATGCTTCATCAATGCTGTACTGAATAATCTGATCCGAATAGCATTTGAGCTTTTCAATCAGCGCTCTGGAGGATTTTACATACAGTCCGTAATCAGGAGAAATTACAGTGAGAGAGGGACATTTCTGCATGGCAGTAACGATTGCCTCCCCTGTATGAATATTATACTTTTTAGCGGGGATGCTTTTGGCCAGAACGATTCCGTGTCGTTTCTCCTGATCCCCGCCTACGATGCTGGGGATTGTTCTAAGATCCGGCTGCTTTCCCAATACATTTGTAAGGTATGATGCACTCCAGCTTAAAAAAGCACTGTTGGCATCAATGTGAAATATATATCTTTCAGGTGGCATCATGATAAAAACTGGAAGATGCGCCACTTTTGGCTTTCTACATTATAGCGGATTTCTAATATTCTTCTTTGATCCTGAATAATTGCAGAGCAGATAAAACGTTTTTCTCTAATTCCTATGCAACGACTTTCATCGCGGGATATTGTTTTTTCAATTCCTATTTTTTCAATTTGATGTTCTTCTGTTTCAAACCGGAACCACAACGGAGTAAGTCTGCCGTTACGGTCTGTAATGGCGAGCATCTGAATCGGGATATTGGCAACAGATGGTTCACCCATTTTAGCAGGCTGTTCTTCCATATCATCACCTCCAAACAGAACATATGTTTGCTTTTATAATAGCAGAATGCGGTTAGGGTGTAAAGAGGAATTTTATGGGTTGTTTATTATTGCAAATTTAGTTACTATCGTATTATTATGTAAGCATTCAAATGTTGAAGAATGGATAGGAAATAAGTAATTCTTGAAAAATAAGGCTTTCAGATTATGAAAATCATAGGAGTAGGATAATTATGAAGAGAAAAATTGTATTAGCACTTATTGTAATGAGTACTGTTGGGGTGTTTGGTTGTGGTAACAAACAAGTGGATGTAACAGAGGAAGAGACTGAAGAAATTTTAGATACAGAAGAACTTCTTCAGAACACAGATGATCCGGAGGATATGTCCGGTGTTGAGCAGGCAGACTACATACCTAACAGTTTTGTTGAGGAATTTGCCGGCAAAAACACATTTGAAAGTTATGATGAAGTAATTGGTTTTCTGCAACCCGGGCAGGCATATGCGTACATAGAGATGTATGGATATGATGGTAAAGTGCTGTTGGTTACAGAGAATACATTTGTTGACGGTGATGGAAAGACAGTGGCTATGCAGGCGGGTGCTTATGCTCTGATTGAGGATGAAGTGTGGTATGTTACAGCTGCCTCAAGTGATGGAACAGCAAGACCGTTGGCGGTAAAGGACGGTATCTTAATGGAGGCCGAGCAGCATGGGGTATCCGGCTATTTCTTCGTACCGGAAGGCGATGCTGTAATGGCTAAGTTCAGTGTATATGAGTCATTTGATGCGGAGGGCAATGTAGAGTACGGCGGCTTTGTAAGGCAGACCAATTCCTTTGATGAATCGGATGAAACCTGGATTTCAACAGAGGAAGAGTATCAGAACTGCTATGAGGAATATTTGTCCGCCACACCGATAGAGTTTACTGTAGTTTAAAACCTCGCTTTTTTTGGACAAAAAATGAGAGGAACAGAAAAGCATAATTCTTTATAGTTATGGCAAGGAGATGAGATATGGATTGGATCAATCGATTTAACAGCGCAATCAATTATATGGAAGAGCATATGAAGGGTGACATTGATATGGAGAAGGTCGGAAGGATAGCCGGATGTTCGTCCTATCACTTTCAGAGAATATTTACATATATGTCAGATGTTACTTTGTCAGAGTATATTCGTAGAAGAAAAATGTCCCTTGCAGCAGTTGACCTGCTTGCCGGCGAGAAGGTAATTGATGTTGCATTGGCATATGGCTACGATTCCCCGACTGCTTTTAACAGAGCATTTAAAAATATCCATGGAGTTGCCCCTTCTATGATCACCAAAGAAGATATTGCAGTTAAATCGTATCCGCCTATTCGTGTCCACATAACAGTTAAAGGAGAATGTGAAATGAATTATCGAATTGTTAAGAAGGATGCTTTTAGGATTGTTGGAGTTTCTATACCACTTGAGAAAGAGATGGAAAAGAATTCCGAAAAAATCCCACAGTTTTGGGGAAAGGCGAATGCCGAAGGAATCATTCCGGGACTACTTCCAATGATGGATGGAAACATGCAGGGAATCATGGGTGTCAGCACATGTAATAACGAAGAGGAGTGGAGGTATTACATTGCTGTTTCCAGTGCCACGGATACTCCGGAGGGAATGGATGAATATGAAGTGCCTGCATTTACCTGGGCGGTATTTTCGGGAAATGGAACCGGCCTTTCCATTCAGGATTTGGAATATCGTATTGTGACAGACTGGCTTCCTACATCCGGGTATGAATATGCGGATGGACCGGATATAGAACTGTATTTGAATGATGATCCTGTAAATATGAAGTATGAAGTATGGATTCCTGTTGTTAAGAAATAAGGAGGATAAGCATTATGGCGATCACATTTGATGATTTTATCAAGACGGTAGAAACAGATAATCAGGCGTTTGTTGCAGATATGCATACACTATTCATGGACAATAGGTGCAAATTAGAGATTAAAGAGGCGAAGCAGGGATATGTTGTCACCTATGCATATGTAAAAGATAAGAAAAGAATTGCTCTTATGAATTATGTATTCCGTAAGAGCGGAATGCTGGTTCGAATCTATGCAAGACATATTGGCATGTATCAGTCTCTTTTGGATTCTTTGCCGGATGGAATGAAAAAGGATGTGATAAAGGCAGGGGATTGCAAGAGACTTACGGGGATATCTGAGTGCAGTCCGACCTGTACGGCCGGTTATGATTTCATGATGGATGGCGTAAACTACAAGAAATGCAAGAATAGTGCTTTCTTCTGGAAAGTGGAGCCTAAGAGCATGGAATATATTAAGAAAATGCTGGAAAACGAGTTGAATCTGGTTGAGGCTGATTAGTGGGGATTGGAGCAGCAACATTATGTTTCAGGTGCAAACTGTTCCTGCACGAATGCAAGAAATTCTTCTGCAACATGAGATAAAGTGCGGTTCTTGCACCAAATCAAAACATAGGAGGCGGTAACAGATGGATTTACCAGCCGCTTGATGCAGACGGAAGAGTCCTCACTAATCCGGGCCGAAGCGGGGTAGAGGGCGATGCCGATGCCCTGGCTTGCCAGTTCATAAGCTGTTACCATATGAGCCAGGCGGCAGCGAATCTTTAAGACCTTTGTCTTATCTTCAAACCAGTTGGTGATTTCTTCCAGACGGGAGCCGCGGGAAGGAATCAATAAGTCATAGTCAGCCAGTTCCTGTACATCTATTGTGTCACCCGGCAGAGCAGCAAGCGGATGCCCATGGGGAATCATGGCAATCCAGGGTTCTTTATAGACGGGCAGTGCATTTACACCTTCTGCATTGTGGGGCTCCATAATAATAGCCAGTTCGCACAGACCGTTCATCAGCCTGTGTACCACGTCATCAGAGTTCCCGTTCCACAGATTATATTCCACGTGGGGATTTTCCTGTTGGAATCCGGCAATCCACCCAGCAAAAAGTTTGGGAGCATGACCTTCCACCGATGCCAGGTAAAGGGTGCCGTGAAGACCACTGTGGATTTCTTTTACTTCTTCGGTAGATTTTGCTACCAGATCCAGTACACGAATCGCATATTGCTTAAAAAGCTGGCCTTCCGGCGTGAGCTGCAGATTATGTGGTTTCCGTAGGAAGAGCTTTACTTCCAACTCTTCTTCAAGTTCCTGTATCTGACGGCTGAGAGGGGGCTGGGCGATACAGAGTTTTTCTGCTGCCCGTGTAAAGTTCATTTCTTCTGCCACTGCGAGAAAGTAGCGGATATGTCTTAATTCCATGTGCGTTCCTTCTGATGTTTTTCCTGTGCAATTTTTTCCGGGTTATTATTTATTAATTGATTCTCATATAATACCATATGTGATTTAACAGATGTTTGCGATACTTTATAGGTATTGTTATACGCACATTATATGTATTTCACGAAAGAAAGTCAACATGGTATATTAAATACAACAAGAAAACCTGGAAACAGACCGGCAGGAACTGCCGCAAAACGAAAAGGAGGAAAACACTATGAAGAAAGCATTTGAAAAAGTAGAAGTATTTTTGGAGAGATATTATAAAGGAATTGCTCCGACATACAAAATGTAAATCAACCTAAGAACCGGAATAAGATAATACGACTAAGAAAGGGCATCCGCATAGGCAGGATGCCCTCTCTTAGTTCAGATAATCATACCGAGTAATGGCTTGGATGGAGCTGTGCCCATATGAAATAGTTCCTTTGAAAAGTTTTCTGGTTTAGCGTATAATGTAAATAAAACGCGAAAAAACGTACAGGGAGGGCAGATAATGGATACGATTTTGGCACGTGAAGAAGTGAATACCGGAAGGCAGAGAGAGTTTGATTATATGAGGGGGGTTTTTATGCTCTTCATTTATCTGGTTCATGCATTTCAGGCAACCCTTTCACCGTGGGATCCTTTCAGTCGGGGGATTTATATGTTTGCCACGATGTCAGGAGCCGCTATTTTCATTTTTGTCATGGGAATCGGAACGGTTTACAGCCGGAACGCAACGCCGGAAAAGCTGGTAAAAAGTGGTATCCGTATGGTGATATATCAATATCTGGATAACCTTGTTTACGTAGCAGCATTGCTGATACCTTATCCGTTTGTTTCAGGAAATCTTACGGAAAATGGTACCGAAACCTTTAAAATGATGATTTGGCTTTATATTCAGTACACCAATATTTTCTTTATTACAGGAATTATATATCTGGTGTTAGCATTGTTAAGAAAAATGAATATAAAAACCGTATGGTATGTTGTATTGGGAGTAGCAGTCAGTATATTGGCTCCATTTGTCTATGGAGTTCCGGTAGATATCCCGGTAGTTGGATATATTGTGCAACTGCTTATCGGCGCTGCATCTTATGTTTCGTTTACACCGCTCTATTTCTTGTCTTTCGCCCTGTTTGGGGTCGCTTTTGGGAGAATATTCAGACATGTAAAAGATAAAGCGAGATTTTACGGCATACTGATTGCTCCAAGTATTGTAATTGCAGCTGTCTGGTGGATTCTTACATTCCAAAGATACGGCGCGGACATCTCCGAGATGAGGAGCGTCTTAAGTTATTCTTACACGCATCCGGATTTATGGCATGTGGTGGCGAGTCTGGCACATATATTTATTTTTGCAGCAATCTTTTTCTTCATTGAAAATGCCGGTGGAAAAGCGGGTGCGCAGAATCAGCCGAAGAATCCTGTTGCAAAGCAGATACTTTATTACAGTAAACATATATCGAAATATTATGCCCTGCACACGATAGTATATTTTATTGCACTTGGAATAAACGGCTATGTCGGATTTAAAAGTTATCAGTGCTGGCTTCTTGCTTTACTGTCAATGTTGGTAACAGAGTGTATGGTAAGAGGTTATGAATATCTGGCTGCTAAGATAATTGGTAAAAAGGCGGTATAAAGTGCCGGACATAAGGTGTCTTTGTATGGAACGGTCATTGTCTCAAACGTCAGGATATGATACAATAAAACAGAAATATTACATGGGATAAACTGTTTAGGAGAAAACTGGAATGACATATGATGAACTGTTGGAAAACTGGGATCAGCATGCGGAGGTATCATTTTCGGATTTTGTACATATTGCGAAAGCAATATCCCAGGTGTATCCGATGATTGTGCTTGTGAATCTGTCCCGGAATACATACACTATGGTGCGTGATGAGGGATTCCTTTGCAATGAGATTACCGGGTCGGGACGCTATGATGATTTGATTGATGACAATGTGGAAAATATTCATCCCAACTATCAGAAGCTTTTTTGTGAATGTTTTTCCAGAGAACGGTTGATCCGCAGCTTTGAGGAAGGGAAAACAGAGGTATATGCAGAGTTATACCAGAAGGATAAGGCGGGAAAATACCACTGGGTATCTGCTCATGTGATCAGAGTGGAAAGCGAGTCGGGCGATATTATGCATATCTGCCTTAACCGTGTTCTGGACGGAATTGATGAGAAACGTTATAGCAGGAGAAGGTAGAAATACACAATAAAACACAATATGGAGGGAAGGGTTATGGAGTTGGAAATTTTAAAGAACGAAGAGAAGCAGATGAATCTGGTGTGGTTTGTTGTATCACTGGCGGTGCCGATTGCGGGATTCCTTTTTGTTATGCTATTTTTGGGTGGTACTGCAATTGATGCGGTTGTTTTTGTGATGGCAGTCTGCAGTATTCTTGTCCGAGTTTTTGAAAAGAAACTGGGACACAAGGCAAAGTATCTGTATAATTGTATTTTCCCGTTGGGCGGATTTCTTGTGATTGTAGTGGCAAATGACGGAAAGTATGGCGCTTTGACCCATGCCTATATTTTCGGACTGATTCTGTCCATTGCTTATTACGATGTGTCAGTCATCAAGGTGAATGCGATTGTTACGCTCCTGACTCATGCGATAGGCATCATTCTTTTTCCGGAAGCTTTTATGAAACTGCATACTCTGCCAATCTGGATTTTTATTGCAATTGTATATCTGCTTTCCTTTATGGCAGCTTATTATATTTCCCAGAAGACATATCATATGTTTGAAGTGGTGGCGACGAAGGAAGATACGGAACAGCAGCTGTTGGATAACGTGAAAGAAGCATTTGAAAATCTGCAGGAATCTTCCGAGAGTATTTATTCTACATTGGATTCTTTTGACAAGATGTCAAATGCTATCGCAGAGCTGACGGGTGAAATTTCAGATAACACCACAGTGCAGAACCGGGAAGTGGAAAACAGCATGGGACTTTGCAATCAGCTTGCAGATATGATTTCGGATTCTGAGAACAGTGTCAGGGAGACGGTTGACACTATGGTAGGATTGAAAGAAAAGAATGATGAGGGTATTGCAGCGATTTCTGTCCTGTCTACAAAGTTTGAAGAGAGTATAGCATCGAACGAGAAAGCAGTTCGGGAAATAGAAACGTTATCCCAGAAATCGGCGTTGATTGGAGGTATTGTAGACAGTATTCATCAGATTGCAAAACAGACAAATCTGCTTGCCTTAAATGCTGCGATTGAAGCAGCCAGAGCAGGAGAAGCAGGCAAGGGATTTGCAGTGGTGGCAGATGAGATTAATGGTCTTTCCAATCAGTCTACGGAAGCGACTCAGAAAATTGATGAAATCCTGAAGGATATTATCGGTACCGTGGAGCAGACGAGCAAAATCATGAGTCACAATAACGAAATTGTCAATGAAACTCATGAGAAGCTTAATGATACGGTAGATATCTTCCATAATATGCTGGCATCCTCCGAGAATGTTATACAGGTGACCAACGGGCTGGAAGAGGAACTTAGCGGTATCGTAGCCATGAAGGAACAGATGTTATCCTCTATGGATAAGCTGGCTGAGATCTCTGAGACATCGCAGACCTCTACGGAGAAAATACACGTTTCCACGCAGGAGCAGATAGAAGCGATTGCGGCAATTATCAAATCCATGGAAAATGTGCAGAATGGTGTATCACATCTGGCATCCGTATTGGGAAATTAATTGTATGTAAGAAATGAGATATGTATCAGTGAAAAGAAAAGGTTTTAGAACAAAATATAATAAAAGATATTATGCAACGGCGGCGGGCATCTTAATAGGATGCCTGCTTCTGTGTCTGGGCGGATGTAGAGACAAAGACGCGGAGAAGGAGCCGGCAACAGAGAATTCTGTCATAACGCAGGATGCCTCATCGATTCAGAATGTTATAGAGTGGTCTGTGCCGGAACGGGAAGCTTTATCCTATGCACGGGAGTTTACCCTGGATCATTATAATAACGGGTGCGTGTTAATCGGGATCTCTGATGGGACTTCCTTTCTGGTAGTACCACAGGAATTGGAGACGGTATCAGATGAGGAACTGTTATCGGGTCTGGCACAGTCCATGCCGGAGAATGTGGCAGGGAACATGGAAGCAGGAGAAGCAGTGATTCTTCGCCGGTCCGTAGATAATATATATCTGGTGGCATCTGCAACAATGGACATGTTTCGTGCACTGGACGGATTGGAGCATATCCGACTGTCCGGCACAAATGCGAAGGATTGGCATATAGAGGAAGCCCGGGCTGCTATGGAAGAGGGGAAGATTATCTATGCCGGTAAATATAATGCACCGGATTATGAGCTGATACTTTCGGAGAATTGCGAGCTGGCTATCGAGAACACGATGATTGAACATTCACCTGAGATTAAGGAAAATCTGCAGTCCTTTGGCATACCGGTTCTGGTAGACCATTCCAGCTATGAGAGCCATCCTTTGGGAAGGGTTGAGTGGATCAAGCTTTACGGTGTGCTATTAGGGAAGGAGAAGGAAGCAGCATCGCTTTTTACAGAGCAGGAACAGATGCTTGCCGGGGTTGAGGCAGACCTTTCATCAGAAGAGGATGGGGAACGTCCTACGGTTGCTTTCTTCTATATTACCAATAATGGTGCTGCCAATGTACGTAAGGCGTCCGACTATGTGCCGAAGATGATTGATCTGGCCGGAGGCACTTATATTTATCATGACCTGGGAGATGAGGAAAGCCGTTCCTCCTCTATGACGATGCAGATTGAGGAATTCTATGCCACTGCAAAGGATGCGGATTATATTATCTATAACAGTGCTATTGATGGAGAAATACACAGTCTGGAAGAATTGTATGATAAGTGTAAGCTTCTTTCGGATTTCAAAGCGGTGCAGGAAGGGCATGTATATTGTACAACAAAGAATCTGTATCAGGAATCTATGTCCATAGGCGATCTGATCCGGGATATTCATGTGATGATTGATGATGAGGACCAGGAGAAGCAGATGAAGTATCTGTATTTGGTTGAGTAGGGAAAAGAATGAACAGTATCAATAAGAACACTGAAATGAAAATCAAGAAAAAGAGGGAGGGAACAGGCAACAGAGGCAGGTATACGGCAGCCTTCTGTTTCCTGGTTGTACTGCTCCTTATTTTGCTTGCGTGTAACTTTGGTATCGGAAGTATACGGATACCGCTTGAGGATATGCTTGCCAGCCTGAGAGGAAGGGCAATAGAATCCACATACGAGAATATCCTGTGGCAGATTCGTATGCCGAGAGCCCTGGCAGCAGCGATTCTGGGCGGAGCATTGGGACTGTCAGGTTACTTATTACAGACATTCTTTCATAATCCGATTGCAGGGCCTTTCGTGTTGGGAATTTCTTCCGGAGCTAAACTGGCAGTAGCGTTAGTCATGGTGTTTCTGTTGGGCAACCGCATCCGGGTTGGGTCAGGAACCATGATACTGGCAGCTTTTGCAGGGGCTTTTCTGTCCATGGGGTTTGTACTTGTCATGTCAGGTAAAGTAAACAGTATGTCTATGCTGGTTGTCTGCGGTGTGATGATTGGATATATCTGTTCTGCCATTACGGATTTTGTGGTTACTTTTGCCCAGGATGCGGATATTGTGAATCTCCATAACTGGTCAAAGGGGAGTTTCTCCGGCATTACGTGGAACAACGTGGCGGTTATGGGTATTGTGACTCTGGCAGCTACCGTTATGATACTGTGGCTTGCCAAACCGATTGGAGCCTATCAGATGGGAGAAAGCTATGCGGCAAGTATGGGGGTGGATTTGCGAAAGCTTCGCGTAATGCTGGTGTTGTTATCCAGTCTGCTGGCAGCATGTATTACAGCCTTTGCGGGCCCGGTATCCTTTGTGGGGATTGCGGTGCCGCATCTGGTCAAGCAGCTGTTTAGAACGACAAAGCCGCTTGTTATGATACCGGCCTGCTTTCTGGGAGGCAGTGTTTTCTGTCTGTTCTGTGATTTGCTGGCAAGGACGGTATTTGCTCCGACTGAACTCAGTATCAGTACCGTGACGGCAGTTTTTGGTGCACCGGTAGTTATCATCGTTATGATTCGGAAGAAGAAAGAGAGGGGATAATCTATGCCGGACTACTATTTTCGAGCAGATCATTTATCGGTGGGCTATCATGGAAATGCAATTTTGCAGGATGTAACCATAGGGGTGGATCGGGGAGAAATCCTGACTTTGATCGGACCTAACGGTGCGGGCAAGTCTACGCTGCTTAAGAGTCTTGCCGGACAGCTTCCGTTATTATTGGGGCATATTTATCTGGCAGGAAGAGAACTGTCAGATATAAGCGGACGGGAACTGGCTAAGAAAATGGCTGTTGTGTTTACAGATAAAATGTATACGGAAATGATGACCTGTGCAGAGGTAGTGGCCAGCGGGCGCTATCCCTACACGGGACGTTTTGGCCTCCTGTCTGACAGTGATTGGGATATTGTTGAAGAGTCCATGAAAATGACATATGTATCGGAGCTAAAGAACAGAGATTATAACCGGATCAGTGACGGTCAGAAACAACGGGTATTGTTGGCAAGGGCGCTTTGCCAGCAGCCTGAACTGATCCTTCTGGATGAACCCACCTCCTATCTGGATATCCGGTATAAATTGGAGTTCCTGGCGACCCTGCAGCAGCTTGCAAGAGAGAGAAAACTGTCTGTTGTTATGTCTTTACATGAATTGGATCTGGCGAAACGTATATCAGACAGGATTCTATGTATAGGCAATAGCGGGATAGAACGCTATGGAACACCGGAGGAGATTTTCAGAGAAGGATATATTACGGAATTATTCGATATTGACCCTCAAAATTTTGAAAATAATGCATTGTATCAATATATTGAGAAATTGGAAAACGACAAAACAGACTTTTATCCGACAAAATAATTTTTTGATAAAACTTCTTTTCGTAATCGGTCTGATGTGATATAGTATAAGAAATAATGCATTTTGAAGTGCATGGAATAAGGAGTCGATGGAGATGTCAGAGAAAGACACTGAAGCGGAAGTGCGGCGCAGGCGTGTCCGATTACTGAAAAAGCTGATTATCATCGTCCCTCTTTCTGTGATACTGATTCTGTTTGTGCTTTGCATGATATTGGGAATCAGGTTATATTTTGTAACGAAAGAATTGCGTGATTTACGTTCTCAGATAGAAACAACGGCTGTTATTGAACATACAGATACGTTGGAAAATACTATAGATTCAGATACTTTGGTGTCATCGGCCGCAACTGCAGCAGAGGAAGCAGAAGGTGCAGAAGAGGCGGTTGTAAATGCCATAGCGGAAGAGGAAGATGGAGTCCGAAAGGTATATCTGACCTTTGATGACGGTCCCAGTAGTAACACGGACAGGATTCTGGATATTCTGGCTGAGTATGATGTAAAAGCAACCTTCTTCGTTGTGGGAAAAGAGGAAGAAAAATATCGGCCGTTATATAATAGAATTGTACAGGAGGGTCATACCCTTGGTATGCATTCCTACAGTCATAAGTATAATGAGATTTATCAGTCTGTTGACAGCTATGCGGAAGATTTATGTAAGCTGCAGGAGTTCCTGTATGATATGACAGGCGTAAGGTGCAGATATTGCAGATTCCCGGGAGGAAGCAGTAATTCGGTAAGTAATGTAGATATGCATGACCTGATTGCCTATCTGGATGAGCGGAATATGGTATATTTTGACTGGAATGTTTCTTCGGGAGATGCTGCCAGCGGTTATATCAGTCCGGAGGAGATTGTTGCTAACTGTACAGGTAATCTTGAGAGCTTTGATGAGGCGATTATATTGATGCATGATGCTTCGAATAAGAACTCAACGGTGGAAGCACTGCCTAAGTTGATTGAAACGATTCAGGCGATGGAAGATACGAAGATCGTTCCGATTACAGATGATACGGAACCGATTCATCATATAAGTAATGACTAAAGAATGGAGGATGTAGAGAATGGGTTTTTTCTCAGATTTGAAAGAAGACTTATCCCAGGCTGTGAATGAACTGATGCCGGAGGAAGAACTGGATGCGGTTTTGGCAGCCGATGAAAATACGCAGGAGAAGACTTTGACAGACGATTCGGCGGTCTTAGCCGACGTGCCGGGAGCGAAAGCGGATCGGGAAGATACAGCGCTACCGGAGGAAGATTTTGACTTAAGCAGCATGCTGGATAAATTAGATAATATCGGTATTGGTGAGACAGTGGAAGAAGAGATTCCTTCTGATGTGGAGGAAATGCCGGAATTTGATGCGACGGCTGAGCCGGCCTTTGGGCAGGTACAGGAGGAGCCGGAACCGGTTGCGGATAAGGTGGAAGAGGTTGCAGCATTCAGCGAACCGGAGCAGATACCGCAGGAGCCGGAAAACTCGGCAGAAGATATAATTACAGTCAAAGATAACGGAGGACAGGAGAAAAAGATGGAAGTACAGACGAATCGAGTAGCGGTGGATGAGACAGCGGTTGTAACAGAGGGCATGACGATAACGGGTGATATTATTTCAGAAGGCTCTTTAGAACTGATTGGTACCGTTAATGGTAATCTTGATATATTAGGAAAATTAAATATCACGGGTTCTATTCAGGGTAATTCCAAAGCAGCCGAGATTTATGCGGAAAATGCCAAGATCACAGGTGAGGTTAACAGTCAGGGCAGTGTTAAGATCGGTCAGAGTTCCGTTGTAATCGGTAATATTTCTGCCACCAGCGCAGTAATCGCAGGTGCAGTAAAAGGCGATATTGATGTCCATGGACCGGTTATTCTGGATACAACAGCAATTGTTATGGGTAACATTAAATCAAAATCTGTACAGATCAATAATGGTGCGGTGATTGAAGGCTTATGTTCTCAGTGCTACGCAGATGTGAATCCAACATCCTTCTTTGAAGAGTTTAAGAAGAAAAAATAAATTGTATCGGAATGGAGGACTAATATGCAGCGTATACTGTTGAAGTTAAGTGGAGAGGCTCTGGCGGGCGATAAGAAGACAGGATTTGACGAGGAGACGGTGCGTGGTGTGGCTATGCAGGTCAAGCAGCTGGTGGATGACGGCATTCAGGTCGGTATCGTAATCGGCGGCGGCAATTTCTGGCGCGGACGTTCCAGCGAGAATATTGACAGAACGAAGGCAGATCAGATCGGAATGCTTGCCACAATTATGAATTGTATCTATGTATCGGAGATCTTCAGGTCTGTAGGTATGATGACCAATATTCTGACGCCTTTTGAATGTGGCTCATTTACCAAATTGTTTTCCAAGGACAGAGCCAACAAATATTTTGAGAAAAATATGGTGGTTTTCTTTGCCGGAGGGACCGGACATCCGTATTTTTCAACAGATACGGGAGTTGTGCTTCGTGCCATTGAGGTGGATGCCGATGTGATTCTGCTGGCAAAAGCAGTAGATGGTGTATATGATGATGATCCGCGGACCAATCCGAATGCAAAGAAATACTCTGAGGTTACGATTCAGGAAGTAATTGATAAGAATCTTCAGGTAGTGGATATGACGGCTTCTATCCTGGCAAGGGATAATAAGATGCCGATGTGGGTATTTGGATTGAACGAGGAAAACAGTATAGTGAATACAGTCAAGGGTAAGTTTAACGGTACAAAAGTGACCGTATGATGATGAAAATATCTGGAGGGCAGCAGAATGGATGCAAGATTGAAACCATATGAAGAGAAAATGCAGAAATCTTATGATTTCTTAGCAACAGATCTGGGAGCAATTCGTGCGGGACGTGCGAATCCCCATGTACTTGACAAGATTAAGGTAGATTATTACGGAACACCGACTCCGATTCAGCAGGTTGGTAATATTACGGTTCCGGAACCGCGTATTATTCAGATCGCACCCTGGGAGAAGAGCCTGATCAAAGAGATTGAGAAAGCGATCATGATGTCGGATATAGGTATTACACCTACTAATGATGGTACATTGATTCGTCTGGTATTTCCGGAATTGACCGAAGAGCGCCGTAAGGAATTAGTCAAGGATGTGAAGAAGCGCGGCGAGGAGAATAAGGTTGCTATTCGTAATACAAGACGTGATGGCAATGATGCGTTCAAGAAGCTTGCCAAGACTGATGAGGTGTCTGAGGATCAGATTAAGGAATTGGAAGAAGAATTACAGAAGCTGACAGATAAATTTATTAAGGAGATTGATCAACTGGTGGAAGAAAAATCCAAAGAAATCCTTACCGTATAATAGATTGGACTGTTGGTGGATTATAAAATTTTAGACAGCATGATAGAGAGGGGCTTGCAGAATACAGATTCTGTTGTCCCTTTTTCTGCTTTCTGGTTAACATAATGCATTTGTGACAGCAAATTTCGATGCAGTTTTCAGACATTTTCAGGGAAACAGAAAGGGATAGGTAGTGATGGAAGAGAATATCAAGATTCCAAATCATGTGGCTATTATCTTAGACGGCAACGGAAGATGGGCCAAGAGTAAAGGAATGCCTCGCAATTACGGGCATGTGCAGGGAGCTAAGACAGTAGAAGTTATCTGTGAAGAGGCATACCGTATGGGAATACAGTATTTAACGGTTTATGCTTTCAGTACGGAAAACTGGAACAGACCTCAGGATGAGGTAGATGCTTTAATGGGGCTTCTTCGCAATTATATGAAAACTTGTCTTAAGACAGCGGCCAAGAACAACATGTGTGTGCGCGTGCTCGGTGAAAAGAGCAGGCTGGACGAGGATATCAGGGCGCGTATCGAGCAGCTGGAGGAAGCTACGAAGAACAATACCGGATTGCATTTTCAGATAGCCATTAATTACGGCGGCAGAGATGAAATTGTCCGTGCGGTGCGTAAACTGGCAACATCTGTGGCAGAAGGAAGCTTGAAACCGGAGGAGATTACAGAACAGATGCTTGGTGATGCACTGGACACCCATGACATCCCGGAGCCGGATCTTTTGATCCGTACTTGTAATGAATTGCGTATTTCTAATTTCTTATTATGGCAGCTAGCCTACACGGAGTTTTATTTTACACCCGTGGCATGGCCTGATTTTACGAAAGAAGAATTAGAAAAAGCGGTGGAGGCATATAATAAAAGGGACAGAAGATATGGCCTCGTAAAGGAAGCGTAGGAAGGAGTTACAGATGTTTCGTACGAGATTGATCAGTGGGATAATATTGGTACTCATTGCACTTGTGACGATTATGTCCGGTGGGGCCATTCTGGCGGTTGTACTATGTGGAATATCTATGATTGCCTACAGAGAGCTGACTAAGGCATGCGGCGTAAGTGCGGAGAATAAACAGTTTGGTGCTCCTGTGACGGCAGGATTAGTGATGACGGTATTGTATTATGCCGTACTGTTTACTGTGCTGTATCCTGTGGACGGCGTAAAGAGTCTGGATGCCGTATATCCGGTATTGATGGCTGCGGTTGTGCTGACTCTGTTACTTCTTTTGTTTCTGTATGTGTTTACCTTTCCTAAGTATAAGGCAGAGCAGATTTTTGCAGCCATGTTTGCATATCTGTATGGTCCGGTCATGCTGTCCTTTATTTATTTAATCCGGGAGGGCTTCCAACAGGGAAATTATCTCGTATGGTTTATCTTCCTCTGTTCCTGGGGCAGTGACACCTGTGCCTATGCAGTGGGAGTATTGATCGGCAAACATAAGATGACACCGAAGCTTAGTCCTAAGAAATCCATAGAAGGTGCCGTGGGCGGTGTAGTCGGAGCAGCACTTTTATTTGCGATATATACACATTTCGTTATTAACCGGTATACAGATGCAGACATTTCACTTGTGCTGGCAGCAGTATTGGGAGCAATCGGCGCGTTGGTATCCATGGTGGGAGATCTGGCTGCGTCCGCTATTAAGAGAGATCATGATATTAAGGACTATGGCAGGCTGATCCCGGGACATGGCGGTATTATGGATCGTTTTGACAGTGTAATTATTGCATCCCCTCTTATATTCTGGGGGCTTGTGCTGATTAGCCAATTGAGCGGTGGCGGTTTATAAATAAGAGAAAGGCATGGTTATAAACATGAAGAAGATAGGTATACTGGGTTCTACCGGTTCCATCGGAACCCAGACTCTGGATATTGTCAGAAAAGAGAAAGATCTTAAGGTGGTCTCTATGGCAGCCGGCTCCAATGTGAAGCTGATGGAGCAGCAGGTCAGAGAGTTCCGGCCGCAGATAGTGGCTATGTGGACTAAGGAGGCTGCAGAAGACCTGCGCATCAGGCTGGGGGATATGCCGGTCAAGGTAGTGTGCGGCATGGAAGGACTACTGGAAGTATCTACGGTAGATGAAATGGAAGTATTAGTTACCGGAATTGTGGGAATGATTGGTATAAAGCCTACCATTGCAGCGATTGAACAGGGTAAGACAATTGCTCTTGCCAATAAGGAGACTCTTGTAACAGCAGGCCATATCATTATGCCCCTGGCAGCCGGAAAGGGTGTCTCTATTCTGCCGGTAGACAGTGAGCACAGTGCAATTTTTCAATCCCTGAACGGGGAAAGAAAGGAGCGTGTCAGCAGGATATTGTTGACAGCATCCGGCGGACCTTTCCGTGGAAAAACGAGACAGGAGCTTGAGACAATGACCGTGGAAGATGCCCTGAAGCATCCAAACTGGTCTATGGGAAAGAAGGTTACGATTGATTCGGCATCCTTGTGCAATAAAGGCCTGGAAGTGATGGAGGCGAAGTGGCTGTTCGACGTAGAACTGGATCAGATTCAGGTACTTATCCATCCGCAGAGTATTGTGCACTCCGGTGTAGAGTATGTTGACGGAGGCATTATGGCACAGCTTGGTGTGCCGGATATGAAGCTGCCGATTCAGTATGCATTGTTTTATCCTGACAGAAGACCGATGGATACCGGCAGGGTAGATTTCTTCCGATTGAAACAATTGACCTTTGAGGAGCCTGATACTGAGACATTCCGTGGTCTGGCACTGGCATATCAGGCAGCAAGACAGGGCGGTTCCATGCCGACAGTATTTAATGCAGCCAATGAAAAGGCCGTTGCCCTCTTTTTACAGAAGAAAATCAGATTTTTACAGATCCCTGAGTTGATCGAGGCATCCATGGAGGCACACAAGGTAGTTGAAAATCCGACGGTAGATCAGATTTTGGAGACAGAAGCAGCTACTTACGAATTTATTAAGCAGAAGTTTGGAGAGTAATATCTTGATCAGAACAATTATTTTATTTCTAATTATTTTTAGTGTTGTGGTAATTTCACATGAATTGGGTCATTTCCTGATTGCCAAAAAGAATGGTATCCGTGTCATTGAGTTCTCTGTTGGAATGGGGCCTACTATCTTTTCTTTCTACAAGGGTGGCGTAAAGTATGCCCTAAAGCCCTTGCCGATAGGCGGCGCCTGTCTGTTTGAGGGTGAAGACGGATTGGAGAATCAGGAGGAAGAGGAAACGGTACAGGCAGATAGAAGTGAAGGCATTCCTTTTCCAAAAGCGGGCGTATGGTCGCGTATTGCTACGATATTTGCAGGGCCGTTCTTTAATTTCCTGCTGGCATTTTTGGTAGCACTGATTCTGAATGCTTTTTCCGGGGCAGATCTTCCAACGGTTGGCAAAGTGATAGAGAATTCTGCTGCCATGGAAGCCGGATTACAGGAAGGGGATGTTATTACCCGGATTAATCATGAGCGGATTCACTTTTATCGGGAGGTCATGTTGATTTCATCGTTGAACAAGGGAGAGACGATGGAAGTTCATTATGAAAGAGACGGACAGAAGGGTGTGACCTATATAACACCGAAATACAGTGAAGAGGATCAGCGTTATTATATAGGAATCGCCAATGGCGGTGAATTTTTAAAATGTAATCCGCTGCAGGTATTTCAATATGGTTTCTATGAAGTGGAATACTGGGTAAAGCTGACCTTTAAGAGTCTGGGAATGGTATTGCAGGGGCAGGTGACCAAAGAGGATGTGTCGGGTCCTATCGGTATTGCCAAGCTTGTAGGTGACAGTTATGATCACGCTGAGGAGAATTATGGTACTGCTTCCGCTATTCTGACTATGCTGGAAATAGTCGTTCTTCTGTCGGTCAATCTGGGCATCCTGAATTTGCTTCCTTTTCCGGCATTAGACGGTGGCAGACTCGTATTTATGCTGATAGAAGTCGTCAGGGGTAAGCCCATTCCACCGGAAAAAGAAGGTATGGTACACTTCGCCGGACTGGTGGTGCTCATGCTTCTTATGGTGTTTGTGATGTATAATGATATTATGAAGCTGGTGCGATAGTGCACCGGCTTTTTTTGGCTCTCTGACATATGAATAACAATGTATAGAGCAATATTTTATTGTTGAAAGACAATATTTAGGAAGTATAGTGTCAGAAAGTGTGGTAATTTTGTATTAGGAGAAGTGTTTTTTTGAATTCATGGATGAAACTGATATTCGAAGATTTGGAAAAACATAATATACATACCGGGGGTAGAATAATGCATAAGAAAAAACAGAAAAGTATAGTTACCTTGATAGTATTGGCACAGATTATAGTATTAGCGGTTGTTTTCCTGCTTGTGTATCTGTTCATGGATACTTCGTTGAGTAAGAATATGGAGAACAGCGTAATACAGAGTATGGAGACTATCGCGCAGGAGCGTTCGCAGATTGTTGAAAACTATGTTTCCGAAGCAGAAAACTATCTTACTGCGTACGGTCGGGCCGGGGAGATTACAGGGGTTCTTGCTAATCCGAATAACCCGGAGTATGCAAAAAAAGCACAGGAATTTACGGAGACATTCGGTGCTGACAGAGAATATCTGGAGGGAATATATACAAGTAAATGGGATACTTATGTATTGACACATACGAATCCCAAAACGATTGGTATTACCTTCCGGGAAGGGGATTCCTTAAAGCAGCTTCAGGATGCGATGCTGGCAGTGGATGGGGTATACAATATTGGTATTACGATATCTCCGGTCAGCGGAAAACAGATCATCTCCATGTATAAGGCATGCTATGACAGTAATCACAATCCTATTGGTTTTATCGGAGGCGGTATTTATACAGAGGGACTGGCAGCTACGCTTGATCAGATGCCCTCCGGCGGTATGGAACAAATGAACTATTATATGATAAATGCTGCAACGGGAGAGTATATCTTTCATGGAGACCCGGAACGTATCTGTACTATCGCTGAGGAGCAGTACGTGAATACTATTTTGGAACGGTTGAAGCAGGGATCCGGTTATTATACGGGATCTCTTAGCTATGAAGAGAATGGTACGGAATATTTCGCAGCTTATCATTATATGGCAGACCGGGATTGGGTATTTATCCTTACTGATCCGACATCAGAGGTATTTGCTTCTTTAAGCAGAGTGAGAGCGATTCTGGCGGTTATTATTTTTGCAGGCATCGTGGTTATGATGATATTTACCTATGTATTAATTAATCTGCTGATTAAACCTGTTAAAATATCCGGTAAGGTTTTGGAGAAAGTTAAAGACGGCAATATTTCTCATAATGAAGATATACAGAAATATAGTAACCGAAATGATGAACTGGGAAGTATTGCACAGGCAACTAATATGATGATACAATCTTTACAGGAGGTTGTAGAGACATTAGGACAGTGCTGTGGCTCTTTGAATGAGAAGACAAGTGAATTGGATCAATGTTCTAATAAACTGGTAGATTGTGTGACGGATAATACAGCTACCATTGAAGAATTATCGGCGAGTCTGGATAGTACGGAACGTGTAGTGGAGGATGTACATAGCCATGTAGAAGGTATTGATCAATGGGTATCAGAGACGCTTGATAATTTGCAGAGGAGCATTGCATCCAGCAATGCACTCATTGATAATTCACATGAGATGTGCAAACAGGCGCAGGATGCATATGAGAATAGCTGGAAGACCTTTGGGGAAACCAAAGAAGCAGTACAGGATGCAATGCAGCGGTTGCAGAATATTTCCCAGATTAATGCCATGACAGATAATATTCTGAATATTGCTTCCCAGACGAATCTGTTATCTCTGAATGCATCAATTGAAGCGGCCAGAGCGGGTGAAGCAGGAAGAGGCTTTGCGGTTGTTGCAGGAGAGATTGGTAATCTAGCGGAAACTTCCACGGTTATGGCTTCTAATATCCAACGCATTTGTATCAGTGCGAACGAAAGCATTGAAATTGTAAGGGGTTGTTTTGATACCATTATGCAGTTCCTGGAAGGAACGGTTATGACACAGTTCAAAGAATTTGCAAAGAAATCAGAGGAATATAGTGTTGCAGTAGACAGCATCAGAAGTGACATTATGAACCTGGATTCATCAACGGATTCCTTGAATAACTCTCTTAAGCAGATATCAGACAGTGTCATTTCTGTGAAGGAGATTGCCGGTGAGAACGAAACAGCCATAGGGGTAATTGCAGAGAAAAGTGAGACGACAATGCGCATTGCAGATGAGATTCGGATGCAGTCAGATGATAACAAGCAATTAATACAGGAACTGGAGAGGATTATTAATCGTTTTCACATCAATGCATAGACAAAACCCATCATATCGTGTTTGATATGGTGGGTTTTTTAGAGAAAAGGTGTTTTATGAGCAGAATGATTGATAAGATTGAAGCATACATGGACAATTTTAAAATAAAGAAAAAATTGTTTATTTTATATATTTTTTGTGTATTGATGCCGCTTGTTTTAACAGATGGTTTTATTATAAGTGTTGTTTTTCAAACGGAGAAGGCTGAAAGACAACATAGAATGGAAAGTGTCGCCAATGCTGTGGAGTACAGTTTTACCAACAGTATCCATAATGCGGAATCTATTGCTAACGGCGTCAATATGAATCAGTATATCAATGAATTTCTTAATAAGGAATACGAGAGTCCGCTGGAATATGTGACCGCTTATCAACAGTATCGTAAGAATATTCTGTTTGATACAGGAATTGGCATGGATAATATAAGAATCACTATGTATTCGGATAATGATACCATTGTAAGAGGCGGAGGCTGTGGTAGCATTGCTGAGATTGAGAATAGTGACTGGTATAAAGAAATAGAAAATTCTGATCTGGGTAAGGGAATAGTATTCTTGTATGATACCAGCAGAGTGCCGATCGTGGAAGCGAAAAGAAGTATCTTTTTTGCGCAGAAGATGAATTATTACGGTGATTATGAAGAACGTAGGAAAATGGCACTTATCCGACTGGATTATAGCACTCTGGGACGTAACCTGGTTAAGATGAATTATGAGATGCCGGTATACATATGCAGTGGCAACAGGATTCTCCTGTCTAATGTGGATAATAGTTTAAAGAAGGATTTTGAAGAATTTACAGAGTTCGAATCGGTTGGTTATGCCCAGGACATGAGCCTGTATGGAACAGATTTTACCATTTATGTTTTGTGGCCGGAAATCAATACAATGGCAGAGATTAAGGACAGCATTCCCCTAATCATATTACTTGTGTTTATTAATCTGATTCTTCCGTTTGTTCTTGTCTGGGCCATTAATCGGTCCTTTACCATGCGCATCAGAGAGTTGAGTGATGTATTTCAAAGTGTAGATGATGATAAACTGGTGGAAATTCAGAATGTGCGTGGAAAAGACGAAATAGGCAGTCTAATGAGAAATTACAACCGTATGGTTCAAAGGATTAATGCGCTGATTCGGACGGTTTATATCGGTAAAATGAAGGAACAGGAGATGATGGTTGCAAGACAGAATGCAGAACTGCTTGCCTTACACAGTCAGATCAATCCGCATTTTCTGTTTAATGCGTTAGAGAGTATCCGTATGCATTCCATTCTCAAGAAGGAAACGGAAACAGCGGATATGGTAGAAAGACTTGCCCTGTTACAAAGGCGCTATCTGGAATGGGGAGAGGATTATGTAGAGATTGATCAGGAGATTAAGAGTGTAAGAGATTATCTGGAATTGCAGAAGTATCGATTTGGAGAAAGATTATCTTACAGCATAGAGATAGAAGAGGAATGCGGGCAATATAAAATACCTAAAATGTCAATTGTTACTTTTGCGGAAAATGCATGCGTACATGGAATTGAGGGCAAAACCTCGCCGGGATGGATTTTCGTAAGAGTCTATAAGGAAACAGAAGAATTATGTCTGGAGATTGAGGATACGGGCATTGGTATGGAGGAAGTTTTCCGGGAAGAATTATTGGAGAAAATGCGTGGTGCAAGCATGGATATGCTAAAGGAAAAAGGCCGGGTTGGTATAATCAACGCCTGCCTAAGACTGAAGATGATGACACAGAATGAGGTAAGCTTTGACTTGGATGGCGAAAAGAGTATCGGAACAATAGTCGGAATACGGATACCGCTCAAATATTTGTAGAAACTGACAGGACTGTAGATTGAGGAAAGGTGTGGACAACAGTATGCTAAAAGTACTTCTTGTGGATGACGAACCATTTATTTTGCAAGGATTAAGATTACTGCTGGACTGGAAGGAAGAGGGATTTGACATTGTGGGTACGGCATCAGACGGTCTGGAAGCATTGCAATTTCTTAGGGAGAACAAGGTAGATTTGATTATTGCAGATATCCAGATGCCCGGTATGACAGGACTTGAGTTGCTGGAGAAGATCAGAAGAGAGAAGCTGTCATCTGCCTTTTTTGTCATATTAAGCGGGTATGCGGATTTTTCTTATGCACAGAAGGCTATGCGCTATGAATGCAGCTCCTATATGTTGAAACCGGTTGAGAAAGAGGAACTTCTATCAGTTTTGCATAAGGTGCAGATGATCAATAAGGAGCAGCTGGCAGAAAAGCAGATGAGCCGGAAAATGAAACGGGCATATCTTTCCCGCAATATGATAGCTGTTATACTTGGGAAATTTGATTCCGGGAATCTGACATATATCAGAGAGAATCTCAGACTTTCATCAGGGGTTCGCTATGTTGAAGTCGAACTGGATGAAAGCTGTCTGTCGGAAGAAATGACTGATGAAGAGAAAAGAGGATACCAGCGCAGTATATTTGAGACTTGTCTGGAGTTCTTAGATAAGGATGCGGATCATTGTGTGTTTGATGTTTCCGGTCATGAGAAGATTTATGACATCGGCTTTCTATACTGCGATTATATGGCTGAGGCTATGGAACTGGAGGAAAGAGAATACTTTCAGAGGTTTCATCAATATCTGAAGAACAGTCTGGTTTTTTCCGTTAATGTGCTGATAGGGAAAAAGGTTGAAGATATTTCCAATATTACCAAATCCTATACAACGGTCTGCAGGCTTCGGTCTCTTCAGGGATTTCAGGCAAAAAAGGACGTTCAATATTACGAAGAGGATGTACAGATTGGTGCCAACAGCATCATATTATGCAAAAAGGATCTGGATGCATTGGTACAGGCTGTGGAACAGAATGATCAGGATAAGATAGTTGCGTGCGCCGATAGCTTCTTTGAAGAAATGAAGAAGATGGAGCTTTCGGAAAAGATTATTCATCTGAATATCAATTATCTCCTGTTTCAGTTGATTCATCTTGCTTCTGAGCAGGATGATGGGATCAATCAGGAAGAGGTATTACGTCTGATCAGTGAGAGTACTTTTGAAAAAGGCATAATGAGAGGCAGCAAGGAGCATATTACCCGGTTTGCCTGCGAATACGGTAATTATCTGGTGCAGCTGCGGCGTAATGCTTCCCGGGGAATTATAGGGGATATTGAACGGGAGATACAGGAACGTTATGCACAGAACATTACCTTAAAGGAACTGGGAGAGAAATACTATGTTAACAGTGCCTATCTGGGGCAACTGTTCCGGAAGAAGTATGGACAATCCTTTAAGGATTATCTGAATGAATACAGGATAGAGCAGGCATGTGTCAGACTGTTAAGAACGGATGACCGGATATATGATATTGCGGAGGCAGTCGGGTATCATGATCTGGATTACTTTGTGAACCGTTTCATAGCCATAAAGGGTTGTACCCCTGCAAAATTCAGAAAGCAGAACAGTTAATCTATAATTTGCCCTTACTTTTTATATAATTCCTCCGATTGTAAGTAAAATGCGTGGAAAATATAATAGACTTATCAAGAAAAGGAGGTTATTCCATGAGAAGGAAAAAAGTAGTAAGTTTAATTATGACAGCTTCGTTAGCATTTTCCATGTTAACCGGTTGTGGCAATTCAGCTGATTCTTCAAAGCCTGCATCAACAGACAGTGCTTCTGAAGAGAGCAACACAGACAGTACAGACAGTACAGGCAGTGCAGATGGTGAGATTAAGGAATTTACAGCATTCTTTGCAACACCTGCTACAACAGAAATCAACGAGGATAATGAGGTTCAGCAGATTATTGCAGAGAAGGTCGGAGCTAAGGTTAAAGAAACATGGCTTACCGGTCAGACCGACAAGGAAGCTGTAGGAACATTGATTGCCAGCGGGGAATATCCCGATTTTATAGAAGGTGGAAGCGGCACGCCACAGTTGATTGATGCAGGAGCATTGGTGCCGCTGGATGATTATATTGATAATTATCCGAATATTAAAGCTCTATTTACAGAGGAAGAATGGGATAAGCTTCGTCAGGATGACGGTAAGATTTATTATATCCCTCAGTTCTCTACCATTAAGGGAGAAGAGAAGGCGTGTGCCCACAATGATGAGGCATTCTGGATTCAGACCAGAGTATTGAAATGGGCAGGATATCCAAAGGTTGAGACTCTGGATGAGTACTTCCAGTTACTTGAAGACTATAATGCAGCAAATCCTACGATGGAGGATGGCACAGAGAATATTCCTTATACAATTCTGTGTGAGGATTGGAGATATTTCTGTCTGGAGAATGCGCCGCAGTTCTTAGACGGATATCCGAATGACGGTTCTGTTATTGTAGATCCTGAAACATTGAAAGTTGTTGACTATAATACAACGCCTACAGCTAAGAGATACTTCCAGAAGCTAAATGAAGAATATAAGAAAGGCGTTGTTGATCCGGAGTCCTTTACCCAGACTTATGATGAGTACATAGCAAAGCTTTCTACAGGTCGTGTACTTGGTATGGTTGATCAGTGGTGGGATTTTGCATATTCTGCCGGTGACTCTATTAAACAGCAGGGATTAGATTCTCAGGGATGTGCTTATGTTCCGTTACCGATTACGATTGATAAGGGAATCAAGAATCAGTGGCATAATTCCGGCGGTGTACTTAACGTATCCAGTGGACTTGCTGTTACAACAAGCTGTCAGGATGTGGAAGGTGCATTACAGTTTGTAAATGATCTGTTGGATCAGGAAATCCACGATCTCCGTTTCTGGGGCGTTGAAGGTGTGGATTATGAAGTGCTTGATAACGGAGAATTCTACCGTAATCAGGACCAGATAGCAGCGGCTGCTGATGCTGCTTATAAAGCATCTCATCTTTGTCCTTATTCCTACTTCCCTCAGTACAATGGTACAAGCGATGATGGAATGAATGCAACCAAGCCGGAAAATCAGCCCAGTATGTTCTATGAAACATTGAATGACGAGGTTAAAGCTACTTTTGATGCATATGGTGCCAAGACGTATGTTGACATGTTAGGTTCAAGTGAAGCTCCCGGATCATGGTATCCGATGTGGTCATATTCTAACTCATTAACTACGGATACAGCAGGCGGAACTGCATGGCTTAAGATGGGAGAAGTGAAACATGAGTACCTTCCGAAGGTAGTTATGGCAGATGACTTCGAGGCATCATGGAGTGAGTATATGGGTGTCTATTCCGAATGTAAGCCTGAAGACTTCCTGGCTGAAATGCAGGGAGAGCTTGATAAGAGAATGGAGCAGGCTGCTAAATTTAAATAATTAGGATGTAATCAGTAAGAGGGGCAGATGAAATCGATATTCCATCTGCCTTTCTGATTAAAACAAGGAGAGATAGAATAATGGCTTTGACTAAGAAAAAACAGACGAATGGAACAGCCACTAAGATTACGTGGAAAGAGATAAAACGTCAGAAAGTTCTTCTAATCTGGTCTGCAATCATAGTTGTATATGGATTGATCTTTTGCTATTTTCCGTTAGTGGGATGGCTGATGGCCTTTCAGAATTATAAACCAAAGGATGGTTTGTTGCATTCAACTTTTATCGGTCTTGATAAATTTAAACAGTTATTTTCGGATGTTGCGTTCCTGAAGGTAATCAGAAATACTCTGGCCATGGGTGTTATTAATCTGATTGCAACCTTTATTGCGGCGATTGTATTCGCTATTTTGTTAAATGAAATAAAATCAAAATTCGGCAAGAAGAGTGTACAGACAATCTCTTATCTGCCGCACTTCCTCTCATGGATTATTGTTACGGGTATTTTACACGATGCACTTTCTTCCAGTGGTATTGTCAATGAACTTTTACTGAAGTTTCATATTCTTGACCAACCTCTTAATTTCTTCGCACATCCTCAGTATTTCTGGGGCATAGTAGCCTTTGCCAATGTGTGGAAGGAAACCGGATGGAATGCCATTATCTATCTGTCGGCGATTACGGCAATCGATCCGTCTCTTTATGAAGCGGCTTCGATAGACGGCGCGGGAAGATGGGCGAAGATTAAATATGTTACATTACCGGGTATCAAGCCGACAATAATGATTCTGTTGTTAATGAATGTGGGAAATGTATTAAATGCCGGATTTGAAATTCAGTACCTTTTAGGAAACGGACTTGTGCAGAGCGTTTCCCAGACCATCGATATCTATGTATTGAAATGGGGTATCAGTCAGGGTGATTACGCACTTGGTACGGCTGCCGGTATTTTCAAGAGCCTGGTAAGTATCATATTAATTGTGATTGCAAATCAGATTGCAAAGCATAATGGTGATGAACGATTATTTTAAGAGGTGGAAGGTATGACAATTGGAAAAAAGAATAGAAAGAAAAAAAGTTTTGCTGATATGCTTTTCGTATTTTGCAATACCGTTTTTATGATACTGTTTGTAATCATGACACTGTATCCCGTTTTGAATACACTTGCAATTTCCTTCAATGATGGTACAGATGCATTGCGTGGCGGTATCTATTTATGGCCGAGAAAGTGGACCTTAAAGAATTATATCACTGTACTGCAGAAGAATAATCTGGTTACCGGAACAATTATTTCTGTTGCGCGTACTGTCATTGGAACTGTACTGGCGTTATTTTCTAATGCTATTCTGGCGTTTATTGTCAGCAGAAAAAGATTTCTTTTCAAAAAGCAGCTTTCACTGTTCTGGGTTATAACCATGTATGTTAACGGCGGAATGATTCCTGTCTTCTTACTGTATAAGAGTCTTGGACTGACGAACAGCTTCTGGGTGTATGTCATCCCGGGAATGCTCAATGCATTTAATATGCTCGTTATCAGAACCTATATGAACGGTATTCCTGATAGTCTGGAAGAATCGGCACAGTTAGACGGAGCCGGATATACAACCATATTCCTGAAGATTATTTCTCCGTTATGTAAACCGGTCTACGCTACGGTTGCGTTGTTTGTGGCGGTAGGACAGTGGAACTCCTGGTTTGATGCCATGCTGTACAACAGAATGAGTGATAACCTGACAACGTTACAGTATGAGTTGATGAAATTATTATCTTCTGTTACAAATCAGAGCGGTTCGGTGGAAACTATGAAAAATGCAGTGGGAACAGTTACGCCGGCTTCCGTTCGGGCAGCGGCAACGATTGTAACAATGTTACCGATTATCTGTCTGTATCCGTTCTTACAGAAGTATTTTGTGACAGGTATGACTCTGGGTGGTGTTAAGGAATAAGTGAATTATATGATATGATTATAGAACTGATAGGAGATAGCGAGCAGAATGAACACAGAGATTTCGAATCCGATTTTACGGGGAATGTATCCTGATCCCAGCATTTGCAGAGTGGGCAGTAAGTATTATATGGCTAATTCAACTTTTACCTATGTTCCGGGTATACCGATTTTTGAGAGTGATGATTTGATCAACTGGAAACAGATCGGTCATATTCTGGAGCGGGAAAGTCAGCTTGATTTAGATGAGATGGAAGTTTCTTCCGGTATTTTTGCACCTACCCTGCGTTATCATAAAGGAACCTTCTATATGATAACCACCAATGCGGGAAGGGGCGGAAACTTCTATGTGACAGCCAAAGATCCTCAAGGACCATGGTCTGATCCTGTCTTTCTGAAGGATGCAGAGGGAATAGATCCCAGCCTGTATTTTGAAGGGGACAAATGCTTTTATATAGGACAGAGGTTTAAAAAGGACGCAAAATACTATGGGGATTGTGAAATATGGATTCAGGAGCTGGATCTTGAAAGAGGCTGCCTGACAGGTGAGGCACATGCCCTATGGGATGGTGCTGCTAAGAATGCCATATGGCCGGAAGGACCGCACCTTTATCGAAAGGATGACTGGTATTATCTGATGATTGCGGAGGGCGGAACGGCGCATGAACATAGTGTCAGTGTGGCAAGAAGCCGAGAGATTTTCGGCCCTTATGAGAGCTGTAAGAACAATCCGGTATTTACCCACAGACATCTGGGAGAGAAATACCCGATTCAGAATATGGGGCATGCTGATCTGATCGAAATGGAAGACGGAAGCTGGTATGCGGTAATGCTTGGAACGAGGATGCTGGACGGCAGATGTGCTTTGGGAAGAGAAACCTTTCTGGTACCGGTTATCTGGGAAAATGATTGGCCGGTATTCTATGCGGGAGAAGGTAAAGTGCCGGTAACGGATACGACCTTCGGAAAGAAGAGAGAGAAGAGAATCCACTGGGAACAAGCCCTGGATTTATCCTGTGTTATGCTCAGAAAACAGCTTCCCGCAGAACGATACCATATGGGGGATGGCAGGCTGTATCTTCTGTGTGGCAGGGATGCGTTGTCGGGTACAGGCAATCCTTCTTATATCGGTGTCAGAGTGGAAGAATATAGTTTTTCATTAGAAACAGACATGTGTTTCACACCGGAAGACGGCGAGGAAGCAGGACTTGTGTATTTCTATAACGCAGAGAATTACCTGACGGTATCAGTATGTAGAGCGGATAAACAGACTGTCGTAAAAATCACAAAGAGGGAAAAAGGGAATGAGACCCTTCTTTTCAGGGAGTCTTGTGAGCAGGGCAGTTACAGACTGCGGATAGAGGGCAAGCAGGGGATTGCGTCCTGTTTCCTGAACCAACAGTGTCTTGCAGAGCAGATTCCGTTAGAGGCGATGACGACAGAAGAGGCAGGAGGCTTCGTAGGCTGTACAATGGGCGTATTTGCCGTGACTGAAAATCAGAACAGTAATACAGAGGCAATTTTCGAAAAGCTGGAGATTGCTTATTCATAGAAAGGTGGTCAGAACATGGCAGGAGCGTTTCAAACAGGCATATACAGAAATGTATTTGCCGAGGCGGGATATTCAGAGGAAGTAATTGAAAAGCGTCTGGAAGAGATTTTTCAAACAATGTTCTATGGAACGGATGAGGAGAGAATCTATTATCCGGTGGGGGATGATATGGGATATATGACCGATACCGGAAATCATGATGTACGGACGGAAGGCATGTCATACGGCATGATGATGTGTGTGCAGATGGATAAGAAAGAGGAGTTTGACCGCATCTGGAAATGGACCAAAACATATATGTATCTTCCGGAAGGAGAAAACAAAGGATATTTTGCATGGTCGTGTGCCACGGATGGTACTAAGAATGCTTATGGACCGGCTCCGGATGGTGAGGAATATTTTGCCATGGCATTGTTCTTTGCAGCCAACAGATGGGGAAACGGAACCGGAATATTTGATTATGCGAAGGAAGCAAGAGCGATTCTGCATGAAGCGGTTCACAAGGGGGAAGACGGCAGTCCGGGAGAACCGATGTGGGAGCCTTCCAATAAATTGATCAAATTTATTACGAATTGCGACTGGAGCGATCCGTCGTATCATCTGCCGCATTTCTATGAATTATTTGCACTCTGGGCAGATCCGGAGGATGCAGAGTTCTGGCGTGAAGCGGCGAAGGCGAGCCGGGAGTATCTGAAGAAAGCATGTCATCCCGATACCGGTCTTGCGGCAGAGTATGCTGATTATGACGGAAGTCCACATAACAGGCATTATCAGGAGTTCGGAGGCAGACATGACTGGTTTTACAGTGATGCGTACCGCGTTGCAGCCAATATCGGCTTAGACTATGCATGGTTTGCTGCGGACGAATGGGAGAGAGAATGTGCGGATAAGATACAACGCTTTTTCTCAGAAAAGGCAGCAGACGGCAATTATAAAATCTATGAGATTGACGGTACGCCGTTAGAGGAAAATGCTTTGCATCCGGTGGCAATTGTTGCTACCAACGCCCAGGCATCCCTTGCTGCAAGCGGAAAATATGCAATGGAACATGTCAGACGCTTTTGGGAAACCCCTCTTCGGGAGGGAAACAGAAGGTATTATGATAATTGCCTGTATCTGTTTGCATTTCTTGCATTGAGCGGACATTATCGGATCTGGAGTTGATTGATATGAGAAAAGAAGCTTTGAATCCTTATTTACCATCCTGGGAATATGTACCTGATGGGGAGCCTTATGTTTTTGGTGACAGAGTATATGTATATGGCTCCCATGATTATTATAACGGGCATGTCTTCTGTCTGGGAGATTATGTCTGTTGGTCTGCGCCGGTGGACGATCCGGGCAATTGGCGTTATGAAGGGATAATTTATCCCAAAACGGCAGATCCGTTAAACCGGGACGGTAAGATGTGTCTGTATGCTCCGGATGTAACCGTCGGACCGGACGGCAGATATTATCTGTATTATGTACTTGACCATGTTTCGGTCGTATCGGTAGCAGTGTGTGATACACCGGCGGGACGATATCAGTTCTATGGTTATGTGCACTATCCGGATGGTACGCGGTTAGGGGAACGGGAGGGAGATGAACCCCAGTTTGATCCCGCTGTATTGACAGAAGGAACTACCACTTGGTTATATACAGGCTTCTGTGGTATGGGAGATAAATCCAGAACCGGAGCCATGGTAACGGTACTGGAAGAGGATATGCTTACAATAAAAGAAGCACCGCAGTTTATTCTACCCGGTTCTGCTTATAGCGATGGGACGGAATACGAAGGGCATGCTTTCTTCGAGGCTTCTTCTATTCGCAAGAAGGATAACAGATATTATTTTATCTATTCTTCCCAGGTGATGCATGAGCTTTGTTATGCAGTTTCTGACAGTCCGACAGAGGGCTTTCATTACGGTGGTGTTATTGTCAGCAACTGTGATCTTCACATTGACAGCTATAAGCCGGCAGAGATGCCGACGGCATATGGGGCCAATAACCATGGAAGCATTATCCGGATAGGGGAGAAATGGTATGTATTCTATCACAGGCATACAAACGGCACCTGGTATAGCCGGCAGGGATGTGCAGAAGAAATACAGTTTCATGAGGATGGCAGTATTCCCCAGGTAGAAATGACATCCTGTGGTCTGAACGGTGGGCCATTACAGGGAGAAGGGGAACATCCGGCTTATATTGCCTGCAATTTGTTTACCCGGGAACCGTCGGTTTATGTAGGCGGTGATAAATTCCCGAAGATTGTGCAGGAGGGAAGAGACGGAGATGAAGAGCCGGGCTATATTGCCAATATTATGGATTCGGCAACGGCGGGCTTTAAATATTTCGCCTGTACGGATATAAGGAAAATCAGCATTACTACAAGAGGATATGCAGACGGCATTTTTGAAATCCGATGTAAGTGGGATGGAGAAGTTCTCGCAAAGATTAAGATAGAATATTCCAACGTATGGGAAACGTATACTGAAAATATTGATGTTCCGGATGGTATCCGTGCAATCTATATAACTTATACCGGCGCCGGGAACGCAAGTCTGAAATCTTTTGCGCTACACACATAGAGTATTTTTGCAAGTGTTGAAACGACAGGCATTAGCCTGTTATGGAGGAAAATCACGATGGCAGTCTTTAGAATTCATTTTTTCTCGCAATGTCTGCAGAGAAATGTGGACTTCAATATGTTCCTTCCGAATGACCCGAGAGAAGGACAGAAGGAACCGGTAGTTAAGACCGGGTTCTTTTTACACGGATATACCGGAAGTGCAGAAGACTTTTGGGAGTTAACGGAACTGGCAGAGAAATATCATTTTGCAATGGTTATGCCGAATGCGGAGAATTCATTTTATCTGGATGCGGAAGCTACCGGATTTCAGTATGGGACTTATGTTGGTAAAGAATTAGTGGAGTATGTCAGAAAGACCTTTCATCTTGCCATGAAGAGGGAAGATACTTTTGTAGCCGGTCTGTCAATGGGAGGATTCGGAGCATTGCATACCGGATTTGCCTTCCCGGAAACCTTCGGAAGAATTATCGCGTTATCTTCTGCGTTGATTATTCATGAAATTGCAGGTATGAAAGAAGGGGAAAGAAACGAAAAGGCAAATTATGAATATTATTTCCGGTGCTTTGACAGGATTGACATGGTGGAAAAGAGTACCAATAATCCGGAAACGCTGTTACTGCAGTTAATAGAGCAGAACAAAGAGATACCGGAGATTTATATGGCATGCGGAACTGAGGATTTTCTATTAGAGAATAACAGAGCATTTCATCACTTTTTAGAGGAACAGCAGGTAGCCCATCTCTATTATGAAAGCCCCGGTGTTCACGATATGGCCTTTTGGAGAGAATATTTTACCAAAGGTGTGGAATGGGCAGTAACATCAAACGGAACAGAATAAGGATAGAGAAAATGAATCATAATGTTAATCCAATTATGAAAATGGACTATCCCGATCCGGATGTGATCCGGGTCGGAGATACTTACTATATGGCAAGCACGACTATGCACTTCTTTCCCGGAGGTGCTATTTTGCGTTCTTATGATTTGGTAAACTGGGAACCGGTGTCCTATGTGTATGAGAGGCTGGACGAGACGAAAGGACAATATCTGGAAGAAAATCACAATATCTATGGGCAGGGAATGTGGGCGCCCAGTTTACGGTATCATAATGGCATCTTTTACGTTTGTTTTGTAGCCAATGATACGCACAAGACCTATCTTTTTACGGCAAATCAGGCAGAGGGGCCATGGGAAAAACGGGCAATTGAGGGCTTCTATCATGATTGTTCCCTGTTATTTGATGAAGATGACAGGATATACATTGTATATGGCAATACAGAAATCCATCTGACACAGTTGAAGGCGGATTTATCAGGACCGCTGCCGGGAGGCATTGATCGGGTCATTATCAGTGACAGGGGTAATCCTGTTCTTGGATATGAAGGTGCTCATATTTATAAAATTAATGGGAAATATTATGTTTTCCTGATTCATTCCCGCAGGGATAAGTGGATGAGAACCCAGGCCTGTTTCGTGGCAGACAGTCTGGATGGGGTGTTTACGGGAAAGGACGTTCTTGAAGATACAAGAGATTATTGTAATCAGGGAGTTGCACAGGGAGGTATTGTTGATACACCATGGGGCGACTGGTATGCGGTACTTTTTCAAGATTGTGGTGCAGTAGGACGTATTCCCATATTGGTCCCGATTCGATTTGAAGATGATTTTCCGGTATTTGGAGAAGCTGGTCATATTCCGGAGGAATTTGCGATAAGAAGTACAAGGCCGGGATATAGATATCAGGCGTTATATGCCAGTGATGACTTTGACTGTGATGATATGCAGAAGGAAAGAACGGTATTGAAAAAAGTATGGCAGTTTAATCATACTCCGACAGATTCCCTTTGGGAGATTCGTAACCGACAGTTTGTAATTCGTACCGGGAAATTGTGTCAAAATGTGGAACAGGCCCAAAATACATTAACACAGAGACTTCTGTTTCCGGGATGCAGGGTAGAGGTGACTCTGGATATTCGGGATATAAAGGAAGGGGATTATGCAGGCTTGTGTGCGCTGCAGGGATTGTACGGAATGATTGCCATTACAAGAAAAGAAGGGAAAAACTACCTTGTTGTGGGAGAAAAAGCAGAGGAAAATGGAGAAGAAATATACCGGGAATGTCAGATAATGCCATGGGAAGAGCGGAGTATAAGACTGTTTCTGCAAGTTGATTTCACCGATATGAAAGATGAAGTACAATTTGGATATATGGAACAGGGAAGAAGCATTCCGGCAGGGCCTGTACATAAATTATTCTTTAAACTGGATCATTTTTGCGGCTGTCGTGCAGGATTGTTTGCTTTCTCTACTAAGCAGCCAGGTGGAACAGCGGCATTTTCGGAGTTTATATATAAGGAAACAGAGTAAAGAATTTGTCAGTTGAGTATGAATATAAGGATTTCCGGGTTGCATAGCAGCCCGGATTGTAATATAATTTTCTCATCAGATTTCATTCGGAAATCTAAAGAAGTCCGCGGGATTCCCGTAGTATTTCAAGCAATAGGGCAGAATATTTATTTCATAACAAGTGTTTCGTAAGGAGCGTGGTAAAATTTATGCAGTACGTAACAGCAGTATACTGGAATCGCGGCAGTGTAGCAGCCTGTAATCAGGATTCCCTTACATTACAGCAGGTACTGACCGGACGAGGAAGAGTTCTGATGGCAGCAGTCTGTGACGGAATGGGCGGCCTGCAGCAGGGTGAGAATGCAAGCGGCTATATGACAGAGCGATTACAGGAATGGTTCTATGGTTCTCTTATGCGGTTAATCCATAAGAAAAAACCGTACTGGGTGATCAGGAGGTCTTTGGACAGAATGGTGTATCATGTGCAGGAACAGATGCGGCAGTATGCCGGGAGAGAACAACTGGATATGGGTACGACAGTGTCGGTGCTTGTATTATGGGAGGATATCTATCTGATCTGGCATCTGGGGGACAGCAGAATCTACCGGATAAGGTCAAAGGGAAGATTCAACCGTGGAGATAACAGGAAGAGCGGTAAACATGGAATCGGTAAACATGACATTCCGGAACCTATGACAACGGATCATGTGCAGGAGAGAAACCGACTGACCAAATGTGTGGGAAGCTTTGGGTATTTCAGACCTGATTATCGAATGGGGACACTGAAAAGAGGGGATGCCTTTTTATTATGCAGCGATGGATTTTATCATTGTGTTACCAATCAGGAGTTGGGAGATATCCTTAATCCAAGGCAGTTAAAGGAAGAAATACAGATGGAAGGAAGACTGAATGAAATCGGCACCGCATGTATGAAGCGGGGAGAGCGGGATAATCTGTCGGCTATCTGTATTAAGGCAGAATGATACTGTAGCGATAATTGAAAAGTGAGAGAATACAGATTTAACTTAAAGAAACCGGGAGGATAAAGGATATAGAATATGAATGATCGGATAAATTATCAGACAGATGGCAGTAAGAGCAGTATGAGAGAACCGGATCAGCGTACATATATTGGAAAGTACAAACTGATCAAAGCCCTTGGCCGGGGCGGCGAAGGCTGTGTGTACATGGCAGAGGATTCGGTACTGCATCGTCTTGTGGCGATGAAAAGGGTGTGGAATGGTAGTCGGGAGGCAGAAGAGCAGCTTAAGAAAGAGGCAGAATTTCTGCAAAAATTACAGCATCCCATGCTACCTGTCGTATATGATCTGCTGTGGGACGAGGCATGGTATTTAGTCATGGAATACATAGAGGGAATAAGTTTACATAACTATATAAAAAGTGCCGGAATGGTAAGAGAAGAACGGGCTAAGGAGTGGGCAGAACAATTATTGTCCATATTGCAATATCTGCACACAAGAAAACCACCTGTTATTTATCAGGATTTAAAGCCGGATAACATTATGGTATGTCCGAATGGTAATCTCAGAATGGTGGATTTCGGTGCTGCCTATTATCGTAATTATAGTGGATATGAGGAAAGACGAAAAGCGGTCAGTATGGGATATGCAGCACCGGAGCAGATGAAACGGGAGGGAAATACAGCTTATGCGGATGAGCGAAGCGACATCTATGCCTTTGGTAAGGTAATGTACTATATGCTTACCGGTGCAGATCCGGCTTATCCTCCGTATACAGAACTGCCCATAACAAGCTATGCCCCTGCTGTCAGCAGGAAAATGGAGAGGGTGCTTCGCAAATGTATGGAAGAAGAACCGACGAAGCGGTATCAGGTAGTGGGCGATATTTGGAGAGATTTATCGGGAAATGGCCGTGGATGGCGTAAAAGGAATACATATAGGAGCCGGTTTATTAAGAAAGTGGAGAAACAGGTTTTCTTAACAGAGTGTACTTTTGATTGAAATTCATGTATAATTATCTGAGGTTAAAGCATTACAATTTATTAGATGGAGAGATATCGCAAACATAGTACCGGCGGTATCTGATCAAGCAGGAAAGGCATGGGTATTCATATGTATCGTGACCATACAAAGGTAATTAAAATCGGAGCTAAAGTCATTGGAGGAGGAAATCCTATCCTGATTCAGTCCATGACCAATACAAGGACGGAGGATGTGGAAGCCACCGTGGCTCAGATTCTCAGGCTGGAAAAGGCAGGATGCGAGATCATCCGCTGTACGGTTCCTACCATAGAGGCAGCGGAGGCAATCGGGAAGATTAAGG
Organism: Lachnospiraceae bacterium; assembly: GCA_051878995.1. Lineage (GTDB taxonomy): Bacteria > Bacillota > Clostridia > Lachnospirales > Lachnospiraceae > UBA3282. The sequence goes on along the minus strand of JBJELE010000041.1, from coordinate 10,477 downwards.
AACAGATTCATATTCCGCTGGTAGCGGATATTCATTTTGATTATAAGATGGCGATTGCAGCCATGGAGAACGGCGCAGATAAGATCCGTATCAATCCCGGCAATATCGGCAGCAGGGAGAAAGTGGCAGCGGTGGTAGCCGTGGCAAAGGAGCGGAATATCCCGATTCGTGTGGGGGTCAACAGTGGTTCTCTGGAAAAGGAACTGGTGGAGAAGTATCATGGTGTGACCGCAGAAGGAATCGTAGAGAGCGCACTGGATAAAGTGGGTATCATCGAAGATCTGGGGTATGATAACATGGTAATCAGTATTAAATCATCCGATGTGATGATGTGCGTGAAGGCCCATGAGATACTGGCTGAGAAGACGAACTATCCGCTGCATGTGGGTATTACGGAGTCCGGCACGGTACAAAGCGGCAATATCAAATCCGCCATCGGTCTTGGTATCATTCTCAATCAGGGTATCGGTGATACGATTCGTGTGTCATTGACCGGAGATCCGGTAGAAGAGATTAAATCCGCCAAGCTGATTTTACGGACACTGGGGTTGCGCAAGGGCGGTATTGAAGTAGTATCCTGCCCTACCTGCGGCAGAACCCGCATTGATCTGATTGGGCTGGCTAATCAGGTAGAAGCTATGGTGGCTGATATCCCGCTGGACATCAAGGTGGCTGTTATGGGATGTGCGGTAAACGGTCCGGGAGAGGCCAAAGAGGCAGATATCGGTATTGCAGGAGGCCAGGGAGAGGGACTTCTGATTAAGCGCGGCGAAATTGTGAAGAAGGTACCGGAGAATCAGTTGTTAGATATCCTGCGGGAAGAATTACTGCACTGGGGAGAATAATGTGACGAATTCTTTTATAGTTTGTGAGAAAGGCATGGTTTGTGATGTCTAAGCAGTTTTTTGATGTATTTCCTACGTTAAAACTGGATACGGGACTGAAGGATCTGTTTGAGCAGGTTACGGTGGAGAAAGTGACTGCAACCAAGCGGAAGGATTTCCTGCGCATTTATATTGCAGCGGATCACCTGATTCAGAAAGAGGATATCTATAAGGTAGAGAATGAGATCAAAAGACAGTTCTTTCCTAACAATCCCATCGTTATTAAGTTCTATGAGCATTTCAGTCTGTCAGCGCAGTATAATCCTGAGAAGCTGATGGAGGTATATAGGGACAGTATTCTGCTGGAACTTCGGGATTTTTCTCCGGTAGAATACAATCTGTTCAAAAAGGCAGATATTGCTTTTGATGGCAACCGTTTACAGTTAACAGTGGAAGACACGGTGCTTGGCAAGAGCAAGGCAGAGGAATTGATCCGTATTCTGGAGAAAATCTATGCTGAACGTTGCAATATGCCTGTGGAGGTTACTGTCGGCTATAAAGAGCGGGAGACCGGAAAATATAAGGAAGAAGATGAACACCGGCTTGCCATGCAGGTGGCAGAGATCTCGGCAAGGGCCGGTTATGCGGTAGAGGGAAAAGCAGCAGATATCCTTGGATGGAACGATGGAACAGACGGGACGCAGTCTTCGGATGGCGTTGCCGCAGATTCTGCTGTAAACAACGGCATAGCAGCACAGACGGCTGTAACAGCAGGTGGCAATGAACAGAAAGGTTTACATAAATCGGAAACAATAGATGTGCCTGCACCCGGTAAGAAGGGTGACTGGGGCAAAAAGAATGACAAACCGGATATGAAGCGGGCTGTGAAACGCTCTGATAATCCGGATGTATTATACGGCAGAGACTTCGAGGAGGAAGCAATGCCGATTGAGGAGATCGTAGGAGAACTGGGTGAGGTGGTCATCCGGGGTAAAATCCTCAATATGGACAAAAGAGAGATCAAGAATGAAAGAACTATCTTAATCTATGATGTAACCGATTACACAGACACCATGACCATCAAAATGTTTGCCCACAATGAGCAGGTTGCAGAGATAACAGATGGTATTAAACCCGGAGTCTTTGTTAAGATTAAGGGAATGACCATGATGGATAAGTTTGATCATGAGTTGACCATCGGTTCTCTTGTTGGTGTGAAGAAGATCCCGGATTTCACCACTTCCCGTATGGATACCGGTGTGCGTAAGCGCGTGGAGCTACACTGCCATACGAAGATGAGTGATATGGACGGTGTGTCCGAGGCAAAGGATATAGTAAAACGTGCCTATCAGTGGGGGCACCCTGCCATTGCGATTACAGATCATGGCGTGGTACAGTCCTTCCCGGATGCCAATCATGTATGGGAGGATCTGTGGAAGGCAGAGAAGAATAAACGGAAGGAAGCCGGAGATCCGGACCCGGATAAGCAGGATTTCTTCAAGGTAATCTATGGGGTAGAGGCGTATCTGGTAGATGATCTGCATGAGATAGCAACTAATGAGAAGGGACAGGATTTTAAGCAGGATTTCGTAGTCTTTGATATTGAGACGACCGGCTTCTCTCCGGTGGAAAATCGCATCATAGAGATAGGTGCCGTGAAGGTGTCCGATGGAAAAATCGTGGACCGGTTTTCTACGTTTGTCAATCCGGAGGTCCCGATTCCTTTTGAAATAGAGAAACTGACAAGCATAACAGATGATATGGTTGTGGATGCGGAGAAGATAGAGACGATATTACCGCAGTTTCTGCAGTTTAGCGAGGGCTGTATGCTGGTAGCCCATAACGCTGAGTTTGATATGAGTTTTATGATAGAGAACTGTAAGCGACAGGGGTTAAATCATGATTTTACTTATATCGATACGGTAGGAATTGCCAGAGTTATGATGCCGGGACAGGCGAAGCATACACTGGATGCGGTGGCAAAGGCTTTAGGCGTTTCCCTGGAAAATCATCATCGGGCGGTGGATGATGCGGAGGCTACGGCAGAAATTTTTGTGAAGCTGATCCCCATGATGGAGAAGGATGGCATCACCACGCTGGCGCAGATCAATGAAAAGGGAAAATCCAGTCCTGATATTGTCAAGAAGCTGCCTACTTATCATGCAATCATTCTGGCAAAAAACAATGAGGGACGTATGAACCTGTATCGGCTTGTTTCCCAGTCCCATCTGACTTACTTTTCCAGAAGACCCCGTATCCCCAAGAGCCTGCTCAATCAGTATCGGGAAGGTCTGATTCTGGGAAGTGCCTGTGAGGCGGGAGAATTATATCGGGCGTTATTGGAGAATAAGGCGGATGCAGAGATTGCCAGACTGGTGAATTTCTATGATTATCTGGAGATTCAGCCCCTTGGCAATAATAAATTCATGATAGAATCCGAAAAAATACCGAATATTAACTCCATGGAAGATATCATGGAGATGAATCGTAAGATTGTGCGACTGGGAGAACAGTTCCATAAGCCTGTGGTGGCTACCTGCGATGTGCATTTCCTGAATCCGGAGGACGAGGTATACAGACGTATTATCATGGCAGGACAGGGCTTCCCGGATGCGGACAATCAGGCACCGCTTTATCTGCGTACCACGGAAGAGATGCTTCAGGAATTTGAGTATCTGGGCAGTGATAAGGCAGAGGAAGTAGTCATCACCAATACCAATCTGATTGCGGATATGATAGAGTCTATGTCCCCGGTAAGACCCGATAAGTGTCCGCCGGTCATTGAAAACAGCGATCAGCAGCTTACGGATATCTGCTATAACAGGGCACATGAACTGTATGGGGAGAAGCTGCCGCCTATTGTAGAGGAGCGACTGGAGCGTGAGCTGCACTCCATCATATCCAATGGATTTGCCGTGATGTATATTATTGCACAGAAGCTGGTATGGAAATCCGTGGAGGACGGCTATCTGGTAGGCTCCCGTGGTTCGGTTGGAAGCTCTTTTGTGGCAAATATGGCAGGTATTACGGAGGTAAATTCCTTAAGCCCTCATTACCTGTGTCCAAAGTGTCATTATTATGATTTTGATTCTGAGGAGGTTAAGGCATACGGAGGCGGTGCCGGCTGCGATATGCCGGATAAGAACTGTCCTGTGTGCGGAGAGCCTTTGCGCAAGGAAGGCTTTGATATTCCTTTTGAGACATTCCTTGGATTTAAAGGGGATAAAGAGCCGGATATTGACTTGAATTTCTCCGGTGAGTATCAGAGTAAGGCGCATAAATATACGGAAGTTATCTTTGGCTACGGGCAGACGTTCCGTGCCGGTACGATCGGTACCCTTGCGGATAAGACGGCTTTTGGTTATGTGAAGAACTATTACGAAGAGCGTGGTAAACACAAACGTGTCTGCGAAATCAACCGTATTGTAACAGGATGTACGGGAATCCGCAGAAGCACGGGACAGCATCCGGGCGGTATTGTTGTATTGCCGGTGGGAGAGGATATTAATTCTTTTACTCCGGTACAGCATCCTGCCAATGATATGACAACAGATACGATAACGACACATTTTGACTATCATTCCATTGACCATAACCTGCTTAAGCTTGATATACTGGGCCATGATGATCCTACCATGATTCGTATGCTGCAGGACCTGACGGGAATTGATCCGGTTACGATACCACTGGATGATAAACAGGTTATGAGCCTGTTCCAGTCTACGGATGCGCTGGGGATTACACCGGATCAGATCGGCGGCTGTAAGATCGGAAGTCTTGGTATTCCGGAGTTTGGTACGGATTTCGTTATCCAGATGGTTATTGATGCGAAGCCCCAGTGTTTCACGGATCTGGTGCGTATTTCCGGTCTGTCCCACGGTACAGACGTATGGCTGGGAAATGCCCAGACGCTGATTGAGGAAGGCAAGGCAACGATTTCTACGGCAATCTGCTGTCGTGATGATATTATGATCTATCTGATTCAGAAAGGGGTAGATCCTTCCTTATCCTTTACCATCATGGAGAGCGTACGAAAAGGAAAAGGATTGAAACCGGAATGGGAGCAGACCATGCTGGACAATGATGTACCGGACTGGTATATTTGGTCTTGTAAGAAGATCAAGTATATGTTCCCAAAGGCGCATGCAGCGGCTTATGTTATGATGGCATGGCGTATTGCATACTGTAAGGTCAATTACCCGCTTGCTTACTATGCGGCCTATTTCAGTATTCGTGCTTCGGCATTTTCCTACGAGCTGATGTGTCAGGGACAGCGGCATCTGGAAAATGTGATGGCAGATTACAAGAGACGCAGTGATACTTTATCCAAGAAAGAGCAGGATGCCTATAAAGATATGAAAATCGTGCAGGAAATGTATGCCAGAGGCTTTGAGTTCGTGCCGATTGATATTTTCACGGCGCAGTCCAGGCTTTTCCAGGTGGTGGACGGAAAGCTTATGCCGTCTCTTAACAGTATAGACGGACTGGGAGAAAAGGCGGCAGATGCCATCGTGGAGGCCGCCAAGGACGGACCGTTCTTAAGCAAGGATGATTTCAGACAGAGGACGAAGGCATCCAAGACGATTGTGGATCTGATGAGCGATTTAGGACTGCTTGGCAATCTGCCGGAGTCCAATCAGATCAGCCTGTTTGATTTTGTAGGTGCATAATGTGAGAAGAAGGTAGAGATGACGAAGCAGAACGGAAGTTATTTATTAAAGAAAAACGGGAGGGCATAATTTATGAGAAGATTAATTACAATCGGACGGGAGTTCGGTGCCGGTGGCGGTGAAATCGGCAGAAAGGTTGCTAAGAGTCTGGGAATAGAATATTATGACAAGGATATTATTCTCAAGACTGCCGTTGCAGGCAAAAGCTTGACACCGGAACAGGTGCGTAAATGGGACGAAAGAGTACCCCAGAATTTCGGTTTCGCACAGAGTCTTTTTGACTTCTATAACAGACCATTGGAGGAAGAAATCTGGCAGGCGCAGAGAGATGCGATCCGGGAACTGGCCAATAAGGAGAGCTGTGTGATCGTAGGACGTAACGGAGATTACATATTGCGAGAGTTCGATCATTGCCTGCGGGTATTTATCCATGCAGGTTTTGACTGGCGTGTAAAACGTATGACAGCCATGATGGATCAGGTGCCGGCCGGTCAGGTGGCGAATGATGTGAAAGCAGTGGATAAGGCACGTAAGAGATATTGTGAGCATTATACCGGACAGACCTATGGAGATGCCAGAAATTTTGATCTTACCTTAGATACGGAAAAGCTGGGCATTGATAAGGCGGTTGAATTAATCCTCAGCGCGGCGGAAACATTGTAATTTACCTAAAAATGGGAAAGATTGTTAATTGTCGGCTACATGTATACAAAGATACAATTTTTCTTGACAAGGTTATCAAAAATACCTATACTGAATAGGAAGCATCAAAGACGGTGTAACAGTTTTCAGATACACCGTCTTTCATGTTAATAGGGAATAATCCCAAAAGAAAGAGGAGAGGATGTATTATGAAGAAATTATTAGCAATGTCTCTGATCGGATGCATGGCACTTTCTATGGTAGCCTGTGGTTCCGGTGAGACAGCAACAACAACAGAGCCCGCTGCAGAGGAAACAGCAGCAGAAGAGACAACAGAGGAGGCAGCAGAAGAGACAGCTACAGAAGAAGCTGCTGATGATACAGCATCTGCAGATGATAAGGTTTGGATTATCGCAACAGATACCGTATTCCGTCCTTTTGAGTTTACTGATGAGAACGGTGATTTCGTAGGTATTGATGTGGACGTTCTGGCAGCTATCGCAGAAGATCAGGGATTCAAGTATGAGTTACAGAGTCTCGGATGGGATGCAGCCGTTGCAGCAGTACAGGCCGGTCAGGCAGACGGTCTGATTGCAGGCGCTACCATCAAGCAGGAAAGAATTGATTCCGGCTGGATTTTCTCTGACGGATATTATGATGCAACACAGACATTCGTTCTTCCTGAAGGCAGCGATGTTACAGGATTTGCTGATCTGGCAGGTAAGAATGTAGCAGTTAAGAACGGTACAGCAGGCGCAGACTTCGCTAACAGCCTGAAAGATGAATACGGCTTTACCGTAACAGTATTTGAAGATTCACCTACCATGTATCAGGATGTTATCCTTGGTAACTCTGCAGCCTGTGTAGAAGATACACCTATCATGGCTGACTCTATTAAGACCGGTGGTCTTGCACTGGTGATTCCTGAAGGAATGGAGAGCGAAGGTGCACCTTACGGTTTCGCTATCATGAACGAAGAGAATCAGGAGCTTCTTGATATGTTCAATGCAGGTCTTGCAAATATCAAGGCTAATGGCAAGTATGATGAAATCCTTGCTAAATATTTAGGTAACTAGGAGAAATAAAACCCCGGACAGCCGGGCGGCTGCCCGGGTGTTTTAATCCTTTGCCGGGAATGATGACGGATGTTATTGTTGCCGGGCTGAGAGTAAGTTGGAAATTGGAGACAGTATTATGGTAATGATAATTCAGACATATGGTACGATGCTTCTTAAGGCACTCGGTCAGACTCTTTTATTGACCTTATTATCCCTTGTGTTTGCAATGGTGATAGGTATGATTTTCGGATTAATGAATGTGGGTCATAACAGAGTGCTTAATTGTATTGGTACAGTTTATGTGGATGCGGTACGTGGTGTGCCACTTATTGTATTGGCATATTTTATCTATTTTGGTGTACCGGCAGGTATTCAGGGAATCGGTTTTACGAATTTCAGACTGAATGCACTGCAGGCAGGTACGATCGCGCTTTCCATGAACTGTGGCGCATATATGGCTGAGATTATCAGAGCAGGTATCCAGAGTGTGGACAGAGGGCAGATGGAGGCCGGCAGAAGTCTCGGACTCTCTTACGGTGCTTCTATGTGGCTTGTGGTGATTCCCCAGGCAATCCGTACCATGATACCTTCTATTATCAACCAGTTCATTATTACCCTGAAAGATACCTCCATTCTGTCCGTTATCGGATTCCCGGAACTGACCAATGTAGGTAAGACAATCATGGGTAATACATTCAAGAATCTGCAGACATGGGCTATTGTCGGTGTTATGTATATGGTTGTTATTATCACTTTGAGTAAGGTATCCAAGAAGCTTGAGAGGAGGATCAACCGTGGCAGATAATAAGATTTCCGTTCGCAATTTAAAGAAAAATTTTGGTTCCTTGGAAGTATTAAAGGATATCAGTCTGGATGTGTCCGAGGGAGAAGTAGTAGTATTGCTGGGGCCTTCGGGAAGCGGTAAATCTACTCTGCTTCGCTGCCTGAATCAGTTGGAAACGGCAACTTCCGGACAGATTATCATAGACGGAAAAGATGTTACCGATAAGCATACGGATATCAATAAAGTACGTGAGAATATCGGTATGGTGTTCCAGCATTTCAACCTGTTTAATCATCTTACCGTATTGAAAAACATGACTCTTGCGCCGGTGCATCTTAAGACATTATCTAAGACAGAGGCTAAGGATAAAGCTATAAAGCTGCTTGAAAGAGTAGGATTGGCCGATAAAGCGGATGCTTATCCGAGTCAGTTGTCCGGTGGACAGAAACAGCGTGTGGCGATTGCCAGAGCATTGGAAATGAACCCGGATATTCTCCTGTTTGATGAGCCCACCAGTGCACTTGATCCTGAAATGGTAGGAGAAGTACTGGCCGTTATGAAAGAACTGGCAAGAGAAGGCATGACCATGGTCGTAGTAACCCATGAGATCGGATTTGCCAGAGAAGTGGCAAGCCGTGTTATCTTTATGGAAGGCGGCTATATTGTAGAAGAGGGTACTCCGGACGAGGTAATCAATCATCCTAAGGAACCCAGAACCATTGATTTCTTAAGCAAGGTGTTATAGATTGTCCTTGATGGAAACGATAAATATTGTTAATTTTGCATATAATTTAAATTTTTGCAAAATTTTTTGAAAAAACACTTGCATTCCGAAGGAAAATATAATAAGATAAGCAAGTGTCAAACAGATGGCTTGTTGGTCAAGCGGTTAAGACGCCGCCCTCTCACGGCGGAAACAGGGGTTCGATTCCCCTACAAGCTGCGCGAAAGCAATGAGAACTGCAATCAAAAAAGGTTGCAGTTCTTATTACTTACAGCCCAACCCTAGAAAAAATGCCTGTTCACGCGGTAGCGGATAGGTGTTTTTTTATTATTTAAAAGTGGTAAGCGGTGGTAAGTATCTCTTACACGACTGCTGACTTATCATTTTAGGGAAACTGTGGTAAAAGAAATTGACGTTACGTTGTTATGTGGTACAGTAATACACAGTAAATACTTTGATTTGTAATGAGAAATGATTTACGAAAGGGGAAAGAAATGAAAAAGAGAGCAAAAAGTTTACTGGCACTGCTACTGGCATTTGTTATGATGTTCGGAACAAGCCTGATGGCGTTTGCTGAAACGGGAGTTGAGAACAGCGCATATACAAGCGGATTATGCGAACACCACACGGAGCATGACGACGACTGCGGCTATCAGCCCGCTGTGGAGGGGGCACCCTGCGGCTATGTCTGTGAGCTCTGCGAATCGGAGGATCCGGAACAGAAAGACGGGCAGAAAGATGAGCAGGAAGATGAGCGGAAGACCTTCACCGTGGCACAGGTCGAGGCGATGATCGACGCTCTTCCCGATGTGGAATATGTAGAGGCGCTGGATCCGGAGGAGGATGCAGAGACCCTGGAAGAGATCTACCTGCAGGCGGCAGATGCGGCGGATGCCTTTGATACCTTATCGGTGAGGATCGGGAAAAGGTTTCCAATCTGGACAAGCTGATGGAACTGCACGAGTGGTTTAACGGCGGGGTTGCGACGATGAATTTTGGTTTTGTTACGCCGATTGACGGAAGCAATCTTTGCTGGAAACTGGACAGTAATAATGGCACCCTTAAGACTAAAGGAACAGGCGATATGCCGGATTGGTCCGCGGAAGGTGCTCCATGGTATGGCTACAGGACTTTGATTACGAAGGTATCCATAGATGACGGTGTGACCTCCATCGGGGACTATGCATTTTATTTTGTGGCAGTCTTGCGAGCGTAGAGTTGCCCGATAGTTTGACTAAAATAGGGGATTCTGCATTTTGGGGCTGTAGAGATCGTCTCAAATCCATAACGATCCCGGCAAGCGTGACAGAGATTGGCGTCTCTGCGTTTAATGAGTGTAGAGTTCTGACGACGGTAACCTTTGGCGGGAACTCCCAGCTGACGATACTGGGAGCGCAGGCGTTTAATTGCTGTGAGGCTCTTGAATCCATAACGATCCCGGCGAGAGTGACGACGATTGGCGGTGCTACGTTTTGGGAATGTACCGCTCTTAAATCCATAACGATCCCTGCGGGAGTGACGACGATTGGCGCTGCTACGTTTTATGGTTGTACCGGTCTGACGACGGTAACCTTTGAAGGGACAACGCCGCCGACAAACATCGATTCTACTGCATTTTCCGGCTGTAATATCACAAAAATTGAGGTTCCGAAAGGAGCGGAAGCAGACTATAGTGAGCTTACTGAATTCTTACTGCCGACACAGCCATCGGACAGTTCCTCAAAGCCTGCTAAAAAAGAAGAACACTCAGGGTCTGCTAAAGAAGTACACTCTCA
>JBJELE010000040.1:0-91309 GCA_051878995.1 Lachnospiraceae bacterium | reverse complement strand
AGATCATATGAGGGAACCGAAAAAGGTGGAGATGGCGTTGTGGAAGATTATTCCCCCGGAGGAAGGCAGTGATTTCTGCCATAGGCTGGTATATCACGGCAGAGAAGTGTGTACCGCCAGAACAGCACCTTACTGCGACAAGTGCTGTTTACAGGATATTTGTGCAAAAAGGATAGGATAAAGAAAATAAGATAAAGAGGATAGAATATGAAGCTTACGATGCTGGGAACCGGAATGGCGATGGTCACAAAGTGTTATAATACTTGTTTTGCCTTGCAGCAGGAGGGAGAAACCTTCCTGATAGACGGCGGCGGAGGCAACATCATACTGAAACAACTGGAAGATGCACAGATTGACTGGAGATCTATTCATCATATTTTTGTAACCCATAAGCATATCGATCATATCATGGGGATTGTGTGGATGGTGCGAATGATCGGACAGGGAATAAATAAAGGCGATTACCGGGGAGAACTGACCATCTATGGACATGATGAGGTAATAGGGATTCTTAAGAACATGGTCATGACATTACTGCAAGGTAAGATTACGAAACACGTGGACACAGACATTCATTTTCAGACAGTGTCAGATAACGAGCAGTGTGAGATCTTAGGATGTCCGGTTACCTTCTTTGACATTCATTCCACGAAGGATAAGCAATACGGGTTCAGCTTGTGTTACGATGGTGAGCACAAACTGACCTGCTGTGGAGATGAACCATATAATGACTACAATAGTCAATATGTAAAAGGCAGTACATGGCTGATGTTGGAAGCATTCTGTATGTATGGCGAGGCAGATATTTTTAAGCCTTATGAGAAGCATCATACGACCGTAAAGGAGGCCTGTGAACAGGCACAGATGCTACAGATACCCAATCTGATCCTGTACCATACGGAGGACAGCCATATAGCACAGCGAAAGGAAATGTATTCGTCTGAAGGAAAGGCATATTATCAGGGCAATCTGTGTGTACCGGATGATCTGGAGAGTTATGAGTTATAATAATAACAATGTTTATTTTCAAACTGCATTATCCAATTATGCCACAGATGCAGCCTGCGGCGGTGCCATCCGTCATCTGACGGACATCGGATATACACTGAATCAGATTGTGGACAGACTGGATTATCCTGCGCCAAAGTCAAAGGTGCAGAAGATTATGCTGGAATATCTGTATGAGAGCCGGATACTGCTTAAGGAGGAACCTTCCGGGGCATTGCTGATAATGCCTTCTGTGTTCGTACAGGAGCAGGATGCTTATGGGAGAAGGAGTATGCGTAAGATTGGCGGAAAAGAGCCGGAGCAGCAGATCATTCTGTGGAAAGAGATCTGTTATGAACCGAAACAGAACGGTAAGCTGAGTGCTGTGCTGCATCGTAAATGTGAGGAGAACGGAGAAACGCTCAGCTATATATCCTGCCGGTTCGGTAATCTGCAGTGCCTAAATAACCGTCAGCGCGATTATCTGGCGGGACTGTATCCGGAGCATTCCGGTATGGAGACTATTCTATATCACAGACTGGATCAGCGCATGCGTGAGATCATAACAAAGCTGTATGAGGCAGGGGAATATAGGGGAACCGCTTATTTCTTAGAAACAGGAGAAAAACTGCTGATTAAATGATACTGCATGCATTCTGTAACGCATGCAGTACCTTTCTAACGGATTACCAGATACCAAGTACATGTTGCATAACAAGGCTTACTGCTGTAATGCCTACCCAGCAGGCGAAGCCCATGATGATCGGCTTTCCGCCGGTTTTGATCAGCTTTACAATATCGGTATTTAAACCGATGGCAGCCATGGCAAGGACGATAAAGAACTTGCTCAACTCCTTGACAGGAGAAAATACGGCAGAACTTACACCTAAAGATACTGCGATGGTTGTGATGATGGAGGCTGCGATGAAGTAAAGGATAAACATAGGGAAGATCTGTTTCAAACTGACCTTTTTGCCTTCTGTTCCGCTTGCTTTCTCTTTACGGGTTCTGATAAAGGCAAGTACCAATGTAATCGGTATGATAGCCAGGGTACGGGTTAATTTAACGGTAACCGCGGTGTCCAATGTAGCGGATCCTAAGCCCCACATGTTGTCCCAGGTGGAAGCGGCGGCTGTTACGGAAGAAGTATCATTGACTGCAGTTCCTGCAAAAATACCGAAGGCTTCACCGCTGGTAGTAGAGAACCCGAGGAAAGATCCCAATGTCGGGAAGAGCAGTGCTGCCAGTACATTAAAGAAGAAAATAACGGAGATTGCCTGTGCAACTTCTTCATCATCAGCATCAATGACCGGTGCTGTTGCCGCAATGGCGGAACCGCCGCAAATGGAAGAACCGACACCGACCAGTGTAGAGATCTTGCCCGGAATATGCATCACTTTGTGCAGCACATAAGCGATAATCAGGGAAGTGGCGATAGTGCTTACAATGATGGGAAGGGACTGCTTACCGGTCTGTAAGATGACGTTTAAGTTTAGTCCGAAACCGAGTAAGATTACTGCCCACTGCAGAATTTTCTTGGAAGTAAATTTAATGCCGTTTTCAAAGGGTGCTTTATTTTTCAGGAACAGGGTAATGATCATACCGGCAAGAATAGCGATGACTGCTCCGCCGATAATAGGAAACTGTTTGCCTAAGAACCAGGAAGGAATTGCGATGCATAAGCAAAGTACAATGCCTTTCCAGTTATTTTTGATAAAGTTCATAATTTGCCTCCTCAAGTATAATATTATTATGTTGATTAGATAATTGCAAAACTTAGCCATTTTTTGTATCGTTGTGCTAAATTAACAATTCAACGCAGGCACGCTCTCGCTACGTTACGCTCGTAGCGGTACATAAGGTGCTAAAATACAGCACCTAAGTACCGACGGCTACACAGTACCTTGCTTATGAATATGTTAATTTGCACAACTTATTCAAGCTTAATTGATAGTTTTGCAATTATCTATTACAATAATTATGATTCATTTGCAACATGCTTATTATATAATATAATGAAGCAGCAGAAAAGAGGAAATCCATGCCATGAAAGATTATATTGATTCTTTATTTCAGTTTATTGACAACAGTCCTACCTGTTATCAGGCGGTTGACCAGATTGGACAACGCCTGAAGCAGGCGGGATATGAGAAGCTTTCCGAGAAGGAATTATGGAAGATAGAAGCAGGAGGATGTTATTATGTGACCAGAAATGACTCTTCCCTGATTGCCTTTACCATTCCGAAGATAACCGGTGCAGAGGCAAAGAGCAGCACTTCCATGACGTTATCACAGTGCAGAGGGTTTCATATTGTGGCAGCCCACAGCGACTCTCCCTGTTTCAAATTAAAGGAGAATCCGGAACTGACCGTGGAGAATCATTATTTGAAATGGAACGTGGAGAAATACGGTGGCATGATTTTATCTACCTGGCTTGACCGGCCGTTGTCTGTGGCAGGCAGAATCATTGTACAGGATAAGGGAGAACTGATAACCAGACTGGTCAATATACAGAAGGATCTTGCAGTCATTCCCAATGTGGCGATCCATATGAACAGGGATATGAATAAAGGGACGGAATATAATCCCCAGACGGACATGTCACCCCTCGTAGGCAGTATAGATCAAAAGAACGGCTATTTAGCACTTTTGGCACGGGAAGCCGGTGTGGAAGAAACGGATATCTTAGGACAGGATATCTTCTTATATAATCGGGATCAATGTAAACGGACCGGAATAGAGGGAGAATACATCTGCGGCCCCAGACTGGATGATCTGGAATGTGTCTACGGGGCCTTGGAGGCTTTGCTACAGAACAGTGACTGTGACGGACAATATATTAATATGCTGGCGGTTTTTGACAATGAGGAAGTGGGAAGCGGCACGAAACAGGGAGCGGATTCCACTTTCCTTCGGGATGTGCTTGTACGTATCCGGAATAATCTGCGGATAGAAGAGGAGGCATACCGGTGTATGCTGGCAGACAGTTTCCTGATTTCTGCGGACAATGCTCATGCCCTGCATCCCAATCATCCGGAGAAAGCTGATCCGGAGAACAAACCGTATCTGAACGAAGGTATTGTCATCAAGTACCATGGGTCCCAGCGTTATGCTACTGATGCCTATTCTGCGGCTGTGATGAAAGATATTTGCCGTAAAGCCGGAGTGCCTTATCAGAGCTATGCAAACCGTTCAGATATCGCTGGTGGCAGTACATTAGGCAATATCCTTATGGCTCAGGTTTCCATGAATACAGTAGATATCGGCCTGTCCCAGCTTGCCATGCACTCTGCCTGTGAAACGGCAGGGGTTAAAGACGTTGCGTATCTGATTCAGGCATTGAACCAATTTTATGGGTCCGATAATAGGTAGGCGTACAGCCTAAGTATTTCTTAAACAATTTATTGAAATAGCTGGTGTTGTTAAACCCTACGGACATAGCCAGATCCGCAATAGACATAGGAGGCTCCTGGGGAGACTGCGCCATCTTCCTTGTGGCTTCGAAGATACGATATTTCATTAAATATTCGAAAGGTGTCATTTGCAGGGTGCGGGAAAAGCAACGGCAGCATTCGCTTTTGCTGATATGGACACTGCCGGCTATTTCTTCCAGAGAAATAGGTTCTGCGTGATGCATTCTGATAAAAAGCATAGCCTGTTTTACGCGCTGCTCATCCAGAGATGCATGCGCAGAGGGAGTAGGAGCCGTAGTCATCTGAGGCAGCTTACTGATCAGTTCTGCCCAGAATCGGCACAGATGTCCCTTGGTAGCAATCTCATATCCAAAAGGCTTAGCCAGATTAGCGGCGATAGCATCATTCAGGGCATCCAGCATGCGTTCCTGCCAGGAATCTTTCTCATCCAGCACCATGGCTTTAAAAAAACGAGAGCTTTGTACCGGCAGCAGGAACTGTGCATGGAGAGGACCAACCTTATGCCCAAACAGAAAATCCGGATGGAATACGATAGAATAGAAAGTACAGTTATTCTTATCCACGGAATAGATAGAATGCATTACATTCTGGTTGATAATAATGCCCTGTCCCGGCGTTATCTGATAGGTAGCATCATCAGTCGCTATCTCGGCAATACCATCATTGATGATGATAATTTCCATTTCCTCATGCCAGTGCCATCTGATGCGGTTCATATAAGATTTATGCAGGTCCAGATAGTAGATATTGACCGGATAATCCAATGTGCCGAAAGTCTTTTTTTCATACAGGTTACCGTATGTCTCAATCCAATCCTGGCGATCTATCGGTTCTTCTGTCTTTCCGTCTTTTACAGTCAGTATTTTGCTCATAGTGAATTCCTATTTTCCCTTTTTGTACAATTATTTTGCAATTACATTAGAACTATATTAGCATACACAGCAGGCAGAGTCAAAACATAGTATAGTAATAAACGATGAATGTGTGATGAAATGGATTCCCAGAAAAATGAGAATTTATTAAATCTGGCATTGAATACGCCTGCTATACAGAGAGAACAGTCATTAGAGCTTAATGTAGGGTATGATGCGGAAGAAAGAACATGGGAAGTGATAGTAAAATATCATGGCTCCTTACAGGAACTGGCTGAAAGAAGGATTGTTGTGGAGGAACTGATAGCTGGGTATGCAATCCTGACGGTGCCGGAGTCGGAGATGTCTGTTTTGGCAATGACAGAACAGATTGAGTATGTTGAGAAGCCGAAACGGTTGTTTTTTACTGATATGGAAGGTAATACAGCGGCCTGTTTTGCACCGGGCAGCATGTTGTCACGGCAATTGACCGGAAGAGGTGTGCTGGTGGCGGTGATTGATTCAGGCATTACGTATTGGAATGAGGATTTTCGTAAATCGGACGGGACAACGAGAATACGCTATCTGTGGGATCAGGTATTGGGACAGGAGTATGATGAGACACAGATCAATGCGGCACTGGCAACAGGAAACAGACAACAGGCATTGGAGCTGGTGCCAAGCGTTGATACTACCGGACACGGAACTGCTGTTGCAGGGATTGCAGCCGGGAATGGCGGGATAGGAGGACTTGCCAATGCAGGTGTCGCCAGAGAAAGTGATCTGTTGATCGTACGGTTGGGAACGCCAAGAGCAGATTCTTTTCCACGGACAACGGAGTTGATGCGTGCATTGACTTACACGGTTAATAAGTCTATTGAACTGCAGATGCCGGTAGCCGTTAATTTAAGCTTCGGCAATACCTATGGCGCCCATAACGGCACTTCTCTGCTGGAGAGATTCCTGGATAATATTTCAGAGATCGGAAGAAATGTAATCTGTGTCGGCAGCGGCAATGAAGGCGCATCAGGAGGCCATGTGGGTGGAAGCGTTGCAGTCACAGGACGGGGAGAGAATACACTGACTAATATAGTCGATAGAATTGACAATGCTGTCGCTGATAATGTGACACGGATTGAGCTGATTATAGGTAACTATGAGACCGGCATAAATGTGCAGCTTTGGAAGGAATATACAGACCGTTATCTGGTGACGATGGTGTCACCTTCCGGAGAAGCTTTTACGGTGGATACTGACCGGCCGGGTAAACAGACTTATCACATGAATCAGACGCAGATTCTGCTTTATAATGGCGAACCGGCGCCTTACCTGACCAGTCAGGAAATTTATTTTGATCTGCTGCCGGAAGAAGGAAACAGATATGTGGGAGCCGGAGTGTGGACTTTTCTGCTGCAGCCGGTAAGAACGATTACCGGCAATTATACCTTCTATCTGCCATCCGGAACCGTGCGCAGTGCGAATACCCGGTTTGTCCGGACGACACCGGATGTGACACTGACCATTCCTTCCACAGCATCCAAGGTAGTTACGGTGGGAGCCTATGATCCGGTCTATGATGCCTATGCGGATTTTTCCGGCAGGGGATATCTCTATCAGGAACAGGTCAACAGCCGTACCTCCGATTCCTTTGTGAAGCCCGATCTGGTGGCTCCGGGTATCAATATTCTGGCACCGGACAGAGAGGGCGGATATACGCCGGTTACCGGCACATCCTTTGCTGCGCCTTTTGTGACAGGAGCGGCGGCACTCTTGATGCAGTGGGGAATCGTGGATGGCAATGATCCATATCTGTATGGAGAGAAGGTCAAGGCTTATCTGAGACGGGGTGCAAAGCCCATTCGGGGTGAACGTAGTTATCCCAATGCCAGAGTCGGATATGGGGCACTGTGCGTGGGAGATAGTCTGCCGATATGATATGATTTCTATTTACTTTTCCGACGGATGGTGACATAATAATAGTATGTTTGCAAAAAAGCAGATTGTGTAAAAGGAAAAGGGTTAATTGTGTTATGTCGGAATTGAATTTTCATCCTGTCACTCTGGAGGATTATGATGTTGTCTGGAAGTACATGTCGAAGCATGGGGAGGGTTCCTGCCAGCATTCCTTTGTCACGATGTTTTCCTTATATGAGAAATATGGAGATGCCATATGCGAGCAGGACGGCTTTCTGTATGTCCTTAGAGAGCATCTGTGCCGTGATGGTGTGAGAGTGTATCTGGCACCTATGGGGGACGGAGACCGGAAAGCTGCTTTTGAAAAGATTCTGGAGGATGCTCACAGTCATCATGCGGTAGCAGAATTTCAGACCTTGACGGAAACTGCCAGTCGTTTTCTGGAGGAGCATTTTCCCGGGAAATTCAAAATGACAGAATCACGGGATTATGCGGAATACATATATAGTACGGAGAAGATAGCTACCTTTTCCGGTGCAAAATTGAGAAATAAGAGAACCGAGATTAATCGATTTTATAGAGAATACGGCGACAGAGTATCTGTGACCGGGATTAGGAAAGAAGATTTCTCGGAGATTCTTGACTTTGAGAAAAAATGGCTTTGGCAGAATAGGGAAGATCATGACAGTTGTGCCTTGGAACGGGAGGCGAGAGCCATTAATCTGCAATTGGAGAACTATGATGCCTTGCACCTTTCAGGCATTGTGGTGCGGATTGATGGTATTGTGCATGGATATGGTTATGGAACTCCACTCAGTGATAGTTATTATGATGCATTGATTGAAAAAGGAGACAGGGAGATTCCCAATATTTACAGGGTGCTTTTTCAAGAGTCTGTTAAACAATGCGCTCTTTCACATACCTATGTCAATCGGGAAGAGGATGTAGGCGTTATGGGACTGCGGGAAGTCAAACTTTCCTATCAGCCGGAAATCCTCTTAAAGAAATATATTGTAAGAGAAAATCTTTAGAAATGCGAGGAACATTTTATGAAAAGGGAAAGACTTTCTACTTTAGGACTTTTGCTAATTACCTTCTGGTCGGCAATGCAGTACATCTTTCTGCAGAATATTCCGGATACGGTATCTACATTCTGTGTTTTATGCATTACCAATCTGGTAGGTATTGTGATTCTTGGAGTGACCCAGTTTCGGAAACTAAAGAAGATCCAAAAAGATACATTAGTAAAGGGAAGTATTTTAGCCCTCGAGTTATGTGGCTTTAACTTCTTTTTGCTGCTAGGCTCCCGTAACATGGATTCTGTAGTCATCTCCAGTGTTGTTTCCATGTATTTTGTCTTTGTTACTCCATTACTACTGTTACTTAGGAAGAAGGTCAGCTTTCGTTCGGTAGTTGCTGCATCGATAGCTGTCATAGCACTTATCCTTATGTTTGGAGGGGATACCAGCAGTCTGTTTGCTTCAAAAAATGTGATTTATCTGCTGATTGCGGATCTTTTTTTTGCAGCCTATGTTGTGAGTGTTTCCTTACTTGGAGAGAAGGAAGATTCTGTACTTCTGACGATCAGCCAGATGACATTTGCCGTTATCTTTTCTTTTATCGGGTGGGTTATCGAGTCTTGTATCGGCCGTGGGCAGATGGCATTGCCGACAGATTATAACTTTTGGATCAGTGTTCTTTTTATCGGTATCTTTATAAGGGCATTATATACGCTTATCCAGATTTCCGCTCAAAAGAATGTTGCTCCCATCAATGCATCCCTGATTTTTGCATCGGAAATCATCATTACCCTGATTACGAATCCGTTTCTCTGCAGGCTGTTCCATGTGGAATATACTCCGGCAACCGGTTATCAGATTATCGGGTGCGCGCTGTTTGTAATCGCGGTGTTGGTTGTGGATGATACCTTCATGAATAAATTCGGCTATACTGATATGGAACAGATAAGCTATGTGAATGAAAAGGGTGAAGTGGTAAACCGTTCTTCCGTATCCAGAAAGCTTGTGAATATGACTCTTCTGATCTGTATGGGTGCACTGGCCGTCTCTACGATTGTTTGTCTGACCTCTATCCAGCAGATCCGAAAGACTACGGTGGAAGACAGTGTTAATTTAGGACAGGATGCGGCGAAAACCAGTGAGACGGCGTTGGTTGAGGAACTGGAAGCAGAGCTGAACCAGGCTGCCCGGGACAAGGCCAAGCTGGCGGAAGCAAAGCTTTCCGCATACATGTCATCGGTTGGATATGCAGCTTCCTATGCAGAGACTCTTCTTGCAAATCCGGAGAATTACGGAGAAAGAGAGTGCATGTATCCGCTCGCTGAGAATGGCGGTAACTGGACGATGCAAAGGTGTCTCGCAAATGAGTCAATTACATATGAAGAGGTAAGGACAGAGAATGCACTGTTTGGTAATATGGAGGATGTGTTTGCCCCAATTATAGAGAATAATGAGAATATCTCTACCATCTATATCGGAATGGAAGATGGACTCCTGATCAGCTATGATCCGAATTCGGATAGTGCGGACAATGGTGGAGAAACATACTATGAATATAGAGACTCTGAATGGTATCTGCTTGGCAAAGAGACAGAGGAATATGCCTTTACGGAAACCTATCAGGACAGCTATGGACGGGGACTGACAATCACCTGTGTGGCACCATTCTATAATGCGGAAGGACAATTTGCCGGCTGTGTTGCCATGGATATCCTGATGAATGATCTGAACAATTCCATGGTCAATGACGGTATTGTGGAGCCAAGCCGCGCTACCCTTATAGATGAAGATGGTATCATCATTGCCAGCGGTGATCTGGATCCGAATGCTAAGGAGCAGATAAGTATCTATGATGAGGATTATGCCGGTTCACTGAAAAAAGTGGCTGACGAAATCTTAAGCACCAAAGAGGGTATAACAAGTACGGGAAACGGAAACGATGCCGTTTACATCGCCTATTCCACCATAAGTGATACGAATTGGACCCTGTGCATTGCCAGTCCGGTCTACATGATCATTAAGCCGGCAGTTACCATTCGTGACAGTATCGATCAGAATACGGAGCGGGTTGCTGAATCGGTTAGCAATGGTGTGCGTACCGTTGTGGAAAACTGTCTGGTTTTGATTGCAGTCATCATTATGGTAGTAACGGTTTCCTGCGGGAAGCTGGCTAAGCGTATTTCCGATCCGCTGCAAAAGCTGGAACAGGATGTACAGGAGATCAGCCAGGGACATTTCGATCAGCGTACTGACGTGGATACGGACGATGAAATCGGAAACCTTGCCCATTCCTTTAACTATATGACGGAATCCCTGCAGCATTACATTGCTGATTTAAAGGAGGCTACGGCCAAGGAGGAACGTATTGCATCGGAGCTTTCTGTTGCAACGGATATCCAGGCATCGATGCTGCCCAATGTATTTCCTGCCTTTCCGGATCATAAGGAGTTTGATATTTACGCAACCATGACCCCTGCCAAGGAGGTGGGTGGTGACTTCTACGATTTCTTCCTGATCGATGAGAATCATCTCGCCCTTGTTATGGCTGATGTATCGGGCAAGGGAGTTCCGGCAGCACTCTTTATGGTCATTGCCAAGACGCTGATTAAGAACCGTGCGCAGACAGGCGGAAATCCGGCAGAAATCCTTGGCTATGTCAATGACCAGCTCTGTGAGGGTAATGATGCGGAGTTGTTTGTAACGGTATGGCTTGGCATTCTGGATTTGTCTACCGGAAAGGGAGTTGTAGCAAATGCAGGGCATGAGCATCCCGTTATCAAGCGAAAAGACGGTGACTATGAACTGATAGTCTACAAGCATTCGCCTGCAGTTGCCGTTATGGAAGGTATGCATTTCAGAGAACATGAATTTGAACTGCATCCCGGGGATATATTATATGTATATACGGATGGCGTACCGGAAGCTACAAATGCTGAGAATGAATTGTTTGGCACGGATCGGATGCTGGATGCTTTGAACAGAAACAAGAATGTGCAGCTTGAAGAACTGTTAGGTGAGGTCAAGAAATCAATCGATGCATTTGTCGGTGAGGCACCGCAGTTTGATGATATTACCATGTTAGGATTTACATTTTGGGGAAAGGCGGAAAAAGATGAGTGAATTAACCCTGGAAGCAAAAACAGAAAATCTGGATAAGGTACTTTCTTTTGTGGATGGGCATCTTGAGGAGCAGGAATGTCCGATGAAGACGCAGATGCAGATTGATATCGCGGTAGAGGAACTATTTGTGAACATTGCGCACTATGCTTATAATCCGGAGGTTGGTCCGGTGACAATCAGAGTGGAGGTACAGAAGGAACCACTTGCGGTCACTATTACTTTTATCGATCATGGGGTTCCCTATGATCCGCTGGCGAAGGAAGACCCGGATATTACGCTCTCTGCAGAAGAACGTCAGATAGGCGGTCTTGGTATCTTTATGGTCAAGAAGAGCATGGATGATATCGCCTATGAATACAAGGATGGACAGAATATTCTGTATATTAAAAAGAAGATATAATATTTCAAAATGAATATCCCTTTTTGCTGATGTATCGTATAAAAGAATAACCAATTAGGTTTAGCAAAACATTTATAGACGTTAGTCAATATAAAGGAGGCAGCATTATGAGTGAAGAAATGAACAAAAATGTATTAAATGATGATGAGCTGGATCGGGTAAGCGGAGGTATAAGAACAATCAATACGGTTTATAAGCGTTCTAAAAAAGCGGGCAATGCCAAAGCTTCAAACACTGTCTATAATCCGGACAAGGATAATGTGGAATTAGTAGATCTGAAGAAGGATGACAGCTCATTAATCGGGGATTTTCCGACCAGGAGCAGCTTGAATAACGGACCGACATTGTGTTAAAGGGCAAAGATATATACAAAGGGCTGTGGCATTGGCGCTGCAGTCCTTTACTTTAAAAGAAAGCAGGATAACGATGAAGAATTCAATTTTCAGAAAAAAGAGCATGGACAGAGTCTCCTCACCGGAACAGTTAAATGACTATATTCGGGTGACTTCGCCGGGGGTATGGCTTTTTTTGATTGCATTGCTTCTTTTGCTGGCAGGCTTTATCATCTGGGCAGCTTTTGGCAGGCTTGATGTAGCTGCGGCAGATGGAAGCGTGCAGAGTGTGGCACCCATTACTTTTGTGACGAATTAGAGGAAGAACGGGCAGATACTGAACTGATTGAGGATACGATTATGAAACAGAGCAAAATAAAGCAGCCGGTTACAAAGGGTGTGGCTAAAGTGCCGGTAGTTATGCAGATGGAAGCCTTGGAATGCGGCGCGGCAAGTCTGACCATGATTATGGCTTATTATAATAAATGGATACCGTTGGAGCAGGTGCGGGAAGACTGTGGTGTCTCCCGTGATGGTTCCAATGCGCGGAATATACTGCGGGCAGCCCGTAACTATGGCATGAAGGCCCAGGGCTATCGTTATGAGCCGGAGGCATTGAAGGACAACGGCAGCTTTCCGTGCATTGTGCATTGGGAGTTCAATCATTTTATTGTTGTGGATGGCTTTAAAGGCAATAAAGTATATATCAATGATCCTGCACGCGGCAGTCTACATATGACGATGGAGGAATTTGACAGAGGATTTACGGGAATCTGTCTGATGATAGAGCCGGGAGAGAATTTTGTGCCGGCGGGCAGACCAAAGAGTGTCACGGAATTTGCCGGAAAGCGGTTGCGTGGCGCAGAAGAAGCTGTGGCTTTTGTCTCAATGACTGCATTGGTAACTGCTCTGATCGATATTATTTCGGGAGGATTTTCGCGTGTTTTTCTGGATCAGCTCCTGACGGGCTATAATCCGACGTGGCTGATGCCCTTTATTATCGGTTTGTCGCTGCTTACTCTGATCAAGCTTATCTTCTCATGGGTTCAGGCTATTTACAGTCTACGTATCAGAGCGAAGCTTGCATCTGTAGGCAATACTTCCTTCATGTGGAAGGTGTTGCGGCTTCCCATGGCATTCTTCTCCCAGCGTATGGCGGGAGATATTCAGCAGCGGCAGGAAGATAACGAGACCATAGCGGAGGATATTGTCAATACATTGGCTCCGCTTGCTTTAAATACAATTATGATGATCCTGTATCTGGTCATTATGGTGAGATACAGTCTTATCCTTACAGCAGTCGGATTGATTGCGGTGTTGGGGAACATTCTGATTTCACAGGTGATTTCTAGGAAGCGGATCAATATTACCCGTGTACTGATGCGGGATCAGGCTAAGCTGGCCGGTGCTACGGTTTCCGGTATTGATATGATTGAGACGATCAAGGCCAGTGGGGCAGAAAACGGATATTTTGAGAAATGGTCCGGTTATCAGGCCAGTGTGAATACGCAGACAGTCCGTTTCCAGAAGATGGATCAAATACTGGGACTTGTGCCGTCTATCCTGACCTCGGTGGCCAATGTGATGATTCTGTGTATCGGTGCCTGGTGGGTCATTCAGGGAGAGTTTACGGTTGGTATGATTCTGGCATTCCAAGGGTTTCTGACTTCTTTTATGGTACCGGCCCAGACGCTGATCACTTCCGGACAGACCCTGCAGGAAATGCGTACCCGTATGGAAAGGGTGGAGGATGTCATGGAATATCCGGAAGCGGTTTCCATGGAGGAAATGCCGGTATCGGAGGATGCGGAGTATGGTAAGCTGAGCGGCACATTATCCATGAGAAACGTTACTTTCGGTTATTCACCGTTGGCAGAGCCTTTGATACAGGATTTTAATCTGGAATTGAAGACCGGACAGAGAGTAGCCTTTGTAGGTGCTTCAGGCTGTGGCAAATCCACGCTTTCCAAGTTAATTTCGGGCTTGTATGAGCCATGGAGCGGCGAGATTCTTTTTGACGGGAAACCTATCAGTGAGATTGACAGGAGCGTTTTCACCGGATCGGTGGCGGTGGTGGATCAGGATATTATTCTTTTTAATGATACCATTGCCAATAATATTAAAATGTGGGACAGCTCCATTGAAGATTTTGAGATGATCATGGCGGCGCGTGATGCCGATTTGCATACTGACATTATGCAGAGAGACGGGGGCTATCAGTATAGGATCATGGAGGGTGGAAAGGACTTCTCCGGCGGTCAGAGACAGCGTATGGAAATTGCCCGTGTGCTTGCCCAGGACCCAACACTGATCATTATGGATGAGGCTACCAGTGCATTAGATGCCCGCACAGAATATGAGGTGGTCAATGCAATCAAAGACAGGGGGATTACCTGTATTGTCATTGCCCACAGACTGTCTACAATCCGTGACTGTGATGAGATTATTGTCATGGATCACGGTAAGGTTGCAGAGCGGGGAACCCATGAGGAATTGATGGCAAAGAATGGTCTGTATGCCGAACTGGTAACGAACGAGTAGCGGAGGTAACACAATGGGATGGTTTGATGAACAGATACGTCAGCGTAAGCAGGCGGACAGTGAAGCTTTTGAAGATGCCTTCCTTAACATAGCAGGGATGGTCATGGGCAGAAGGCTTTCC
The DNA here is from genome assembly GCA_051878995.1 of Lachnospiraceae bacterium. Lineage (GTDB taxonomy): Bacteria > Bacillota > Clostridia > Lachnospirales > Lachnospiraceae > UBA3282. The sequence goes on along the minus strand of JBJELE010000040.1, from coordinate 76,590 downwards.
TCTGCTTTGAATAATGAAAGGCAGGCAGCCCGGGATGCGTTGGATGAGATTCTCCGCTATTATCATGCGAAATCTCATGAGGTACCTGATAATATTAAGAGCTTTGAGGAGGAGATGGAGTTCTTATGTCGTCCTTACGGAATTATGCACCGGACAGTGTATCTGTCGAAGCATTGGCATAAGGATGCCGTGGGTGCCATGCTGGCAACGAGGAAGGATGATCATAGTGTTACGGCACTGATTCCTAACGGCTTCTCCGGATATGATTATTTGGATAATAAGACGGGAAAAAGAGTGCGTGTAACCGATGCAACGGAGGAACTCTTTGACGAGGAGGCAGTGGCATTCTATAAGCCCCTTCCCCTTGAGAAAATCAGCATCAAAGGATTGATGAAATATATTGCGGAAAATATCAGCATTTCGGATATAGTACTGTTCGGACTCGCTTCACTGGCTGTGGCGCTGATAGGACTTTTGTCTCCATGGCTGAATGAACAGCTGTTTTCGGATGTTATCCTTTCGGGAAGCGGACAGGTTCTTCTGGCTGTTTTTATCTTTATGATCTGTGCATCGGTCAGCGGACTTCTTTTCGGGGTAATCAGAGAACTTCTGATGGTACGGATTACGACAAAGCTGAATCTGAATGTGGAGGCAGCAGGGATGATGCGTGTCCTTTCCCTTCCGGCAGATTTCTTTAAGAAATACAGTTCCGGTGAACTTTCTAACAGAGTGCAGTATCTGCAGATACTTTGTAATCAGATTGTATCCATCGTTATGACCACCGGACTGGCCAGCGTCTTTTCACTGGTTTATATTGTACAGATTGCAGGCTTTGCACCGGCACTGGTTGTTCCGTCGCTGGTGGTGGTTCTTACAACATTTGCTGTTTCCGTGATAGCGATCCTGATGCAGATACGAATCAGCAGGGAACAGATGGAACTGGCATCTAAGGAGCAGGGTATGAGTTATGCACTGATTTCCGGCATCCAGAAGATACGGCTTTCCGGTGCTGAGAAGCGGATTTTTGCCAACTGGGGGAATCTGTATGCCAAAGAAAGTAATTTATTATATAACCCGCCCCTTTTCCTGAAAATAAATTCCGTGATCACGACGGCGATTACCATGATCGGAACGATAGTCATGTATTATCTGGCGGTCAGAAGCCATGTATCCGTGTCGGAGTATTATGCTTTTAATACGGCATACGGTATGGTAAGCGGTGCCTTTACCACACTGGCGGGAGTTACGCTGTCGGTTGCGCAGATCAAGCCGATTCTGGAGATGGTGAAGCCGATTCTGGATACGGAGCCGGAAATTGCACAGGACAAAGAGGTGGTAACACGCCTTTCGGGAGGAATTGAACTGAATAATGTGACCTTCCGTTATGATGAGAATATGCCGCCGGTACTTGACAATCTGTCATTGAAGATACGTCCCGGACAGTATGTGGCAATCGTGGGTTCTACCGGATGCGGTAAATCCACCCTGATGCGTATTATGCTGGGATTTGAGAAACCGCAGAAGGGTGCGGTGTATTACGACGGAAAGGATCTGAACCGTATCGACTTAAAGTCTCTGCGGCGCAAAATCGGTGTGGTAATGCAGAACGGCCGGTTGTTTAACGGAGATATTTATTCCAATATTGTGATCTCGGCTCCCGAGCTTACCATCGATGATGCATGGGAGGCAGCAGACCTTGCGGGCATGAAAGAAGATATCGAAGATATGCCCATGGGTATGTATACGATCCTCTCGGAAGGCATGGGTGGTATTTCCGGTGGTCAGCGGCAGCGGCTGATGATTGCACGGGCGATTGCACCGAAGCCGAAAATCCTGATGTTTGATGAGGCAACCAGTGCATTGGATAATGTGACACAGAAGAAGGTGTCAGAGTCATTGGATAAGCTAAAGTGTACCCGTATTGTCATTGCCCACAGACTTTCTACAATCAGGCAGTGCGACCGGATCGTGGTACTGGACAAGGGCCATATTATAGAGGACGGCAATTATGAGGAACTGATTGCTAAAAATGGATTTTTTGCGGAACTGGTGGCAAGACAGAGACTGGATGAGCCGGGATTTGTAGGAAAGTCTACGGCTTATTAGAACAGGAAGGAGACGCTCGTTTTGATCATACATAATGACCGACAGGAAATTGAACAGGCATTGAACTACGTGGAAGAGGGGCTGAAAAAGTATAACCTGAACAAGCGGGATGTTACAATGGCCACGCTTACAGCAGAAGAGTCCATTGTATGTCTGATGGATCATGCGCCGAAAAATGCGGAGATAGAGATTACATTTAAGAGGATATTCGGTAATGTCAGCTTAAATATCAGTGCACCCGGAGAACTGTTCGATGTGGCAGAGAGTAGTGCTGTCATGGAGAACATGGAGCTTGACGGAATCGGGCCGGATATGGAAAATGCGATCCGGAGCCTGATTTTCCGGTCACGGGCAGACAGCTTCCGGTACAAGAACAGACACCACAGGAATACCATACAGATTGCAGTCAAACGTTCTGATCGGGTACAACTGTATCTGACATTGGGAGCCCTGGCGCTTTCCATTATTTTGGGCATCCTGTTTAAAATACTTCTGCCCCAGTCAGCACAGAATGCATTGAACCATTATGTGCTGAACCCGGTCAAGACGATGTTTTTAAATGCCCTTAAGATGATTATAGGGCCGGTAGTATTTTTCTCTATCGTTTCCTGTCTGTCCCAGTTTGATAATCTCCGTGATCTTGGGAAAATAGGCGCCAAGGTAATGGGAATGTATCTGTTTACAACTCTGCTTGCAATACTGGTCGGGTTAGGAGTGTTCTTCATCATACAGCCCGGAGACGCTTCTTTTGCAGCCTTTGTGACGGATGCCGCCAATGAGACGATTAAGACGGCGGAAAGCACCCGGATTTCCATTCTGGATACGATTATTAATATTGTACCCTCGAATTTTGTGAAGCCCTTCCTGGAAGCCGATATGCTGCAGATTATCTTTATGGCCATTCTCTGTGGAGTGGCTGTAGGAATGATTGGAGATTATTCCAAGCCGCTTATGAACTTCTTTGAAGGCTGTAATCTTCTGTTCCTGAAGATTACTACCCTGATTGTGAAAATAATTCCGCTGGCGGTGTTATGCTCCATGACATCCCTTGTCATGCTGACGGGAACGGATATGCTGCTTTCTATCATGAGCTTCGCAGGAACCTTTGTCCTGGCACTGGCAGTCATGCTGGGTGTGTACTGCCTGTTGGTGCTTCTGATCGGCAGGCTGAATCCCCTGGTGCTGATGAAGAGGCATGCGCCGACGATGCTGACCAATTTCAGTCTGGCATCCTCCAATGCGTCCATGCCCTTTAACATCGACTCCTGCCGAAAACTGGGGGTTCCTTCTAAGATATGTGCCTTTTCTATTCCTCTGGGGGCAACCGTGAATATGGATGGTTCCTGTATTTATATGGCAGTTGCAGGTCTGTTTCTGGCGAAAGTATTCGGAGTAGAACTGGATAGTTCCTCTTTTGTTTCCATGATTTTTTCTATCATTGTGCTGTCAATAGGTGCACCGGGGATACCCGGCTCCGGCTTAATATGTCTGTCTGTTCTTCTGGTACAGCTTGGCGTACCTGCGGAAGCGCTGAGTCTGATTATGGGAATCGATTCCCTGATGGGCATGTTCAGGACGGCGGTCAATTCCACCGGAGATGTGGCCGTATCCCTTATCGTTGCGAAAACAGAGAAGCTGCTGGATACAAAGCAGTATTATAGTTGACTTTGCGCAGGAAGAGAGGATAAAGAAAGATGAAAAATAAATTTAATGTTACATTATTGGTTTTATTCAGTACCATGCTGTTGCTTTCCGGATGCGGTAAAAATGCAGACAGGACGGATTACAGTGATGCATCTCTCTGGGCTTACTGTCCGACGACCCATGAAAATGAGGTGGATGTATTCTTCGTTGCACCCACGGCGGTAGGCGGAGATTCTTATAACATGGATATGACCGAACAGAAGAATCTGGATAATTTCCTCGGTGCGACCAATATGGAGAAAGGTATTTATGATGATAAGGCTGATTTCTATGCACCTTATTACAGACAGATGACTCTGGGAGGCTATGACCTGCCTACGGAGGAAGGTGAGAAGTATCTGGCGATAGCTTATGAAGATGTTTCGTCAGCCTTTGATTATTATATGGATCACTATAATGAGGACAGACCGATAATTCTTGCCGGGTTCTCTCAGGGCGGTGATATGGTAAAACGGCTTTTGGAGGAACATGATCTGGGAGAGCAGCTGGTGGCAGCTTATATCATTGGCTGGAATGTAACGGATGAGGATTTGCAGAAGTATCCGTCATTGCAGATGGCAGAGGGAGCAACGGATACCGGAGTGATAGTTTCTTTCTGTTCGGAAAGTGAAGAGCTTGATACCTCTATTATTGTTCCGGATACTACAAACGGTATTAATCCGTTAAACTGGAAAACAGATGATACATACGCAGATAAGAGCGAGAATAAGGGAGCATGCTTTACCGATTATGAGGGTAATATTAATGCAGAGATAAACAATCTGTGCGGTGCATATCTGGATACACAGAGAGGAACGCTTAAGGTTACGGATGTGACTCCGGAGGAATATCCGGGCGGTCTCAGTTTTCTTGAAGATGGAAATTATCATCTGTATGATTACCAGTTCTTTTACAGGAATCTGGAAGAGAATGTACAGGACAGAATTGAGCAGTATCTCTCTGTCAGGTAGTTCCAGCATGTTCAGAGAATTTTAAGATTTTAGTGTGCCGGATTTAAGATTTTCCTTGTATTATTTATATAGTATTATAGATGAGAGAGAGGAAAATATGAGAAAGAAAATGCTAATGATTGTATGTATTCTGGCGGCACTGTTTTGTTTTGGCTATTGTCTGGTTGTTTTCATGATCAGATCCGGCAGCCGTTTTTATCTTGTATGGGCAATAGGCGGTTTCTGTTTTATCGGTCTTGCATGTATGGTTCACTTCGGCTGGTGGAGCAGTCTTCCGCGGATTATACGTTACGCCGTCAGTGCACTGGTAATAGCGGGGCTGTTGCTTTTTGTTATCGTAGAAGGCTGTATTTTGAGCAGGTATCATGAGAAAGGGGAGGCGGATCTGGACTATATTATTGTGCTGGGAGCCCAGATGAAACCGGCAGGTCCCAGTGCCGTGCTGCAATTCCGGCTGGATGAAGCTTATGAGTATCTGGTAGAGAATGAGAATACGATCTGTATTGTGTCAGGTGGACAGGGCAGTAACGAGCCTTGCACCGAGGCAGAAGGCATGTACCGGTATCTGGTAGATCAGGGAATCTCGCCATCCCGCATTTTGATGGAGGATCAGTCTACGGATACCTCTGAGAATATTGCATATAGTGCGAAGCTGATTGGGGATTACAGTGCCGGCGTGGGGATTGTAACCAATAATTTCCATGTATTTCGTGGCGTGCAGCTGGCACGGCATCAGGGCTTTGAGAATGTATGCGGCATTGCGGCCCGGTCAAATGTATATTTCCAGCTCAATAATATGGTGCGGGAATTTTTTGGAATTCTGAAGGATACAGTCTGTGGAAATCTATGGTAGAATTGCAGAGGCATATATGATTCTGAAAGAAGGCGAAAGAAGAAAAACTTCGGATGCCTCTTGGATTTAAATCTGTGGTATGGTATCATGAATAGGATAATTGTGATACGGAAACAATGCAGAAAAGATTAGAGAAACATATATTGGTATGATATGAAGATAGATAGTAGGATACAGATGAAAAGAACAAATAAATGGTCCGGTACTGGATTCACAAAGCGTGTGCCGGTGGCGGCAATAATTTTGCTGGCATGTATACAGCTTTGTGCCTGTGGTGCCAAAGAAGAAAGCAGTTATACGGCACAGGGCATGGCAGCGGTGGAAGCACTGGATTATGAAGCAGCATTGGAATATTTTAATGTGGCAGAAGAGAATGAAGAAGATACAAGACTGCTTTACCGGGGGATTGGCCTTGCCTATATGGGAATGACTGATTATGAGAATGCGATTCAGTATTTGGAGGCAGCCCTTCGTTTGAGTGATGGCAACGTAGAGAATATGGATTTTGACATGAATTATTATCTCGCCACAGCCTATTATAAGAACGGTCAGCCGGCAGAGGCAGCTGGGGTTTATGATGCCATTCTGGCACTTCGTCCTAAGGAAAGAGATGCTTATTATCTGAGAGGATGCGTGAAATTGTCCCAGAATGATTTTGAGGGTGCACAGGCAGATTTTGATACTGCCATAGCATTGGATAAGCAGAATTACGATCAGTTGATCCGGATTTATACGGTATTGGAGGAATACGGATACCGGGAAGCTGGACAGGTTTATCTGCAAAATGCCATGTCTGAGAATGAGAAGTCTATTTCTGATTACGATATGGGCAGGATATGCTTTTATTTGGGAGATTATGAGAATGCCCGCAATTATCTGACTAATCTGAAGACCGAAACGGATTACGGAGCAGCATTGTATCTGGGCAGAACCTACGAAGCACTGGGAGATTATAATTATGCGTCCAGCATCTATGCGACATATACGGAAAATGATCAGAGCAAGGCTGAGATTTATAATCAGCTGGGATTGTGCCGGATGCAGATGGGAGAGTATGAGCTTGCGTTATCTGCTTTTCAGGAGGCAATGAACATTGAGGATAATGGCATGATGCAGACGCTTAAGTTCAATGAGATTGTAGCATATGAATATATGAAAGAATATACAACCGCGGCGACCCTGATGAACAGTTACCTGAAGGCATATCCTGATGATGAGGCTGCCAAACGGGAATATGAGTTCCTGCAGACCCGATAGGGGCTATGGTCATTTCGACAAATCAGCACAGGCTGGATAGTTACGAATTGACAATCAAATGTGCCAATGGTACTATGGAACTATAAGAATAAGAACACGCATGGTGCATAAGAGAAAGGCTTGGTAGAAGTATGCAGAGTACTTTTTTACGGGTAAAGGGTATCATTAAGAAGGATGACAGATATCTGTTGTTAAAGAGATGGGTGGATGACCGTATCCCTGATCCTTTTGTATGGGAATTTATTGATGCGGAAGTCAATCATGGGGAAGCACCTGATGATACCGTGTTACGTGCTATCAATGAGCAGCTTTCTGTGGAAGGTAAGATTGAGAAGATTGAGTATACATGGTCAAGTATGCTGGGAGATACTCATTGTGTCGGAATTGCATATATCTGTTCCATTGCAGAAGCAGATGAAGCGAATATTGTTTTATCAGAGGAATTCGGGGAGTGGATCTGGGTGACCAGAGAGGAAATTCCTGAATATATTGAGAATCAATATGTATTGAAAGATTTAGAAGGGAAAGCCCTCTAAACGGTGAAAAGGATAAGGCGTTGTGGCGTAAGGCGCAGCGCCTTTTTGTATGATTGCCTGTGGAGAGTGTGAAGAAGATTCGTTGTCTGACGGATTCTTTATGCATATAGGAATAAAAGGATAGAAAGGTGTGGTATTAAAATGATTAACAAATTAGTAGAGAATATCAGAAAAACAGGAGCTCCCATCGTGGTTGGGTTAGATCCTATGTTAAAGTATGTACCGCAGCATATTCAGAAAAAGGCATTTGCGGAATATGGGGAGACATTAAAAGGTGCTGCGGAAGCTATCTGGCTTTATAATAAAGAGATTGTGGATGCAGTATATGATCTGGTTCCGGCAGTAAAGCCACAGATTGCCATGTACGAGCAGTTCGGCATTGAGGGACTGATTGCTTTTCAGAAGACAGTAGCTTATTGCAAAGAAAAAGGTCTGGTAGTAATCGGTGATATCAAGCGTGGTGATATTGGTTCTACTTCAGAGGCTTATGCAGTAGGACATCTGGGTAAGGTACAGGTTGGTGGAAATGCTTATTATGGATTTGATGAGGATTTTGTCACGGTCAATCCCTATCTGGGTTCCGATGGTGTGAATCCATTTATTAAAGTATGTAAAGAAGAGAAAAAGGGATTATTTATTCTTGTTAAGACTTCCAATCCGAGCAGCGGAGAATTTCAGGACCGTTTGGTAAAATGTGAGGATGGCATGGAAAGACCTTTATATGAAATCGTAGGCGAGAAGGTGGCTCAGTGGGGGGCTGCCTGTATGGGAGATTCCTACAGCTATATTGGAGCAGTTGTGGGTGCCACCTATCCGGAGATGGGAAAAGTACTGCGTAAGGTAATGCCAAAGTCCTTTATTCTGGTGCCGGGGTACGGTGCTCAGGGCGGCAAAGGTGCGGATTTGGTACACTTCTTTAATGAAGACGGGCTGGGAGCCATTATCAATTCTTCCAGAGGTATCATCGCAGCCTATCAGCAGGAAAAATATGCGAAATACGGCGAGGAGAATTTTGCGGAGGCGTCCAGGGCAGCAGTGCTGGATATGAAGGAAGATATTGCACAGGCATTGAGTAATCGATGAAACAGATGTTTTTTCGGGTTGAAGGAAAGAATAGGATGGTTGAAAACCCGCCCGGTTTGTGATACGATTGGTAAAGATTTAAGATGTGAAGGAGACGGGACTATGGAACAATATAAGCAGGAATTTATAGAGTTTATGGTGGATTCGCAGGTGCTCAAGTTTGGCGATTTTACTCTGAAAAGCGGAAGAAAATCTCCTTTTTTCATGAATGCGGGTGCTTATGTGACAGGAGCACAGCTCCGTAAATTGGGTGAATACTATGCGAAGGCAATCCACGATCATTACGGACTGGATTTTGATGTATTGTTCGGACCTGCATACAAAGGGATTCCTCTTTCGGTTGCAACCACTATGGCAATCAGTGAGTTGTATGGTAAGGAAATCCGTTATTGTTCCAATCGGAAAGAAGTGAAGGACCATGGAGACACCGGTATTCTGCTTGGCAGCAAGCTGAAAGATGGTGACAAGGTGGTAATCATTGAAGACGTTACTACATCCGGCAAGTCTATCGAGGAAACATTCCCGATTATCAAAGCACAGGCAGATGTGGAAATCAAAGGCTTGATGGTATCATTAAACCGTATGGAGAGAGGACTTGACAGCCGGAAGAGTGCATTGGAGGAAATCAAAGAGAAGTACGGATTTGATGCCAATGCGATTGTTTCCATGGAAGATGTGGTGACCTGCCTGTACAATAAGCCATATAAAGGCAGTATCTATATTGATGATACCCTCAAAGCGGCAATTGACGCATATTATGAGCAGTATGGTGCAAAATAAGATGAATAAAGGCAGATGGAACAGGATGCGCAGCAGAAAGGATGGATATCGGAATGGAAGAGAAAACATATAAGACGATGGGCGGTGCCGGAGCAATGAATATTGCGGTCGGTGTGGTAAGTCTGGTCGTAGGTGTTACGAGCGGAATTTTACTGATTATTGCAGGGGCAAAGCTTCTGGCAGGAAGAAGCAAGATTTTATTCTAATATGCGAAAGAGGCAAACAAATGGGTGTTTTCGTCAGAACGAAGATGCCCATTTCGAAATTTTTATGGAAGGGTATCAGGATGGGAAGAAAAAACAGTTATATTTTTACGAATAAGGAACATTCCAAGAAAGGGATTATGTCTACAATTCTTGGTGTGATTTCTCTTGCTGCGTTGGCATATGCTATCATCATGAGCTATCAACGGGCTGGAGATATCCCCTTACAGTATGGTGCGGTAGCGATGCTTGTTATGATTTTTGCATTTGTCGGAATTATATTGGGGGTGATAGCCAAGTCGGAGAAGGATAAATATTATCTGTTTACTTACCTAGGAATCGGACTGAATGTATTGGTGTTGGCAGCAATCAGTATCATATTGTATGCAGGTGCCTATGCGTTGTAGGGAAATGTAAGTTTTGCAATTATCTGAAAATCTAAATAAAAGAGGATGGAAAATATGGAAGATTTGTATATAGAAGAACAGGATAAGAGAGATTTGGAGCTGGAACGATATGATCTGGCACTGGAGCGGATTTTGGAAATACCAAATGAGTCAATTTGTCCGGAGCCGTTTCAGACATTTTTTCATAAGATGGCGGATTTTGTGGGGCAGATGGACCATACCTGGAGACTGGTGGAAAGTGGTGAGCTGCGTAAGTTATCCCTCGCTCAGCTACAGGAACACAATACTGCATTATATGAGGATATTTTGCCGGAGCATTATGAGAAAAGCTATGGCAATCCGGATTATGCGGTTGATTGTCTGGGAGAGTCAATGGGACAGATGCTTTCCTTCTTGTACAGTGAATTGCGTGCCATGATTCCGGCTGCTTATGAACAGAACCGATTTGCCATGGTCATCCGTATGGAATTGCTGTTGGAGGTTTATCAGGCCTTCGTCTGTGCAGCACAGGAGCAGGCAGAGAACGAAGAAAGTGCGGAGATACCGGAAACAGAAAATATCCGGCAGATCCTGTACTGGTATGTGAGCGATTATTATGAACCGGAATCTGTCGACAGAATTGCACAACTGGTATGTGCTGATAGAAGTTTTGCGAAAGATATCATTATGCAAAGCGATCTGTCCGATTTACGCTATTTGTATTACTTTGGTGAGTATATCACAGACAATGAACTGGAGACGGCGAAGCATCTGTTGGAAATGCCGGAGGAAAAGATTGGACTGATGGCAGATACCTATACAGAGGGATACCGAATTGGATTTGAGGTAGGTAATAAAGACATTTCCATTAAGAAAACAGTTAATATCCGGTATCGCCTTGGTTTTGAAAGAATGATACGAAAGGCAATCGAGAATTTTGACCGGATTGGTCTGCAATCCACAATCTATCGTGCAGGAAGCAGTATCTTTCAGGGTAGAAGTGTAAATAAAAACGGCTTCTTCGGTGCTAATCCGAATAAGCAGTTTGATTATGATCATAAGGAAGATCAGGCATTGGTACTTGATAAGCTTCTGGTAGAGCGGAAACTGGAATGCATGAAGAATGCTTATGAGCATTGGAAACAGGAAGCAGCAGAGCATGGTGGCCCGGCAGTTGTAGAAATTTTTGGTGAGATGCCCTTTGTGCCGGGGGCAAAGAAAACAGCATGTAAGTTGTCAGAGAAACAGCAGAAGCTGTCCGTGGAATATGCGGGTAAGGCCGGAGCAATGCAGAACCGTTATATTAAAGGAGAGGAACGCAGCTTTACCATTATAGCTTTCCCGGTGCCGGATATTGGGGAACAGTATGCTGAGATCTTTGATGATATTGTACGGATTAATACGTTGGATTATAAACTGTATCAGGGAATCCAGCAGAAGATAATCAATGCTTTGGATCAGGGGTTGACTGTTAAAGTCAAAGGACGAGGAGACAATCGTACAGACATGACCATAAGACTCCATACGCTGCAGGATAAAACGAAGCAGACGAACTTCGAGAATTGCGTGGCAGATGTGAATATTCCTGTGGGTGAGGTATTCACTTCGCCGGTACTGCAGGGTACCAATGGGCTTCTGCATGTAACAAGAGTATTTCTGAATGAACTGGAGTATAAAGATATCTGGCTGGAATTCCGGGATGGTATGGTAGCTGATTATGGGTGTGCCAATTTCCCTGTTGAGGAGGAAAATCGTAAGTATATCAAGGATAATGTATTGTTCCATCATGATACCCTGCCAATCGGAGAGTTTGCTATCGGCACAAATACCACTGCCTATGTGGTGGCTCGTAAATATGGTATTGAAGATAAAATGCCGATTCTGATCGCTGAGAAGACCGGACCGCATTTTGCCGTGGGTGATACCTGTTATTCCCATGCTGAGAACGTAAAGGTATATAATCCTGACGGCAAGGAAATTATTGCCAAAGATAATGAAGTGTCAGTTTTACGTGACACGGATGTCAACAAGGCATATTTCCAGTGTCATACGGACATTACTATTCCCTATGATGAATTGGGAGAGGTATCTGTGCTGACTGAGGGAGGAGATGTCATTCCTATTATCCAAAACGGTCAATTTGTGCTGCCGGGATGTGAAGAGCTCAATAAGGCTTTTAATGGCTGAAAAGAAGGTTGCGTATTGATAGAAAATCTAGTACACTATAAACAGAGTTTTCTTGTTTTGACGCAAGATATAGTAGTAAGAAATGAAAAACAACAGAAATGAAATACAGGAGGATGACACATGGCACAGGTGGGTATCGTAATGGGAAGTGATTCCGATATGCCTGTTATGGCAAAGGCAGCAGATATTTTGGAAGAGCTTGGGATTTCTTATGAAATGACTATTATTTCCGCGCACAGAGAGCCGGATGTATTTTTTGAATACGCGAAGAGTGCAGAGAGCAAGGGCTTTAAGGTGATTATTGCGGGAGCAGGCAAGGCAGCCCATCTGCCCGGTATGTGTGCCGCAATCTTCCCTATGCCGGTAATTGGTATTCCTATGAAAACTTCTGATTTGGGCGGAGTGGATTCCCTGTATTCCATTGTACAGATGCCATCCGGTATACCGGTAGCTACCGTGGCAATCAACGGTGGGCAGAATGCGGGTATTCTGGCAGCTAAGATTCTGGCCACATCCGATCCCGTATTATTACAGAAATTGAAAGAGTATTCCCAGAGCCTGAAGGAGAGCGTGCAGAAGAAGGACGCTAAGCTGCAGGAAGTGGGTTATAAGAATTATCAATAGAAGATAAATTACATTGGAGGAAAAACGATGGCAATGGATTACAAGACAGCGGGCGTTGATATCGAGGCCGGTTACCAGTCAGTGGAATTAATGAAGAAGTATGTGAAAGAGACAATGAGATCTGAGGTCTTAGGCGGACTGGGTGGTTTCTCGGGCGCTTTCTCTCTGGAGAAAATTAAGGAAATGGAGAAACCGGTATTACTATCCGGCACGGATGGTGTCGGTACTAAGATTAAGCTGGCGTTTCTGATGGATAAGCATGATACGGTAGGTATCGACTGTGTGGCTATGTGTATTAACGATGTTGTCTGCGCAGGCGGGGAACCGCTGTTTTTCCTGGATTATATTGCCTGTGGCAAGAACTATCCGGAGAAAATTGCCACCATTGTCAAGGGCGTGGCAGAAGGTTGTAAACAGGCCGGTGCAGCACTGATCGGTGGTGAGACGGCAGAGCATCCGGGACTGATGCCGGAGGAGGAGTATGATCTGGCCGGTTTTGCGGTAGGTGTGGTTGACGAGAAGGATCTTATTACAGGTGCTGAGATTAAACCGGGCGATACGCTGATCGGAATTGCATCTTCCGGTGTACATAGCAATGGTTTTTCTCTTGTCCGTAAGGTGTTTGAGATGACAAAGGAGAGTTTGGATACCTATTATGATGAACTTGGCACGACATTGGGAGAAGCACTCATTGTTCCTACCAAAATCTATGTCAAGGCATTGCAGTCTGTGAAGAAAGCAGGCGTGACGATTAAAGGCTGCAGTCATATCACAGGTGGCGGCTTTTATGAGAACATTCCGAGAATGCTTCCCGACGGTATAGCAGCAGAGATTCAGAAAGACAGTTATCCGGTGCTTCCTATATTCAAATTATTGCAAAAGACCGGCAATCTGGAAGAGAAGATGATGTATAATACATACAACATGGGTCTTGGCATGGTACTGGCCGTAGATCCGGCAGATGCGGATAAAACTGTTGCAGCCATTGAGGCGGCAGGGGAAAAAGCTTATGTAGTCGGAAGAACAGTAAGCGGAGAGAAAGAAGCTATATTATGTTAAGAATAGTAGTGTGTGTATCCGGTGGCGGTACGAACCTGCAGGCAATCATCGATGGCGTGCGGCAGGGGACTATTACCAACACAGAGATTGTAGGAGTAATCAGTAACAATAAGAATGCTTATGCGTTGGAAAGAGCAAAGCAGGCGGAAATCCCGGCTGTATGTGTTTCGCCCAGGGATTATGGAGACAGAGAGCAGTTCAATGAAGCTTTTTTGAAAACAGTGGAGCAAATGAAGCCTGATTTAATCGTCTTGGCTGGATTTCTTGTAGTGATTCCGTCACAGTTGATTCGGAAATATGAGAACCGGATCATTAATATCCATCCCTCTTTGATTCCTTCCTTCTGCGGTACCGGTTATTACGGGCTTAAAGTACATGAGGGAGCACTTGCACGGGGCGTAAAAATTACGGGAGCAACGGTGCATTTTGTGGACGAGGGAACAGATACAGGCCCGATCATTATGCAGAAGTCTGTGGCGGTGCAGGAAGGTGATACACCGGAAGTGCTGCAGCGAAGAGTCATGGAAGAAGCGGAATGGATTATTTTGCCGCAGAGCATTGACCTGATCGCCAACGGTAAAGTGACGGTAACAGGCGGTAAAGTACATATATCCTGATTGTACATGCCGGATTGTATAAAACATGAACAGATAAGGAAAGGCAGGAACACCTGATGAAAGTATTGATTGTAGGAAGCGGCGGCAGAGAGCATGCCATAGCAACCAGTGTTGCCAAGAGCCCTAAAGTAGATAAGATATATTGTGCGCCGGGTAATGCGGGAATCGGGCAGATTGCGGAATGCGTTCCCATCGGTGCCATGGAATTTGATAAGCTGGTTACTTTTGCCAAAGAGAAGGCAGTTGATCTGACGATTGTCGGCATGGATGATCCTCTGGTGGGAGGTCTGGTAGATGAGATGGAAGCAGCAGGACTGCGGGTATTTGGTCCTCGTAAGAATGCAGCCATTCTGGAGGGCAGCAAGGCTTTCTCCAAAGACCTGATGAAAAAATATAATATCCCTACGGCAGCCTATGAGAATTTTGATGATCCGCAGAAGGCGTTAGCTTATCTGGAAACGGTTGATATGCCGGTTGTCTTAAAAGCAGACGGGCTGGCACTTGGTAAGGGTGTTTTGATCTGTGAGACGCTGGAAGAGGCAAAGGAAGGCGTTAAGACTATTATGGAGGATAAGAAATTCGGTACGGCCGGTAACCGTATGGTTATCGAGGAGTTTATGACCGGACGAGAGGTTTCTGTGCTTTCCTTTGTGGATGGCAAGACCATCAAGATCATGTCCTCGGCTCAGGATCATAAGCGTGCACTGGATGGAGATCAGGGATTAAATACAGGCGGCATGGGTAATTTTTCACCCAGCCCTTTCTATACAAAAGAGGTTGATGATTTCTGTCAGAAATATATTTATCAGCCAACTGTGGATGCCATGGCGGCTGAAGGAAGACCTTTTAAGGGGGTTATTTTCTTTGGGCTGATGCTTACGGAGAAGGGACCGCGAGTATTGGAGTACAATGCCAGATTCGGTGACCCGGAAGCCCAGGTTGTTCTGCCCCGTATGAAGAATGACATCATAGAAGTGATGGAAGCCTGTATTGACGGTACACTGGATCAGGTGGATCTGCAGTTTGAAGATAACGCTGCTGTCTGTGTAGTGTTGGCATCACAAGGTTATCCGGTTTCCTATGAGAAGGGATTTCCAATCAAGGGCCTGGAGAACTTTGACGGAAAGGAAGGATACTATTGCTTCCATGCCGGAACCAAACTGACTGATCAGGAGATCGTCACCAATGGCGGACGTGTGTTGGGTGTAACAGCAACCGGTGCTACGCTGCAGGAGGCAAGAGCAAATGCCTATGAGGCAACAAAATGGGTAACTTTTGAGAATAAATACATGAGAACAGATATCGGAAAAGCTATCGATGAAGCATAGGTTTGGATATACTGCTCAGAAGGGAGCTAGTCCATATGAGAGATCAAGTTGATAAGGTAGAACAGTTTCGCAAGGACTATCTGGAGATAAATACTTATAACAGACCTACCATCTGCAAAGAGTGCGGAGGCGTCATGATTTTTAAAGGGGTAGGAGAATACCAATGTGAGGAATGCGGTCATCTGGAATATGATGACTATGGCAAAGTACGAAACTATTTAGAGAAGCATAGCGGGGCGACTGCCGCGCATGTGTCTGCTGCAACCGGAGTAAGTCAAAAGTCTATCAGGGATATGCTCAAGGAATCCCGTCTGGAGATTGCATTGGCCTCTAAAGCATTTCTACAGTGTGAAATGTGCGGCGCCAGCATTCGTGCAGGCCGGCTGTGTCCGAAGTGTGAAATGAATTATCACAGAAATCTGGAAGCACAGGCAAGAACGAATCATTCCGGTAATTTTAGCGGTTTTAGTACCCAACGGCCTGTGGGAGAAGACGGTTCCAAGCGATTCACAAGGGAATACTGAGGAATATATGAAGTCTGAGAAAGAGAAAGGCATGAGGATTGGAATGAAGATGCTTAAGAAGAAAGAATTGATAATGGGCTGTGTAACGGCAGCCTGCATGATAGCAGCAGTGTGGTGTAATCCATCTGTCGTTTTGGCAAATTCTGAAGGTACGGTAACTGCCAAGACTGCTTATATAAGGGAAAAACCGGATACTGACAGTACGGTAATCGGCAGTTCCTCAGAAGGAAAGAAGATTACCATTAAGGATAAGACCACAGATGCGTCCGGAGCTGTATGGTATCGGGTATATGTGGATGGTAATACGCTGGGCTATATTCGTTCTGATCTGGTTAAGAATGAGGGCGGTGAAGTAGAAAGTATAGCCAATGATGCGGCCGATACCTCGGAAAGCCAGAGTGAGAGTACAACGGATGATACATCATCAACAGCAAGTACATCTATGGCAGATGGTGCCGAAACCCAGGCAGAAACGGCTATGGATGCCCAGTATGCTACTATTTCCGTGGAGGCGGCCAAAATCAGAACAGCACCTTCTACCAATAACGATGTGGTAGAGAGACTGGAAGAGGGCAGACAGCTGGTTGTCAGCGGTCAGTCCAATGGCAGTGACGGCAAGGTGTGGTATTATGTAACTTTTACAGGCACAAACGGTGCAGAGAAAACCGGATTTGTACGGTCTGACCTGGTAACACTGGGGGATATGCTTCCGGTGGAAGAAGAGGTGTTCGAAGAGCCTGTGGAGGAGCCTGTTCAGGAAGAAAATATTAATAATGACTATGAGTTGAAATATGAGCAGGACGGCAATGAATATGTTTGGTATCTGTATGATAATGTGAATCAGTACAAACAGAAGCTTGAGCCGATTTTGGAAGCAGCAGCGCAGGCGCAGGCTGACGGTCAGTCTGCAGATACGGATACGGTGGTAAAACAGCGTATTATCATCGTTGTTCTTGCTGTCTTGCTTGTTGCACTGATCATAACCGTTATCATCATGGCGTTTAAATTACGTGATGCGTATTATGAGGATTACGAAGAAGACGAAGATGATGAGGAAGAGGACGAAGAGGAACCTGAGGAAGAGGTTCGCCCAGTCAGAAGAAAAGAGCGTACTGCGGATGAGGTAAGCAGGATGCCGGAAGAAAGTGAGAGAGCATCACGCAGAAAATCTGTAAAAGAGGAGACTACCGGTAGACAGAAAGCAGAAAGAAAGTCTGTCGTACAGGAGGTTACTTATGAGGAAGAACCGGATGTGAAGTCAGCAGTCAAGGCAGAAGCGAAGCGTAAGGCTAAGAATTTTCTCTTAGATGATGATGATTTTGAGTTCGAGTTTTTAAATATGGATGATAAGGATTTGAGATAAACAGGACTGAGTGGAAATGTTCATAGAAATAGATTTTAACAGTGATGAAGCAATCTATATGCAGTTGAGAAATCAGATTATTATGGGGATAGCTACCTCCAGATTCCGGGAGGGTGATATGCTTCCTTCTGTCAGACAACTGGCAGATCATATCGGAATCAACATGCATACGGTCAATAAAGCATATACTGTGTTACGGCAGGAAGGGTATGTGAAGGTAGACCGCAGAAAAGGTGTTATGATTGCAGTCGATGTGGATAAACTTAAGGCCATGGAGGATGTGCGCAATGATCTGCTTGTGACACTGGCCAAAGCAAGTTGTAAGAATATTTCCAGAGAAGAAGTGCATGCTCTTATAGATGAAATCTATGAAGATTACGGGAAAGGGATGGATGATTGATGCAGCCACAATTTACGGATAAGGCTAAAGCAGCATTGATGTTAGCCGAGAGAGCAGCCAGAAGCTTGAGACAGAGTTATGTGGGAAGTGAACATATCCTTCTTGGTTTACTTCGTGAGAATACGGGCGTAGCGGCAACTGTTTTGCAGAATAATAAAGTTGATCCCGTACAGCTTAAGGAAATGATCAAGGATCTTATCGTACCGGAAAGCTCTGTGCTGATTGCCGAAAGAGATGGGTATTCACCGAGGGCACAGAGTATTTTGGAGGAAGCGCACAGACAGGCAGAACGTTTTCATAGTGATAAGACCGGCACAGAGCATATATTGTTAGCACTTTTAAAAGAGGGCGAAAATGTGGCAGTCAGACTGCTGAATACCATGGGAATATCGGTGCAAAAGCTGTATGTGGATGTGCTGGTGGCTATGGGAGAAGACGGTGCGCTTTATAAAGAAGATTTAAGCAGGAAACAGAATAAGAAAAAGGGTGGTGCCTCCACCTTAGAACAATACAGCAGGGATCTGACCGCATTGGCGCGGGACGGTAAATTAGATCCGGTGATTGGCAGAGAAAATGAAATAACACGTGTTATACAGATATTGAGCCGGAGAACAAAGAACAATCCGTGTCTGATTGGTGAGCCGGGAGTCGGTAAGACTGCAGTTGTAGAAGGACTGGCAGCGAGAATTGCAAATGGTGATGTACCTTTTACCGTGCAGAATAAGAGAGTACTGACGCTGGACTTATCCGGTATGGTTGCAGGCAGTAAATATCGTGGTGAATTTGAGGAGAGGATTAAGAAAGTCATTAAGGAAGTGATTGAGGATGGCGACATTATTCTCTTCCTGGATGAACTGCATACGATCATAGGTGCCGGCGGTGCAGAGGGAGCAATTGATGCTTCCAATATCCTGAAGCCTTCTCTTGCCAGGGGAGAGATTCAGTTGATCGGTGCCACTACTATAGCCGAGTATCGTAAATATATTGAGAAGGATGCGGCACTGGAGAGAAGATTTCAGCCGATTACGGTGGAAGAGCCTACCGTGGAGGAAGCGGAGAATATACTGCGTGGTATAGCGCATAAATACGAAGAGCATCATCATGTTACGATTACGCCGGAAGCCATCAGTGCGGCAGTGGCGTTGTCTGCCAGATATATTAATGATCGTAATCTGCCGGATAAGGCCATTGATCTGATTGATGAGGCAGCAGCGGCAGTGCGTTTGCATGTAACGAAGCAGCCGGATCAATTACGGGAATTATCGGAAGAGATTAAGAAGATTGATCTGCAGATAGAACGTTCCATCCGCATGGAAGCTTTTACACAGGCAGCGGAGTTAAAGAAGAAGCAGGAAGACTGCATTAAAAAATATGACCGTATCGTGAAAAAGATGGAACGGGATGAGGAAAAACGTTCCTATGTCGTAGGAGAAAATGAAATTGCCGAGGTGGTAGCACTTTGGACGAAAATTCCGGTGAAAAAGCTGGCAGAGAAGGAAAGTGAGCGGCTGTTAAAGCTGGAGTCTATCCTGCATAAGCGTGTGATCGGTCAGGAAGAGGCTGTCACAGCGGTTGCCAAGGCAATGCGCAGGGGCAGGGTTGGATTACAGGACCCCAATCGTCCCATCGGCTCGTTCCTGTTTTTGGGGCCTACCGGCGTTGGTAAGACAGAGCTTAGCAAGGCACTGGCTGAGGCTATGTTTGGCTCGGAAAACGCACTGATCCGTGTCGATATGTCTGAATATATGGAAGGACATTCGGTATCCAAGATGATCGGCTCACCTCCGGGCTATGTGGGGTTTGAAGAAGGCGGACAGTTGTCCGAGAAGGTCCGCAGAAATCCTTATTCGGTTGTGTTGTTTGATGAGATAGAGAAAGCGCATCCCGATGTATTTAATGTCCTGTTACAGGTGTTGGATGATGGACATATTACGGATTCCAAGGGCAGAAAGGTCAGCTTTAAGAATACTATCCTGATCATGACTTCCAATGCAGGCGCACAGCGGATCATTGATCCGAAGAATCTTGGATTCGGTGCAGCAGAGACGGCAGAGCAGAATTATGACAAGATGAAGTCTAATGTCATGGAAGAGGTAAAACGCCTCTTTAAGCCGGAATTTATCAATCGAATTGATGAAATTATGGTATTCCATCCGCTGAATAAGGAGAATATGAAGCAGATTGTTTCCCTGCTTGCCAGAAATCTGGCAAAACGATGCAAGGAACAGATGGATATTGATCTGACGATCAGTGCAGCTGCTAAGGAGTATCTGATTGAGAAGCATACAGATGTGAAGATGGGGGCACGTCCCATGAAAAGAGCAATTCAGTCGGAAATTGAGGATGCTCTTGCAGAAGAAATCTTACAAGGTAATGTGAATCGAGGAGATAAAGTAACGGTAGGAATTAAGAACAAGAAGATTGTATTTGCAGTACGCAACGATAAATAAGAGCAAAGACTTAGGAGGAAAACACAATGGCTGTAGTAGAAGAGTTACTGCGCACCGAGGAAAATGGTGCAATCAGTTTTGGCAATCATAAGCTGGCTGCCAAAGCAAAGGTAGAGGATTATGAGCATGACGGAGATCTGTATAAGGTTAAAACCTTCCGGGAACTGACCAAACTGGAGAAAAATGGCATGTTTGCTTATGAATCTGAACCGGGAACCAGTGTTACCCGGTTTACAGAGACACAGAAAGGAGTATCCTTTACAGTAGAGGGTGATGAGGATGCGCAGATTACAGTCGGTCTGGAAGAAGATACGGAATATACAGTGTATGTAGACGATGTAAATGTTGGTAAAATGAAAACGAACTTAGGCGGCAAGCTGAGTCTTAGTGTTGAACTGGCAAATGCCGGAGAAGTGGCTGTTAAGATTATCAAACAGTAAGATTTCAGGAAAAGGTATGAGCGGTAAATAGCAGGAACTTCCAAAATGACATGCATGATAGGGTGGCTTTTTGGAAGTTCTCGTTTTGCCTGTGATAATCCGGGCTAGTGAAGTCCGGAGCTTCGGCTTGAAGGGAAGGTATGGTAATAGACATGGCAAAGAGTAAGATGGCGACAGTTTTTTTCTGCCAGAACTGTGGATATGAATCCTCCAAATGGATGGGGCAGTGTCCCGGTTGCAAGGAATGGAATACCATGGTGGAAGAGAAAGTGGCTGCCAAAGCCGGGAGTGCCGGTGGCAGTGTACGGCGAAAGGAGAGCGTACAGCCTTCTAGCCTGTCTGAGGTCAGTATCAAGGAAGAGGAACGTATGTCAACTCATATGGCAGAGTTGGACAGGGTATTGGGCGGCGGTATTGTACCCGGCTCTTTGACTTTAGTGGGTGGTGATCCGGGTATCGGTAAATCTACGCTGCTTTTGCAGGTGTGCCGGCATATGGCGGCGGACGGCCGTAAAGTCTTGTATATTTCTGGAGAGGAATCCCTGCGTCAGATTAAGATCAGGGCGAACCGGCTGGGAGATTTTTCGGATAATCTTCTGCTCCTGTGTGAGACCAGTCTGGAGATTATTGAAGAAACGATACGGAATATGATGCCTGATATTACAATCATAGACTCTATCCAGACCATGTATCATGAAGATATTTCGGCAGCTCCGGGCAGCGTATCACAGGTAAGAGAGTCTACAAACGTCTTCCTGCAGCTTGCTAAAGGCATGAATATTTCTATTTTTATCGTAGGGCATGTGACGAAAGAGGGAACGGTGGCAGGCCCCAGAGTATTGGAGCATATGGTGGATACGGTGTTGTATTTCGAAGGAGACAGACATGCATCTTATCGTATTCTGCGAGGAGTAAAGAACCGGTTTGGCTCCACCAATGAAATCGGAGTTTTTGAGATGAAAGAAGAAGGGCTTGTGGAAGTGCCCAATGCTTCGGAATTTATGCTGAGTGGGAAACCGGAAGGAGCAAGCGGTTCGATTGTTTCCTGTTCCATGGAAGGTACCAGACCAATCCTGATAGAGATTCAGGCTCTTGTCTGCCACAGCAATTTCGGAATTCCAAGAAGGCAGGCCATCGGTACGGATTTTAACAGGGTAAATCTGTTGATGGCGGTGCTGGAAAAGCGGCTGGGTGTGCAGATGTCCGACTGTGATGCTTATGTGAATCTGGCAGGCGGTATGCGGATCATGGAACCGGCTATTGATTTAGGAATAGCTATGGCAATCGTATCCAGCTACAAGAACAGACCGATTGACGATAAGACCATTGCTTTTGGCGAAATCGGCCTAAGTGGTGAGGTGCGCGGTGTTTCTATGACGGAGCAGAGAATCAGTGAAGCGGCGAAGCTGGGGTTTACTACATGTATTGTGCCTGAGGTCAACCGAAAGCAGCTAAAGCCCTTAGAGGGAGTCAGGATTGTGGGGGTAAAGACCGTGCAGGATGCCATTGACTGTATCTAAATATGACGAAAATGTAACATAAATGTAAAAAATCTTAATAAAATATGCGTTTTGTATGTTCAAAATCCTTTTTTTATGGTAGGATATTCTAGATGTCATGCTATATCTTGATTCCGGATATGGCAGTAATAACAGGTTCAGGGGTATATTGGGGTGTTGCCGTGAGCCTGCATGAAGGAGTTACTATGGATAAAAAAGTACAGGATTCTCAGGAAATATTAGAGAATGAGAAGGCAGAGGGAACAGGCAGGAAGAAGGTAAAATTTGTAAAAAACGTACCGCTTCTGATCGCAGAAATCTGTGTACTGCTGATTGCCATTGGTGTGATGTATATCGTTGTCACGACAACCACAGAGGTGGACCGTAAGGCTATCGATACAGAAAATATTACGATTAATGATGAAGTAGTCGAGAACCTGAATGAAAAGGAAGAAAGCACCACACTGGGATATCGCAATATTGCGCTTTTTGGTGTGGATTCCAGAGAAGGCGAGCTGGGTAAGGGAACGAGAAGTGACAGTATGATCATTGCCAGTATCAATCAGGATACCCAGGAGATTAAGCTTATTTCGGTATTTCGTGATACTTATCTGAATCTGAGCAATGATACTTATAATAAATGCAACGCCGCTTATGCGAAGGGTGGTCCGGAACAGGCTATCAGTATGCTGAATGCCAATATGGACTTAAATATTACAGACTATGTGACAGTCGGTTTCGGTGGGCTGATCGATGCCATTGATGCATTGGGTGGCATAGAAATTGATGTGACTGAGTCGGAAATCTCACATCTGAATAATTACCAGCTCTGTATGGCTGAGGAACTGGGTGTCAGCTATATTCCGGTAGAAAAGAGCGGAAAGCAGCTATTAAACGGAATGCAGGCTACAGCCTATTGCAGAATTCGTTATACAAAGGGTGATGATTTCAGACGTGCTGAGAGACAAAGAGATGTATTGTCCGCTATGATGACGAAGGCGAAAGGCGCTTCTGTCAGTGAACTGACAGATATGGTCAATGCGGTATTACCGCAGGTAGAAACTTCTTTAGGCGTCAATGAAATTCTGAGCGTTTTGGGAAGTGTTGCGGGGTATGATGTGGTTGTCAGCGATGGATTCCCCTTTGAGGAATACAGGGTAGGAGCCAATGTGGGAAGCAAAGGAAGTTGTGTAATTCCCAATGATCTGGAGGAGAATGTCATTCATCTTCATGAACTTCTTTATCCGGAGGAACAGTATACACCGTCTAAGCAGGTGCAGACCATAAGTGCCGAGATTAAAGAACAGACAAGAGAATTTACGCAATAAGAAGCAATATTACGGAGATAATATATGACAGCAGTTCCTGTGCGGGCTGCTGTTTTGAGTTATACTATCAGAAGGAAAGGTAGATTTTTCCATGAGAAAATTATTGGTTTATTTAAAAGATTATAAGAAGGAGACAGTTTTGGCGCCTCTTTTTAAGATGCTTGAGGCAACCTTTGAGCTGTTTGTGCCCCTTGTTATGGCAGCAATTATCGATCAGGGTATTCAGGGAGGAAATGTGCCATATGTTCTTCGGATGGGACTGCTTCTCATCGCTCTGGGATTGATTGGTCTGACCTGCTCGATAACGGCGCAATATTATGCGGCAAAAGCGGCAGTAGGTTTTTCTGCCAAGCTGAAACATTCGTTATTTTCCCATATTCAAAGCCTTTCCTTTACGGAAATAGATACGTTGGGAACCTCTACCATGATTACCCGTATGACTTCTGATGTGAATCAGGTGCAGAACGGTGTCAATATGGTACTGAGATTATTCTTAAGATCTCCGTTTATCGTGTTTGGTGCCATGGTCATGGCTTTTACCATAGATGTGAAAGCGGCGTTTATCTTTGTTGTTACGATTCCGCTTCTGTCTATTGTAGTGTTTGGCATTATGATGATCACCATGCCGATGTATAAGAAGGTACAGGCCGGTCTGGACAAGGTGCTGAGCGCCACCAGAGAGAATCTGACCGGTGCCAGAGTGATCCGTGCTTTTAATAAAGAGAAGGAAGAAATCAGCAATTTTGAAGAAAAGAATCAGGCTCTTTCAGACATGCAGCTTTTTGTAGGTAAGATTTCCGCACTGACGAATCCGGTTACTTATATCATTATCAATGTGGCAACCATTGTCCTTCTGTATACAGGAGCCATTCGCGTTAACGAAGGAACAATTACCCAGGGACAGGTGGTGGCACTGGTTAATTACATGTCACAGATACTGATCGAATTGGTAAAGTTGGCCAATCTGATCATTACAATTACCAAAGCGTTGGCATGCGCCAATCGTATTGAGAATGTGTTGGAGCTACGTTCTTCCATGCAGTGGGAGCAGAAAGTACCGGAAAGTGGTGTGGGAGCGGAAGACGGTATAGAGGAGGAAACAGGTGCGGATAGCCCATATGTGGTGGAATTTGATCATGTACATCTGGCCTATGCGGGTGCCGGTGCAGAGTCTCTGTCAGATATTGATTTCAAAGTAAAAAGAGGACAGACCGTAGGGATCATCGGCGGTACCGGTTCCGGTAAATCTTCTCTGGTGAATATGATTCCAAGGTTCTATGATGCTTGTGCAGGTTCTGTGAAAGTCGACGGCAGGGATGTCAGAAAATATGGTATGGAAGAGCTTCGTCAGAAGGTGGGCATCGTATTACAGAAGGCTGTATTGTTCCAGGGAACGATACGGGACAATTTATTGTGGGGAAATAAGAATGCTACGGAGGAAGAATTGTGGCAGGCTGTGGAGACTGCACAGGCAAGAGAATTCGTGGAACAGAAGAATGGTAAGCTGGATGCACAGATTGCACAGGCAGGCAGAAATCTGTCCGGCGGGCAGAAACAGCGTCTGACGATTGCAAGAGCTCTGGTAGGCAAACCGGAAATCCTGATTCTGGATGACAGTGCATCTGCTCTGGATTTTGCTACTGATGCGGCACTTCGTAAAGCCATCCGGAATATGGATGGGAATATGACTGTGTTTATTGTGTCCCAGAGGGCATCTTCCATTCAATATGCAGACCAGATTATTGTACTGGATGATGGTGAGATGGTAGGAATTGGAACCCACGACCAGTTACTGACAGACTGCAAAGTCTACCAAGAGATATATTATTCACAATATCCGGACCAG
This sequence comes from Lachnospiraceae bacterium, assembly GCA_051878995.1. Taxonomy (GTDB): domain Bacteria; phylum Bacillota; class Clostridia; order Lachnospirales; family Lachnospiraceae; genus UBA3282. The sequence goes on along the minus strand of JBJELE010000040.1, from coordinate 51,067 downwards.
GCAGAGTCAGAAGCCGGATGAGACATCTGCGTGCAGGGATATAGTTGTATCGAGTTGTGCAAATTAACATATTCATAAGCAAGGTACTTTGAAGCCGTCGGTACTTAGGTGCTGTATTTTAGCACCTTATGTACCGCTACGAGCTGAAAGTAGCGAGAGCGTGCCTGCGTTGAATTGTTAATTTGTACAACGATATAAAGATTTAGAAGAATTTTGAAATTACCTATGCCTAATAAGAGAGAAAAGAGGACTACACTATGGCACCTTCTAATACAACAGGACAAAAGCAGACAATTCTCAGAGTCCTGCATTATATTAAGAAATACTGGATTTATCTGGCACTGTCCATTATCATGGCGACGGTTACGGTAACGCTGACTTTGTATCTGCCTATCCTGACGGGACATGCCATTGATCTGATCATGGATAAAGGGCAGGTGAATTTCCAGGGAGTATTTGCCATCCTGAAGAAGATGGCATGGATTATTGCTGCAACTGCGGTGGCACAATGGATTATGAATGTATGTAATAATAAGATGACTTACCGGATTGTACAGGATATCCGGAATGAGGCATTTCGTAAGATTGAGATTCTGCCTTTGAAATATATTGACGCACATTCCTATGGAGAGATTGTAAGCCGCGTAATTGCTGATGTGGATCAGTTTGCAGATGGACTTTTGATGGGATTCACGCAGTTTTTTACCGGTGTCATTACTATTTTAGGGACGCTTGGATTTATGCTCAGTGTGAATGTAGGAATTACCGGTGTGGTTGTACTTGTAACACCGCTATCCTTTTTTGTAGCAGGTTTTATAGCTAAGAAGACCTTTACCATGTTTAAGGTGCAGTCGGAGACAAGAGGAGAGCAGACTGCTCTGATTGAAGAAATGATAGGTAATCAGAAGGTAGTGCAGGCTTTTTCACATGAAGATGAAGCACTGGAGAATTTTGATGAGATCAATGAGAGATTGGAAAAGTGTTCTCTGAAAGCAATTTTCTATTCCTCTATTACAAATCCTTCTACCAGATTTGTCAATAATCTGGTTTATGCGGGTGTAGCGGTAACCGGTGCCATATTTGCAATCCGCGGCGGCATCAGTGTGGGACAGCTTTCCTGTTTCCTGACCTATGCAAATCAATACACCAAGCCGTTTAATGAGATATCAGGTGTTGTAACGGAATTACAGAATGCGCTGGCATGTGCTGCCAGGATATTTGATCTGATTGAAGAAGAGGCACAGATACCGGAGAAGGAGAATGCGTTGGTGCTGACCGATGTATCGGGACAGGTAGAACTGGAGCATGTGGATTTTTCTTATGTGCCTGAGAAGCCTTTGATTACAGATTTTAACCTGTCGGTTAAACCGGGACAGCGTGTGGCGATTGTTGGGCCTACAGGCTGCGGTAAGACTACGGTCATCAATCTGCTCATGCGTTTCTATGATGTAAAAGAAGGAAAAATCTGCGTGGATGGGGCTGATATACGGGATGTGACCAGAGAGAGCCTGCGAGCCAATTATGGTATGGTTTTGCAGGAAACGTGGCTGAAATCGGGAACTGTACGGGAAAATATCATAATGGGAAAACCGGATGCTACAGAGGAAGAAATCATTGCTGCCGCTAAGGCTTCTCATGCGCACAGCTTTATTAAGAGACTGCCTGAGGGCTATGATACGGTAATAGGAGAAGATGGCGGAAGTCTGTCTCAGGGACAGAAACAGCTTCTGTGTATTACAAGAGTTATGCTCTGCCTGCCGCCGATGTTGATTCTGGATGAAGCAACTTCTTCCATTGATACAAGAACGGAGATTAAGATTCAGCAGGCTTTTGCTACGATGATGAAAGGAAGAACCAGCTTCATTGTGGCACACAGATTGTCCACAATCCGTGAGGCTGATGTAATCCTTGTCATGAAAGACGGTAATATCATCGAGCAAGGCAATCATGAGACGCTGCTTGCACAAAATGGATTTTATGCAAAATTATATCAGAGCCAATTTGCAATTTAGGCAACTTTTTGACCATTCCAAAGGTATTATATATGATGGGACAAATTAACAGAGGTCCTATCTTAAAACCATTATAAAATTTGGAAAGGATATGCAGCATATTAACATAAGCTGCATAAAGGTGAAAAAAGTATGTTAATTATCTGGGGAACAAGAGTATTTACGAAAAAGGTAGGAGCCACTCCTATAAGTTATGAATGTCCTCATTGCCACAATGTACAGCCTTGTCAGGCAATAAAGCAGACAAGATGGTTTACACTGTTTTGGATTCCGATTTTCCCGATTGGCGTGAAAAGATACATAGCATGTCCAATCTGTAATTATGGTCGTATCGTAAAAAAAGAAGAAATGCAGAACTTGATTGATGGTAGTGTTGGATAAAAGTATCTGCTCAATTTTTTCTATTGTTCGTTGTAATAGTATGCACCATCAGCATTATAGTCCATGGCTTCGGAACTGATTTCTGTTATCAAACCGTCTGTCCAGGTAAAACGGAGATATTGATACACAACGGTATGGGCACTTAAGTATTCCTCAGAGGTTAGGAAAGAAAGCAGATCGCTTTTGGCAATTTCATTTTCCTTGCAGAACCGGTCGGTGTCTACCGGCAGTCCGTCAATAAAGAATGTGGGGACGACCGTGATAAGAGTATTATCCGTAAAAGGAATTTCTTCGTCGGAAAGCAGTTTATAATCATCGCCATCTATGGAAGATAAGATTTCATATTCGCCATAGGCAGCCAGAAATGCTTCGGAATCATCGCCAACGGAGATACCGCGGCTGGTCTTTTCACTATCCGCATCCATTTCATAATCCGTAGCGGTAAGCAGAGGGGTCTGCCGGCCACAAGCGCTTAACGTTCCAAGAGTAAGACAGCCAATTATAAGAAGCACAGATATTTTCTTCATAATAAAACATCCTTTCTGTATACCTAACCTGATTCTTCGGTATAGTCCCGATACGTAAAAACCCGTGAGCAACAACTCACGGGTTATGACAGGGGCAGTAGGAATCGAACCCACATCGATGGTTTTGGAGACCACTGTTCTACCTTTGAACTATGCCCCTATGCTATGCTTACAGTGAAAAGAAGCGTTTTCAAATCACCGAGTTGTATTATAGCATAGATAGGTAAGCTTCCGCAAGCCCTTTTTAGAAAAAAGACTAGCGGAAAAACTTACGGAAAAGCTCTTATTTATTCTTAATGCTATCTAAATAGGTTTTCGTTTCCGCTACAACAACACCACTTAATGCAACCAGCGCGATCAGGTTAGGGATTGCCATTAAGCCGTTGAAGATATCAGCAATTGTCCATACGGCAGAAACTGTCATGAAAGGTCCAATGAAGATTGCCAGTATGTATACCCAGCGGTATCCCTTTACAAGCTTTTGGTTACCGTTGGATAAGTATTCAAGACATCTTTCAGAGTAATAATCCCATCCTAAAATAGTAGTAAATGCAAAGAATACCAGACAGATCATCAGAATGAAGGAACATACATAATCAGGGAAAGGCAGACCCAGCTGGAAAGCTCTTGTAGTTACGGCAACGCCTTCAAGCCCCATATCCCATGTGCCGGTAATGACAATGGCAAGTCCTGTCATGGTACAAATAACCAGTGTATCAATAATGGTTCCCATCATGGAAACCAAACCTTGTTTTGCAGGCTCCTCTACCTGTGCGGCTGCCGCTGCAATCGGAGCGCTTCCGAGTCCGGCCTCGTTAGAGAAAATACCTCGTGCGATGCCCTTCTGCATGGATACGATGATAGCACCCATCATACCGCCGGCTGCGGCTCTTAAACCAAATGCACTCTGGACGATAGTCACGATTGCTGCAGGTACTTTTGTAATATTAAAGATAATGATAAGAAGTGCTGCTGCTACATATAAAATAGCCATAAAAGGAACAACAACCTGAGCTACCTTGGAAATTCTCTTAAGACCGCCAATGATAACCAGTGCAACACAGATTGTAAGAATGACTCCAGCAACGATGACTGCCCAGGAATATTCCATGCCCATTAAGGAAACGGTGTGCTGCATATCAGGATCAAAGAAGTTCTTGACTGCACTGGTAATACCGTTGACCTGTGTAAAGGTACCGATTCCGAACAGACCTACACCGACACCAAAGAAGGCAAACAGCTTTCCAAGCCATTTCCACTTCTTACCCATTCCGTTTTCAATGTAATAAAATGGTCCGCCGATAATGTGTCCGTCCTCTGCTATGACACGATATTTTACAGCAAGAAGACATTCAGAATATTTGGTTGCGGTACCAAGGAGTGCTGCAAGCCACATCCAGAACAAGGCACCGGGACCACCGGCAACCAGAGCAGTTGCAACACCTACGATGTTTCCGGTACCAATGGTTGCTGACAAGGCAGTACAAAGGGCAGCAAAGCTGGATACCTCACCCTTGTCTCCGGATTTCTCATTTGCCACTACGTGTTTGATGGCCATCGGAAGCTTGGTGATTTGTAATCCCTTAAGGCGGATTGTCAAAAAGATACCTACCGCAAGAATTAGCACGATCAGGGGGATACCCCATACAAAATCATCGATGGCTGTTAAGATTTGACTAATTGTTTCTAACATTTGTTCTTTCCTCTCACTTTTCATGATTTTATTTTTGTATGATAAAACATATCCCGGATTTTATCACACAAAAAAGAGCTGATATGAAATCAGCCCTCTAAAGAGTAGAACATGCATATAGAATGCTCTGTCCTTTTGCCTGAGAGATTGGCAGAAGATTCTGCCGTACACCTTCGGCGCCCTGTGGTACAGGGACTCTCCAGAGTCAGGGAAGTTTTTCCCAACAGAACATACTATATCATATCATGTTTCAAGATGCAATTTATCTTTTGAATAAAATATTGATTTTGCAGTATAATATAAAAACGCAACATTTTGTGTAAGAATGTTGCGTTTTCTTTGTTACATACTATATATCGGTGTTTTTGCAATTTACTTTAGGGGTAATTTCAAAAAAAGTTGGAAAAATTTCACCTCCTTATTTGCCGACTTAAATTCAGGTGGCTTTTATAACTTGATATTCAGATATACATTGTCTCTGTCATCCTGCTCAATACCAAGATATCTTCTCGTAATACGATAAGAGGAATGGTTATAGATATCCATCAGAATAGCAGGCTGTACACCCTGCTTCCAGGCATGATAGCCGAAAGTCTTACGCAGGGAATGACAACTGATATTCTCATCCAGCCCGATGCTCATACCGGCTTCCTTGATAATACGATAAGCCTGGGAACGGGAAATAGGGTGTTCTTTGTTCTTATGACTGAAAAAGAGATAGCTGTCATCAGAATAATCATAAACGTTCTGTAAATGTAATAAAACTTCTTTGACAGTGTCGTTAATAGCCACACTTCTTTCTTTTCCCGTTTTTTCTTCTCTGACCGAAATGTGTTCTCGAAAATGCTGTTCCTTTCTATTATAAATATCTGCCCAACGTAATTTTAGCAGATCCCCGATCCGAAAGGCTGTATTCAACCCCAGGATAACCAGTGCATAGTTTCTGTAATTGGGCTTAACCTTCAAATAGTAGTTCTTAAATTTTTCTAAAGCCTCTTCGTTTTTGATTGGATAAGTGGTACTCATAGAAATCTCTCCTTTACAAAATCATGTTTTAACTACAACTAGAATACAACATTCCGTGGTAATGCAACATTCTTACACAAAAAGTTGCATGGCATGGCAGCCATCCGTGAAGAAGCTGTCACTGCTTGAACATAAGCAGTGCACAAGGGACGAAAGGAGCAGGGAGGCCGGTATGTTAAGACTGACAGTAAGCACAGAGGAATATCTGCAGATAGGAGATGACGTAAAAATCATATTTCTGGGCGGTAGCAAAAATCATCTACGTATTATGGTGGATGCACCCAAGGAGCTAAATGTGGTGAGAAGTAAGGTCATCCAGAACAGTGCAAAGACGGAGGAAGAAAAAGCGAATCTTCCGCACTATTATGCAGTACCTGATCTGCCGGAAAAATACCGCAAGAAGAAAATTGTGGTAAATGATGGTGCAGCAGGGCAAACACTTCCTAAGAAGGCAGCTAAACCAAATGAGCAGCGCAATAGCTGAGGTAATAGCCCGGAGTAATCCTGGGGACTTCGGGTTCATTATAAAAACTTAATAAAAATTGGCGGCAAACGGATTTGCCGCACGTAAAATCAAGGAGGAAAATATTATGGTAGTACAACACAACATTACAGCAATGAATGCAAACAGAATGCTTGGTGTAACAACAAGCGCACAGGCGAAGTCCACAGAGAAGTTATCATCCGGTTATAAGATCAACCGTGCAGCAGATGATGCAGCAGGTCTGGCAATTTCCGAGAAGATGAGAAAACAGATTAGAGGACTGACACAGGCATCCTTAAATGCACAGGATGGTATCAGTGCCGTACAGACAGCAGAAGGTGCGTTGACAGAAGTTCATGACATGTTACAGCGTATGAACGAACTGGCAGTAAAATCTTCCAATGGTACAAACTCTGAATCTGACCGTCAGGCCATTCAGGATGAGATCGATCAGTTGGTAACGGAAATCGACCGTGTCTCCACAACAACGAAGTTTAATGAGACTTATTTGTTGCAGGGCGATGGAAGAGGAAGTGTGGCAGCAGCAACATCTGTTGCAAATGTTAATGCTATTGGCACAGATGGTAGTGCAGTTGCAACAGGAATTAAAGTTGAGCTTGCAGTAGGCTCTGAGCAGGTATCAGGTGGAGTAACACTTGGTAAAGTGACTGCTACAGCTGATAAAGGAAAAATTGATCTTGATAATTTGAATGGTGCTTTAAGAACAGAATTAGACAAGGCAGCTACTGGGGATACTACATTAACGTATACTGCAGCAGCGGGATCTGATCCTGCGACATGGACATTAGCTGGTACGAAATATACGGCAGAGCAGTTAAAAGAAATGGGACTAAATGTTAGTGGAGTTACAGGCGATGTTAAAATAACAAAGGCATTCGAGCAGACGACACAAGATAAGTTACCTGCAGGAATGACAATTACACCGGGGACACCTGTTTTAGCAAAAGTTGCAATTGGCTCAGAGATTAAAGCAACCATTAAAGCGGACAGAAACGCTACAACTAATAATGTGGATATGACAATTGATCAGTTTGATGCAACATATGCACCTAAAGCATTGAGTTTTGATCTTCATGTAGGTGCTGATTCAAGTTCTGACAATAAGATCTCTGTAGAAATCAAGTCAATGAGTGCAGCAGGACTTGGATTATTAGATGCGGAAGGAAAGCTTCGCGTAGATGGTGATACAAGTAAAAATGCTGATAATGCAATTGATACGATTGCTAATGCCATTGCTAAGGTTTCCACTCAGCGTTCCGCACTCGGTGCTGTCCAGAACAGATTAGAGCATACCATCAACAATCTGGATAACGTAGTTGAGAACACAACTTCTGCTGAATCCCAGATTCGTGATACAGATATCGCTACAGAGATGGTTAAATACTCTAACAACAATATCTTACAGCAGGCTGGTACATCTATGCTGTCCCAGGCAAATCAGTCCAATCAGTTGGCACTGTCCTTACTTGGTTAATAATCGATTCCGTTTCGTTAGTTGGTTAAGTAAGTATACGGAATATATTATTAAGAGTTCATTGTGCTGTACAATGACTACCGGAAAAGACCGCATTCCCATTTGGGGTGCGGTCTTTTCGCGTGATTCAAATATTTGATATATGGTTGTTATCGGTGTAGTTAGGGTTTCATTTCCAGTACATAGCCATGTATTTTCTTGATTCTTCCTCTGAACAGGAGAACTTTTGTATAATTCGGTTCAAAGTATCGACTTTTGATATGCCAAGTTCGTGACAGGTTTCAATCATTCCACAAATAATCCCCTGAGAGATTCCCTCCTGTCTTCCGTCTTCAATCAGTTCATCAACCGCATTACTCATATTCAATACCTCCTTCTCTGTTTTTGCTGAATAAAGCTCCAAATTTTTTGACCCAATTAATACACTCAAAATGAATATTGTTTCTTCATCCATATGGCGGCATTCCTCATGGGTTTCCAAATAGTGCCGGAAAGCTTTCTTGTCATTACGGCAGGCATAAAGAGAAAACAATGTCTTTAGTTTTGTTACGAAACCGCCTGCCTTATTCATTTGATGTTTGGAATAAAAGCACGATTTCGTAAGAATGTCCCGAAGGACAAGATTACCGCCATAAGACAGTAAATTGATAAAATAAATAGAAATAAATGTTTTTGTGATAGTATAACATGGAATGAAAAACTTGTCATTATATATTTCGTTATTTTTTTTATGGTATTTCCCAAATCTGGTTTATTTATATAGAACATAGACGAAAGGGACTTTTTTATGTTAGACTGAAAGTAGTTTTCTGACAGCAATCGGTATGTTTTAATTTCAGGATGGCTATTTGCTTTGGGCGAAGGCAGATAGTCTTTATATTAGTTCGCTCAGAAATGAGGAAATATGGAAATGAAATTGAAAAAATACACAGCACTTCTGCTGGCAGCATCCATGGCAATGTTGACAGCCTGCGGCAGTGCACAGGAGGCAGACAGTACACAGAAAACGGCAAGTGAAGAGTCAGGACAAGCCGCTTCTCAGGATATGGAGCAGGAGGGGCTGGATGCTGTGGCAGAAGAGGGCACAAGTGTCGTTTATGCCCTTCCGACAGAGCCGGAGGAAGCGGCGGTTTATGTGGAACCGATTGAGAATCTGCAGGAGGGTTTTATCCGGGGTGTGGATATTTCCAGTGTTCTTGTTGAGGAAAACAGCGGCGTTGTATATTACAATGAAGCAGGAGAAGAGCAGGATATCTTTCAAACCCTGGCAGAAAACGGCGTGAATTATATCCGCGTGCGAGTTTGGAATGACCCCTATGATGAGAACGAAAACGGCTACGGCGGGGGTAATAATGATACGGCAGCAGCGGCTGAGATTGGGCGCAGGGCGGCACAGTATGGAATGAAGCTGTGTGTGGATTTCCATTACAGTGATTTCTGGGCAGATCCGTCCAAACAGATGTGTCCAAAGGCTTGGGAGAACATGGCGATAGAAGAAAAATCCGAGGATTTGTATCAGTATACGAGAGAAAGTCTGCAGGAAATCCTGGATGCTGGCGCTGATGTGGGCATGGTGCAGATCGGTAATGAGATCAATTACGGTATGTCGGGAGAGACAGACTGGACAAAGAGGCGGCAGCTTTTGCAGGCAGGATCAAAAGCAGTCAGAGAGATTTCAGAGGAAAGCGGCCGTGATGTTAGGATCGCGGTTCATTTCACGGATATTTCTGATACAGAGGGAATCCTGCAGATTGCACAGAAGCTTCAGGATAAAGAAATTGATTATGATATTTTTGCAGTATCCTATTATCCCTTCTGGCATGGTACGATGGAGAATCTGACAGAGGTTTTGAAGCAGATTTCAGAGGAATATGGAAAAGAAGTTATGGTGGCGGAGAATTCTTATCCCTATACGACAGGAGACGGAGACGGTAATGCCAACAGTATCGGAGAAGAAGACATACTGCCGGAATATCCGGCATCCGTACAGGGACAGACTCATGAAATCAGGGATGTCTGTGCGGCCGTGGCTGCGGTTGGTGAGGCCGGTATCGGTTATTTCTATTGGGAGCCCGCCTGGATCCCGGTCAATGTATATGAGGAATCTGCCGAAAATGCGGCGCAGATTCTTGCAGACAATAAGGAGGCCTGGGAGAGTAAGGGCTCCGGATGGGCATCCAGCTATGCGTCAGGATATGATCCGAAGGATGCAGGTCAGTATTATGGCGGTTCTTCCTGGGATAATCAGGCTTTGTTTGATTATGAAGGACATCCGCTGGCGTCTTTGCAGGTATTCAAATATTTACAGTGCGGTACGATTGTAGAGACAGTAATTGACCATGTACAGCCAATAGAGATCAATGTGGATCTGGGTGGTGAGGTTGTGATACCCGAACGGGTTCCGGTCATCTGTAATGACAGAAGCGTAGAAGAGCACACGGTGATCTGGGATGAAGAGGCGATTGCGGCTATTGACACAGACAAAGGTGGTACCTTTGTGGTAACAGGATTTGTTTTACAGGAAGTGGAGGACGGACAGATGGAGGTGCCGGTTACGGTAACGGTCAAGGTGTGTCGTCAGAATCTGCTTTCTAATAGCAGTTTTGAGGAAAAAGATACTTCCATGTGGAAGATTACGGGAAACGGAACGGATTTCCAGAACAAGGCAGCAGATGCATATAGCGGTGATTATGCACTTCACTTCTGGTCAAATGATGAAGTTTCATTCACGGCAGAGCAGACTGTCACAGGGCTTGAGCCGGGTACCTATGAATTTGGTTTCTATCTGCAGGGCGGAGATGCGGGAGATGAGGCGCAGATGTATGCCTATGCCGATAACGGAACCGATTGTCTTCAGACAGTAACCGGTGTGGATGGCTGGGTCAACTGGCAGAATCCGGTGGTTGCAGGGATAACTGTAGGAGAGGACGGCACTCTGACCGTTGGCGCTTCTGTTACCTGTGCAGCCAAAGGCTGGGGAACTCTGGATGATTTCTACCTCTATCGGATAGATGAGTAAGACTGTGGAAAAGAACGTATAGGATTATTTTTTTCGGATATACTGATATCAAAAAATGGATACAGCATATCCGGAAAGGAAACAGAATATGGAATTTAGAAACAGTGAGACGCAGGATAATCTGATGCGTGCTTTTGCAGGAGAAAGTCAGGCAAGGAACCGCTATACGATTGCGGCATCCCAGGCTGAGAAGGAGAAACTACATGTGATTGCGGCAGTTTTTCAGTTTACTGCGGATCAGGAGAAGGAGCATGCTGAAATATTCTATCGTTATCTGAGTGAGCTTTCCGGTGAGAATATTACTGTTGATGGCGCCTATCCGGTAGATCTGGCCAAAGATGTGGCTGGACTTCTCAGAATGGCACAGCATAATGAATATGAGGAATATAAGGATGTTTACCGCCGGTTTGCAGAGAAAGCCGAGGAGGAAGGCTTTCAGAATATTGCATCTTCCTTCCGCAGGATTGCGGAGATAGAAAAAGTACACGGTGACCGTTTTAGTCAATTTGCAGAACTGCTGGAACAGGGTAAGCTGTTTGTTTCTGATGTGGAAACAGCGTGGATGTGCTTAGCGTGCGGCAACATCATTTACGGACCCAAGATTCCGGAGCAGTGCCCGGTGTGTCATCATGATCAGGGATTCTTCATTCGTCTGGAACTTGCGCCTTATAGCGAATATAAGGACTAAAGAGTTTCCAATACAATAAAATCCCAGTCCTGTAATGATAAGGCAGTTCCTTCTGATACAGATACAGCGTTTACGGAGGCAGTTTTGCTATGCAGCAGCAGAACTGCCTCTTTACCGTGATAAGTCACGGTACATGGGGTATCGGAATAATTAAAATAATAAATGATCTCTTTGCCCAAATCATTGGTACCTCTTTTGATGACCACCGGATAAGAGGTTTCCGGCACTGCTATCTGCGCCTGCTCGCAAACGGAACGGAGCAGAGCGTTGAGTATAGATTTGTCATCAAAATAGCAGCCAAGATAGGTGGCAGTGCCTTTCCCATATTGATTTTGGGTAATAGCGGCATAGTTTCCCCATTGAGGGTGCTCATAAGATGCCAGAACCCGGGCCGTGGTGGGGATCAGCAGCTCCATCCAGTAATGTACGGTATCGGGCACCGGTTGGAAAGGTGTCGCGTCGACCTTATCAGTCTTTATTTGAAGATTAACTCCTTTTAAGCCCACATTAACTCCATCGGTAAATTGATCATAGGTCATTCCAAACACTTCTGTCAGTCCGTGTGGCTGGTCATCATGAAAGATTTTCAGCATTTTATCAGCAAAAGCCGTTCTAAACGTAGAAACCAGATGTCCGCCATTTTGGACATAGTCATTCAGTGCACTGACAAGCGTGTCACTGACACTGTACAAAGCCGGAGTAACCAGAACTTTGTATTGACTGAATAAGTCGATATCATTTTCGGAAAGAATATCGCACTCCACGTTCATCTCATAGAAGGCATCAAAGAGCCAGCGGAAGATATCATTATAGGCCAGTTTATCATGAATCTTAAACCATTGAAGGGCAGTCAGAGATTCATGATTCAGAACAAAGGCCACAGGACAGGATTTTTGCAGGTTTGTAAGATGCGCTCCATACTGACGGAAGTCTGCGCCGATACGGCAGGCCTCCCGATAGGTGGCATTTTCCTTCAGGTTGTGGCTTAAGACACCCTTCCAGTAGGATTCAATAGCGTTGTGGATGGAGTGCCAGTGCCAGTACATGACGGAGTTGGCACCGGAAGCAAGATGGCTGAAGGCCTGCATATAAAGTTGGTTCGGATAGTGCAGCCAGCCGTGGTTGCCCTGGGCCTCGGTTTCCAGCACCAGATAATTTTCCTTCTTAATAGAACGGGCTATGGCACCGCCCATGGTAATCTCCTTGCCGGTCAGATCCTGAGCAGAGGGATGATAGATATCACATCCGGCTACGGTCAGTGTTTTGGCAGCCTCCCATTGATTCACTTCCGGTTGAAGACCATAGGAATAATCACGCCAGTCATAGTCAAAATTCTGGGTAATAAACTGATCAGGCCGGGTATATTCCGATACAATGTCAGCCTGCCATGCCAGAAAGTCCGTGACGAGTTTTCTCTGGAACTTCTGGTATTCGGCACCTAAGCTGCCGTTGATGGTACCGCGCACATCCGGAAAATCCTCCCAGCTGTTAATGCGGTTACTCCAGTAATCCAGTCCCCATGCTTCGTTTAAAGCATCCAGATCATCATGAAAAAGTTCTCTGACATATGCCACGAATTTAGCCTGCGCATAAGAAGAACAGGTATCGTAGGATTTGGTTTCGTTGTCCAGCTGGAAACCAATCACATGGTCGTAGGGCTGTACCTCTTCCATCAGTCTCCTGATAATAATTTCTGCATGTTTCAGATACATGGGATGGGTAATGTCCATGTTCTGTCTGTGACCATAGCGGCCGGGACCGCTATGGGTTTCCGTGATGATATCGGGATATTTGCGGGCAAGCCATGTGGGGATGGCATAGGTAGGGGTGCCGATGATGACCCGGATATTGTGTCTGGCAGAAGCCTTTAACATTCTGTGCAGATGGGTAAAATCAAAGATGCCCTCCTGCGGCTCCCAGGTACTCCAGGTAGACTCCGCAATGCGGATTACGTTCATTCCCGCTTTTTCTATCATTTCCATATCGGTTTCAATCCGGTCTACAGGCAGATATTCATCATAATATGCCGCACCGAAGAGAAGTTTATCTGTTTTCATAATAGATACCAGCCTTTCCTTTTTCGTAATGCATCAGAACGATAGTGATATAAGTAATATATCTAAAAAATCATTGTCTTAATTGTGCAAAAATGATATTGCATCGCTTAAAGCTATCTGTTACTCTTATGGAAAGTGCAACCGATTGCGCGCTTAGCATTTATATTATATATGAAGAGGTTTATTTTATGCAAGCCATGGAAGAAAAAAATTTAACCATCAATGATATTGCAGAGGAATTAGGCGTTTCCAAGACTACCGTTTCCCGTGCCATATCCGGCAAGGGCAGGATAGGAGCGGAGACACGTAAGAAGGTGCTGGCATATATCGAAGAGCATAATTACAGGCCTAATGTAATAGCCAAAGGGCTGGCGCAGAATAAAACTTATAATCTGGGTCTGGTATTGCCGGGAGACTATAACATCGTTGAACTCCCCTTTTTCCAGAATTGCATGATCGGCATCTGCAAGATGGCATCTGATGCGGATTATGATGTGCTGATCTCGATGGTAACCGCACAGGATATTTCCCAGTTAGAGCGAGCTGTTACCAATCATAAAATAGACGGTGTGATTCTGACCAGAACTTTGACAGAAGATGCTCCCATGAAATATTTGAAAGAAAATGGGGTTCCTTTTGTGGCAATCGGAAGTACCAATGACGATACGGTGATCCAGATTGATAATGACCACAGAAGTGCATGCAGAGAATTGACTTGTAAGCTGTTGGAACAGGGGATCAGGAAGATAGCACTGATTGGCGGAGATGAAAGCTATGTTGTCACAGGTACCCGTCTGCAGGGCTTTGAAGATGCCTTTTCGAAGGAAACGAATTGGAACGGGACGAAAGAGGTTTTTCTGAATGTGGGAGACAACAGACAGGTGGAACAGATTGTGGAGAAGCTGCTTAGTGAAAATATAGAATGTATTGTGACCATGGATGATTTCCTGTGTAGCTGTGTACTGAACTGTCTGCAGCAGAAAGGAGTATCCGTGCCGGGGCAGGTGCAAGTTGTTTCTTTCTATGACAGTACATTTCTGGCCAATAACATGCCATCCATTACTTCTATCCGGTTTGATGTGGAGGAGCTTGGTCAGAAAGCGTGTGAAACCTTCCTGAAAGTATTAGAGGGAGAAGACGTAGAACAAAGAACCTTACTCGGATATGATATCCGGATGCGGAAATCCACACAAAGAGTGAACAAGTAGTAGCGGCTGCTCTGAATGGTGGTCAGAGCCGTAGTCTGAACATATAATAGAGGAGTCCATGCGTTACAGCATGGACTCTATTTTGCTTATGGCAAGCTTAATATATTCACTCATAGGTGCTTCCGTACAACCTGCCACATAATGATTGCAGCGGTTAACGGGAATCAATATTTTATAGGCTTTGCTTGCACCTATCGCAGTGGCAATCGACGGGGTGATCTCTCCTAACAGGGCGTTGGCGAAGACAATGCCGATGGGGCCAATGATTATATCGGAATCAGCCGCATTAACAAGGACGGCGTTCTCCCCGGTGGCACCGTAGTCCGCACCGGCCTTTAACATGGCAGAAGTAGCAATGCTGTTGGTACCGATGGCGTATAACTCCAGATCACTGTGCTTTTCCTTTAATTGTTCTATGACAGTCCTGCCGATACGGCCACCCTGCCCGTCTATTACTGTAATTTTCATGTGAGTTCCTCTCTTTATTTCATTTTCTGGGTAATTGCGAAACTATTATAACCCTTTTCACAGCAGTATGCATAGCCCTTCTTTTTTTGTGCAAAATAGATAAATAAAAAAATTTCATTTTGTCAAAAACAGCATTGACATTCTATGTGCATTTTGTTATCCTAAACACATGAACAACCGATTGCGCAAAGTCAAAATAACTAAGAAGACTGATTTTGTAAGGCAGCGGGAAACAGAAAACTGATTTTATTATTTAACACAAAACAATACAAAAATGGAGGGCACGGCAATGGATAAGTTTATCGTTAACATCATCCATCGTCCGGAGATGGTACCTGAGTATGCGGAGAAGGTTACCGGACACGGCAAAGAAGAGGATATCGGAAGAAAGGAGCTCCTGACAGAGTCTCTTGATATCTTCAAGACACAGCAGGCTATCGCACATAAGAACGGTCTTAAGACCACGATTCAGATGACCTATGCTTCACTTTTCAATGATGAGGCAGTAGAACTTGCCAAGGCAGACCATGAGAAGTACGGAGATGAGATTGCATTATCCTTACTGGGTCTTCCCTGTGAAGAGTTTCGTGAGAAATATAAGACCAAGGATTTCTGTATCTGGATGTTTTCCATGGAAGATAAGAAATCCATCGTAGATGATGTATTTGGTAAGTTCAAAGACAGATTCGGGTTCTACCCGGAATCTACGGGTTCCTATTATATGGATGCGGATCTGGTTAATTATATTAAAGAAAAATATCCGATGGTAAAATGTGCCGTTGCTACCTGCTGGGAGGAAGGCCCTAAGGCTTATCATACCTGTAATAACTCCTGGTACACCTTTATGGATGGCGGTCCGTGGGCACCATGGATTCCCAGTAAGCAGAATGTACATGCTCCGGCAGCAAATGAGGCAGAGGA
Organism: Lachnospiraceae bacterium; assembly: GCA_051878995.1. Classification (GTDB taxonomy): domain Bacteria; phylum Bacillota; class Clostridia; order Lachnospirales; family Lachnospiraceae; genus UBA3282. Next base: position 35,088 of record JBJELE010000040.1, on the reverse strand, counting down.
TTCCGGTATCGTGGCAATTCCCCACTTATCCCGTGACCTGATTGCCTGCTACGACGGTAATGGTTCCAATTTCGGTACGCATCCGCAGAATGTACTGCGCAGTATGTGCTACGATTCCAAGACATGGGATTATCCTTACCTGTATAACCTGATCGATCAGTTCCGTTCTCTGGCAAAATATAATAACGGTTATGCATACAACATGATGTTTGTAGGACCGGGCTGGATGAATAAGATGGGACGCTGGGAAGCTCCTTATGAGCTACTGTTAAAGTCCTATGAGGATGGTATGGCTTACTACGGTAAGTTGAAGAAGGAAGGTCTGTTGGATGACATGACCATGGCAGAGTTTGCAGATTACTTCCGTGCAAACAGAAGACTGACAGAGCCTGAATGCGCACTCTGGAGAGATATTTTATACGGATCTGACAAGCAGTTGTTCTGGTACTGCGATCCTTACATGAGAGTCTGCGCCAATATGGATCAGGGCGGTGCAATCGTTGATCTTCGTCCTTACGCAGCGAAACTGGAGTGGCCGGTAGGTATCGGTACCAAACATGTAACCGATGCATCCTATCCTTTCCTGATTCAGGAGAAATACAGAGCCGGATACTTCACCCACTATGCAGGCGAAGGTACGGTCAGAAGCGCGAAGTTAGTACACAATGGGGAAGAGGTTGACCTGTGTCTGTGCAGAACCAAAGCACATTTTTCACAGGAGGGTAACACCAGAATCCTTACGCTTGATCCTGTAGACATCGAGTTCTACGATTTGACGGTGAAATTACAGACGAAGATGTACTTTGAAGAAGGAAGCTCCAATATCAAGATTGAGAGAACCGTCTTAGAGATGAGTGATCCTTCCGCAGAAGTGGAAATCAATGAATATATGGTGGCATGCTACGGTACGACAGAGTATTCCGAGGATATGACCAATGTGAAATTATCCGTAACAGACGGCACCAATACAGAGAAGATCGATTATGCATACAAGTGTCGTGAGGCGAAGATGGAAGGCGCAACGGAGGCAGTAGCAGTTGTTCCTGAAATTGAGACAAGAGTATCCATCAGCTGCGACAAGAAGGATGCAGTAGGTTACATCAGAGAAGGTTATGCTTTCTCCCCGATGTTCACATTAGGCTATACAACCAAGTTAAAAGATAAGGAGGTATTTGCAACATGGCTCAATCTGGCAAAGGCAAATTAAATTACAGATGTCCCTCCTGCTTTATGAGAGACTTAGATATTGATATGTTTTATGACAAGGATAAGAAGGAATATCACTGCATCCGTTGTCAGTATGTGGGAAGCGAAGAAGATGTGCTGGAGAAGAACGAGTTGGTTCGTTTCCGTTATAAAGCAGCTATGAAACGCTTCACCAAATTTGATTTTGACTAAGACGAAATCATAAGAGGAGACATGAAATGAAGTATATGAAAGGAATGGATCTCTCTACCTTGAAAGAGGTAGAGAGTCTGGGTGGAAAATTCTACGATCACGGTGTAGAAAAGGATGTTTTTGATATCCTGAAAAGCTATGATGTGAATGCGGTTCGTCTCCGTTTGTGGAATGATCCCTATACGGAGGACGGCATTCCTTATGGAGCCGGGACAAACGATCTGCCCACCACGATAGAGCTTGCAAAGCGTGCCCTGGAGCATGGTATGGAGGTGCTGTTGGATCTGCATTACAGCGATTTTTGGGCTGATCCCGGCAAACAACGTGTGCCGAAAGCCTGGCGCGGGATGAATGTGGAACAGCTGGAAAAGGCGGTTTATGACTTTACGGTGGATACTTTGAAAGCCATGAAAGAAGCCGGCGCATTTCCTACACTGGTGCAGGTGGGCAACGAGCTGACCAACGGTACGCTCTGGCCTTTGGGTAAGAAACCCAATTATGATAATCTGGCCCGGTTCATTAGTGCCGGAATCCGCGGCGTAAAAGCAGTGGATGCGCAGATGCCCATTATGATCCATCTGGATAATGGCGGTAACAATGAAATGTACCGTGACTGGTTTGATCATTATATAGAGCGTGGCGAGGATTTTGATATCATCGGTTTATCTTATTATCCGTTCTGGCATGGCTCCTTAGAGGATCTGAAGAATAATATGAATGACCTGGCAGTCCGTTATGGTAAGGAACTGGTCATTGCAGAGGTATCCATGGGCTTTACCATGGAAGATTATGCAGAATATGAGAAATTAGGTCCTGATGAGAGAAAAGGCTATGCAACTAAACCTGAGCTGGCAGCAAAGGTACCGTTCCCGATGTCGAAGGAAGGGCAGAAAGACTTCCTGCATGCATTGTTTGATGTGATCAAACAGGTACCCGATGGAAAAGGAAAAGGTTATTTTTACTGGGAGGCAGCATGGATTCCGGTGCCCGGTTCCGGATGGGCCACAGAAGGAGCCTTGGAATATATTGAAGAAAAAGGCCCATGTGGTAATGAATGGGCCAATCAGGCACTTTTTGATTATGACGGAAATGCCCTGCCGGCATTGGAAATTGTCAGGGATTACCAGCCTTAAGGCCTGTGGATTTGCGTAACACTAACTTGGGTCGCAGCAGCGTCCTGCTGATGGGAACGTGATTGATCAGGGAATGCAGGGTATAAAAGCCTGATTTTCCCAGCTCGCAGCGATCCTGGCGTACTGTAGTCAACGGCGGATTCAGTTTGGCAGCGATTGGAATATCATCGAAGCCGATGACGCTGATATCTGTGGGAACCTTATAGCCCCGCAGATTACATTCCGTGATGACACCGGAAGCAATCAGATCATTGCCGCACAGGATTGCGGTAATTCCCATAGAAAGCAGGTTGGCGACATGGTCTTTGGCGGCATCTGCAACATAGTAACCGTAAGGCATGGTGGCATCACTGAAAGGAAGATTGTGAGCGGTCATACTGTCTATGTAGGCCTGACGGCGCTGCTCGGAAATCATGGAGTTGCGTGAACCATTGATCAGAGCGATGCGGCTGTGTCTTAAGTCCATCAGATGAACAATGGCATCATCGATTCCCTCAAAACTGTCAGTACCGATGGAAGCGACGCAGGGATTTTTCTTAATATAGTTATCGAATAAAACGGTAGGAATGCCGGTGGTGCTGAATTGGCCTATCCAGTCATCCTGGAGGGCAAAGCCAACCATAAAAGCACCCACATAGCCGTTCCTCAGCATATAGGTATCATATTTTTCAGTGGACTGGAAAAGAGGCGTAACAGGGATTACCGTGACATCATAGTTTTCACGAAATGCTACCTGGCGGAAACCAAGGATAATATCATAGCCAAATTGTTCCGGGTTTTCATAATCCATATTTTCTATAAAGATACAGAGCTTTCTGCGATCTTTACCGCGCATTTGCCTGGTAGTATAGCCAAGCTCCACAGCAGTATCAAGTACTGCCTGACGTAACTGTTCACTGATGTCGCTGGCACCGTTTAAACCTTTGGATACTGTGCTGACTGATACGCCAAGTCTGTTGGCTATATCCTTGATTGTTGCCATATAATGCCCCTGCCTTTCGAAGCGTTTCCTGTGAAGGTATCAGATTACAGAAACGCCGCTTCATTCATTATAAAAGTTAGCATAAAAGAAAAGAAAACAGAATGCAAGGGACAGACAGAAAATTTTCGAATATTTTCGTAAATTTGTGATTTTTATACAAAAAGTAAATATAAAAACAGTTTATAATGGCAAAACGCATTGGAAAAACGATTTCCGTATTGACAATCTGTATAGTGAAGTGGTAAATTTATAACAGATACGAAAGTTTACGAAAACAGTTTGCAAAAACATTCGAAGGCTTTCATGATGGGGGTCAAAACGGTGAAAGCGAAGTCATTAACAAGGGGAGCGGGTGTGTTATTACCGATATCCAGCCTGCCTTCTGCATATGGAATAGGAACCTTGGGAAATGCAGCTTTCCGGTTTGTGGATTTGTTGGTGGAACTGAAACAGAAATATTGGCAGATATTGCCGATGGGGCCGCTCACGGTTGGTGACAGTCCGTTTCAATCCATTTCGTTGTTTGCAGGAAATCCTTATTATATAGATCTTGATACTCTCATTGAGGAAGGACTGTTGCAGACAGAAGAGGTCAGAGCCTACAGATGGGGTGATAGTGAAGAAAATGTGGACTATGCTGTTTTATATGAAAACAGATACGCCGTTTTACAAAAGGCTTTTGACCGGTTTGATGAGCAGAATGAACAATACATAGCTTTTTGCAGGAAAAATCGGGAGTGGCTGGAGGACTACAGTCTTTACATGGCCATTAAAACCGATTCCGATAATGAGCCATGGTATACATGGAAGGATGCGTTAAAGAACAGGCAGAAGGATGCATTGGATGACTGCCGCAGGAAACTTGCTAATCAGATTGGTTTTTGGAAGTTTTGCCAGTATGAATTTTACCGGCAATGGAATGCATTGAAGAGTTATGCCGATAAGCGTGGAATTCAAATGATAGGGGATATGCCCTTTTACGTGGCTTATGACAGCGTGGATGTGTGGACACACCGTAAGCTGTTTCAATTAGATCAGGATGGCAGAATGCTCCGGGTGGCGGCATGTCCGCCGGATGCTTTTTCAAGAGAAGGGCAGATCTGGGGGAATCCGGTCTATGACTGGGAGGCTATGGAAGAAGATAACTTCGACTGGTGGAAGGCCAGAATGAAGCAGCAGGCTTCTTTGTTTGATGTAATTAAGATAGATCATTTCCTGGGTATGGTTAAATATTTCAGTCTGCAGGCAGGAGAGACAGATATTAATGCAGGCAGATGGATGAAGGGACCGGGCAGGAAGTTAGCCGATATATTGGAAAAAGCTGCCGGTGAGAAAATTATCATCGCAGAGAACATGGGAACGGTATTACCGGGAGTCAGTAAACTGATTCAGAAACTGGGATGGCCGGATATGAAGGTTCTTCTGTTTGCCTTTGATGGCAAGGCGGATAATGAATATCTTCCCCATAATTATGGGAGCACCAATACGGTAGTTTATGCGGGAACCCATGATAATGATACGATTGTCGGATACTTCAGAGATCGTACCGATTATGAACTGGCTTATTTATATTCTTATTTAAATATTGACAGAAAAGAGCAGATACCGGATGCTTTAATCCGGGCGGCTTATTCCAGCATTGCTGATGTAGTGATCTTACAGATGCAGGATATTTTACAGTTGGGAAATGAGGCCAGAATGAATCAACCTTCTACAGTTGGGGTAAACTGGAAGTGGCGGATATTAGAGGATACACTCTCGGAGGAGCGTAGAGACTGGATTCGGACACAGACTGCACTGTTCAGACGATAGAGTATTTTATCATGATAGAAAGTAAAATCTCTGTTCATCACAAAATGGTATAGGGTATGGTCTCCATACTTTATATAGAAAAAAGTAACATGGTTCAATAAGAACTAAAAAAGAAAGAGAGAGGAAAAAATTATGAAGAAGAAAGTATTGGCAACATTACTGGCAACAGCAATGGTAGCCGGTTGCCTCGTTGGATGTGGCAGTTCTAATGACACAGCAGAGCAGGCACCCGCAACAGAAGAAGCAGCTCCTGCAGAGGATGCGGCAGAAGAAGCTCCTGCAGAAGATGCAGCAGCAACAGATGCAGCTGATCCGGTTGCTAACCTGATCGCAGCTACAACAGATACTGTAACATTAACAGTATGGGCATCTGAGGAAGATCAGGACCTTACTACTCAGTTACTTGACGAGTTCAAGGCAGCTTATCCTGATGTAACATTTGATATCACACTTGGCGCTGAGTCCGAGTCTACAGCAAAGGATACTATCCTGACAGACGTTGAGGCAGCAGCAGATGTATTTGCATTCGCTGATGACCAGATCAACGAGCTTGTTAAAGCAGGCGCTTTACAGGAAGTAGCAGCTACTTACACATATGATGTAGCTACAGAGAATGCAGCAGGTGCTGTTGAGGCAGCTACTGTTGACGGTAAGTTATATGCTTATCCTATGACAGCTGATAACGGTTACTTCATGTTCTATGATGCTTCCGTATTCACAGAGGATGATGTTCAGTCCTTAGAGAAGATGATTGAAGTTGCAGATGCAGCAGGTAAGAAGATTGCAATGGATATCTCCAATGGTTGGTATATCTACTCCTTCTTCCAGGGCGCTGGTTATGACTTAACATTAAATGCTGACGGTGTTACTAACACATGTACATGGAACGGTGCAGGTGCTACAGATGTAGCACAGGCTATTATGGATTTAACAGCATCCGGCGTACTCGTTGATATGGGTGATGAAGATATGGCTACTCAGATTGCTGAGGGTACTATCGCTGCTTGTGTAAACGGTACATGGAGAGCTGAGACCGCAGAAACTGCTTGGGGAGATAACTATGCAGCAGCTAAACTTCCTACATTCAATGTAGCCGGTAAAGACTGCCAGATGTCTTCTTACTCAGGATACAAATTAGTAGGTGTTAATCCTCATTCTGCTAATGTTGGCTGGTCTATGCTTCTTGCAGAGTACTTAACAAACGAAGCATCTCAGACAGCAAGATTTGAAGCAAGAGGCCTTGGTCCTGCTAACCTTGCAGCAGCTTCTTCCGATGCAGTTCAGTCTAACCCTGCTATCGCAGCACTGGCAGCTCAGGCAGCATACGCAACACCTCAGCGTGTAGGCGGTAACTTCTGGTCTCCTGCTGAGACATTAGGTCAGATTCTTGCATCCGGTAATCCGGACGGAACAGATTTACAGACACTGCTTGATACAACAGTAGAGGGTATCACAGCTCCTGTCGAATAGGTCAATGTTTTTGGGGTGGGTGTTTCACCCACCCCATTTTTGTGATATAATTATTATTAATTGTTGCTCATATATAGAGCAGAAGAGAAAGTATTTGAGACAGTAGTTACTTCTGAGAGGAGTTTCGTATGAAGAAGGCATTAAGCGCTATTGGGAATTATTTTAAGAATCTTGGGATTGCCTTTGTCAAGGGAGACATATGGGTTAAGCTTTCGGCTATCGTAATGGGTGCGGGATACTTTGCCAGAAAACAGATTATCAATGGTATTATCATGCTGTTGGTAGAAGCAGTGTTTGTGGTAATGTGTATTGGTTATGCAGCACCGAACCTTGCAAAATTCGGAACACTTGGTACGGTACAGTTTGAGCAGGTCTTTGATCCCCTTACCATGACCAGTACGGTAAATGATTATGATAACTCTTTCATGATCCTGTTAAATTCCATCATTGCATTATTTATGATTTTGGTATTTGTGATTTTCTGGATCGCAAATATGAAAGCAGTATACCGTTTGCAGCTTAAGAAAGAAAACGGTCAGCACATCAATACTTTCCGTGAAGATGTGCGTGCAATGTTTAATGAAAAATTTCATATTACTTTGTTAACATTACCGACTATCGGTATTATATTAATGAACATTTTGCCGATCTTAGTGCTTGTGGCAGTTGCATTTACCAACTACGATCAGCAGCATATGCCGCCAAACTCGTTATTTACCTGGGTTGGCTGGTCTAATTTTAAGAATCTGTTTGCAAATTCCATAACAGTGACTTTTGGATATTCTTTTAAGAAAGTATTAGTTTGGACATTAGAATGGGCGGTACTTGCTACCTTTACCACATATATCGGTGGTATATTACTTGCCAAATTCATTAACGATAAGAAAACTAAGATGCCGAAGATGTGGAGAACACTCTTCATTATCGCTATTGCAGTACCTCAGTTCGTAACCTTACTGCTGGTACGAAGCTTCTTTGCAGATAACGGCATTTTCAACACCTTCTGTACCAATATCGGTTTGACGGATTTCCTTAAGAGCATCGGACTGGTAAGCAGTAACTTAACCTATATTCCGTTCTTAACCAATCCAAACTGGGCGAAGGTTATGATAGTTATTATTAATATCTGGGTAGGTGTTCCTTATCAGATGCTGATTGCAACCGGTGTCCTGATGAACATCCCGGAGGACCAGATTGAGAGTGCGAAAATCGACGGTGCAAATCCATTCCAGATATTTGTTAAGATTACGATGCCTTATATGTTGTTCGTAACAGGACCGAGTCTGATAACAGACTTTGTCAAGAACATCAATAACTTCAATGTAATCTATCTGTTGACACAGGATGTATATGTTACCTCGGATCAGTTGCTGGCGAACTCCAATGCGAAGGAAATCGACCTTCTGGTTACCTGGCTGTTCCGTCTGACGAACGAGTATTACAACTACAAGATGGCATCCGTCATTGGTGTAATCGTATTTATCATCTGTGCAGCGTTTACGCTGATAACCTTTACGAGAACAATCAAAGGAGATAAGGAGGAAGAGTTTCAATAATGAAAAAGACAGTAAATTCTATTTTAAGACATGTTTTCCTGCTTTTCCTGGCAGTTATTTGGCTGGTACCGATTCTCTGGTTGTTTGTTACATCGTTTAGCGGTTATAAGGGAATCAATACGTCCCATTTCTTCCCGGAGACCTGGACATTAGATAACTACGCACAGTTGCTTTTCCGGTCGGATTCCATTGTGCAGTATAACAGATGGTTCCTGAATACGTTGATTATTGCCATTTTTACCAGCCTGATTTCTACGATCCTTGTATTAATGGTAAGTTATACAATGAGTAAGCTTCGTTTCCCGGGTAGAAAGCAGTTGATGAGTTTCAGTATCATCTTGAATATGTTCCCCGGTGTACTGTCCATGATCGCCATTTACTTCATCCTGAAGTCTATTGGCCTGACTAACAGTCATGTGGGTATGGTAATTGTGTATTCCGCAGGTGCCGGTCTTGGTTTCCTGATTTGTAAGGGATTTATGGATACCATTTCTGTATCCTTAAGTGAGGCTGCCAGATTGGAAGGTGCTTCTGAGGCAAAGATTTTCTGGAAGATAATTATTCCGTTGTCTAAGCCGATTATTGTATATACTGTTATCAGTTCCTTCCTGGTACCGTGGGGCGACTTCGTATTTGCGAAGCTGATGCTCAACTCCGGTATCGCAACAGACTGGACGGTAGCCATCGGATTGTTCAACATGTTGAATAAATCCATGATTAACAAATACTTCTCTGTGTTCTGTGCAGGTGGTGTAGTGGTATCTATTCCGATTTCTATCCTGTTCATCATTATGCAGAAGTTCTATGTAGAAGGTATTACAGGCGGTTCTGTAAAGGGTTAAACTCTTTGGCAGGGATACCAAAATACAATAGCTTAAATGACAGGCTGTACATGTTGTGTATGGCCTGTCTTCTTGTATGATAGGAAAATCTTTTTTGTGGGAGGATGAGAAATGACTATAGGTAAGGTAAAAGGTAGAATCACGGCAGTTCTGTTGGCAGCATCCATGCTGCTGGGTGGCTGTGGTACAGATGCAGGACAGGGTAAGACGATACTATTGGAGAATCCGGCGGGAGAGGCTTCCGAAACCGTATTGGAGGAAAGTGAAGAGCCCGTGAGTACATATGTGGATGTGACAGACACCATCCCGCTCAATGTCATTGACGATAATTACAGAACTTACTACGAGGTGTTTGTCTATTCCTTCTGTGACAGCGACGGAGATGGCATCGGTGATCTGCAGGGGCTTATTTCCAGGTTGGATTATATCAATGATGGGGATGACAGCACCGATACGGACTTAGGATGTAACGGAATCTGGCTGATGCCGGTCAATCCTTCTCCCACCTATCATAAATATGATGTGATGGACTATTACGATATTGATGAACAGTATGGAAATCTGGAAGATTTTAAGCAACTTCTGGATGAGTGCGACAAGCGTGGAATCAAGGTAATCATGGATTTGGTTTTAAATCACAGTTCTTCCCGGAATCCATGGTTCCAGGAGGTGTGCAGTTACCTGAAAGGGCTGGACGGTGCAGAGCCAAGCGCAGAAGAGTGCCCCTACCTGGAATATTATCATTTCTCTAAGGAGCAGGGAAGCGGATATTATGCTGTAGAGGGAACAGAGTGGTATTATGAGGCGCAGTTCTGGTCTGAGATGCCGGATCTGAATCTGGATTGCGCGGCTCTCAGGCAGGAAATAGCAGAGATAACACAGTATTGGCTGGATATGGGTGTGGGCGGTTTCCGGTTGGATGCGGTAAAAGAATATTATACCGGTGCACCACAGGCTAATATTGAGTTCCTGTCCTGGCTGGACGATACGGTAAAATCTCAGAAGGAGGATGCTTATCTGGTGGGTGAAGCATGGCTTTCCCTAACAGATTATGCGCCATATTACAGTGGCATTGACAGTCTGTTTGATTTTGCCTTTGCAGATAAAGACGGCATTATAGCCAAGGTAATGAACGGGGCACCGGCTTCCAAATATGGTAATGCGGTGGCAGAATTGGAGACAACCTTTGGAGCCTATAATGAGAATTATATTGATGCACCTTTCTATACGAATCATGATATGGGACGTAGTGCCGGATATTATGCCGGGGATGATTCCGTTTATCAGACTAAGATGGCAGGCGCTATGAATCTGTTCATGAGCGGTTCGGCCTTTATTTACTATGGAGAAGAGTTGGGTATGAAGGGCTCCGGTAAGGATGAGAATAAACGTGCCCCGATGTACTGGAGTATGAACCCGGATGCAGAAGGGATGTGTGATGGTCCGGCAGATATGGATGCTGTGAAGATGAAGTTCGAAAGCCTGGAGGAACAGGCAGAGGATGAGGATTCTATCTACAACTATTACAAGAAGGCAATCAAAATCAGGAATCAAAATCCGGAGATTGCCAGAGGAAGTGTAGAGTGTCTGGTGGAGGGTAGCACAGATGGATATAGCGTGGCAGAAGGAAATGCAGAGTCGGTATGTGTTTTAAAGAAAATTTATGAAGGGTCAGAGCTTTTGCTTGTGTTCGTGACAGGTGCAGAGCCGGCACAGATTGATTTAAGTCACGTAACCCTGGGTGGAGAGGCGGTTTCGGCAGATACACAGATCAGAGCGATGCTGACTGCCAATCAGGAACAGATTGTCTATGAAGATGGAATTGCCGGGATGCCGGGATTCTCTATTCTGATATTGAAATAGCTTACAAAACAAAACTACCGATAGTTCCGTACTATCGGTAGTTTCGCTTGTGTAAAAGGGGAATTCTTCCGGAATTGCTATTACCGACTTGACTTCCGTAATCAAGTCTGTAATTAATATAATATTTTTTGTCGTAACAGTCTATAAATATATTACATAAGAATGAAACTATATTAGCGAAACGAGTCAAAAAAAAGAAAAAAAGAGACCAAAAGGCAATTTTTTTAAAAACATCTTGCTGATAAACCGCGTAAAAAGTTGGTAATGTACAAACTTTGGTACATTAATTGATTTTTGGCGGTGGATATGATAGCATAATTACGTTATTAAGGAAATATACAGAGGGTATAGGATAAAGGAAAAGAGAAGGAGAGTTACTTATGAATGAACATATGAATGCACCGGCTGAGGTGATAGAAGCGAATATCAATGCCGGTGTTACGAAGGCGAATCTGCCGCTTGGGAAAATGATTCTTCTGGGAATTATGGCAGGTGCATTTATTGCCATCGGTGGTTCCAGCAGTAATGTGGCGGTGCACAGTATCGCAGATGTAGGACTGGCCAGGACGTTGGCAGGCTGTATCTTCCCGGTAGGACTTATGATGATCGTACTGATTGGTGGAGAGCTTTTCACCGGTAACTGTCTGATGATCATGGGAGTGCTGGATAAGAAATTCAAGGCTTCTAAGATGGTACGCAATCTTGTAGTAGTTTATCTGAGCAATTTGGTTGGAGCTCTGATTGTAGATGCTTTTGTCTATTTCAGCGGACAGCTTGATTATACAGGCGGCGCGTTGGGCGCTTATACTATTAAAGTAGCCTTGACCAAATCGACTATGTCCTTTGATAAGGCTTTCGTATCAGGTATTATGTGTAATATTTTGATTTGTGCCGCTATTCTGACCGCAGCGGCAGCCAAGGATATAGCGGGTAAGCTGTTGGCAATCTTTTTCCCAATCTGGGCATTTGTGGTAGCCGGCTATGAGCACTGTGTTGCTAACATGTACTATATTCCGGCAGGCATGTTTGCGGCATCCAATCCTGATTATGTGGCGAAGGCGCAAGAACTGTACGGTATTACAGCTGAACAGTGTGCATCGCTGTCTGTTGGCGGGCTGGTGCATAATCTGATCCCCGTTACACTGGGTAATATTGTAGGCGGTTCCGTCTGTCTGGGATGTATGTGCTTCCTGATTTATCGTAAGAAGTGGAGCAGCAAGTAGTAAGTAGTAAGGGAAAGCAAATAATGATGGTATTATTGAGACTTGTGAGTCGTAACAGATTCATGCGTCTTTTAATAAAGGAGGATTTGTCATGAATAAATTATTTGAGTATGCAAATCAGTATGTGGAGGAGAGCGATTGGAAAGACCTGGCATAGCTTAAATGCTGCCTGTGCGCTATTGGCATAATGATTGGTGTGGCTATACCCAAAAAGCATAAAGAGACAGCTGTCGGAGTTGCAGCAGGAGTGTTTATCGCGACTTACATTCCACTTATGGGTAAGTTCCTGGAGATTATAGGGCGTGGAATCAGGAGAAAGGATACGTAGATTAAATGGAGTGCACAGGGAATCAAACTGTAATTTGGAATCTATGGGATAAGAAAACCTTAACCTTTTCTGACGATATGTTAAAGCTGGTGGCGGTCTTTACTATGCTTCTGGATCATATAAATACAGGAATTGTGGGATATTATCTGTATTATGTTCCTCTGGATGATGATGTGTGGGAAATTCTCTATAAAGTTAATTTTGACTTGAAAGTGATAGGGCGTATCGCATTTCCTCTATTCTGTTTCCTGCTGATACATGGCTTTATGCATACTCACAGCAGATTAAAATATGCAGGGAATCTTTTGCTTTTTGCTTTGCTATCAGAGATTCCGTTTGATTTTTTGTTTTTTGGAGAAATTGACTTTTTATACCAGAATGTTTTCTGGACACTTTTGATCGGATTACTTACAATCTGGGCATTAGAAGCAGTCCAAAAAGCAAATATGAAGATGATTTTGAAATACACAGCTTCTTTGCTGATCATTGCAGCGGGTATGGAGATGAGCATGGTTCTTAATACAGATTATGCGTGGACGGGTGTGCTTTTAATTTTGGGATTGTATTTTTTCAGGGAAAAGCCTGGACTGCAGTGTACGATTCCGTTTGTCGTTTTCATCTTTTCAAGGGTCCTCAGGAATGTTCAGCTTGGATATTATTCTTTCGGCACCCAGGTAATTTGGAGCACCTTTCAATTGTACTGGTCGATTGTGATATCTGCTTTTATGATATGGCGTTGTAATGGAAAACGCCATGTGAGAAAAGGTAAATATTTCTTTTATGCCTTTTATCCTGTTCATATAGCAATCATTTATCTGATCAGGGTGCTGTTTTGTGCTGGTTAAGTAGGAACTTAAGAAAAAGAAGAGCTCTCCGCGTAAGCAGAGAGCTCTTCCAATAATCATTATTTGTCCAGATAATTTCTTTGTCCCTGAATTTCTTTTGGCACATCTGCACCCATGTTCTTGAGTTTCTGAAACAGGTTATTGAAATGATGGATTTTCTGGTTCAGCTTGATGTCATAACGATCCATCATGTCCTTGTAAAGCGGATTGGCTTTTAATTTATCACGGATCTCCTTGGCAAACGGACAGTAACTGAACAGTATACCACGGGATACCTTGTTCAGTCTGGGAGAACCGGCACCCTCATACAGAATCCATGCCTCATAATCCCTGATAAACATTTCTTTGAAACTGTTCTTGGCCTTCTGCATGCTGAGCTTGACTTTGTCCTTGGCATCTGCTGACAGATCTCTGTTTTTCTTATAGAACTGAATATAGTCAAAGTACTCGCTTGTAAGGGAAGGATCGGAAATATCGTTCCATCTGGCACCCTGTACACGTTTGCACATTTCCCAACGGAAGTCACCTGTCAGACGAACCAGGATATTGGTCAGGTCTTCCATCTGGAAGATGGAAACCATCATGCGGGACGGCGTGGTACGCTTGCGTCCTTCAATTTCCTGCCACATAACGCCTCTGATACCGATATTTGGCATCAGGATAATGTCAGGTAGAATTTCTACACTGACATATTCTTTACCAATACCGAGATCCGGATTGGTATAGATGGTATCACGATAGTAAGCACTGAAATCAATGGAGCGGATACGTGTAAAGGCCTCCTGTACCTTCTCAGCAGATACGAGAGCAGTATTCAGGTCTTTCAGAATATTATGCTCTGAGAAAACCGGACAGAAGCTGCTGATACGTCCAAAGGTAATTTTATTGACGGAAGGAAACATATTATGAATTTCAAAAAGCACCTGCTTTTCTTTGTCATTCTGCATATTGACTTCTTCCGCTGCACTAATCTTGCCGGTTATCTTCTGTTCATGGACATAGGCCAGATAATCCACATCGAATTCGTTACGGCTGGGCGTTTTCTGACCGGTGTAAATAGCACAGAGCCATTCGTAAATGCTATATACTTTTTTGTCAGGATTGGTAGGAAGCCTGTCCACGATAGAATACAGATAAGTCGCGTTTTCCATACCGGCCAGATGCTCGTCCACATAACCGAAATTAAAGAACATCTGCAGCACCTTGGGAACTGAGAAATCGTGAATGCTTCGTAAAAATGCCTTTTCATATATCTGATAGAACAGCTTCGTAATATTCAGACGAAGTTTTCTTGATGCATCATCGGTACTGTTCTTATCGGACAGCTTGCTATATTGGTTGATGGCGTTTCTGAAGGAAGTAGCAATCTCATCGCTGACCCCGGAATAAGTAAGGATTGTGCTAAGAGAATCTATAATATCAGGAACTTCATCTGCTTTCGATTCTGCTTCAGATTGTGTTTCTGTGTACTCACTCAGATTATTGAGGCGCTCTTTATATTCGTTTACGCGTGAGTGATACATATCCTGATCAATAGAAGGCTGGCTTTCCAACTGGATCATCATGGTACTCAGCGTAGCAATCAAAGATGTGGAATCGTCCGCATTGGCACCAATCTTATAGAGCAGACTGGCATAAAGGTCGAAGAAATCCAGACGATTTTCATTCATTAAAAGATCGGCAATGCCGGCCTTGTAGTCGTACAGAACACGGCAAACGGATACAACCTGATAAATGTCCTGACTGGCTCTTAAAACAAGACCTACCAGAAAATCAGGATTCTGCTCTTTGACGGATTTGGAGGTTACCATTTTCCGAAGCTGGGAATAGTAGCCGTTGAGCCAGCTTTCAATATCTTCTTCTAATACAAGTTCTGATAAAGATTCCAATCCCGGTAAGGATCTGGGTGAGAAGCTGTGCTTGGAGCAGAAGGTAACATATTCATCATAGCGGTCCATCAGATAGTGATAGAAATTATCACAATCAAAACGGCCCAGTTCATATTGATCAAAGATTTCATGGAATTGTCTGAATAAGGAAGTGACAATCAGGTTAGCCATATCTGCATTGGAATGCATGATATTGGATAATTGTGCGGCAGAGTAAGGATAGGATGCCAGTGATGTTGTATCCTCTGCCTCATAGGAAATGAAATGGGAATCAAAGAAAAGTTCACAGACACCGATAACATCTCCTTTATTTAAATAGAAAACCCCACCGGGGTAGGTGGCACGGACTGTGCCTTTTGCAATTACATGTAAAGCGGTAATATTCTGTTCACTCTGGATTAGTTGTGTTCCCGCCGGATATTCTTTTACAGCCATTTTAACCCCTCTCATCTATATCAGATACAGATGCCCTTCTAAATTCGTAATAGCTTTATTACCCCAAAAGCTAACCTTATTATAAAGCGGTATGGAAATAATTACAAGAAATAGAAGACCGCGCGCTTTAGGTTTGGCAAAATGCACAAGAAGTCAGAGAGTATTTTGTGATGTACTTTTAAAAAAAGTATGCTAGAATGAAATGACAGGCATGTCAAGATGAGTATATACAACAGAAATGACAGGATTGAGAAAGGCAGCAATCATAATGGAAAAGGAAGATATCGCTTTCAGACAACAGATAGTGAACGAATATAAAACGGATATCGAGAAGTTGGTCCGTTATCTTCCGTGGTTGGAAGAAAAGGCGGGACAAAATGTCTCGGAAGCCTTTGAAGGTTCCGGAATTAAGGGAAATTCTATTACTTTTCCGGTTTATGACAGTACCCTGATGAGCTTTATCAAAGAGGTGCAGAGGACCGGGCTGTTGGACAGAAATTATGTATATATTTATTCCAGGAACAGAATCCGCACTGTGGCGGATGAATTGCAAATTATTGACCGATGCGGTATCATGGAAATGGATATTCTCAAGGGGATTTTATCCAAATATGTGATGGGCGGCATGACGAAAGGCAGATTGTGGACAGAAGCGGTGTACAATCAGGTTTTTCTTAGAATTATAAAGAAAATGAAAGAAAATATTGAATTCTGGGATAAGCCTATGACGACTTAATTGCTAGTGAAGAACGAAAGGAATAGACAAAGAAGGTAAGCAAATGGGAGAAAAATCGGCACAGAAGAAGAAATATATTTTAGAAACAGCCCGCAAGGTATTTGTAGAGAAGGGCTATAAAAACGTGACCATGAAGGATATTGTGGAAGCCTGTGAAATCAGCAGGGGCGGCTTATATCTGTATTTTGACAATACGGAGCAGATACTGCTTGAGGTATTGCAGATGGAAGCTGATGAAACGGATGATGTATTTACCACGAATATTACTCAGGATGATACGGCTGCAGATATCTTGACTTTGTTCCTGAAAGAACAGAAGAAGGAATTGCTTCAGAAGAAGAATAGTTTGACCGTGGCAGTCTATGAATATTTCTTTTCCCGCAAATCGACTGATAAGAATAATATGCTGCGTAAGCAATTTGATGCAGGGGTCAAGGTGTTGGAAAAATTAATAGAGGCAGGTATCGCCAGCGGAGAATTCTATTGTGAAGACCCCAAAGGCGCGGCCAGCAATATCATGTATGTGCTGGAGGGTATGAAGATTGATGCACAGACCTTTGGCATTACAGAGAAGATGGTGGATGAACAGCTCCTCTATATTATGCAGGGATTGATTGTAGAATAGATACATAGGGAATGTATGACAGGGAGGTGCCTTCAAAAGTGTGAGGCACCTTTTTCGTAGAGAAAGGCGGAAAGTATGATAAGCAAAGTATGTTCGGTGGAGCTTCCCGTAGGAGAGCATATGGTTATCTGTAAAAACAGAATCACATGTGAAAATGCTACGGGCAGGGAAGGCAGAATTGCCATTGTATCAGGAATCCACGGAGATGAACTGGAAGGGCAGTATGTCTGCTATGAAGTGATACGGAGATTGAAGGAACATCCGGAATGTCTGAAAGGAATTGTAGATATTTACCCACAGTTAAACCCTCTGGGGATTGATATGGCAAGAAGAAATATCCCCAAACTGGATATGGATATGAACAGAATCTTTCCCGGTTCTCCGGAAGGAGCTGTTATGGAGCGGGTTGCGGCATCTGTGATTGACGATATTGTCGGTTCGGATGTCTGCCTGGATGTGCATGCATCTGACATGTATGTCAGGGAGATCCCACAGGTTCGTGTCAGTTCCGAGTTTGTTCAGAAGCTGTTACCTTTTGCAAAACTCCTGAATACGGATATGATTTGGCTGAATGCGTCTGCCACAGTTCATGAGTCTACGCTTGCCCATTCCCTAAATATGCTTGGCGTACCGACACTCGTTGTGGAGATGGGACTGGGCATGCGTGTCAACAGGGAATACGGTAATCAGGTGGTGGATGGAATCTTCAATCTGATGCACGAGATGGGATTATGGACCGGACAGGTCAATGATGTGAGGGAACCTGCCATTTCTACAGACGGAGAGGTGGAATTTATCCGGGCTGAGCATGCCGGAATTTTTCTGCCGGATATCGCCCATCAGCATTATGTGCAGAAAAATGAGAAGATTGGAGAGATTATAGACGTGCTGACCGGAACGGTTAAACAGGAAATCAGAGCCGGAAGGGCAGGTATGGTATTTACACTCAGGGAATATCCCTTTGTATATGAAGGTGCATTGCTTGCACGGATTCTTATGGAAGTGGAAAAGGAAGAACAGAAATAGGAAGGAAACAGTCAGGATATGTTTGTAGATGAGATTTATAAAGTAGAAGCCCCCTATCGGGAGCCGATGGTTGTCAAAGGATATCGGTTCGGCAAAGGGGATAAAGCGGCCTGTATTTTAGGTCCCATGAGGGGAAATGAGATCCAGCAGCTGTATATTTGCTCGCAGCTGGTGCGTGTTTTAAAGGAGCTGGAGGGAAACGGCTGTATCAGTGCGGGAAAGGAAGTGCTGGTGGTGCCGGTTGTCAACAGTTATGCCATGAATGTGGGAAAACGGTTCTGGGGTGTGGAGGACGTTGATATCAACCGCAGATTTCCGGGAAATTCCTACGGGGAGACTGCTGCCAGAATTGCGGGCGGTGTTTTTGAGAAGATTAAAGATTACAGTTATGGAATCCAGCTGGCAAGCTTCTATATGACAGGAGAGTTTGTACCGCATATAAGGATGATGGAAACCGGATATCAGAATGCTTCTCTGGCGAACCTGTTCGGTCTGCCGTATGTGGTGGTCAGAAAGCCAAAGCCCATCGATACCAAGACTTTGAATTATAACTGGCAGGATGAAATGACGGCGGCCTTCTCCCTTTACACGAATAAGAATTCGGAGGTGGATGAGACAAGTGCCAATCAGGCAGTGGCAGCAGTGCTCAGATTCCTGACCCGTATGGGCATCATCCGTTACGAGAGCCACAGCGGCTATATCAGTCATGTCATTATGGAAGATGATCTGACAAACATCCATGTGACCTGCGGCGGTATCTTCAGAGGACTGGTCAAGGCAGGCGAGGATGTGCGTTACGGTCATAAGATGGCGGAAATCATAGATCCCTATGAGGGTGGCGTTAAGGAAACCATTGTGGCGCCTACGGACGGTATCGTCTTCTTTACCCACACGGAAGACCTGATCACAGAAAATGATATGGCGTACAGGTTGATACATAGACTACATGCATAGCATGTAAACTTCCAAAACCTGAAAACACCGATTGAAATATGCCCGATAATTTGGCATAATGTACTTGTTGGGCAAAACCACTGCCTGAAAGCAGCCGTTTTCCTGACAGACAGCAGTTTAATTCATATGAAGGAGAAAATTCATCATGGGAAACGTAAAACGTATTTATGTTGAGAAGAAAGAACCTTTTGCGGTAAAGGCGAGAGAGCTGAAGGAAGAGATCGGAAGCTATCTCGGAATTAACGGTGTGAAGGAAGTACGGGTTTTTATCCGCTATGATGTGGAGAACCTGTCGGATGCGGTTTTTGAGAAAGCATGCAAAACCGTATTTTCAGAGCCGCCGGTTGATATCCTGTATCGGGAAACGATTGAGATTCCGGCAGACGGCAAGGTGTTCAGCGTGGAATTCTTACCGGGACAGTTCGACCAGAGAGCCGATTCCGCAGTACAGTGCGTGAAGTTTTTGAAAGAGGATGAAGAACCGATTATTAAGACAGCCGTTACCTATCTGGTAACCGGTAATGTTTCTGATGATGAATTTGAGAAGATAAAGGCATATTGTATCAATCCGGTGGATTCCAGGGAAACCGATATGGTCAAACCGGACACCCTTGTTACCGTGTATGACGAACCCGCGGATGTAGCGGTGTTTGACGGATTCCAGTCTATGCCGGAGGCAGAGCTTAAGAAGTTATATGATTCTCTGGGACTGGCTATGACATTCAAGGATTTCCTGCATATCCAGAACTATTATAACGGTGAGGAGCACAGAGATCCGACCATGACGGAGATCCGTGTTCTGGATACTTACTGGTCAGATCACTGCCGTCATACCACATTCTCTACCGAGTTAAAGGATGTGTCTTTTGATGATGGCTTCTATAAGGCTCCGATTGAGAAGACCTATCAGAATTATCTGGCAACCAGAGAAGAGATTTTCGCTGGCAGAAAGGATAAGTTCGTCTGCCTGATGGATCTGGCGCTTATGGCAATGCGTAAATTGAAAAAAGATGGCAAGCTGGACGATATGGAGCAGTCCGATGAGATTAATGCCTGTTCCGTTGTGGTTCCCGTGGAAATGGATTACGGCGACGGTCCGGTAACAGAGGAGTGGCTTGTCTTTTTCAAGAATGAGACGCACAACCATCCGACGGAAATTGAGCCCTTCGGTGGTGCCGCAACCTGTCTGGGTGGAGCCATTCGTGACCCCTTATCGGGACGAGGCTATGTCTATCAGGCGATGCGTGTGACCGGTGCAGCAGATCCTACCGTGCCGGTAGCAGATACCTTAAAAGGTAAATTATCCCAGAAGAAGCTGGTGCGCGGTGCAGCCAGCGGTTATTCTTCCTACGGTAATCAGATTGGTCTGGCGACCGGACTGGTCAAAGAGATTTATCATCCCAATTATGTGGCGAAAAGAATGGAGATTGGTGCAGTTATGGGTGCGGCACCGAGAAAGAATGTCATTCGTGAGAATTCCGACCCGGATGATATCATTATTTTACTGGGCGGCAGAACCGGACGTGACGGCTGCGGCGGTGCAACAGGTTCCTCCAAGGTACATACGGAAAGCTCCATTGAAACCTGCGGCGCAGAGGTGCAGAAGGGTAACGCACCTACGGAACGTAAGATTCAGAGGTTATTCCGCCGGGAGGAAGTCAGCAAGCTGATCAAGAAATGTAATGACTTCGGTGCGGGCGGTGTTTCCGTTGCCATCGGAGAGCTGGCAGACGGCCTGGTAGTGGATCTGGACAAGGTTCCGAAGAAATATGCAGGTTTAGACGGTACGGAACTGGCGATTTCCGAATCCCAGGAGAGAATGGCGGTTGTCGTATCTCCCAAGGATGTGGATACCTTCTTAGGCTATGCGGCAGAGGAAAATCTGGAAGCCATTCCGGTGGCAGTTGTCACCAAAGAGCCGAGACTGGTTCTGAAATGGCGCGGCAAGGAAATCGTGAATATATCCAGAGCCTTCTTAGATACCAACGGTGCCCATCAGGAGACCTCCGTAGCAGTGGATATGCCGGAAGAGAAGGATAATTATTTTAAGAAGATTGCTACCCCTGCGGTGGCAGATGCAGTAGAGCAGGGTGATGTGAAGAACGCATGGCTGACCCTGTTAAATGATCTGAATGTTTGTTCCCAAAAGGGACTTGTGGAAATGTTTGATGCTTCCATCGGTGCAGGCAGTGTTTATATGCCTTACGGTGGTAAATATCAGTTGACCGAAACTCAGGCTATGGTAGCGAAGCTGCCTGTCTTAAAAGGAAAGACCGATACCGTAACGATGATGAGCTACGGATTTGATCCGTATCTGTCCAGCTGGAGCCCATATCACGGCGCTATCTATGCAGTGACGGAATCCATGGCGAAGATTGTGGCTAACGGCGGTGACTATAAGACAATCCGCTTTACTTTTCAGGAGTATTTCCGTCGTATGAGCGAGGAGGCAAAGCGCTGGAGCCAGCCTTTTGCAGCTCTGCTTGGTGCTTATGATGCACAGATGGGTTACGGCCTGCCTTCCATCGGCGGTAAGGATTCCATGTCCGGTACGTTCAACGATATTGATGTACCGCCCACTCTGGTATCCTTTGCAGTAGATATCAGTAAAAAACAGAATATCATTAGCCCGGAATTAAAAAATGCCGGTGATAAGCTGGTTCGTTTCCATATTGCTAAGGATGAATATGATCTGCCTGTTTATGAGGATGTCATGAAAACCTATGATGGTATTCTTGCTCTGATGGCACAGGGCGTTGTTAAGGCAGCCTATGCACTGGATGCCAAAGGTGTGTCAGCGGCTGTCAGCAAGATGGCGTTTGGTAATAAACTGGGTGCTGCTATTGACAAAGACCTGGCAAAAGAAGAGCTTTTTACAAACGGTCTTGGCGATATCGTAGCAGAGATGCCGGCAGATGCCGTAGAGAAACTGGCAGCAGGCAGCCTGCAGTACACGGTGATCGGTACAGTCACAGAGGAGGCTGCATTTGTATATGGCGATGTAAAGATCACGATGGAAGAGGCATTGCAGGCATGGACCTCCAAGCTGGATAAGGTATTCCCTTATACTGCCGGAAAAGATAAGAGTGCTGTTAATTCTTCCGTATATGATACAAAAGAAATCTATGTATGTAAGAACAAGGTGGCAAAGCCCACTGTATTTATCCCGGTATTCCCGGGTACGAACTGCGAATACGACAGTACGAAGGCGTTTGAGAGAGCCGGCGCCAATGTGGTTACCAAAGTATTTAAGAACTTAACGGCAGAAGATATCAGAGAAAGCGTTGATATCTTTGAAAAAGCTATAAATCAGGCACAGATCATCATGTTCCCGGGCGGATTTTCCGCAGGTGATGAACCGGACGGCTCAGCGAAGTTCTTTGCCACGGCATTCCAGAATGCCAAGATCAAAGAAGCGGTTATGAAGCTGTTACAGGAGAGAGACGGTCTGGCACTTGGTATCTGTAACGGATTCCAGGCACTGATCAAGCTGGGACTGGTTCCTTACGGAGAGATTACCGGACAGAAGGAGGATTCCCCGACACTGACCTTTAACACCGTAAACCGTCATATTTCCAAGATGGTTTATACGAAGGTTGTTTCCAATAAATCTCCCTGGTTACAGGGCGCGAAACTTGGAAAAACTTATGTAAACCCGGCATCCCACGGAGAAGGAAGATTTGTAGCTCCGAAGGAGTGGATCGACAAGCTGTTTGCCAACGGACAGGTAGCAACACAGTATGCGGATATCGACGGTACTGTTTCTATGGACGAAGAGTGGAACATCAACGGTTCTTATGCTTCCATCGAAGGTATTACGTCTCCTGACGGAAGATGTCTCGGTAAGATGGCACATTCCGAAAGAAGAGATGATGCGGTGGCAATCAATATTTACGGTGAGCAGGATATGAAGATATTTGAATCCGGCGTGGGATACTTTAAGTAAACAATAAGGAACAGACAGAACCTTGCAGAGAGATGCAAACCTTTTTGCGAGGTTTTGTCCTGTCTGATGATAGCTTTGCCGACCTTCTGCGCGGCAGACGAAAGGATAAAACAATGGAAGAGAACGAAAAGAAAGAAGAAATGAACAAGCAAACGGATAACACAGCCAATGGTCAGACAAATGAGCAGAGTATGAACCAGACCTATGGATTTGCACCGGATGCAAAGCTTAAAGAGTGTAAGCATTGTTGTGTGATGATACCAAAGAAAGCGAAGATATGCCCGAACTGTAAGATGCGTGTGAAGATGGGCTGGCTGAAGAAGCTGCTTTTGATCCTTCTACTGCTTATCATCATTGGAGCGGCTGTATGCGGTGCCGGATATTATCTGTACCTGTATCAGAATTCTTCAGCGACTTCGGTAACATCAACAGAGGTAATCAGCGGAGACGATAGTGGAGAAGATAACAGCGTGAAAGAGACCGGGGCTGAACCGGCTGCGGAGAGTGCAGCAGACGGTGATTCTACAGATGTGACAGAAGCACAAGATACTCGGACAAAAGAAGAACAGACTGCAGAGACACAGACGGATGCAGTGAAAGCAGAAGAAACAGCAAAAGAAACCGAGACGGAAGAGAGCACACAAACAGAATCTGACGAAACGGTTTTGCCGGAAGGATTGCTGACACCGGAACAGGACGAGGAACAGCCGGTAATTTCCCTCCTGGAGCCTGTGGAGAATGAGAAGAACCAGTCAAAAGCCGGAAAATCGGATAAATCAGATCAAGGTAAAAAGAGTGGGAAAGAGGATAAAACGGAAGCCGGAAAGGAAACAATAGAAGAAAAAGACGCAGCAGAGCAACAGGAAGATGAAGAAAGCTTCAAGGAAAGCTGCGAGCAGATAGATTACAAGGCAATGCTCAGACAGACGGAAGAATATCTGGACAAGCCGACAGCGATAGAAGTCACTGTGGTGGCACAGATAGATGGCGGCCTTTTCGATGACAATATCTACTATTTGTGTGTCGGCGAGGATAAAAAGGGAATAGAACGTTATTATATTATCAGGGATGACAGAGAGGAAGATGCAATGCTGATTTTAGAGGGTGACGTACTTTGCATATACGGTACACTGTTCGATCAATGCAGACTTCCGGCATCTGTGATAGTGACAAGACCTACCGTTCCGGCAATTTCCATGAAATTTTGTGAGCTGTTGGATGAGTGATGGGATAAAGGGTATTGAATAAGATGGGGAAAAAGATATGTTGTGCAGCAGTGTTATGG
This sequence comes from Lachnospiraceae bacterium, assembly GCA_051878995.1. GTDB lineage: Bacteria > Bacillota > Clostridia > Lachnospirales > Lachnospiraceae > UBA3282. The sequence goes on along the minus strand of JBJELE010000040.1, from coordinate 10,740 downwards.
ATAATGACGTTGCTTCTGTCTCTGCTGTGGGGAGTGCATTCCCGGGCAGAAACAGGAACAAAGCAGGTCGATGTTTTGTTTACCCATGATACCCATTCTCATTTGGAAAGCTTTTCTTCCGTTGAAAATGGGGAAAAGATAGAATGGGGAGGCTTTGCCGGAATCAGGACATTGATTGCGGAACAACTGGAAAAGAACCCGGATACATTGATTGTGGATGCCGGAGATTTCTCCATGGGGACGCTGATTCAGACAATATATGATACAGAAGCTACTGAAATCCGTATGCTTGGAGAAATGGGATATGATGTGACAACTTTCGGCAACCATGAATTCGATTATCATTCCAAGGGCATTGCCGATATGCTTGTGACAGCCAAAGACAGCGGCGATGTACTGCCTGAAATTGTTGTCTGTAACGTAGACTGGGAGACGATGCATAAGCAGGGACTTAGCGAAAATCAGCAGATGCTATGGAATGCTTTTGAGCAATACGGTGTCAAAGATTATGTCATTTTGACTAAGGGAGATATGCGGATTGCTGTATTTGGTGTGTTTGGTATTGATTCCTTAAAGTATGCACCGACCTGCGAATTACTTTTTAAAAATCCTATAGAAGCTGCGGGGGAAACGGTTGCCCGTATTAAGGCAAAAGAGAATGTGGACTTGATTGTTTGTGTTTCCCATAGCGGAACAAATGAAATAGAGAAAGATTCGGAGGATGAAAACCTTGCAAAATCAGTTCCTGATATTGATCTGATTGTGAGTGGGCATACGCATACTTTGTTGGAAGAACCTATTGTTCATGGGGATACAAGTATCGTTTCCTGTGGAGAATACGGAAAACATCTTGGCTCTCTTACTTTGCAGCAAAAGGACAACGGACGATGGGAACTCTTAAAGTATGAGCTGATTCCGGTTACCTGTGATATTGCAGAGGATACGGAGACAAAAGCTAAGGTGACTTCTTTCGTAAAATGTGTGGACGAGCATTATCTGGCACAGTTTGGCTGTTCTAAAGATCAGGTGCTGGCTGAAAATCAGGTAGCATTTGGTGACCTGAATGATCTGTTGAACAGCCATGAGGAGCAGAATATGGGGAGTATCCTTGCGGATTCCTATGCGTATGGTGTAGAGCATACAGCAGATTATGATGGGATTCCGGTGGATGTCACTATTGTTCCGGCCGGATTGATACGGGATACCTTTGCAGTCGGAGATATTACAGTAGAAAATGTTTTCAATGCGTTTTCCTTAGGGATTGGTGAAGACGGCACATATGGATATCCGTTGGTCAGCATGTATCTGAGCGGCAAAGACTTAAAAACCGTTGCGGAAATTGATGCATCTTTATCGGATTATATGAAAACGGCGAGATTATACTGTTATGGCTTATATTTTACTTATAATCCGCACAGGCCGATTTTAAATAAGGTGACAGACTGTTATCTGAAGCGGGCTGACGGCATCCGGGAAGAAATAGAGGATGACAGATTATATCGGGTGGTGGCGGACTTATACAGTGTGCAGATGTTGAACTAAATGTCACATGGATTACTGTCAATAGAACCTAAGGATGCGGACGGCACCGCTGTTACAGAGGTATCCCGTTATATCGTGCATGATGGAGACAGGGAGCTTAAGGCATGGGTCTCAATTGCAGAGTATTTGGATTCTTTTGCGGATACTGACGGAGACGGAACAGGCGATGTTCCGGAGATTTATAATGTTAAACAGGGACGTAAGATTATGGATGACAGCAGGAATCTTTGGAAGCTGATGAAGAATCCGAACTGTTATACACTGATTTTGTTTATAGTCATTATCATTTTGGCTTTGCTATTTGTGCTGTTCATAGTTAAGATTAGAAAATGGATACTGAGAGAAGGTCATAAATCGTGATTTCCAAAAAAGTGAAATAATTATGGCAATTTGCCTAAAAGAGTGATTGAACCAGACAAGGTCTTATGCTATAATTAAGCGATTATGCGAATGAATATTTTGAGAGGAAACAGGTGACAAAATGAAGGCATTTTTAATTTTGGAAGACGGCACCGTTTTTGAGGGAACCCACATCGGTGCGCAGAAAGAAATCATCAGTGAAATCGTTTTTAACACCTCTATGGCGGGCTATCTGGAAGTGCTGACAGATCCTTCCTATGCCGGACAGGCAGTGTGCATGACTTATCCGCTGATCGGTAACTACGGAGTCTGCAATGAAGATATGGAGTCGAAGAAGCCCTGGCCGGACGGATTTATTGTGAGGGAATTGAGCAGATTGCCAAGCAATTTCCGATGCGACAAGACCATTCAGGAATTTCTGGAAGAAAACGGTGTGCCCGGTATTGCCGGAATCGATACGAGAGCGCTGACAAAGATCCTTCGTGAGAAGGGCACCATGAATGGTATGATTACCACCAATGAGAACTATAATATAGAAGAAATCATTCCAAAATTAAAAGCATATACAACCGGAAAGGTTGTAGAGATTGTGACCTGTGATAAGAAATATGAACTGAAAGGTTCCGAAGAACTGGCTGACAACGGCCCGATTTCCGGAAGCTCCCAGTTTAAAAAAGAAGATTATGAAAACAGCATCCGTGAGAAAAAGCCCAGCATGGTGCGTGAACTGAACGGCAAAGGCTTGAAAGTAGCTCTGCTTGATCTGGGTGCAAAGGATAACATTGCAAGATCTCTGGCGGCCAGAGGTTGTGATGTAACCGTATATCCGGCACTGACACCGGCAGAAGAGATTATCGCTTCCAATCCGGACGGCATCATGTTAAGTAACGGACCGGGTGACCCGAAGGAATGTACGAGCATCATTGCAGAGATTAAGAAGCTGTATGATACAGAGATCCCGATTTTTGCAATCTGCTTAGGACATCAGCTGATGGCACTAGCAACCGGTGCGGATACCTTTAAGATGAAATACGGTCACAGAGGAGGCAACCATCCGGTCAAGGATCTGGAGACCGGAAGAGTCTACATCTCTTCTCAGAATCATGGCTATGTAGTCGATATGGATAAGCTGGATGCGAAGGTAGCAACCCCTGCCTTTATCAATGTAAATGATGGAACAAACGAAGGACTTTCTTATACCGGTAAAAATATCTTTACCGTACAGTTCCACCCGGAAGCATGTCCGGGCCCCCAGGACTCAGGATACCTGTTTGACCGGTTTATTACGATGATGAGGAGGGAAAGAAATGCCTAAGAATCCGAATGTGAAGAGAGTATTGGTTATCGGTTCCGGTCCGATTGTCATCGGACAGGCAGCAGAGTTCGACTATGCAGGTACACAGGCATGTCGTTCCCTGAAGGAAGAAGGAATGGAAGTTATCCTGGTAAATTCCAATCCGGCGACGATTATGACCGATGGCGATATTGCAGATAAAGTATATATAGAGCCGCTGACAACGAAGGTACTGGAAGAGATCATCATTAAGGAGAAGCCGGACAGCTTACTTCCCAACATGGGTGGACAGGCAGGCTTAAACCTTGGTATGGAGCTGGATGAATCCGGTTTCCTTGCTGCACATGGTGTGACGCTGCTCGGTACAACCGCTAAGACGATTAAGAAAGCGGAAGACCGACTGGAATTCAAGGAGACTATGGAGAAGATCGGCGAGCCCTGTGCACCTTCTCTTGTAGTGGAAAATATTAAAGACGGTGTAGAATTTGCCAATAAGATCGGTTATCCGGTTGTACTTCGCCCGGCTTATACCCTGGGCGGTTCCGGTGGCGGTATTGCCCACAATCAGGTAGAACTGGAAGAGATTCTGGCAAACGGTCTCAGACTTTCCCGTGTGGGACAGGTTCTGGTAGAGCGTTGTATCGCAGGCTGGAAAGAAATCGAATATGAGGTAATGCGTGACGGTGCCGGCAACTGCATTACCGTATGTAACATGGAAAATATTGACCCGGTTGGTGTGCATACCGGTGACAGTATCGTTGTAGCACCTTCCCAGACCTTAGGTGACAAAGAGTATCAGATGCTTCGTAGCTCAGCACTGAATATTATCAACGAACTGGGCATTACCGGTGGCTGTAACGTACAGTTTGCCCTGCATCCGACCAGCTTTGAATATTGCGTTATCGAAGTAAATCCCCGTGTGAGCCGTTCTTCTGCACTGGCTTCCAAGGCAACGGGCTATCCTATTGCCAAAGTAGCAGCTAAGATTGCACTGGGTTATACACTGGATGAAATCAAGAATGCCATTACCGGCAAAACATATGCAAGTTTCGAGCCTACATTGGATTACTGTGTTGTGAAGATTCCGCGTCTGCCGTTTGATAAATTCATCACGGCCAAGAGAACGCTGACCACACAGATGAAAGCAACCGGTGAAGTTATGAGTATCGGCAATAACTTCGAGGGCGCTTTGATGAAAGCAATCCGTTCTCTGGAGCAGCATGTGGACTGCCTGCGCAGCTATGATTTCTCTGATCTGTCCAAAGAAGAACTGATAGAGCGTATGAAGATTGTGGATGACCAGAGAATCTATATCATTGCCGAAGCAATCCGAAAGGGCATTGATTATGATACCATCCATGAGATTACTATGGTAGATCACTGGTTTATCGATAAGATAGCTATTCTGACCGAGATGGAAGCGGCACTGGAAAAGGGTCCGCTTACCGTCGAACTGTTAAAAGAAGCCAAGAGACTGGAGTTCCCGGATAATGTGATTGCCAGACTGACCGGGAAAACTGAGGACGAAATCAAGAAGATGCGTTACGATAACGGCATCGTGGCAGCCTTTAAGATGGTAGATACCTGTGCGGCTGAGTTCGCTGCATCTACGCCGTATTACTATTCCGTATTCGGTTCCGAAACCGAAGTGGTAGAGAGCCATCCGAAGAAAAAGGTACTGGTGCTTGGTTCCGGTCCTATCCGTATCGGACAGGGTATCGAATTCGATTACTGCTCCGTTCATGCGACCTGGGCTTTTGCCAGAGAAGGTTATGAAACCATTATCATTAATAACAACCCGGAGACTGTCAGCACCGACTTTGATATTGCAGATAAGCTGTACTTTGAGCCGTTGACCCCGGAAGATGTGGAGAATATTGTCAATGTGGAGAAACCGGACGGTGCGGTTGTACAGTTCGGTGGACAAACCGCCATTAAGCTGACCGAAAGCCTGATGAAGATGGGCGTGCCGATTCTCGGTACCAAGGCAGAAGATGTGGATGCGGCAGAGGACAGAGAGCTTTTTGATAAGATTCTGGAAGAAACCGAAATTCCGAGAGCAGCAGGCGGTACGGTTTATACCGCAGAAGAAGCCAAAGCGGTTGCAAACCGTCTGGGCTATCCGGTATTAGTGCGTCCCTCCTATGTACTTGGTGGACAGGGTATGCAGATTGCCATATCCGATCAGGAAATTGAAGAATTTATGGCGGTCATCAATCGCTATGAGCAGGATCATCCGATCCTGGTGGATAAATACTTACAAGGTAAGGAGTTGGAAGTAGATGCCGTATGTGACGGCACCGACATCCTGATTCCGGGTATCATGGAGCATATCGAGAGAACCGGTGTCCATTCCGGTGACAGTATTTCCGTATATCCGGCACCGACGGTCAGTGAGAAGGTCAAAGAGACCATTGCAGAGTATTCCAGAAGACTGGCAAAGGCACTGCATGTTATCGGTTTGATTAACATTCAGTTTATTGCGGTGGGAGATGAGGTATATGTTATTGAGGTAAATCCCCGATCCTCCCGTACCGTACCTTATATCAGTAAAGTAACGGGTATTCCCATCGTGGATCTGGCAACCGAAGTGATTATCGGTAAGAAAATCCGTGATCTGGGCTATGAGCCCGGCCTGCAGCCTGCGGCTGACTATTTTGCCATCAAGATGCCCGTATTCTCCTTTGAGAAGATCCGTGGTGCGGAAATCAGCTTAGGACCGGAGATGAAGTCTACCGGTGAATGTCTCGGTATTGCCAAGACCTTTAACGAAGCACTTTACAAAGCCTTCCTTGGAGCCGGTGTGGATCTGCCGAAGTACAAGCAGATGATCATTACCGTCAAAGATGCGGATAAGGGAGAGGCCATCGAAGTGGCACGTCGTTTTGAGAAGCTGGGTTATACCATTTACGCAACCAGAAGTACGGCAGCGGCCTTAAATGAAGCAGGAGTCAAAGCCAGAAAGGTTAATAAGATTTCGCAGGAATCCCCGACCGTAATGGATCTGATCCTCGGTCACAAGATTGATCTGGTCATCGATACTCCGACTCAGGGACGTGACAAGAGCAGGGATGGCTTCTTAATCAGAAGAACAGCCATTGAAACCGGTGTGAACTGTATCACTGCCATGGATACGGCAACCGCCCTTGTAACAAGTCTGGAGAATGCGGCTTCTCAGGGCGAGATGACCCTTATTGATATTGCAACTATTGCAAAACGTGGCAAATAAGTAAAAGAGCCGGAAGTGGGAGAAATCTCATTTCCGGTTTGTTGTATGACAGAAAAGAAAGGAAACAGTTCCGTGAATGCGGTCAGGAATTATCAGAAAGAATTGGATAAGATTTTGGAAGAAATCTGCCACAGGAGGGACAGTGCGTCTGAACAGACCACGACACCGAGACTTTTTCTCCATAGTTGCTGTGCTCCGTGTAGTAGTTATGTGTTGGAGTATTTACGGAAGTATTTTAGGATAACAGTCTTTTATTATAACCCGAATATCTCCATGGAAGAAGAGTACCGCAAACGGGTGGCGGAACAGAAGAGACTGATTGCTGCCTATAATGAGGATGCGGAATGTGCGAAGGTGACGGATGCGCATACAGCTGCTGTGGTCAGGGAAAGTGACCATGGGCGGACAGGTTATCCGATTTCTATCATAGAGGGTGACTATGAGCCGGAGAAGTTCTTCCGCATGGCGAAAGGAATGGAGCAGTGCCCGGAAGGCGGTGAGCGGTGTTTTGCCTGCTATGAGCTGCGGCTTCGGGAGACGGCGAAGCAGGCGGCAGCAGGAACGTATGACTATTTTGCCACTACACTGACCATAAGCCCGCTTAAAAATGCCAAGAAGCTGAACGAGATCGGCGAGGCTCTTGCAGAGGAATACGGGATTGCCTGGCTGCCCTCGGATTTTAAGAAAAAGAACGGTTATAAGCGTTCTATCGAACTGTCCGCGGAATATGATCTGTACCGACAGAATTATTGCGGGTGCGTATATTCGAAAGCAGAGCGTGAGCAGTCTTAATGATCAGTGTAAAGCTTCATAGTCGATATATAAAACAGGACTTGGCTTTTTATGGAAAGTAGAGTAAAATGGACAGGACAGTGACTGTTTGTGACAAGTCGCTGGGGAATGGAGAATACAATGCAGAAAATATTGGATTTGATTTCAGAAGAAATGAAGCAGGCTTTTGAAGCCACAGGATATAGCGCCGATCTGGGCAAAGTAACCTTATCAAACCGCCCGGATCTGTGCGAGTACCAGTGTAATGGTGCAATGGCAGGTGCCAAGCAGTATCATAAGGCACCGATTATGATTGCAAACGAAGTGGCAGAGAAACTGCAGGACAGTGAAGTGTTCTCGGAAGTCAGTGCTGTGGCACCGGGTTTCCTGAATCTGAAGGTAAGAGAGAAGTTTGTAAAGGACTATTTACAGGCAATGCGTGAGGACGCAAAATTCGGCTTACAGATGCCGGAAAAGGCCAAGAAGATTATTATTGATTACGGCGGTCCGAATGTAGCCAAACCGCTGCATGTAGGACATTTGCGCTCGGCTATTATCGGCGAGAGTATTAAGAGAATCTGCCGTTATGCCGGACATGAAGTGATCGGTGACATCCATCTGGGCGACTGGGGTCTGCAGATGGGACTGATTATTACCGAATTACAGAAGAGACAGCCGGAGCTTGTTTATTTCGATGACAGCTATGAAGGAGAATATCCGAAGGAAGCGCCTTTCACCATCTCCGAGCTGGAAGAAATCTATCCTACAGCCAGCGCAAAATCCAAAGAAGATCCGCAGTATAAGGCGGAGGCGATGGAGGCCACCTATAAGCTGCAGAATGGCGTGCGCGGCTATCGTGCACTCTGGAACCACATTATCAGCGTGTCCGTAGCGGATTTAAAGAAGAACTATGAGAATTTGAACGTGGAATTTGATCTCTGGAAAGGGGAGTCCGATGTCCATGACATTATCCCCGGCATGGTAGAAGCCATGAAAAAGGGTGGCTATGCCTATGAAAGCGAGGGTGCGCTTGTCGTAGACGTGAAAGAAGAGACCGACACAAAGGAAGTACCGCCCTGCATGATACTGAAATCAGACGGCGCTTCCTTATACAATACAACAGACCTTGCCACTATTATGGACCGTATGGAGAACTACCATCCGGACAAGCTGATTTATCTGACCGACAAGAGACAGGAACTGTACTTTGTACAGGTTTTCCGCTGCGCAAGGAAGACCGGTCTGGTTACACCGGAGACAGAGCTTGTACACATTGGCTTCGGTACGATGAATGGTAAGGACGGCAAGCCCTTTAAGACAAGAGACGGCGGCGTTATGCGTCTGGAGATGCTGTTAAAAGAAATCAACGAGGAAATGTACCGCAAGATTATGGATAATAAGTCCATGAGTGAGGAGGAAGCCAAGGAAACCGCTAAGATTGTGGCCCTTTCCGCCGTAAAATACGGTGACCTGTCCAATCAGGCATCCAAGGATTATATCTTCGATATCGACCGCTTTACCTCCTTTGAAGGTGATACCGGTCCGTACATTCTCTATACCATTGTCAGAATCAAATCTATTCTGAACAAATACAAGGAACAGGGCGGCAGTCCGGAGCAGGCAGCTTTACAGGAAGCAGTAAACGAATCCGAAAAGAACCTGATGTTAGAGATTTCCAAGTTCAATGCCATGATGGAGACAGCCTATGAGGAAATCGCACCCCATAGGATCTGTGCATATATCTATGACCTGGCGAATGCTTTTAACCGTTTCTATCATGAGACCAAGATTTTGACAGAAGAGGATAAGGAGAAGCAGGCAGGCTGGATTGCACTGCTTGCACTGACCAGAGATATTCTGGAAACCTGCATTGATCTGCTGGGATTCTTGGCGCCGGAGAGAATGTAAATGATTCGTGCACAATGAAACGTTATCTTGATAATTAGAGAAAATGTTAAAAAATTGTGGAGAAAAGTGATAAAAATGCTTGACAAGCAGTAGGAAAGAATTGTATACTAGCAAAGCGGGTTGCGGATGCGACCCGTACATATGGGGTCTTAGCTCAGCTGGGAGAGCATCTGCCTTACAAGCAGAGGGTCATAGGTTCGAGCCCTATAGGCCCCATCAATTTCATAATATGGCGAGATGGCTCAACTGGCTAGAGCGTCCGGTTCATACCCGGGAGGTTGAGAGTTCAAGTCTCTCTCTCGCTACTAAGAAAACCCTTGAAAACATAATACTTTTCAAGGGTTTGGTTTTTGGAAAATTTATTTTAATGTTTTTTAGCGAGATAAAAAGCCACCAGAAATGGTGTTTTTTGAAATGTGGTGAACTGTTGGCAGAAGTGTCACAAATTGCAGCAAACGTAATTACGTTTATTTTTCTTAAATTTAGTGATTGACAAATAAGAAAACATATTCTATGATATACCCATCAGAGAAATTCTAAATAATGTACATTTCGTACATTCAGACAGTTTCTGTCAGATTTTCTTTTACTTTTAACTGAATAAGGCAGGAACTGGAAACAGGGAGCGCATATGCTGTCCCGGTATCCTGCCGGTATAAGGGAGGATACGGTATGAAGAGTAAGACACAGAAGAAAGTACATTTTTGGACAAGGTGGTTTTTCTGGTGGGGCAGGCATAAGGTGCACCGGCAGACGAAGGACAGGCTGTTCCGGTTCCTGTTTGAGAAGGACAGGGAGGCATTGCTGCAACTGTACAATGCACTGAACGGTACGGATTATAAGGATGCATCCAGATTACAGATCGTAACCATTGAAAATGCGGTCTATATCGTCATGAAGAATGACCTGGCCTTTGTCATCACAGGGACACTGAACCTGTATGAGCATCAGAGCACCTGTAACCCGAACTTGCCTGTGCGTTTTTTAATTTATCTGGCGGAAGAATATCAGAAGATTGTGGAGCAGGCAGAGGAAAGCATCTACGGGACAAAACAGATATCCCTGCCTACCCCGCAATGTGTTGTTTTCTATAACGGTGAAGCGGAGGCACCGGAGGAGCAGATACTGAAACTGTCGGATGCCTTTGAGAACAAGGAACGGAAAGCGGATGTAGAACTGACAGTACGGATGTTAAATATCAACCATGGCCATAATAAGGCCCTGATGGAAAAGTGCCGGACACTTGCAGAATATGCACAGTTCGTGGCAGTGTCCAGAGAGTATGCAGCAGAGGGCAGGCCCATGCAGGAAGCACTGGAGGAAGCAGTCGAGTACTGTATTGACCACGGCATCCTGTCAGAGTTTCTAAGGAGGCATCGGTCGGAGGTGTTGGGAATGTTGCTGGAAGAATTTGATGTGGAGAAATACGAGAGGACGATTAAGAAGGAAGGCTATGAGGAAGGCCATGCGGATGGCCATGCCAGTGGACTACAGGAAGGCAAAGCAGCCGATATCCTTATTTTGCTGGAGCAGAAGGGAACCGTACCGGCTGACTTAAGGGAGAGAATCCTGTCCCAGAAGGATGAAACGGTACTGAAGCAGTGGCTTCTGGCCGCTGCATCTGCGGAAGATATCG
>JBJELE010000039.1:0-28891 GCA_051878995.1 Lachnospiraceae bacterium | reverse complement strand
TGCAGTGATGCAATGGTGGTTTTTGAATGTGGTGAGCGGTGGACAGAAGTGGCGTCAATCTATATAAACGAAATTGCGTCTATAATTCTTAAATTTAATGATTGACATCTTTTTCTATAATGTTATAATAAAACCAAAGCATACTAATTTCTAGTTGATAAAAATATGTCAAATCAAACATTCTAAACTTCAGAAACTCTATGTTTTTAAATCAACCAGATACAATTTAAAAGCAGGAGATTTCAGACTTCGCGGTCAAGGAACTCTTTGCCCACGAGAAAGTCCGGAAACAGTTCCTCAGCGATACGCTGGGAATCCCACCGGAGGACATCAAATCTGTCAGACTGCTCAATCCGTTCTTACGCAGACGGCATAAAAGACAGAAGCAGGGAATCCTGGACGTGGTACTGGAACTGAATGACAATGCGAAGATTAACATCGAGATGCAGGTACGGAGGCAGAAGCACTGGACCAGACGGAACCTGTATTACCTGGCAGGGATGTATACGGACGGCCTGATGCTGGGGGAGAGGTATGAGAAGCTGCCTCGCTGTATCAGCATCAGCCTTCTGGACTATGACTTTTTCCCAGGCAGGGAAGAGTATCATTCCGTATATCGCCTCAGGGACAGTGAAGGGAGAGACCTCACAGACCTGTGGGAGCTACATATCATTGAACTGACCAAGGCATTGAAGGGGACACCAGTGGATGACTGGATTCGACTGTTTAATGCGGAAAACGAGGAGGAACTAGACATGATCACGACGAAGAACGAAGGAATTACGGAAGCAATCAATGTACTTAAGTCCATGAGCCTGAGAAGACCGCTGAAGGCCCTGTTTGAAGATTACATGAAAGCAAAACGTGACCGCTGGGATGAGGATGAATATATCAGGGATGAGGGTAGAAGTGAAGGCATTGCGATTGGAAGAACTGAGGGAAGCAGTACCGCCATCCTAACCATACTGGAGCAGAAGGGAACCGTACCGGCTGACTTAAGAGAAAGAATCCTGACCCAGAAGGATGAGGCTGTACTGAAGCAGTGGCTGTTAGCCGCCGCATTTGCCGGAGATATCGAAAATTTCCGTGAGAAGACGGGAGTTATGTAAGGATTATGGATTATAGTTACAAGACCTGACTTTCATGCTGACGGCGTTTCAAAAACTATTCCGGATGCGACTGCTCAATGGCCTGTTTGATAAAAAGATTCGTATTTTACCCGGAACAACTTTGATTATAATGAAAGTTGAGGTTGCTATACCCTCTGTTTTGGTTGTACAATTGTGCCAGTAGTTTTGAAAGGAGTAGTTATTATATGCTTAGAAGATATGTTATTGCTCAGTAGTCTGAGCTTAAAATAAGAATGAATAGTTAAGCTCAGATGAATCCCCAAAAGTATAGGAGGATTGTAATGAGCTATATTAGCGCAGAAGATGTTCTGCCAAAAGAACTTATAGAAACTATTCAGCAATATGTAAGTGGGAAGAATATATATATTCCATGTAAAGAGAAAAAGGTCTGGGGAAGCCAGACGAAAACAAAGCAGTATTATAAAGAGCGAAATCATGAAATATGTGAAAATCATAAAACCGGGGTTTCGATAAAAATACTTGCGAGTAAATATTCCCTATCAGAGAAAAGTATTCAAAGAATTATAAGAACAACCAATATAGAATGAGTCTGGTGGTTGTGAGTAAATTGAATTCGGTAAAAATATTTCACCGCTGTGGGGGATGTGGAAAAAAGCAGGAGTTTGTAAATTCCGGGAAATTCAGAGTGAATGCCAATGGCAATCGAGTAGATGTCTGGCTTATCTATAGATGTAAGAAATGCAAGCATTCCTGGAATTTGACGATTTACGAGAGGATAAAACCTTCTAAAATTGTGCCGGAAGACTATGAACGGTTTATGGAAAATGATTATGATCTTGCTTTAAAATATGGAAATGATATAGATTTTTTGAAAAGAAATAATGCTGAATTGAAATGAGAAAAAAAGGGACTGCTACAAAATAGACGAGTAATCTATGGAGTATCAGTCCCCTTTTTGTTATAGGTTTTCGGTGCATAATGGATTAGAAAAAAAAGGACTATTTTTGAAAGAGATAAGAAAGACGAAATTCCGATAATATTTTTTGAATTTTCTAATTGACAAACAGGAAAACATATTCTATGATATAACCATCAGAGAAATTCTAAATAATGTACATCTCGTACATTCAGACAGTTTCTGTCAGATTTTCTTTTACTTTTAACTGAATAAGGCAGGAACTGAAAACAGGGAGCGCACAGGCTGCCCCGGTATCCTGCCGGTACAAGGGAGGATACGGTATGAAGAGTAAGAAACAGAAGAAAGTGCATTTTTGGACAAGGTGGTTTGTCCGGCTGGGCAGGCATAAGGTGTACCGGCAGACGAAGGACAGACTGTTCCGGTTTCTGTTCGAGAAGGACAGGGAGGCACTGCTGCAACTGTACAATGCACTGAACGGTACGGATTATAAGGATGCATCCAGACTGCAGATCGTAACGATTGAGAACGCGGTCTATATTGTCATGAAGAATGACCTGGCCTTTGTCATCACAGGGACACTGAATCTGTATGAACATCAGAGCACCTGCAATCCGAATATGCCCGTGCGTTTTCTGATCTATCTGGCAGAGGAATACCAGCAGATCGTAGAGCAGGCAGAGGAAAGCATCTACGGGACGAAACAGATATCCCTGCCTACGCCACAGTGTATCGTTTTCTACAACGGGGAAGCGGAGGCACCGGAGGAGCAGATACTGAAACTGTCGGATGCCTTTGAGAACAAGGAACGGAAAGCGGATGTAGAACTGACAGTACGGATGTTAAATATCAACCATGGCCATAATAAGGCCCTGATGGAAAAGTGCCGGACACTTGCAGAATATGCACAGTTCGTGGCAGTGTCCAGGGAGTATGCGGCAGAAGGCAGGCCCATGCAGGAGGCACTGGAGGAAGCAGTGGAATACTGCATTGACCACGGCATCCTGTCAGAGTTTCTAAGGAGGCATCGGTCGGAGGTATTGGGAATGTTGCTGGAAGATTTTGATGTGGAGAAATATGAGAGGACCATTAAAAAAGAGGGCTACGAGGAAGGCCATGCCAGTGGTCTGCAGGAAGGCAGAGTATCAGATGTCCTTACAATACTGGAGCAGAAAGGAACAATACCGGCTGACCTAAGAGAAAGAATCCTGTCCCAGAAAGATGAAACGGTACTGAAGCAGTGGCTTCTGGCCGCTGCATCTGCGGAAGATATCGAAACTTTCCGTGAGAAGACAGGAATCATGTAAGGATATAGTAAACAGCTGTAAAGCGTGAAAGACAGGATCGAAGTGACGATAGCGAGGCTTTCGTAGGGAGGTCTGTGCTAATTTCCGCCACCGAGCGAATTGTCTGAGCCGCAGGCGAGTTTTCGCGAATGGCGGATAAACGATGCACAGACCGAGTAGAAAACGTAGCGTGTCACAAGACCTGTCTTTTATGCTGACAGCGTCATAAAGCTACCTGCTGATTTCAAGTAACGGAAAGCGGATGTGGAACTGACAGTGCGGATGTTAAATATCAACCATGGCTATAATAAGGCTCTAATGGAGAAGTGCCGGACACTTGCAGAATATGCACAGTTCGTGGTATGCACAGTTCGTGGCAGTGTCCAGAGAGTATGCGGCAGAGGGCAGGCCCATGCAGGAAGCACTGGAGGAAGCGGTCGAGTACTGCATTGACCACGGCATCCTGTCAGAGTTTCTAAGGAGGCATCGGTCGGAGGTATTGGGAATGTTGCTGGAAGATTTTGATGTGGAGAAATATGAGCGAACCATTAAGAAGGAAGGCTACGAAGCAGGTCGTGCGGATGGTCATGCCAGTGGATTGCGTGAGGGCCATGCCAGTGGGCTACAGGAAGGCAGAGCATCAGATGTCCTTACCATACTGGAGCAAAAAGGAACAATACCAACTGATCTAAGAGAAAGAATCCTGTCCCAAAAGGATGAAACGGTACTGAAGCAGTGGCTTCTAGCCGCTGCATCTGCCAGGGATATCGAAAACTTCCGTGAGAAGATGGAACTGTGATTGTGGGTGCCGGATAAAAAATCCGGTACCTTTTTTCTTTTGACATAGTTGACATAATGTTTCGAAAATAGTAAACTACATTATGTAAACATGATGTGATATTGTGCCTTTTTATGGGACGAAATGATAGGCATTGTATGGAAGGATTTGTCTGCAAATGAAGAAAAACAGAAGTATCAGGAGAAAAATCAGATTTATATCTTATATATTGGCGGCTGTGGTTGGATTAGTTCAACCCTGTACCATATTGGTGGCAGCACCGAATGAAGATGTTACGGATAGTGATGCCGAAAATATAGAATATATTATTGCTTTTGAAGAATTGTCTGAGGATGATTCATATCTTTCCTGTATGTATAAGCCGACGTTGGAAGAACTGGAAGAGGTGTTCCCAACAACGCTTTTTGTGCAATTGGAAGAAGAGGATGACCTCACGGAGATAGAAGTGGAGTGGGAGTGTGAGGACGATTTTGACGATTCCGAATATCTGCTTTATACCTTTTATCCTTTCTGGGATGAAGAGAAGTATGCGATTTCGGATTCGGTCAAAGATACGATAGAGGTTCCTTCTATTATGGTAGAAGTGCCGGCAGGACTGATTAAGGATCTGGAAGAAGCAAAAGATGATCTTCAGGATATTCTAGAGGAAAAGAGTGTTCTGGCGCTGGTATATCTATGCGATGAATATGAGGTAAAGGAAGAGGCTTCTTATGAAGAATCAACACTTGCCACAGTATCCTGCGGACAGTCTGTATTGATTACCGGTGTGGATCTGGACGAAAATGGAAATATATGGTATCAGGTAACTTTTTACCAGGATGGAAACGAATACACAGGCTACATAGAAAGGGGTTATCTGGCGACTTCGGATGAGGATTTTGCCCTTTGGGAAGAGGATCATATTAACTTTGAAGCTATGCCGATGGTTATGGCGTTTTCGGCCGGTTGTCCGGATGTAGATCAGTTCCCGGCTTCTTATCAGAATGCTCTTTATGCCTTAAAAGAGGCTCATCCTAACTGGATTTTTGTCAAAATGGACACCGGTCTGGACTGGAATACAGTCATTGCAAATGAAAGAGGAGAGAAGAGCCTGATACATTCATCCTGTTCCGGTTCCTGGCAGAATGGTACCTATGGGCAGGGATGGAGTTATGCGTCGGATGGAATTTTGAAATATTATATGGACCCAAGGAACTTTCTGTCAGATCCTTATATTTTCCAGTTTGAACAGTTGACTTATAACGATTCCTATCATACAAAGGAAGCAGTACAGGAGATTATTAAAAGTTCTTTCATGTCATCGGGTATTCCGGGAGACAGCCGCACTTATGTACAGGCATTTCAGGAGATTGGTAAGAGTCTTGATATAAGTCCCTTCCATCTGGCATCCCGTGTACTGCAGGAGCAGGGTTCGCAGGGAACCTCACCGTTGATTTCAGGTTCCTACAGCGGATATGAGGGATATTATAATTATTTTAATGTAGGTGCTTCCGGCAAGACAAACCTGGAGGTTATTATCAGCGGTCTTAAGACAGCGAAGGAAAATGGGTGGAATACCAGATACAAATCCTTATATGGTGGCGCCTATGTTATTGGTGCTAATTACATTACCAAGGGGCAGGATACGCTTTATTTGGAGAAATTCAATGTATCAAACGGACAGTATGCAAATTATACCCATCAGTATATGCAGAACATTCAGGCACCGGCTTCAGAAGCTAAGAGTGTCCGTAAGGCATATTATAATGCCGGAGCATTGGACAATAGCTTTGTATTCAAAATCCCGGTTTATAAAAATATGCCTGCATCAGCATGCTCCAAGCCGGATACAACAGATTCCCTTACGTTGGATAAAACCAATATAAGCGATCTGGAAGTGAATAAGACTACTAAATTGACACCATATATTAATGGCTCCAAGGTGGATAATGTCAATGATATGACATTTACAAGCAGCAATACGGCAGTTGCCACAGTTGACAGTCAGGGAAAAATTACAGCGGTTGCACCGGGCACAACGACTGTAAGCTGTGCAAGAAGTGGGGCTAATACTGCAAGTTGTACTGTAACGGTAATCAAGGCAACCCCCAATGTAACAACACCGACTTTGTCTCCGGTAACATATAAAGAAGGACTTAAGCTTTCGGAGGTCAGTTTACCGGAAGGATGGTCATGGGAAAAAGGGGATACACTGTTGAAGGCAGGAACTGTTTCCTACTCAGCAGTTTATACGCCTGAGGATACAACAAAATATAATAAGATAACGAGAGCAATCAGTTTTACGGTTACAAGGGCAATTCCTGACTGCCAGGTGCCGGAAAATCTGACTGCGGAAACCGGTTCAACACTCGGAAACATTGCATTGCCTGGTGGTTTTGCGTGGGAAAGTGATGTAGAGACGGAGCTGAATGAAGCTGGAGAGTATACTTTCTATGTGTCCTACAATCCGGACGAGAGCAGTTATTATACTGTAAATCATATTCCGGTTATTGTACAAGTGACCGGAGAAGATGTAGATGACGAAGAGGATGAAGAAAATACATCATCCGGTGGCAACGGAAGCAGTACAAGTGGTGGTAGCGGCACGACAACAGGCGGTGGAAGCAGCACAGGTGGCGGAAACAGTACAGGCGGCGGAAGCAGTACAGGTACAGGAAGTGGGAGCAGTGGTGGTAGCACAGGTGGCGGTAGCGGCGGCAATACGACCACGAGCAGCGGAAGCACGAATAGCGGAACTGACACAAGTACCAGTAGCGGAAGCACAAGCAACGGAAGTACGAGTAACGGAAGTACAAGCAACACAGGAAGTGGCAGCAATACGACAACCGGCAGCGGAAGTACAAATGGCGGAAGTACGGGAAACGGAAGCAGCACGACCAGTGGTGGAAGCACGAGCAACGCAGGAAGTGGCAGCAATACGACCACGAGCAGTGGAAGCACGAGCAACGCAGGAAGTGGCAGCAATACGACCACGAGCAGTGGAAGCACGAGCAACGCAGGAAGTAGCAGCAATACGACCACGAGCAGTGGAAGCACGAGCAACGCAGGAAATGGCAGCAATACGACAACCGGCAGCGGAAGTACAAATAGTGGAAGTGTGGGAAGCGGAAGCAGCACGACCAGCAGTGGAAGCACCAGCAACGGAAGTACGAGCAACGCAGGAAGTGGCAGCAATACGACCACGAGCAGTGGCAGCACAAATAGTGGAAGTGCGGGAAGCGGAAGCAGCACGACCAGCAGCGGAAGCACCAGCAACGGAAGTACAAGCAACGCAGGAAGCGGCAGCAATACGACAATCGGCAGCGGAAGTACAAATAGTGGAAGTGTGGGAAGCGGAAGCAGCACGACCGGCAGCGGAAGCACCAGCAACGGAAGTACGAGCAACGCAGGAAATGGCACCAATACGACAATCGGCAGCGGAAGTACAAATAGTGGAAGTGTGGGAAGCGGAAGCACCAGCAACGGAAGTACAGGCAACGCAGGAAGCGGCAGCAATACGACAACCGGCAGCGGAAGTACAAATAGCGGAAGTGCGGGAAGCGGAAGCAGCATAAGTACGAGCAACGAAAGTGCGAACAATGCAGGAAGTGGCAGCAATACGACAACAGGCAGCGGAAGTACAAATGGCGGAAGTACGGGAAGCGAAAGTGATACAAGTACTAACAGCGGAAGTACAAGCAATGCGAATGGCGGAGATGGTACGGCGACAGCCAGTGAGACCGCGGGAAATTCAAACAATACAAATGCCGTAAATACAACAGCAGAAAATACTGCGACTGATCAGCCTGTAAGAGATGGTGCCGTGGCAGTAGATTCTCAGAATGTTTTAAGTGCACAGAATTTCACTGTAGAACAAAGTACACAGGAGAATGAAGAAGTAACTTATGAAAAGCCATCTGTTATTATGGAAATGGATGACACTACCATTTTGACGGTTGAAAAGCTATTGATGGCCAAAGAAAAGGACTTCATGCTGGAATTGCATATGGGCAATCAGGCTGTATGGAGTATTAATGCTGCATCTGCGGATACAGATGCTTTGACAGAAGTTGATATGGGTATTACATTTGGAACAGATGATATTCCGATGGAATTACTTGACGGGCTGGCAGATGGAAATGAATATCTACAGTTCACGTTAGCACATGACGGACCGTTTGCTTTTGAGGCTGTATTAGAGGTTACACTTAATCCGGAAGACTGTGGAAGATATGCAAACTTATTCTATTATAATCCGGAAACGAAGGAATTGGAGTTTGTATGTGACGCTATCATTGATGCGGAAGGAAAGGCACATTTCCAGATGGAACATGCTTCCAGCTATGTGATTATTGTAAGTGATCAACCTATGTCGGGGTTACTGAATACAGGTAGCGGAAACGGAATAACAAAGTGGTTCGTTATTGGTGTATTACTCATGGCTCTTTTGGTAGTCGCAGGCTCCGGAGTATTTTTCCTTTGGAAAAAGAAGCAGGAAGACGAGGAGGAAGATGTCGATAGCGAAGATGAAAGTGAAGATATTGAAGAAGATGCTGTCGACGAAGCGGTGAATGAAGAGGCTGAAGAGGACGAAGCTGCAGAAGAACCGGAGTTAGAAGCGGTAGAGATGAACTTTTCTGCTGAGGATGAATGGATTGAGGATAAGGATTGGGAAGAGCCTGAGAAGAAAGAAGAACCGCAACCTGAACCGGAGCCGGAGAGCCAGCCGCAGGACGATAATTCAGAGGATGACTGGATTGATGATGACGAGTGGGATGATGCCTATGACTGGATCGATGACGACGAATGGGAGAGAAAGAATGGAACGGGTAAGGATAAGCCCACAAATAATTAAAAAATCCTAAGTTATATAAAGGGGACAGGATTCACTGTCCTCTTTATTTGTAATGGATAACAGCCGATTATAAATTTGAGAAGAGAAAAATCAATCTGAAAGAAGGGAGTCACTAACATGGCGGTTTCTAATATAAAAGCTACATTGCAATATGATATTCATAAGGTATGGGAAGTCGTTACCTCTGTGGAACAATATTCCTGGCGCAGTGATCTGGGCAGGACAGAGATCCTGAATGAAAAACAGTTTGTGGAATATACCAAAGAGGGATTTGCAACAACCTTTGCGATTACCGTAACAGAGCCGTATAAGCGCTGGGAATTTGATATGGAAAATGAGAATATGACAGGGCATTGGACCGGCATATTCACTGCCCGGGGAGAGAGTTCGGAAATTGATTTTACGGAAGAAGTAACTGCTAAGAAATTTTTTATGAAACCATTCCTAAAACCTTTCCTGAAGAAGCAACAGGCACAGTTTGTGGCGGACTTGGAAAAGGCATTGCATGACTTGCAATAGATGATGGAGATAATTTATGGAAAAGGACACACATCTCGTCAATATATACCTCAAAATACATAATAAAAAGCCGTTAACCATGGATGATCTGCGGTATCTGGCAGAGTATGCGCCGGAGTGCTTTGAAAAGACATGCAGAAATGTTGTATACAATGTGCCGGAATCCAAGCCTGTTATGGAGCCGGATGTGCCAAAGCCGCAGGAGGAAGAAGCGGAAGTGGAAGCAACACCGGCACCGCCTCCACAGCCGAGCATAGATCAGGTTCTGGAGAATCTGAAGCGTCTGGAAGCCGATGATTTTCCGATTGTAGATTTAGATGCTGACAAATTAAAGAATCTGCTTGGCAATCTGTATATGGAAATGTTGTTTCCACATAATGAAAAGGATACCTTCATGGATATGATGGCTATAGAGCATAAGCCGTTGTTTGATAAAAAGGCATAGACCCACATTATCCGTCTGCTTTATGTAATAATCTTGTGTATAGATTGTCCACACAGACTGCGCCCAGAGGCGCAGTGATCAGAATGGACAATACTGCAACAGTCAGGACAATCTGGCCGCAGGCTAAGCCCATGGACAGCGGGATAGCGCCGATTGCCGCCTGCACGGTCGCTTTGGGCAAATAGGCAAGCATACAGAATAGGCGTTCCTTGTGATTTAAGTCTGTTTTGATTAAAGACAGGGCAACTCCCAACATTCTGAATAACAAAGCGGCAAGCACCAATAATATCGCATTCATTCCGGCAGATACGGCATACCGCAAATCTACTGTGGCACCTACCAGTACAAACAGGAATACTTCTGCAGCAACCCAAAGTTTGTTATACTTGCCGGAAAGTCTTTGTGCCAAAACCGGATAGTTCTTCTTCATGACAATTCCCAAACTCATAATAGCCAATAATCCTGAAATGGGGATAATTCCCTCCAAACGATTCTGTAATTCGATCAGCAGAAAAGAAAAGCTGAGGATGATTAATAATTTCACTGAATCTCTCATATGAAATTTGCGGAAAAACCGTATCAAAAGGCTACCTACAAGAATTCCGGCAGCAATCCCTAAAATAATGGAAACCGGTATTTGTAAGAAGCTGATGGCTGATAGTTCGCCTGTGGAGGCAAGGGAAGTAAAGGCAGTAAACATGACAATGACAAATACATCATCTACCGATGCTCCTGCTAATAACAACTCCGGGATGCCTTTATCCGTTCCGTATCCTTCTTCTATCAGACGGATCATTCTTGGAACAATAACCGCCGGTGAAACGGCAGCCAGGACACTTCCCATGATGGCAGCTTCTAAATGAGTGATTCCAAACAGAACGGGAGCTATCAGAATGGTTCCCAGCATCTCAATACAGGCGGGAACAAAGCACATAAGGATGGCCGGACGTCCTACCTTCTTCAAATCTGACAAATCTAGCGCAAGCCCTGCCCTGGTCAGAATGATGACCAATGCAATCTGTCTTAAATCAGCGGAAATATTCAGAATGGATTCATCAATCAGATTCAGTGCATAAGGGCTCAGAATAATTCCTACAATAATCATCCCCAGTAAGCCGGGAAGTTTTATTTTCTGAAAAAAACTGCTCAGAAGCAGACCGAGCAGCAGGATTAAAGCGATACTAAATAACATGTCTTTCCTCCGTATGTCGCAGAAATAAAAAACTGATGATTTCTTTGTATCATAATCAGATGGTATTGACAAGATGCTATGTAAAAGTCGGGCTCTGTGGCCTGACTTTTTAATGGGAAATCATCCGCTTACCGAGGGCAGGTTGCCAAGGTTGTTATTCTCCGTGCCATCCGGCAGGGACTTCAGATATTCGGAATCCTTACGGTGAGCAATCCCCACACCCTGGATTTCGCCGGCTTTGGCCATGGCGACACCCTCCTCTTTGGAGACGGTGGCACCGTCAGAAAGCTGGTAGCCGGTAATGCGGCCGCTGGATTTTACCAGACCAACGATTTCTTTTGCATCCGATTTCGGACTCGGAACATCATCAAGAGCGGCGTAAGCAAGCTTTGCCCCCAGATCTGTATCTTCATTATTTTTTCTATTATTCTGATTCATGGGAATCCCCTTTCTGAACTGTCGTGTTTACGTCTTATTCGCAGCATAGTATAATTGTGCTCATAGTATTTGAGATTATTGCAGAAATATACCAACTTCCATAATCTGTAAGTTTATGGTATGTTAAAAATACAAAAGAAATTGCGAAACTCAGTCAAATCTTAGTATCGTTGTGCGAAATTAACAATTCAACGCAGGCACGCTCTCGCTACTTTCAGCTCGTAGCGGTACAAAGGTAAAAATCCATATGCGACAGATTTTTACCTGGAAATTTGTACATACGTCCAAATTACCGAGTTGTTGAAAAAGGGAGATGGCTTCAAAGTACCTTGCTTATGAATATGTTAATTTGCACAACTCATTCAAATATTATTGATAGTTTTGCAATTATCTGAATTCAAAGATAACAGAGAGGGAGAAACATATGGAAGATAAGAGAATCAAATTGCAGGAGCAGGAAGTAGAATACAAGAAGGGATTCAAATGGTATACACTTCCTTATACTGATATTGTGCAGGCCTATCTGCGGGTGGAAGAGGTAAACGGAAAGCTCTGCTGCGGTGTGGCCAGCTTTGATATGTTTTTCCTGATGATGAAAACCAAGGAGGAAGAGTTAATTAAAGTGGAAGCAACTTCTAAGGAAATTGTGAAAGAAATGCTGGAGGTTCTGAAAGAAAAGAATCCTGAGATTGAGATTGGATATAAGAAGTAGTTTTTGTGACCATAATTTGGCAGGCAATAGTTTTTTAATTTTCTTAAAAAACTATTGCTTTTTTTATTTTAACAGTATATAATAAAATTAACTTAATTAAGAAACTTAAAAAAGAACGAAAGGAGAGACCTGTTATGAAATTGGTTATCATTGGAGGAGGAAGCAGTTATACACCGGAATTAATAGAGGGAGTTATTCTTCACAAGGAAACCCTTCCGATTACGGAGGTTGTACTGATTGATGTGGACATGGGTCTGGAGAAGGTTCGGATCAATGCAGAGTTTGCTAAGCGTATGGTGAAGAAAGCAGGGCTCTCTATTGATATCAGTTATACTTTAGACCGTAGGGAAGGCTTGAAGGATGCAGCTTTTGTTATCACACAGCTTCGTGTGGGCGGACTGGATGCCAGAGCCAAGGATGAGAGAATTCCGTTAACCTATGGGGTGATCGGCCAGGAGACCACAGGCCCCGGCGGTTTCTTCAAGGCTCTTCGTACTATCCCGGTGCTGCTGGATATTTGCAAGGATATGGAGGAGGTATGTCCGGATGCATGGCTGATTAATTTTACCAATCCGGCAGGTATTGTGACAGAGGCAGTTTTGAAGTATACGAAGATAAAATGTATCGGCCTATGTAATGTATCGATCAATATGATGCATGATGCGGCAAAACGTCTTCAGGTAGAGGTGAAGGATTTAGACTGCCGTTTCATCGGTTTGAATCATTTAAGTGTCATGAATCATGCCTACTATCAGAAGGAAGACAGAATTGCTGACATACTGGCTGTTTCCAACAGTGAAAGTGTTGTTAAAAATATTGAGAAGAACAGTGAAATGGATCTTCTGGCAAGAGAAATGGGATGCATGTTTTCACCTTATTTACAGTACTTCTATTCCGAGAAGGAAATGCTTCAGAAAGAAACAAAGGAAGCTCTCAGTATTACGGGAACCCGTGCAGATCAGGTGAAAAGAGTAGAGAAGAATTTATTTGAATGTTATCAGGATGAAAAACTGGAGGAGAAGCCGGAAGCGTTATCTAAACGTGGTGGTTCCAGATATTCTGAAGCAGCCATTAATCTGATTGACAGCATCTATAATGACAGACAGGATGTACAGGTAGTGGATGTGGTCAATCACGGAACAATTCCACAGCTTCCGGAGGACTGTGTCATTGAGACAAACTGTGTGATAGGCAAAGAGGGAGCAAAACCACTTGCCGATGTAGATGTGCCGGTAGAAGTATTGGGGCTGATCGAGCAGGTAAAGGCTTATGAGATCCTTACCATTGAGGCAGCAGTTACGGGAGACCGCAGAAAAGCCCTTCTGGCACTGATGAATAATCCGCTGGTGCATGATGTCAAGGATGCGAGAGGCATTCTGAATGACATGATTAAGGCACATGAAGCTTATCTGCCGCGGTTTTACGAATGTGGTGCTGAATAGTTTGCAAACTGTTACGTAGAGCAGAAGAAGAAAATTGGAAGAAAGGGTACGATATGAACATTCTTGGAATTGATGCAGGAGGCACAAAAACCCATTGCATGATTGCTGATGAGTCAAAACGGATTTTAGGAGAAGCGGTGGCAGGAGCGGCTCAGCATCAGATCTATGGTATTGAGCAGACCAGGACATCTTTGCGGGCTGCAATCGGGGAGGCACTGGAGAAGGCAGGGCTTGTGTTGTCGGATATCGCTTATGGGGTTTTCGGCATGTCCGGTGCCGATGGTCCGGATGATTTTGAACTGCTGATTCCTACAGTGCAGGAAATCATGGGAGATATCCCTTTTCAGGTGGTGCATGATGCTTGGCTTGGATTTTATTCGGCCATAGAGGGAGATATGGGTGTGGTTTCCATCTGCGGAACAGGTGCTGCGCATGCAGGCAGAAACAGCAGAGGTGAGCAGCTGACGTTAAGAAATCTGGATTATATTACAGGGAATCTCGGAGGTGGCTCGGATCTGGCAGATAAGGCATTGCATTATGCGTTCCGTTCCGAGGAAGGAACCTGGGATAAATCTTCTTTGGAAGAATTGATACCACCCATATTTGAAGCAGAGAATATGGAACAGGTATGTGCGGTTCTGAAGCAGGGTAAGCTGACCAAGGAACAGAAATATCATTTGCCGATTGCAGTCTTTAAGGCAGCCAATGATGGTGATAAGGTGGCACAGAGCATCATCAGTACCATGGGCTATGAGGAAGGCAGATATGCTTCTGCCGTCATCACAAGGCTGGGAATGCAGCAGGAAGAGGTGCCGATGGTATTGATCGGCAGTCTGTTCCACACAGGTAATCCGTTCCTGATTGGTTCCTATATGAGAGCGGTTCATGAGGTGTGTCCGAAGGCCTATGAAATCATTCCCGACGCGGCACCTGTAACAGGGGCTATCCGTCTTGGAATCAAATTAGTAAATCAGTAGTTTCACAATTACCTATCATACGAGAGGAAAACAGATATGACATCGACCAGGGAAATGACAGGAAAACCGACGTTGATCAAAGAAGTCAATATTGGGCTGATTAAGGATGCCTTAGCCCGGATGGGGCAGGCCACCAGAGTAGAACTTTCCAGGAAAACAGGGATCAGCCAGCCAACCGTGAATGTACTGATGAAGGAACTGACGGAGAAAGGTGTGGTACTTTGTCTCGGCAATGCGAATTCCACGGGAGGAAGAAGGGCAGAGGTATATACCCTGAACGGGAAGCGGTATCATATCGTATCGGTTATTGTCAGGAAAGATGCATTGGAATACTGTATTTTTGATTTGCAGCTCCAGAAGGAAGTGCAGAGACAGATTACAAGGGAGAAAAAAATCTCCTATACGGAGCAGCTTGTCAGCCTTTTGCGGGAGATTATCAGAAAGACACCGGATGTCCGGGCAGTTTCCGTGGGAGTTCCCGGAGCGGTTTCCGCTAAGGGAGAGGTGTTTGCAATTCCTCAGATCCCGGAGTGGGAGCAGTTTGCGCTGCAGTCTTATCTGGAAGAGGAATGTGCCATACAGGTCAAGGTGATCAATGACATTAATGCCATCGCCATAGGATATCTGGCATTAGAAATGCTGTCTGTATCCTGCGGACAGGAGGATGGCAGTCTGTATCCGGTGAGAAATCTGATTTATCTGCATATAGAGGGAACCGGACTGGGTGCGGGTATCATCATAGATGGTCAACTTTATTCCGGCTGCCGCAGTTTTGCAGGAGAGGTAGGTTTTATGCAGATCGGAGAAGAAAGCATGGAGCAGCAGCTTATGGGGGCTGACGAAGCGCAAAGAGCAGGGGTTTTGTCGAAGGTGCTGATCAATATGATCTGTGTCCTGAACCCGGAAAAGGTGGTTCTGGGCGGAAATGTAACGGCATCATTAGTAAGTGCGATACAAAAGCAGTGTTCGGTATGTCTGCCGGATGGAGTGGCACCTGATTTTGCCATAATCTCCGATAGCGGAGAGCAATATTTTATGGGGCTTGGACAGATCGGGCTGGGATTATTGGATCATCAGGTCAGGCTGAATTAAGGTAAATATATTTGATAGTTTCTCAATGATTCATTTTACGAAGAAGAAAGGATGGTATCAGGATGAAGATTGTAAGAGCGAAGGATTATAAGGATATGAGCCGTAAGGCAGCAAATATTATCTCTGCACAGATTATTATGAAAGCAAACTGTGTGCTGGGACTGGCTACCGGTTCTACACCAATCGGAGCTTATGAACAGCTTGTGGAATGGTATAACAAGGGGGATCTGGATTTTTCAGAGGTAACGACCATTAACCTGGATGAGTACAAAGGGATTTCAAGAGATAATGACCAGAGCTATTACTATTTCATGAATGAAAAGCTGTTTGACCGGGTGAATATTAATAAGAAAAACACCTATCTGCCGGATGGCATGGAACCGGACAGCGAGGTTGCCTGCCGCAAATACAATGATATCATTCATTCCATAGGCGGTGTTGACTTACAGCTTCTGGGGCTCGGGCACAATGGACATATCGGTTTTAATGAACCGGGGATTGCTTTTGAGAAAGAAACCCATTGTGTCAATCTTTCCAGCCGGACTATTAAAGCGAATATGCGCTTTTTTGCTGATGAGAAAGATGTGCCCAGACAGGCCTATACAATGGGAATCAAGACGATCATGTCAGCCCACAAGATTCTGGTAGTCGTGTCCGGTGAGGATAAGGCGGAAATCTTGAAAAATGCCTTCTTCGGGCCGATTACACCTTCCGTGCCGGCCTCTGTCTTACAGCTTCACAATGATGTGACTGTGGTAGCAGACGAGGCGGCTTTAAGGGAAGTGGATGCTTAATCTCTGAAAACATTATTTTGTGCATGTTATCTCCTTATTATGCAACTTACTGTGGTATGGTTGACAGAACAGAACGTATGTTTTACGATGTGAAACGTAAGGCAAACGTGAGGAGGGGATAAGTATGATTGAAATTAGTAATTTGGAACGTACCTTTAAGGTGTTAAACCGGAAACCGGGCCTTAAAGGTGCGTTTTTAGATTTGTTTTCCAGAGATTACAAATATGTGAAAGCAGTCAATGATATTTCCATGACCATTCGGGATGGGGAAATCGTAGGATATGTGGGTCCCAACGGTGCCGGGAAATCCACCACCATCAAAATGATGACGGGTGTGTTAAAGCCCACAGGAGGGAGCATTCTGATCGATGGAAAGGAGCCTTATGAGAACCGGCGGGCGCATATGAAGCAGATTGGTGTGGTGTTCGGGCAGCGTTCCCAGCTATGGTGGTCACTTCCGGTGCGGGAGTCTTTCCGTGTTCTTAAGGATATGTACGAGGTACCGGATGAGGTGTATGAGAAGAATCTCGCACTATTTGAGAGTCTGGTCAATATTAAGGAGCTGTACGGTAAGCCGGTACGGCAGTTGTCTCTTGGACAGCGTATGCTGTGTGAAGTGGTAGCTGCTTTTCTGCATGATCCGAAGATCGTGTTTCTGGATGAGCCTACCATCGGGTTGGATGTTGCGGTCAAGGACAACATCCGTACTTTAATTAAGCGTTTGAATGAGGAGAAGGGCACTACCATCGTACTGACATCCCATGATACCAAGGATATTGAAACCTTATGTGACCGAGTAATCATCATTGATAAGGGGACTCTGATCTTTGATGATAAGATAGCAAAGCTTAAGGAGATGTTTGGACGTTTTCGTACAATCAAGGTACAGCTGGGGGAAGACAGTATGCCCTTTGAGGAGATACGAAACTATATCTTTGAGCATTATGCCAAGAAACAGGTGGTGCTGTCCAGAGAGGATGAGTCTGAATGGATAGATTTGATCGTTAATGAGGAGCAGATTGATTTCAAAGAAGTGCTGACTCAGGTGGTCAAGGATCTACGCGTTCACGACATCCGTATGGAGGATGTGGGCGTAGAAGAGGTGATTAAGCGCATATATGAGGGAGGAGAGTGAGCAGAATGAAGAGATACATAGGGCTTGCGCGTAATGAGTTCATGTCGGCTCTGACATACCGCGAGCATTTCATTACCTCCTTTTTTACGGAGCTTCTGTTTTTCATCGTCCTTTTCTTTCTGTGGAAAGCCATTTATGCAGGACGGGATACGATTGCCGGTATGACTATGGAACAGACCTACGTCAGCATATCCCTGGCAACCTGTTTATTCCGGTGTCTTTCCGGCGGAATTGACTGGGAGATGCATTTCCAGATGCTGCAGGGGGATATTATCATCCGCATGGTGAAGCCGGTAGATTATATGTATCAGATGCTTTTTATGAAAATCGGCGGTATGATTACCAATCTGGTAACTTATCTGCTTCCGGTATTTGTGGTAATCGCAATTTTGTTCCCCGGAACGATTCATTTCGGGGCGAACATACCGATATTCATTCTTTGTATGTGTATTTCGTTTTTTGTAATGTTTACGTTTGAGTTTATTATCGGTATTTTTACCTTTTATACGGAATCTGTATGGGGTCTGTCTACCGTCAAGGATCTGATTGTCAGCTTCTTTGCCGGTGTTCAGGTGCCGGTCGCTTTCTTTCCGGCATGGCTGAAGGTGGTTGCAGGTGTACTGCCTTTTAAATCCCTGTATAATGATCCGGTGCAGATTCTGATGAACGGAAGTCTCGGCTGGAATGACTATGCACGGGTACTTGGATTTCAGATGGTGTGGGGATTATTGTTCTGGATGCTTGCCAGATTGATGTATGCCGTAATGCAGAAGAAGATTATTGTGAATGGGGGTTAAGGGAATGAAGAAGATCAGATATTATCTAAGGATTTATTTCCGTGTGGCATCCCAGTATCTGAAGGAAAGGATGCAGTACCGGGCGGATTTCTTCTGCGATGTGATAGGTATGATTGTGACGAATCTCTTTGGTATTGCAACCTTCTGGGTTGTGTTCCATAACATTACAGAGGTTGGCGGCTTCGGATTTGATGAGATGTTATTCATGTATGGATTCGCCTTGATGGCGATGAGCCCCCAACAGCTACTGCTGGATAATGCATGGGTGCTCAGTAACAGAGTGGTCAACGGTGATTTTATCAAATATTGCTTCCGACCCATCAATGTCTTATTTTACTTTATGAGTGAGCGTGTGGATGTGAAGGGCTTCAGTCAGTTTGGTATCGGAACGGCTATTCTGATCATTGCCTGGAATCGATTGTCCATACCGGTCAATATGATGAACCTTATCATGTTCCTGGTGCTCTGGATCGGTGCCGTATTGATCTGTATGGCTTTGATTATTCTGTCCAGCACCTTTGGGTTCATGGGCGGTGGCACGAATGCGGCAGTTTTTCTTGCCTCCGATCTGAAGGGTTATGGAAGCTATCCGTTGACTATTTTTAACAAGCTGCTTAAGTTCATCTTTACTTTTATTCTGCCGATCGGATTTGTGGCATATTATCCGGCCAGCTATTTTCTGGGAATCAGGGAAGGCAATACGGTCCTGACCTATCTGTCGCCTTTTATCGGCGCGGCTTTTTTCTGGATATCCTGTAAAATATGGGAATTTTTCGCAGAAAGATATGCAGGAACCGGTTCATGATGTATGATATAGATAATGACGAAACTTTCTATTATTATGAATGAGTTGTTAATTTGTACAACGATACAGAATTTGACTGTGTTACGCAATTATAAAACTTGTGGGAGGGATTACGGAATGAATGAGACAATTACAGCAATTAAAGAGAATATTGCCAAAGTAATGATTGGCAAGGAAGAAACGGTGGATCTGCTGCTGACGGCCCTGATTGCCGGAGGGCATGTACTGCTAGAGGATGTGCCCGGAATGGGTAAGACGGTGCTGGCCAAGGCATTGTCCAAATCCATGGATATGCAGTTTGGCAGAATTCAGTTTACACCGGATCTGCTGCCAAGTGATGTGACAGGTCTGTCCTATTATAATCAGGAGCAGGGAAAGTTTGTTTTTAGAAAAGGTCCTATCTTTACCAATCTGCTTCTGGCAGATGAAATCAACCGGGCAACGCCCAGAACTCAGTCCAGTCTGCTGGAATGTATGGGTGAGGGACAGGTAACAGTGGATGGTGATACCAGGAATCTGGAGCAGCCTTTCTTTGTGATTGCTACCCAGAACCCCGTGGAGACTCTGGGATGTTTCCCATTGCCGGAGGCCCAGATGGATCGTTTTATGATGAAAATCAGTATGGGAAAGATGCAGAAGCAGGAAGAACGGGAGATGATAGACAGATATATCTGTGACGAGCCCTTGCAGAATATCTCACCGGTATGCGGTGTGGAGGAGATCAGTAAGCTACAGCAGGAATGTCGTAATATTTTCGTACATAATGATCTGCGCAATTATATGGTAGAGCTGGTACAGGCGAGCAGAAGCGGTAGCACGGAAGGAATGGCAATGAGGCAGGGCGTCAGCCCCCGTGGAACACTGTCCCTTCTTCGGGCATCTCAGGGATATGCGCTGGTGCAGGGAAGAGATTATGTGGTGCCGGAAGATATCAAGGCAGTTGCGGTTCCGGTTCTGGCTCATCGTCTGCTGATGGAGACGGATGATTACCGGCAGAAGGTAACATACATACAGGGGCTGCTGCAGTCGGTTGCAGTTCCCACGGAGGATTGGAAGAGAGCATGATTCTTATTTTATTGATCAGTGTCGGATTGTGCGTGGCAGCCTGGCAGCTTGGCTATTACCTTCTCTGGAAAAAGAATCTGCAGGTATTTCTGTCCTTCGAACAGCCCTATGTTTACGCGGGAGAATCGGCAGAACTTACAGAAGTGGTGGAAAATCGCAAGAAACTGCCGGTGTTTTTGCTCGAGATTGGCTTTCATATGAAGAAGGGCATTCTTTTTCAGGACATGGAGAATGCTTCCGTCAGTGATTTTGTCTATAAGAGAGATATTTTCTCTTTGCTGGGCAATCAGCGGATTACACGTAGATTACAGATACAATGCCGGAAAAGAGGCTGTTATACGATAGAAGAAGTGTCGATTGCGGCTTTTTCACTGCTGCATAAGGAGCGGTACAGCATGCAGCAGCAGGCGTCAGCCGGATTATATGTTTATGCGAAACGCACGGACGTATCTTATATTTTGAGGACAATGGAGAATCTTCTGGGAGAGAAGGAAAGCAGAAGAAAGTATCTGGAAGATCCGCTTCTTTTTGCTTCTATCAGAGAGTATACCATACAGGACCCGATGAAGACGATTAACTGGAAGGCCAGCGCCAAAACCGGTGAACTGATGGTAAATACCTATGCATCCCTGGAAAATGAGAGGATGATGCTGTATCTGGATGTGGAAGACAGAGGTATTCTGAAAAAGGAGCATTTGACCGAAGAGTGTATTTCCATTGCTGCCACTTTATATCAGAAGCTTCTGGCTAAAGGAACGGAGGTCGGAATCTGTGTGAATCTGCCGGATGGGGAAGAGGGTGGAATGTTCTGCTGTCAGCCATCCCGCAGTAAGGATGCACAGACCAGACTGGAGCAGAGGCTGGCACAGGAATGGGATGAAAAGGAAGTGCTCGCTTTTGATAAACTGTTGGAGCATCCTTTCGGGGATGCCATACCGGTTATCATATCCAGACATTGCTCGGAACAGAGAAAACAGCAGCTGGAGGCTTTTATCGGTTCTAAGGCGAAGGGTATCTGGGTAATCCCCTATGAGAGACCGGAATGCCCGCAGATTGCATCTGACCGTCTGGCGATTGTGGTAAGGGAGGTGGAGCGCGGATGAGAAATCAGATCAAAAAGATTTTGGAGTCCCTGCATATATTGCTTATCTTCAGCATGGTGCTTCCCATTATCTATATGTTGGGGATGCAGCGTGAGACGGGTACTCTGACTCGTCTTTATCTTGCCGGGTATCTGATGGTGGTTCCACTGGTTATTCTGAAGCAGGCGGCATGTAGAAGTTCCAGTCTTCCCATCTATCTACTGTCTGGTGTGATAGCATTACTTACAGCCGGTCTGATCGCGCAGGGTGCCGGAAGGCTGATTCTGCCGGGAGAGATAAGGACGGGATATCTGCTTTATATGCTTGTGGGAACCGTTGTAATCGCAATGGAGGAGTATTCTGTGCGAATGTACCGGATACGGCAGAAGAGGGCAAAGGAGGAGATGGACAATTCCTGGCGTCAGAGGGAGTTTGCACTTGATAAGCCGCATCTGTATGTCAGTGCATGGTATGTTCTTATGTATCTGGCGGCTTTGAATTTCGACTGCCCGGAGGTTTGTAACCTGGCGATTCTAAGCTTTTTCCTGTACTTAGTGATTGCGGTTATCTATCAGTTTATTGAGAATACAGAAAAGTATCTGAGTATCAATGATACGGTCTGCCATGTGCAGAACATACCTTATAAGAGGATTTTCGGTATTGGTAAATACTTTGTATTGAGCTTTCTTCTGGTGATTCTGCTGGCGGTGATTCCCACTGTCCTGACCATACCGTACAGGCAGTATAAAGATCTGCGGGAATGGATACAGGAGAGAAATGTGGATTATGCCGAATTATTAGAACAGGCAGCGGCGCGAAGCGGCGGCTCAGACCCGATGGCGGATGTGGTGTTCTATTATGGCGAAGCCAAAGAAATGCCTGTCCTTGTCAAGATGCTTTTTTATGCCATAGGAATCGGCTTCTTTATCGCAATTCTTTATGCGGCCTTAAAGTGGATCAGAGGGGAGCTGCGGGATTTCAAGGCCGGTATTGATGAAGACGGCGATATTGTGGAGAATCTTATACCGGAGGCGGAAAGCTTCATGACACCGAAACGGAGCAGGTGGCATCCAATAGAGGAGGAGCGGATCAGACGGGAATACCGTCGGTTTATCCGAAGTAATAGAAAAGACTGTCCGGCTTTATATGAAACACCGAGAGAAATCGAAGTTCTGGCCGGTGTTGCCGATACCATGGAAGGAAAGGCTATGCATGATAAGTATGAAATGGTCAGATATGGGCATTCCTCATAACAGGAGGAATGCCTTTTCTTTATACTTTCTTAATGCCACAGAGAATATTTTTATACAAACTTTAAACCGGAGAAGAAATAATTAACATAGGATAAAGATTATGTATGAAAGGAATCCGTGGCAATGAAGTCAATTTTACTGATAGGATTAGGAAGGTTCGGGAAGCATATCGCAATGAAGCTGCATGAGCTGAATCATGAGGTGATGGCAATAGACAGACAGGAGGACAGAGTGGAAAGCATATTGCCCTATGTTACCCATGCCCAGATTGGGGACAGTATGAATGAAGACTTTTTAAAGTCTCTGGGTGTATGTAATTATGATGTCTGTATTGTGGCAATCGGCAATAATTTCCAGAGCTCTCTGGAAACTACATCTCTTTTGAAGGAACTGGGGGCAAAGCAGGTAGTATCGAGAGCGGCCAGGGATGTGCAGGCCAAATTCCTGCTTCGTAACGGTGCAGACGAGATCGTTTATCCGGAGAAGCAGCTGGCAACCTGGACGGCGATCCGGTACAGCTCCGATCATATTTTTGATTACATAGAACTGGATGATGACAATGCTATTTTCGAAATAGCAGTCCCTTCCGCATGGATCGGAAGAACGGTTGGAGAGATTAACATCCGTAAGAAATATAACATTAATATCATGGCGCTGAAAAGAAATGGTAAGCTCGAATTGACGATCACACCGGATACCTGTTTTACGCAGGATGCAGCGATGCTGGTACTCGGTAAGAATAAGGATATTCAAAAATGTTTTCATATATAAGAATTTGAGCGGAGGTGTGGTATAATGGAATCGGTTATGCTCTTATTCCTTTTTATAGCAGTAGGAATCACGGGCTTCTTCGTGATGAGGAAGCTGGATGATTTTCTGGAAGAAAACCGTGATTTCTTACAAGATACATTAGAAGACAGCGAAGAAGTCATTGAGGTTACTATGGAAGAAAAAAGCCGGAAGGCGGAGGGGTTGCTGCAAACAGCAAATCCGGGGATAAAACAGGAGCGTTTGTTCAATATGGCCGATGTAATTAAGAGCATTGGCATGATTGTTCTTGCTTCTACGATTGGTTTTGGATTCTGGCGGCTTGGCATGAGTGAAGCCAATATTATTATGGTGTATATTCTCGGTGTTCTGATCACTTCGGTCATTACAACGCACCAGATATACAGTCTGATTGCCTCTATTGTAAGTGTCTTTGTCTTCAACTTCCTGTTTACGGAGCCTCGTTATACGCTGTTAGCTTATGACAAGGATTATCCGGTGACATTTGTCACGATGTTTGTAGCCGCTTTTCTGACAGGATCTCTGGCTATCCGTTTGAAAAGGCAGGCCAGACAGGCGGCACAGGCAGCTTACCGCACCCGTATCCTGCTTGACACCAATCAGTTGCTGGAGGGTGTTGCAGGAAAAGAACAGATCATAACGGTAACAGCGACACAGCTGATTAAACTGCTTAACAGAGATATGATCATTTATCCGGTAGAGAAAGACGCCCTGTCAGCACCAATGCTTTTTACCGTAAACGGAGAAAACATAAGCGATACATATCTGTCGGATGAGGAGAAGACGGTTGCAGACTGGGTATTAAGTAATAACCGGCATGCGGGAGCTACTACAGATACGTATTCCAAGGCAAAATGTCTTTATTTATCCGTTCGAACCAATAATGCCATCTATGGGATACTGGGTATTGTAATTGATGAGAAACCTTTGGATTCTTTTGAAAACAGTATTTTACTGTCTATCCTGGGAGAATGCGCCCTGGCATTGGAAAATGAGAAGAATGCCAGAGAAAAGGCAGAATCGGCATTATTAGCACAGAAGGAACAGTTAAGGGCTAATCTGCTGCGTTCCATTTCCCATGACTTACGGACACCGTTGACTTCTATTTCCGGCAATGCAAGTAATCTGCTGTCCAACGGAGATAAATTTGATGATGAGACAAAAAAACAGCTATATTCGGATATTTATGACGATTCCCTGTGGCTCAACAATCTGGTGGAAAATCTTTTGTCCGTGACGAGGATTGAAGAGGGAAAGATGAATATCCGTTTGCAGACAGAGCTTCTGGACGAGGTTATTGCAGAAGCATTGCAGCATATCAGCAGAGAGAAAACAGAACACCGGATTGTTTTTCAGCCCTCAGAAGAATTTATGCTTGTCAGGGTGGATGCCAGAATGATCATGCAGGTGGTCATTAACATGGTGGATAATGCCATAAAATATACACAGAAGGATTCGGAGATTACTATATCAACACAGAAGTGCAGGGATCAGGCGGTGGTCCGTATTGCAGACAACGGGCCGGGTATTCCTGATGAGATGAAGCCGCTTGTATTTGAAATGTTCTACAGTGGTGCCAAGAATATTGCGGATAGCCGGAGAAGTCTGGGATTGGGATTATCTCTTTGTAAATCCATTATTACGGCACACGATGGGGAACTGGTGCTTTCGGATAATGTTCCGCATGGAGCCGTATTTACATTCTCACTGCCTATAGAGGAGGTCAATTTACATGAACAAGACGTTGATTCTGGTTGTGGAGGATGACAGATCAGTACAGAATCTTATGATCACAACATTAAAAACACATGATTACCGGTATCTGACTGCCATGAACGGTGAAGAGGCTATTCTGGAGGCTTCTTCCCATAACCCGGACATTATCCTGTTAGATCTGGGATTGCCGGATATGGATGGGATTGAAGTGATTCAAAAGATCCGTACATGGTCCAACGTGCCGATCATTGTGATCAGCGCCAGAAGTGAGGATATGGATAAGGTAGATGCGCTGGATGCGGGGGCAGATGATTATCTGACCAAACCTTTTTCCGTGGAAGAACTGCTGGCAAGGCTGAGAGTTACGGAAAGAAGACTGGCTGCAGGTCCGGGAGAGCAGACATCCTCCTCCGTGTTTGTAAACGGAAAGCTTCGGATTGAGTATTCGGCAGGCTGCGCCTATTTAGAAGACGAGGAACTGCATCTGACACCAATTGAATATAAACTGTTGTGCCTGCTTTCCAAAAATGTGGGAAAGGTGCTGACCCATACTTTTATAACACAGAACATCTGGGGGCATAGTTGGGAAAATGACGTGGCTTCCCTACGTGTGTTCATGGCAACACTGCGCAAAAAGTTAGAGAAGAATTCCGATTCGGTTCAATATATCCAGACTCACGTAGGTGTAGGTTACAGAATGATGAAGGTGGAAGGAGAAGAAGAACATGCTGTGTGATGATATCAGGTATTTAACGGAGAGAGCGCTATGGGAGACGGAGAATCTGATCAAATGTATTCCGGAAGAACTTTGGGATAAGCGTTATGATGGGATTCCCATGTGGAAGTATCTGTACCATATGTTATATTCCATGGACAGATGGTATATCAATCCCTGTGACGCAGCTTATCAGAATCCGGCTTTTCACACAGAGACGCTGGCTGATCTGAATGTGGTACCAAAAGAGGGAGAGACTGTAGACAGAGAGTTACTGGAGGAATATTTTTATCAGATACGGGATAAGATAGACCGTTATATTGTCGGACTAAGGGATGAAGAACTGGCTGAAAATCCCGAGAACTGTGATATGAGCCGGCTCCGCCTGATTCTGGGACAGTTCCGGCACTGGCACCGGCATATGGGCGTGATCTATGGTTTTATCATAGAAGACACGGGAAAATGGCCTTATGTACTGAATATGAATGGTAAATATCCTGATCAGCCCATGCCAAATTATTATTAGTGCAAGCATTCACAGAATGTAAATTTGCATGGCTCTGAATATTTACAAAATATATATTGTATTACCGCTTGCTTTTTATCAATAAATATTGTATGATGAGGTTGCAATACAGTTATGTAAACTCGAAAGAGAAAGGCGTGGTAATTATTATGAATAAGAAAAGAATAGGTGCTATAGGCATGGTTCTTTGTTTGGCTCTGAGTATGCTGCTGCCGGCAGGCTGTTTGACGGCACATGCGGCAGAGGTGATTGCAACAGTGCAGGGGAAGGTGCTTTCGGGCACTACCGATGAACTCTTGAAGCTGTCTACATCAGATGGTGTTATGGAGATAAAACTGGACAGTGGAACGGATACCAGTGAGTGTAAGATCCTATTACCGGATTATACCATTAGTGTTTCTGTTTCCCATGGTTCTGACGGTTATCTGCATGCGGTTAAGATATCTCAGAAATCACAGAATCCGGGTGTAACAGTGGATACTTCTTCCACTTCTACAGTAGTCGGCACTATCGGATCGAAAACAAAGGGAGATATTCTGTATTTTAATACAAGTGCAGGTGAGATGGAGATTAAGCTGGATTCCACCACGGATATGAGTGGCTGTTCCGTTCTGGTGGCAAACAAGTATTACAGTGTTACCTG
Organism: Lachnospiraceae bacterium; assembly: GCA_051878995.1. GTDB lineage: Bacteria > Bacillota > Clostridia > Lachnospirales > Lachnospiraceae > UBA3282. Next base: position 1,828 of record JBJELE010000039.1, on the reverse strand, counting down.
TGCAAGAGGTTCCGATGCCTACATGCATGCGGTCAGCATTTCAGATTCGGCGAAACCGGCAAATGCCTCCTCTTCAACAGTAGCGTCCTCCAGTGCAGGACTGACTCCGGCACCCTCAGATCCTTCCGGTGTGAAAACAGCTTCCGGCTCCGTGACAGGAACGGTGGGCAGTAAGACTACGGAAACATTGCTGTATTTAAAGACAAACGAGGGCGAGATGCAGTTTGTGATCGAGGGCAATACGGACACCAGAAGCGGAATGACGCTTACCAAAGGCAGTAAGCTGGCAGTTTCCTTCTATCATGGCTCCGACGGCTATCTGCATGCCGTAAGTATCGTGGGGGTTAAGAGTGCTTCTCTGCCGGTAAGTCTGGATACTTCTTCACCGGCTACCGTAACAGGAACCGTGAATAGTAAATCGACAGAAGAGATGCTCTATCTGGATACGAAATATGGTCTGATGGAATTGAAGATGGATGCTGTACAGAGTGTCAATGACTGCAAGGTGCTGGTCAGCGGTAAGAAACTGACGGTAACCTGTGCAAGAGGCTCTGATGCCTACATGCATGTTCTGACAATCAATGGATAAGACAGTATTGGGTGTCTGTCAATAGCAAATAATAGATGAGATAGCAGGAGAGCGGGCTTCCGATGGAGGCCGGCTCTTCCTTGAATGGAGGAAAAAGAGATGGAACAGTATGAAAAGGCAGGATTTAAGAAAATAACAGGGGATGAATTGGGAACATTAACTTTTAATCCCTTTGATAAAATAGGAAAACAATGGGCACTGATTACAGCAGGAGATAAGGAAAACTGGAATACTATGACGGTATCCTGGGGCTTTGCCGGTGTAATGTGGGGTAAAAATACTTTCACTACGGTTATCAGGCCGCAGCGATATACAAAAGAGTTCGTGGATGCAAGTGAGTATTTTACGGTCAGCTTTTTCAAAGAAGATTATCGTAAAGCGTTATCCTTCTGCGGCTCCCATAGCGGAAGAGACTGTGATAAGGCAGCAGAGACAGGATTGACTCCTTTGGTCATAGAGGATAAAGCTTCTGCTTACGGCATGGAATATGCTTATCACACGACAGCTTTGGAACAGGCGGATATGATTCTCGTCTGCAGAAAGGCATATGTGCAGGAGATGAAGCCGGAATGCTTCAACGGTGGCGATAATGAAGCAAAATGGTATCCTGATAAAGATTATCATATACAGTATATCGGCGAGATTGCGGCAGCCTATATCCGATAGTGGGAGAGGATGTTTCAGGACGGATATACGAAGCCTTAAAGAAGACGAAAGAGAGAGCATCTCATGAATAGAAAGGATTTGGCCCTTGCGGTAATTGACAGATTGAAAAAGGAATATCCCGATGCAGGCTGTACATTGGACTATAATGAGGCGTGGAAACTTCTGGTCAGTGTAAGGCTGGCGGCTCAGTGTACTGATGCCAGGGTAAATGTGGTGGTGGAGAAGCTGTATGAGAAATTTCCGGATGTGGCGGCACTGGCAGCAGCACCGGTAGAGGAGATTGAGAAGATCGTACATCCCTGCGGACTTGGGAAAAGTAAGGCGAGAGATATCAGTGCATGCATGAAAATGCTGCAGGAGGAGTATGACGGTAAAGTGCCGGAGGACTTTGATGCGTTGTTGAAGCTGCCCGGCGTAGGACGGAAAAGTGCCAACCTGATTATGGGAGATGTGTTCGGAAAACCGGCGATTGTTACGGATACCCACTGCATCCGGCTTTGCAACAGGATTGGGCTGGTAGATCATATGAGGGAACCGAAAAAGGTGGAGATGGCGTTGTGGAAGATTATTCCC
>JBJELE010000038.1:0-6066 GCA_051878995.1 Lachnospiraceae bacterium | reverse complement strand
TGTTACTTCTTCCTGCATGAATTTCCCTCCTTTCAGCGTATTACGTGCTGTCCCAACCTAAGACCATTGGTATCACCCCTTTCATCAAAAAAAGAACCGATCAGCCACTGATCAGACTCTGCATCCGACCGAGCTTTTCCGTTCCTTCTTCCCTTCTTTTGTCTGCCCCGCCACAATAGACAGGCACACACATCTCCAATATTCTGCTGTAAATCCGCTTATGGGCTACATCCAGCGATTCATCTTTCATATCATTCAACCCGAGATTTGTTGTGATGATGAGAGGCTTCATTTTACAGTACCTGCTGTCAATCACGTTATAGATCTGCTCCAGGGCAAACTCTGAATTACGTTCTATCCCCAGATCATCAATAATCAGAAGCGGGTAATCCACCAGATTCTGCACAATCTGGTTTTTATCTGCCTGATAGTTTGTCATTTCATTCAGGATACGTGAGAAGTTCGTCATCATCACCCGCTCCCCCTGTTCCAGAAGGGCATTGGCAATACACCCGGCAAAAAAACTCTTCCCAGTCCCCACCGGACCCATCAGGAGAAGCCCTACATTTTCTTTTTTCATCTTCTCCCAGTTTTTTGCATACTGCCTGGCAATGAGCATCTTATCATTTGACCCATTATCATTTTCAAATCGCCATTCCCAGAACCTCCGGTCTCTAAGTCCTACCGATTTTCTCTGGTAAAGCTCCCTCTGGGCTTCTTCCCTGCGGAGCTGCTCTTCTTTTTCTTTTCTTGCCTGAGCCTCGCAGTCACACAGGCAGCCCACTACACGGTCCCTTCCCATAAAATTGATCCTCAGCTGTTTCCGTTTCCCGCATACACCACACCGGAGGCATCCGTCTTCCCCAAGAAAATCAGCCACATTCCTGCTATCTGTCATAGACTCTCTCCTTCCTCAAAGTCATATCTTCCAGAACCGGTTTTCAGTTCTTCCCTTCCTGCCCAGAGAAGAATCGTTGCGAAATGATCCTGATAGGTTTTTCCAGTGGATTTCATATAAGCAGAAAGCTGGTCAATCATCCTCTGGAAGTCATACGGATACAGTTTCCGCAGCTCCCGGTTTTCTTCCACGGAAAGCCGGACATTTCCAAACCGTCCGTACAGACAGGTGCTTTCCTTTTCCGAAGAGCGGCTCTTACTCCTGTCAGTATCATTCTTATCAGTCTTATTTATATCAGTATTATTTGTGGCAAAATTCTTGCACTCCGGACTTCCATTTTTTTGCGTTCCGGACAGCAAGTTTTTTGCATTCCGGACTGCCAGATTCTTGCGTTCCGGACAGCAAATTTCTTGCGTTCCAGAAGGATAATAAACTGCCGGTTTTGCCCGGATGCGTTTTACGAAGTTCTTCACATATATCACCGATGGACGGTTGCAGCCCTGTCGATACCGTTCGATCAGACCGATGCCATGTACACTGTCAAGCTCCCTGAGAAGCTTTGTGACCGTTGTGTGTGACATGTGCAGCACTTCCTGAAGTTCAGCTACCGTGTAGATGATATACACATAACCGTCAGCATCCACCCAGCCATTTTTCTTTGAAAGGTTGATCCTGTCCAGCAGGATACCATACAGAAGCTTTGCATCCGTGGACAGACCTTCAAATTCCTTTTCTGTAAACAGTGCCTTGGGAATACGGAAAAATGAAAACTGCTCGGATTCTTCTACCCGGAAGTATTCATAATCCATTTTTTCATCCTCATTATTCCATCTCTTTGTTCTTGAACATATTCAGGTACATGTTGAACACACTCACCAGTTCCTTCAGATAGATTCGTCTGGCACCTTTGTTGCAGGCGTGCATATCTTCGATCCATTCCGGGGAATTTCCGCAGATCACAGCCGTTGTCTCTACGACAGCCATAAATCTCTTCATGGATTCCATCTTGTAAACATGGTTGAAATACTGGCGGATTGCCTCAATTCTATCCGGATCATTTTCCAGTAATTCAATGACACCGAAAGCCAGGTCCATACCAAATTCACTGGCATCATCTTCGATTGCCTCATCATCCAGGTTACCGTTTTCATCACAGTAGCATCTGAATTCCATCGGACTTAAATCTTCCGGATTAAACTCGTCCTCTCCCAGATCAGTTGGCGGTACACCATCCTCCAGAGGCCCTCCCTCCGGACAGCCTTCCCTTATAATCTCGATGTAGCCTTTTTTCATAAGGTCATCCACAATTTCCCTGGCAGCTGTCACCATCTTGTCCATGATTTCTTCTGCCTCCTCCGGGCCTACCATTGTCATTAAATCATTGATTGTCATCATAGTCTTTTCCTCCTCATTCATCTTTGAAATATCATTTATATAGAAACGGTTCGGTCTGCCATTGTCTTTAACAACCCGAACCATGTTTCCCATACTTTCCAGTTCCGAAACAGCATAATCCACCCGGTACCTGGTGCTATTCAGATCCCTGATCATTTCACTTTTGGGATAGATCACATACAGTTTCCCTTTCTGGTCAATCCATCTGTTCTGTGCTGCATATCTCAGCCGGTCAAGCATAAGGCTGTATAATACCTTTGCCGTAGTGGATAAAGAGCAATATCTCGCATCCTTAAACAGTGCCTTTGGCACCAGCAGGCACTCTACCGGCATATAATCCTGATTACTCATCATGCTTCCCTCCATTCAGATCGACCATTGCCTCTGTTGAGAAAACAGTCAAATCCAGCATTCCCACAAAAATCTGATAATACAGGGAACAAAGCTCTGCATCATCCCTTACCAGATACAACCCTTCCAGTTCTTCTGACAGATGCCTCATGGCATACATTGTCTGGCAGAGTTCATGGACTTTTTCATAGTCCTGTTTTTCCACGTTCTTCTCCAGACGGTCAACAAAACGGCTCCAATCTGTAAAGTTGCTGTCCATTACAATCAGGCACTGGAACAGCTCGGTTGCTTCACAGGCAGCCGCCAATACTACATTTTTGATATTGATGGAACCGTTTTCATTTCTCATGTGGTTGATCATGTACTCTTTATTTAACATTACCATTGGCTTATCCTCCTATCGAAATGGCATTTCTTCTTCCATAGATTCCGGGATGTTCAGAAAACCATCCCCTTCCATCGGCTCCGGCATTTTCTCCTGCACTTTTGCACCGGCAAACTCGATACGGTCTGCAAAAAGCTCTGTCGTATATACCTTTTTGCCGGTCTCTTTATTATCGTAACTGCCGGTTACGATTTCACCCTCTACCATTACCTTTGTCCCCTGCACCAGATAATCACGGACAAACTCCGCTTTTTTTGCAAAGGCTTTCACCGGAATGAAACTGACATCGTCTGAGTAATTCCTTCTGACTGCCAGTACAAACTTGGCAATCTTATGAAGACCTTTCTCATTCTGTGTCTCGTTATAGCCCGGATCACGAACCAGTCTTCCGGAAATAATTGCTGTATTCATTACCTCGCATCCTCCTATCCTTTCAGTGTTTTATAGCACAGCCCGATACATGGACCACACTTGGCATAACAACAGTCGTAACATTCATCCTTTTCCAGTTCCTCCTGTGCCATTTCAGCCTCAAACATACTCATAAGCAGTTCATAGGCAGTTTTTAATTCCAGATATTTCTCTTCTGCTTTCTCCATCTTCCTTTTAAATTCCGGAAGCATCTGGCGAAGAACCGGATGGAAATGTTCTTCTTCATCATCCCAGGCACAGGCTGCCATCATGCATCTTGGAAATTTTTCATAACTTCCTGCATAATAAGGGCAATAGGAACAGCCTCTTTCCCGGAACATAGCCGGTGTAATAACCGGAAGCTGCCCTCTGATTTCTTTAGTAATCTGTTTGTTCTTGATTCGCTCTCTCATGTTCGTTCTCCTCCGTCTTTTTCTTTATGCAAAAGGGGATTCCCCCTGAATTGCCTGCTTTATCGCACATTTCGCAGCTTTGCTGCTCAATGACCGTTAGCTGTCAAATACAAATCCAAAACAATTTTGGCTTTGTACTTTCCAGCTTTATCGCACAAAAAAAGGCAGGCTTACGAATTTGTTTTTTCGCAAGCCTGCCTCAAATCTGCTACTCATTATCTTTTTACTATATACCGGATGGTCACATAGATTGCCCTCACAATATAATATGGGATCATAAGGCTTCCCAATAAACCACCCACAATAACACTCAATGCGATCATTCCAACAGTACCCCCAACATCATAGCCTCTGGGGATTAAAATGATACACATTTTATGTATTCCAAACGGAAGCCCTGCAAGGAACAGGAACATAAATAAATCTGTATTCCCGGTCACTCCCATAATCGTTTTTACCATCCAGAGCCAGAATGCCATAGCTGCCAGTGGTAACAATGCCTTCTTAATCACATCCATGATTGTCATTTTGAACACGCTCCTTATTGTCTGCCCATTCCTCTAACAATTTAAGAATCACATCTTCTATCTGCTCTTTTGTATAACTCTCCGGAAAAAACATCCGGAGCTTCTTTTCCGGCAGCTTCACCTGTAATTTCTCTGTTTTTCCCTGGCAACAAATACGATCAATTTCCAGATATGTCAGTAAATGTTCCTTAGAACACTTCTTCATTTCCTGTGCCTGCTTCATGGACGGAACCATTTCATGGTTACCCATATACTGAAGCAATATATCCTGCTCCTCTTTTTTCAAATATGATAATTCGACAGCAGTATTAAACGGGAGCTGTTTATGGTCAGCCATATCCAGAAGAACCGGAAGTAATTCCGTCAGATGGATATACCTGAGAATCTGCCGTGTGCTATCCTCTGAATTTTGGCTGATATCCTCTGCCGCCAACTTCTTGCCAACTTGGCAAGAAGTTAAATCACTTCGTTTGCCCTGGCGTTTCAATGCATCATATTTCATTTTATAGGCAAATGCCTTTTCACTGATCAACAGTTCTTCACGCTGAATGTTTGAATCAACCATAATCACAGTCGATTCATCATCTGTCAAATCTTTAATAATGACTGGCATGGTTTTCAAACCAGCAATCTCACACGCCCTCTTACGGCGGTGCCCTGCTATAATTTCATAAACGCCGGTGTCCTTTATTCTCACAATACCAGGCACCAAAACTCCATGCGTCCTCACGCTTTCAGACAACTCAATCATCTTGTCATCATCCAGAACCTTAAACGGATGATTAGAGAAGGAATGCAGATTATCCAGAGCAATCTGTTGGATGCCTGCCTGTTCCTCACTTGTTGTTCCGAATAGGGCATCTAATGACTGTAATGGAATTGGCGTTGATTTCTTTTTACCTGCCATGTTCAAGAACCTCCTCCGTAAAATTCATATATGCTTTCGCAACTTTACCTTTTGGTTCGTATTTAAAAATACTCTGTCCCTCTCTGACCGCTTCTTTCATCCTGACAGAAAATGGGATATAATTGTCAAACACATGAATCTGATTTCCATAGGCATTATGAAGCAATTCCATGTTGTTTCTGGCATCATTTGTATGGACATCCACCATACTGAAAAGGATACCGGCAATCTGAAGTTTCGGGTTGATCTGTCTTCTGACTTTTCCAATTGTCTTCAAGAGCTGCTGCAGTCCCTTGATTGGAAGATAGGATGCTTCTACTGGAATCAACACTTCGTCCGACGCTGCCAGGGCATTGATGGTGATCATACCCAAAGATGGCATACAATCTATTAAAATTGCATCGTACCGGTCTTTTACCCTGTTTAATATCTGTTTCAGGACAAACTCACGGCTCATTGCATTCACAAGCTGTACTTCTGTTCCTGCCAATCCAATATTGGAACATATAATATCAATACCTTCCTCTGTATGCTGGATAAAGCAGTCTTCCGGAATATCTACATCACTCAACACCATTTCCATCAGCGTTGTTAATGTTTCATTACTATTATCGCAGTCACGGAATCCAAATCCAGCAGACACATCTGACTGCGGATCAGCATCCACGACTAACACCTTCTTATTCATAAGAGCCAACCCTACACCAAGATTTGCTGCACATGCGGATTTTCCAGTTCCGCCTTTCTGGTTTACTACTGATATAATTTTTGCCATATTC
>JBJELE010000037.1:0-6498 GCA_051878995.1 Lachnospiraceae bacterium | reverse complement strand
GATCGCCCAGTATGATCGGATGCTTGACCGCCAGATTAGGGCGTTGGTGGAATATGAATATATTCACCGGAAGGTCAGTAATTTTGGCTGGAAGGGAAAACTACTCTCCTGTCTTACTCTTGGAAATCTTTTCGTGACGGTTAAAGTCTGGTATCCGATGAAAGAGAAAATCGGTAGTGAGTTCTTCCGGGCGAAAAGAAAGTATTATAGACTCTATGACACGTTTGCGACATTTGAAGGTGTGCAGCAAGCTGAGGATGGGGACTGTGGGGCCCCCGCCGAAGCGTAGCGCACGCGTCAGATGCCCCTATACTTGACTATAGCAACACTTAACACTATTTTCCGTCTCAGAAAGACAATCCCTTCCGGATCCGGATTTCTGAAGATGAAAAAATCCGCCGTACACGGACACAAAAATGGGTAAAAATATGTATAATGTGAAGGTAAAAAACTATGGGAATGGGCAGGTGCAGACCCGTATTTACTCCCACCTTGTCTATACCGGGGAAAAAGAAAAGCCGGAAAAAGAAGAAATGGAGATAAATCCATTTGACGGGGAACCTACAAAAGAATACCATGACTTCGCTGACATGGAAAAGGAACATGAAAGAAGTCTTTTGGTCAGCCTGAAACGGTCAAAAGCAAAGATTTATGACTATGCCCGTGCAAACGTCTGGGATTGGTTCGTAACACTGACATTTTCCCCGGAAAAAGTCGACAGGTATGATTATAACGACTGCACGAAAAAACTCTCTAAATGGCTAAATAACATGCGTACAGATGCAGACAAAGGATTTAGATACATAGTAGTTCCGGAACGTCACAAGGATGGTGCCTATCATTTTCATGGACTCTTCTCAAAATGTGATTCTCTGGGAATAGTTGACAGTGGCCATGTGACTGATAAAGGCCAGAAGATTTACAATATTGGCAAGTATAAAATGGGATTTACTACCGCCACGCATGTGGAAGAAAATGAAGCAGTAACAAAGTACATTACAAAGTACACTACAAAAGACCTGATGGAGCATATCAAGGGTAAAAAGAAGTACTGGGCCTCCAGAAATCTAAACCTTCCGGTTGAATCCACTTTTATCTTTGACAAGGAAGAAATCCAGAGCCTGCATAATGAACTGACAGAAGATGACTGTCTATATTATAAAAGCTGTATGTATGAGGTTGGCATGGTACCGCACAATGTAAGATACTATGAGCATAAAATAAAATGAAATATCCCTCTCAGCTTCCTGATCGGACTAAACCGGAAGCCGGGAGGGACATTTTTTACAGTGCAAGTTTATTGCTGAATGTGGAAATAAAGTTTATGATTATATCCGAAATATGCATACCAGTCTCCTGTGAGTATGCATATAGACAGAGTAAAAGCATCACGATCAGGAAAATAATCGGCTTTATAGTGTGTTTCATTCGGAGCTTCCTTCTTGCTTTTGCTTCTGCTTTCTCTTTCCTTTTGAGGTACTGGTTATAATTGTATTCATTTCTAGCCTTTTCCATGGCTTTTCTTTCTAACTCTTCTTTCGCTTTCCTCTGTAAAGCACGTTCTAACTCCCTACTATGAAGTGGATTCTCGTTCTTTTTCATACTTGTATTACCTTTACTCGTCTACAACTTGAATTTCTCCATGTTCTACTTCATAACCTTCAACAGCTTTTTCAATTAAAATTCCTGCATATTCGGACATGGATTTATTCTTTGCTGCAGATACGAGTTTGAATTTCTTAATAGTTTTCTCGGTGACATAAGCTTGTATTCTTTTTTTGTCTGTTGCCATGCAATTCCTCCTTTTTTACATTGACAAAGTAACGTCACCTGTGTTACTATCAAAACACAAGGTAACGTCACTGACGTTTCTTTATATACTCAAATAAATTATAGCACACTTCTTTATAGTGTGCCAGTGTCCAAGCGGTTGTTGTGGGTGCAATGGTAACCCTCACTTTAACATTATTCATTTTACCTTAATCTGGCGGTAACGTCCTATGCATTAGTTACCGCCACAAAAGAAAAGGGGGCTATTGGTATGATTATCGCAACAGAGTTTGGAAACTTCGGAAACTTTAAAGATCTGCATACTTTCATGCGTTTGGAAGGTAAAGATTCTGTTTTTATTACCAGGGCAGACTACTGGGGAATTAACTGCATTATCTCCCCCCAGGGAACAAGATTTACAATGAATGAAATTGAGAAAATCCTGAGGTGATTTTATGGATGAAATATACGGGATTGATATTGTTACTAACGATTATGGCTTTCTATTTAAGTTTGCTATATTTACGGGTGTATTGATAGACCCTCTGGAAACGGATACTATCTATGACAATTTCCGTCTTCTGTATGCAGATGAATTAGACGCAAACAGAGCACGTATGCTGCTTAAAAACTTATTCCCGGAAGGATGATGGTGAACATGCTGCCAACAGTATGCGTATTATTCACAAAGAAGCAGCTTGAAAAATACATAGAGCTTCTTGACTTCCGGATTAACTACCTGAAGATGAAGAAGAATATTGATACCAGGGAACTTGACCTGTATATCAGTATGAGAAAACATGCTCTTGCATCCTTCGAACAATTCCGTTAAATATGAAAAAGTCTGGTCAGCCACATCGCAAATTAGGCTTTTAGCGATGAAATGTAAAGGAAATTGTGAGAACTTGTCAAGGACGGCCGTCTTTTTGGGCGCTCGTATTATCCTTGACAAGTTCTCTGTTCGGACGGGGCGTAAACCCCAAACTAATCATATGTGGATGATAAACACATAGTTTAGCATCCACTTGACTACTATAAGTGAACATAAAACATTTATATGTTCTTTTTTGCAGAAAACAAACATATGTTCTTTTTAAAAATATAAATTCGCTCGCTCCGCTCGGATATATCTACCGCTACGCTTACGACAAACAGCGTTTTTCCAATAGATTTTCAATCTACCGTTTCGCTCCGCTTATTCCCCTATAGGCGGCGGTGGAAACGCTCCGCTCCACTTTGGAAAAACGCCGCGTTTGTCGTATAGATATACATATATCTTTCAACGTAAAAATATCAACAAATAATTACAATGTCAACAATTTTTTCAATGAATGGAGGTTTTTCTATGAAACTGCATGGTACTTTTATCTATCAGGGTTCTGTATCACGCCCTGGTGTTAAAGACCCCAACAAGATTTATTATGAGGTCGCGCTGCTTGAAATTGGCGGCATGGATCAGCTTCGCTGTATGGTTGATAAGGAAATCTATGATAAGATACTTCCGAATCTTGCACCATATGGTAAATGTAATTGTGTATTTAATTTGAATCCTCAGTATAATACGCTTCGCCTTGTCGATATTTCAACTGCTAAATAACGCTTATGGATTTCACTGATGGAAATGAATTTACGGATACTTTCCAGATCGACTATACTGAACCACAATCTGAATCTGTTCAGGAAGAATATTTACCTCCTGAACAGATCATTCAGCCCTCTCCTTCTCCTGTGCCGGACGAACTGCCGGAAGAACTGCCGGGGGATGTACAAGCTTCTGGTTCTGAATCTTCTGAGACTGTTGAAGAATCGGAGCCGGAAGTTACTCCCACACCGGAAGTTTCTTATCAGGAATTGCTGGAGGAATTAAAGATTCAGACTGAGGAGATTAAGGCTGTCCATGAGATTGCTGAGAAAAATCAGGAGTACTATGAATCCTATAGGAATATCGGTATTACCGTACTGATCGGTGCCGGCCTGCTCATTGGAAGTATCTGTACACTTATTATTGCAAATTATATCAGACATTGAGGTATCTATGGAATTTACTGACGGTACTACTGTAATTGAGACGATGTACTCTCTTGGGTACTGTGTCCACTTAATGGCTTCAATGATTCCGCTTGGTATCGGACTTGGATTTATCCCGCTTGTTTTTGGTCTTGGTATCTCCGGAGTCGTGAAGATATTCAAAAAAGTATAAAGGAGGAAAGATACTATGAAGACAACTGTTTATGCAAAAGGTAAGAAAACATTATCTAATGTGAAACGCAATGCCTGCGCTCTTGCTGCTGGTACTGCTGTTGCCCTTGCTGGTGCTGTTCCGGTGCTTGCTTCTGAGTCTACATCTGTAGAGGATGCTGTGATCAGTGGAATGACTTCTGCAGCTTCTTCCATGACTTCCATGGTAGGTAAAGCTGTCCCGGTCATTATCCCGATCGTGACCGCTGTGGTTGTTGTAACCTTCGGTCTGAAGCTCTTTAAGAAGCTTACTGGAAAAGCATGATAAACCATTAAAGTTTTTATGGCGGGAATGGGGGGAGGATGACTCCCCTCATTTTTTTGTCTGAATGGAGGTGTTTATGAAACGATTAAAAAAACGTATGACCGCCTTACTCCTCTCCTTCCTGCTTTCTTTCTCCTGTATTGCCTGCTCCTATGAAAATGTAAAAGCTACAGGTCTGGAAGTTCCGGTCGCACTGCAAATATTGGAGTCAATCCTGCTCTCATTTGGTATCCCGGTCGTTACAGGAGATATGATTAATAATGCTGTGAATGACTCATGGTGGGACGGAACCGGGGCATTACAGCCCGTTCAGGATATGTATGACCAGCTTGAGGAGGAATATACCAAAGAAAGATTCAAGGTCATTAATGGCAGTGGTGGCAGTGATCCAGACCCCACTCCCACTCCGGCCATAACAGGAGAGCCGGAACCAGCACCGACTCCTGTGGAGGAAATACCGACCTTTCAGGAAATTACGGAAGAAGTTTCCTCAAAAGGTTTTATTGAATTGACTGCAGGTGCTTTGGGTGTAATGGCTTCTGCTGTGAGTAATTTATGGGATAGGATTATGGGACGTGTTGATGTTGATGAAGGCGTTCCGGAACAGTGCGTCAATTTAATTACTGGCAGTGGATATCCTTATTATAATTATTATAGGTCTGGAACTACATATTTATTTTATATGTTTGGACCTGGTGCATTTATTGATGATTCACAAGATAGAGTTCGTTATACGTCATCTGTGTCATATAAAAAAGGAAAATATGATAGTTCTTTTTCTTTAAGTTCTGCTCCTGTTAGTGTTGTTGATGGTTCATGTGGAACTGGTCGTTCTGGTTCATATGTACATATTGCTTCTAATCTTCCTATTTTTTCTTCTGCTGAGGAAGGTTTTCAATGGCGTGATAGTATTGTGTCTTTGCCATCTAAAGAGGAAATTTGGGTTCATCCTGATTTACAGGACACCTATCAGAATAACGGCAAATTAGAATATCCTCAGCAAGCTCCGCAGCCTTTAACGATTCCTTCTATTCAACAGCTTCAGGACTTGGCAAAGAAACTTAATCCGGAAATCAATCCAGAATATAGTCCTGAAATTGCACCTAATTACATTAAAGAATTAATTGAGCAGCTTCAACGTGAACCTTCCGTTGATCCTGACCCCGGCACTGATCCGAATCCGAATCCTGATCCGAACCCAGACCCTGATCCGGATGTTACGCCTGATCCAGATGAACCGGGTGTTGATGATGGTGACCCGGTCAAGGATTATAAGACTGATCTCCGGCAGATATTCCCTTTCTGTATTCCCTTCGACCTTGTAAATCTGTTGGATGCTCTTGACGCGGAACCTGTCGCACCAAAATTTGAAATACCTATAGATATTGAAGTTAATAATCCGTTTACTAAATCAAAAATACTGGATTACCATAACGTAATCGTGATCGATCTGTCTGTTTATGAGGATGCAGTCAAGGTTGTCCGGATATTTGAAATACTGTTCTTTATCCTTGGCCTGCTCCTCATTACCAGACAACAGATGATTAAGGGGTGATAATATGCTTGCTTTTATGAAAGAAATACTGGATGCACTGCTCTCTGCTATCCTTTCAGTACTTCCTCTCTCTCCTTTTGCTTCCGCAATAGATTCCCTTGAGAGCCTGCCTTACCTTGGCTATCTTAATTATTTTATCCCGGTCGGTACAATGCTAAAGATTGGTACGGCGTGGCTTTCAGCAATCGCACTCTTCTATCTCTATAGTGTTGTTGCACGCTGGATCAAGCTGATAGAGTGAGGTGGTTTTATGATTTATTTGTATTCCGGTACTCCCGGATCAGGAAAAAGTCTTCACATGGCTATGAACATATATTGGTGGGTACGGGCAGGTAAACCCTGTATTTGTAATTTTGCTATTGCGTCCAACAAGATAAAGCATTCCAAACAACAGGAATTTTATTTTGTGCCGGATGAGAAGCTTACGCCTTCTTACCTGATAGATTTTGGCATGGAGTATACAAAGAAGAAAGGTCGTGTTAAAGAAGGTTCAATCATGCTTGTTATAGATGAAGCCCAGAGGCTTTTTAATGCCCGTGACTGGGGACAGCGTGGGCGTGGGGAATGGAATACTTTCTTTCAGCTCCACCGTCATCTTGGATATGATGTCTACCTGATCGCCCAGTATGATCGGATGCTTGACCGCCAGATTAGGGCGTTGGTGGAATAT
>JBJELE010000036.1:0-96588 GCA_051878995.1 Lachnospiraceae bacterium | reverse complement strand
TTCCGTCTGCGAACATTTTTCTTTTTCCCCATGTGGTATTCTCTGAAATGGATCTGGATTCCTCCTGTGCAAGGGAACTCATTATCGTAATAAGAAGCTCCCCTTTTGCATCAAGAGTCCAGATATTCTCTTTCTCGAAATAAATCTCCACACCTTTTTCCTTCAGTTCCCTGACTGTTGTAAGGGAATCAACAGTATTTCTTGCAAATCGGCTGACCGACTTTGTGATGATAAGGTCTATCTTTCCGGCAAGGGCATCCTCAATCATCTGATTAAAGCCTTCTCTTCTTTTGGTGTTTGTAGCTGTAATACCCTCATCAGAATACATCCCGACAAAAATCCAATCATCACGGGAAGTAATGTAGTTGGTATAATAATCCATCTGAGCCTCATAGCTGGTAGCCTGTTCTTCATGCTCCGTTGAAACTCGGGCATAGCCAGCAACTCTACGTTTTGTCTTCTCTGCTATTGGCTTTGCTGTATATCTGTTGACCGATGCCGGGATTCTCGTTATCGTCTTTGCCATACCTTTTTGCCTCCTTCCTTCATATAAAATTCGATTCTGTCATTGTAAGATATGGTTTTCTCGATATGTAAGTAAATCTCCATATCCAAGTTTTCTTCCGTGCCGAGGATGGATTGGGCTGCACCATACAGTTCTCCATCCGACATAAGTTCATGCTCACATCCGGCTTTATCAGCTTTCTTTACACTACACATCCAACAGGTTCTTCTTTTATTGCCACCCGTTCGCACAATACTCGAACCACAGTATCCACAGAAGATTTTTCTTGAAAATGGCGTTTTGTTAAATCCATCTCCCGAATATTTCCTAATGTGACTCTTTACTGTGCCGTCCTTCATAAGGAAATCAATATGTCCGTCAAATAATATAATTCGCTCCACATTCTCCCTGCACCCGGCTATCTGCTCCATAATGCCTTTTAACTCCAACTCTCTGATGGGAAGTAAATCACACTCCTTGGTCTTTCTTTTGTTACATTCAATATAAGCCTTGTCTGCAGGTTGCTTATGATAAAGAACATGGTTACAGGCATACCCACACTTACCGCATTTCACAAGTCCGGCAAAGAAAGTCTTTTCATATCCGTGGTTGTGTGCTGCCTTTGCCCTTCTATTAAGCCTTTCCTGAACCTTCGCATAATCTTCTCTGCTAACAAGCGGTTCATGGGCATTCGATACAAGAATCTGCTCCATTTCACCTTCGTTCAGCTTTGGCTTATGGATTTCCGGGGAGAAATATCTTTGAAGAAGCAAATCTCCCACATAGGTTTCTGTAGAAAGAATCCTGCGAAGTGTAGTCCTTCCCATCAAATCTCCCCGCTTACCCCTTACACCTTTTTCCTTAAGGTCAAGGGTTAGCCCTTTAATGGAAGCCCCGGCAAGATACTGTTCATAAATATACTTGACCCATTTACCTTCCTCTTCGTTGATGGTAAGGCTCTTTGTTTCAGGGTTCCAATCATAGCCAAAGCAAAGGATACCCGTGTTTGGTTCTCCTCTTTCAAATCTCTTTTGAACTGACCATTTCTCATTTGCAGAAATGCTCTCTGCCTCTGCCTGTGCAAAAGAAGCGAGAAGTGTAAGGAGCAGTTCTCCCTCGCCAGACATTGAATGAATTCCTTCTCTCTCGAAGAAAACATCTATTCCCAAATCCTTTAGGTGTCTTGTGGCATTAAGCGTATCAACCGTATCTCTTGCAAATCGGCTGATGGACTTAACAAGCACAAGGTCAATCTTCCCAGCATCACAGTCCTTCATCAACCGATTAAATTCATCCCTTTTCTTTGTGGATGTTCCTGTGATACCTTCGTCAGCATAAACACCTGCATATTCCCATTCAGGATTGCTCTGTATTAAGGAACTGTAATGACTGACTTGGGCAGAAAGCGAATGATGTAAGAGTTCTGTTTCCATTGAAACTCTGGCATAAGCAGCCACTCTTTTTCTTCCACCGAGCCTTGGTATATTTGGCTCAATCCTTCGTATCTTCGCCATATAATCCCTCCTTTTCAGTGTCACATATTCCCGCATTTCCCGTAGTTTATCAAGTCAATATCCGTGAATAATGTGGAGAAAGATACGGCATATTGTTCCTTGAATTTTGTATCAATTTGACAGTACTCTTCCTCTGAAATAATGCCCTGCTTTAGGAGATTCTTGGCAATGGACATCGTGGCCAGATAGCGTTTTTCTTCTTCCATCTGTTCCTTAGTCATGGCTGCCACCCCCAAATCTGTCCTCTATGTAGCACTCATGGGAACAATACTTTCTGTTCTTATTTCCATATGCTGTAAACGGCTTTTTACAACATGGACATACATACTCATAATTGGCTTTTCTCTGCACCTGGTCGAGATGGCTGTTCCACCACTTATTTCTACAACGGTCAGAACAGAACCTTTTTTCCTTTCTCCCGGATGTCTGCACAACAGGGATTCCACAGCAAAGGCAGAAATGCCCGGCTTCATCAATCGGAGCAGGTGTTGCGACTACTCCGCCAAGTCCGTGTCTCCTACAGTAAGTTTTTATGGTATTGGTGCTAAGTCCAAGTGCGTCAGATATCTTTCCGTAGCTTAATCCCTCTGCTCTTAACTTCTCTATCTGTTGTCTTTGTGTATCGTTCATCGTATCCACCTCCATCGAACTTGAAGGGAATAACTTTTCTGGTTTCATCGTTATGATGTTTTCCCTTCACTATCCCACGGACATAAAAATCAAAAATGGGCGGTAGGATTTTTCCCTTCTAAATGGGTTAGTAAGGAAAACCATAACTTTCCTATTTTCTCTGAATCTTTTTCCCTTCACAGACGGGAAAAGTTACAACCCTTACAATCCTCCCAATTACAGAAGGAATAGAAATGAACGAGAAAATTGGCGAAAAAAGAAAGGCTTGAAAGGATTTCTCCCTCCAAGCCTGTAAAAATACTATTTCAATATTTCATTGACCTTCTTCTGAATAACAGAATAGTCATATCCGGCAGCCACAAGTTTCTGCTTACGTTCCTCGCCGTTGCCCCAATCTCCACGGATGACTTCTTTTGCAATCTCCTCTACCGATTTGGTACTTGAGGTCTTTGGTGTTTCTGTAACCGTACCCTGAACGGTACAGTAGGATGGATTTTCAAGCCAGATCCAGCCTGCTCCACTCTTAAGTCTGCCCCATCCGTCATTTATTTCCACAATGGTAAATACACCCTTGCCTGTCTGCCCCTTAACCGTTCCATTCATTGATGGTTCGCTACGATAATTCAAATCATCAATGATGACCTTCACACTAAATGGAGTAGCCGGGAAGTTTGTGACTGTATCTGGTGTTGATGGTTTAGGTGCAGGTGTTTCCGAAACATCATACTGTGTCAAATTCCACTTCTCAATAATGGAACACAGCTTATCTACATAGGTAAGGGAAGTCGCATAGCCACCATCCTTGATAAGCTGTGCCACTTTCCTGTAATCCGTCATCCCCTTGATGCCCTTATATCGAAGTGACCTTCCGTTCTTGGCACCAAGCAGATATGCGGAATGGTCTGCAACCGAATCCTCAACACAAGGATACTTCCTGAAATCAGCTGTGATGGTTTCATATGAACCATCAGCATTCTGTTCCTGCGTCTTCTTGGTATAAACCGAAGTTCCGTCCCACGTAGAGCCTGTCCATGTGTTCCCGGACAGAGATTTCTTCATGCCAAACATATTATTGGCATTCTGCCCGAGTTCACTCTTACCATATCCACTTTCAAGAATAAACTGTGCAGCCGAGATGGATGCAAGGATGCCACTCTTCTTCATATCTTCTCGACACAATTCCCCAATAACCGACACGGCATCTTTCTCTGAAAGCCCTGCAAACACAGCTGCCTGTGTACCCTCTTTCTTGTTTTCAGAGTCACCCATTGCAAATTTTACGGCTTTACGGAAGGTATCCATTGTGTATCCCATTCCAAGCTGTGACCACAAATGCTCCGGGTCACCGTGATTTGATGCGATACCTCTTGCGTGTCCTTCCTTATGAGAAATAACAACACCGTCTGCAAGTGGGTCAAGACCGAACTCATTACAGAGCATAGCGAAAAGTTCTACTGCCGCCTTATAAGTTCTTTCTGCCACAGCTTTTGCCGTAGCAATATCAGAACACTTGAATGTTGCCCCGCCAACATAGGTAATGCAGGATGGCTCACACATCTCCACCCCGATATGGGTATTGTTCGCAGAACCATTGATGGATGAACCACAATGCCACCCCCTATGATTCCAAGGTAATGTCTGATAAACCGTGCCGTCATTTCCATCAATAAATCCGTGGACACAGGCTCTTTCAAATGACGGACTGTTCCAGTTTTTGATAAAAGCAAGAGCACTCGGCTGGGAACATCCAACCGAGTGCAACATAAGACCTTTTACTGTAATTGTCCTCCCTGCCGTATAGCACGGATTCTTTGTAAGAATACTCTCCACAAGTTTCATTACTCATCACTCTCCTTCACTTCTGGGATACCTGCGATACTTGTAAGCAATGACAGAATGCCAGCAAGTGCTGATGCAGATGCCACCATAATCCAGTTCACATCTCCTAAAACGGCAGATGTACCGATAGTTGCGACCGCTGTCTGAGCCACGGTCTTGACTGCTCTGATTCCGGCTGCTGTAAGCCACTTCTTCCAATAATTACTCATTGTCCTGTTCCTCCTTGTTCGGTTTTCTGTTTGGCAGTTTTAATAATTCTGCCCGTCTGCTATCGAGGATTCCGTTCTCGCCAAGGCTGTGATATGCCTGGTACTGATTTTCCCAATCCTCCATGTGTTCCTCTGAAATCCAGCCATCGTCCATATAGAAATGGTACTGTTCGAGAAGCTGTGACCTCATCTGTGCCTGCTGTGCCTTTGCCAGCACTTTCAGCTGTCTGGTGTATTGCAGACAACATCTGATACACCACACTGTCATGGCAAAAATGGATGGTATTCCCAACGCACCAAGCCATGTAATGAGTTCCATGATTTTTTCACTCATGAGCCTTCCTCCCTTCAAATTTGTGCATAATAAAAGCACCTACCATTTCTGATAGATGCTTACTGCTCCTCAATCGTATATGTGATTTTCATTGTCTTGTCTGCCGTCTTAATAACCGAGGTAGACAGATTATTGATGGTGGCAAGATAAGGTGTCCTCATAAACAATTCTCTTCTGACAGAATTGCCGTAGTACGCTCCATAACCTATCAAAAATGGTCCATATTGAAATAATGGTGTGCAGGTATAACTGAATGGCATCGTATTAGCACACTTATAAACTGTATCATCGGATGCTATTCTAAAATCGGATCCAATAATCCAGTCGCCAATACTGGCCATATACAGATTGCCGTTATTACGATATGCCCCCGCAACACTATAATTTGAGGTGAACCCTAGCTTGATTTGTGTTACATCGGCAGCGTTATCAATGTTAATTTTATAGACGGATTGTCTGTCATAAGACATCATATAAACATATCCATTTAAGATCACACTTTGAACATTTCTGCTAGGTCCTGTATTATATCCAGAACGGTATCCTGCACTTTGTATCTGACAATTATCAAGTGTCCATGTCCCTTCCGAAAAAGAAAAGTCCGACTTTTTAATCTTAATCCACTTCACAATTGCATTTCCGCTGCTGTTTGCATCATGCCAGAATCCATACCAATAACCATTTTTACCATCAATAAAATCATAGTTTCCGCTGTTATTACTCGGATTACTCATAATAAAAATTGTCGGGGTCAGCTTATTTTCTTCCAAAACAATAGCCTGATTATCTAGCAATGTATCATTTAATCCCACTTGTCTGTAGGCTTTTCTGATTTTTTGAATTACTATCTCATTACTTGTATTCAAACCAATCGTTATAAAATAATTACCTTCAAAATTCACCTCAACCACATTAAGATAAGCTGTTCTCGTCACTGCATTTGCATCAATACCTATATCTTTCATATGCCAGGATTTTGAACCATTATCGTATGCATCTCCCATATACCCGATACCACCCCACTTATGTGTTAAAGCCACAGCAGAGATTGTTCCGTTCGCCTGACTGGTTGCAAAATCCCACACGAACTTATAGCCTTTGTCCAGTTTCATACTTTCCGTAAGGTTCAAACTTCCCCGCATGACATTTGCCGTGGAATTTACATCATTGGATGCATACCCGGTACAAGGATTCGCTGACGGAGCATAATACACATTTTCATCCTCCACCAATGGATCCGCAAAAAGAAGGATTCCACCGATTCCATTTTTACAAAGAGGTATCATATTCCCATTTAGGTCATTTGGACTGCCATTCATATTAAAGAGCAGCCCTTCGATGTTATGTGAGAAAAAATCCGGGATGGCTTTTGTTACCATATTCTCATCCTCGTATTTCTCCACCTCGCCTGTTACGGCATTTTTCAGTTCAATAATCGCTTTTCCTTTCAGCATCTTCCCGCCTCCTAATTGATATAATGAATAATGATGCGTTTACAATACCCGCCCTCAATCAGGGTGAACCGAACCATGTACTGCATCTGCTCGTTTGCAATTGCCCAGGCATCCGTTCCGATTGACTCCACTGTTTCCCTGCTCATGCCACTTGTCTCTTCCGATAAATTAACCCACGCATTCTCGATATATGCCTTCCAAGTCTGCCCGGCATCAAAGGAGAAAGCAAACAAGGTCGTATCGTCTGCTTCAATCTCGACCTTTTCTATTCCAAGGATTGTGCTGTCAATCATTTGTGTATTCTTTGAATAGACAGTCTGAACAGGTGGCACAGCCTTAAGTGTAACTGCCATTGTCGGCAAATCATCCTCGGAGTCATGCCAGTATAATAATGACGGATTGACAAGTCTTGTAAGTACCTCACTTCTTGGAAAATCCTCAAATCCCTCTGACCGAAAGATTTCTGCGGTCAGTTCCTCAAAAGTTACTTCCACCAGTTTTGTAGCCTCATCATATTTTCCTTCCAAGTCTACAAATCCAAATTTTCCATACCCGCTGTTATAAAAACAGTTCCCGGACAGATTGTCATAAAAACAGACCTGCAGGCTCTCATCCACACATGGAATCAAATCAAGCTGTTGTTCATCTCTCTGCCATACCTCGATTTTTATAATCTGTCCTTTAAAGTACCTTGAATCAAGTGTGCCGTTGGTATTATAGGTTCCAATCACAAGTTCCACGGGGGCTACAAATTCTGTCTCCGTAAACTCTGCAATCACAACTCCATCCCTCTTTAATCCCTCCTTGGAAAGTTCCACTGTCACATCAATGCCGGAATAATCATCTACTTCTGCCGTTACGGACTCCGTGGCATATTGTCCGCTAATCTGCGTGGAACTTGTAAGAAATACTCCAAACTTATCTTCAGATGTACTTGTTCTTGCTCCAAACAAAGCATAATCTCCAAATGAAGAAGTATTGAGCGTAACCACAACCCTTGTATCCTGATCTGGAATAATGCCTGTTCTGATACACTGATACCCTTTAAACACCACGGCATCAACAAATGCTTTTTCATGTTCCGTTCTGTAATACTTTCCATCCTTATCCGAAAGCAGGTATCTGTGGTCATAAGGCGGATTGATATCCAACAGTTCATATTTCAAGGTGTAAACCGTTCCCGTATCCTCCTCATGATAGAGAGATACATATTCCGAAACACCCGCCGTAACATTAAAATTCTGATTCACTCCGCCATTGATTCGGTTATTGCCAAGATAACCACTGCTCTTGGGTGGCTGTATCAGATTCAGCATAATATCCCCGGTTTCAAGAAAGAACCATTCATAAATAAGGCGTACATCCGAAGAAGTGCTGTTGTACTGTGCATATCCTTCCCATCTGATTTTCAGAACCCTGTACGCATTAAAGAGGGTTGCCTCCTCTCTATAGAAATCCCACATCTTGGCATCCCTCCGGCATACAAGCAACTGTTCTGCATTTGCCCCAAGACCTATCCAGCTATTACCACTGACATAAAGGCTTGATGCCTTTATGCCATTAAACATGAACCAGTCCACGCCATCAAAGGTCATGGTGTCATCGTCATGCCCGGTGCTTACAACCAGGTGCTGCATATTTTCTGTTGTATTAAGCATTTCCTCAAGGGAGTTGTAATTAGCCATTCTCTGACACCTCCAATTCATCAATACGTGCGAACTGCTCCGTATTGGTTACCACCTTTGCCATTCTGCCGGAATCAATAGGATATTCCTGACTTGTAAACTTATAGTCTGTCTGGAACTCAAATACCGAATCCGTCTTCACAAAATATCTGTTAAAGGTCATCTCTGCCTCATCAGCAGTTTCTATGGTTTCCGTTACAATCACAGGGTTAACTCTGACTGTTTCTGCCATCCCCATCACACCATAAGATTCCAAAGAAACCAGCGAGAACAAATCCGTAATTCCTACAGGCTTTGGAACTTCCGTATGCATCTTTACGGATGCTGTTGTTTCCCTTACAAGCATTGTTCCGGCTGTTCCTATCAGTTCTTCCAAGGTCTCTGTAAATTCAAGACGGCCGTCCCATACATTATTGGAAGAAAGACCCTGTCCGCTTATGGTACAGATACCCTGTCCTCTGTCAATGAGTGCCGTGCCACCCGATATTCGCATTCTTACCCTGAAAGTGTTATAGGCATTTGCCTCCAGTCCGCTTAACGGGTAATACAGATTCAAAATGTGTCTGCCGGAATGCATCGTTTCAATCGGCACATATGTTGTAAGCACATTGTCATTTATGATGTAGGTTACCGTAATCACAGCCTGCCCGTCATCGGTAAGGTTCACATCCAGTTCTGCGTCTACAGAAGTATCCGTTCCCCCAGATTCGGATGACGGAATAGTAATCGTTCCCTTTGCTTTTCCTGTCTTTGTCACGAAATCTGCATCCACCTGCAGTAAAATGCTTGCATGGAACTGTGCATCCGTATCCTCATTGGATGCAAACTCAATGCTCGCTATCTCTGTATCCACAGAGCCAATGGTATAAGGCGAGGCATTCATGAAAGTATGTACTACAATCTTTCCTGCCTCCACTTGATTTAACAAACCACTGATATTCTTGTCATTCTTACTCTTTGCCTCTGCAAGCCTTGGATTCTTGCCAACACACTGCAAGTTGTGTTTTCCATTGACTTTGAACTCATATTTCGTAATGCAGGTAATCTGTTTCTCATCTGCGTGTCCCCCCGAAAAGGTTATGATGTCACCAAGGTCAAATGCAGGGTTTCCTATGGTAGCCGAATCAAACGGCACATAATTTATCTTTGAAATGTCATTTAACACATTGAGCAGTATGGTTTTTCTTGTTTCCGTAAGTCCAAACTGCAGTAACGGATTAACTCCCAGATTCAAGGTAAGACCATCATCCGGGTCTAGTGCATAATACTCTGCCGTCTGTGTTCTGTTATTCGTGGAATTGATGGCTGTATATCTTGTGACAAAATCAGAAAAACTGCTGCTGAACCGCTGTGTGTCTGGGATATCAAGCACGGGTGTATTGCCATACTTTCGAAGTTCCAGTTTCCCAAAACGATTGATGGTTGCAAAGCACCCAAGCACCTGTGCCACATAATAAAGAATGTCCCTCCATGTTTCTATGTCATTTTCTCCATAGATACCAAGCAGAATCTTTCCATTGTTCCAGCTTTCTATCTCTTCCTGCGTGTGTGCCAGTTCCACCTTACACTCCTCACAGGCAAGGGAAAGCAGGTCATAAGACGTACCACTGCTGACCTTATTTTTGAATGCCTTATCAAATCGGAGCATATAATCATATGCTTTAATAGCAAGGCAGTTAATGGTTCTGTTCGCCTCGCTCACTTCAAAAATTCCAAGAGGTACTTCCTCATAGTTCCCGGTTGCCAGCTGAAGGAAAAAGCTGATGGTCACCGTTGCACCTTCCAGAGTGTATCTGTCCACATCCGTATAAAGAGTAATTCCTAGTTCCGCAGCATATACAGAACCAATCTCTATTTCATTATTTCCACAGCACTGATTGGTTATATAGCCACTGCCTTTTACGATGTCTTTATTGGTAAAGGGATATTGAATGCCTGCCTTTGTGGTAATACAGCCTTCAAAATAATATGACCTGGTATTATCCTGAATTGCTGTTAAATACTCATCACTGATTGGATACATCAGACCACCCCTTTCTAAAATTCCTTTAATGTAAAAGACACAATCCACAACCCCTTAAACGAAGTATCTTTCTGTAGTCCCGACTTAAATCCGTCAATGTACATCTGTGTCTGCTTTATCTCCAATGTTCCCGTGTCAAAATATTTCACTGTTATCTTTGGTCTGTTCCGAAAGATAGTCAGTTTCTTAAGCCATGTGGGACTGACATTAAAAGAGCAGGATATTTCCACCACCCCACTCCTTACCAGATCTCTCTGCCTTGTCCCGGCTTCTGTTTCCCCGGACGAATCTGCCTCCACATCCGATAAGCCAACATCGTAGCTGACAGGAAGTGGCAGGTCTTCTCCATCAAAGTTCAAATACTGAATATGTGCCATTTATCTTCCTCCGCTTCTTAGGTTTATTCTCTGTTGTGCATTCACGACTACTTCATCAAGAAGTGTTCCTCCGATATAAACAGGAATGGAAATGTTACCACCCTGCATATTGAGTCCTGCAATGGCATCATGGATTGCACCCACAATGCTTGCCGTGTTCTGTGCAGATGAAGTCGATGTACTTTCCATAGCAGCCGAGGTTGCATTCACATTCGGATTGATTACCATATCCTGTGACACCCCTTCCACCGCTTTTGCAACCATACCCTTACTCTTCTCGATTCCCTTTGCCAGACCTTCCATGAAGTCAGGCATCCACGATTCATAGTCTGTAAGTGGTCCTTCATCTGGCACGGAGAAGTGAAGGAAGGACTTAATCTTGTCAGCCACACTCTTAACGGCATCCCCCACGGCATTGATACAACTCTTGATACCGTTTACGATTCCCATTATCATGTCCTTACCCCACTGTAATGCCTGCGAAGGAAGGCTTGTGATAAAGCTGATAGCCGTCTGAAATCCACTCTTAATAGAAGATGCAATCTTTCCCACTGTATTTTTTATGGCGGAAAGCATATTGTTGAACACGGTGGATACCGTACTCTTAATCCCATTCACAATACCGCTGATAGTTGATTTTATACCGTTCCAGATACTGCTTATCGTACTTTTAATGGTATTCATAACCGTAGTGATTGCTGTTTTGATGGCATTCCACACTGTGGTAATGACCGTTTTAATGGCATTTACCACAGTAGTGACCGTGGTCTTGATAGCATTCCAAGCCGTAGTCATTGCCGTCTTGATTGCATTCAGCACTGTATCAATAGCCGTCTTTATCGCATTCCAGACTGTGGTAACAACCGTTTTAATTGCATTAAACACCGTGGTTATGACAGTCTTGTACGCATTGATATAGGTGGTAATTGCTGTCTTGATTGCTTCAAGTACCGTACTGAATATGGTCTTAATGCCCTCCCATATCGTAGTAAAGAAACTTGATATTGCATTCCATGCAGTCTGTATTCCTGTTGTAATGGCCGTCCACGCATTTGTGAGTGCTGTCTTAATCTTCTCAAGTATTCCGTTGATGAAGTTCCTGAACCCTTCACAGTTGTCATACAACAGCTTAAATGCCCCGGCAAACGGATTCACAAGCATCAAAAGTAATGCCTGCCAGTTATTCTTCACAAAATCGATAACCCCGGTAAAGAATCCCTTAAGTGCCTCCACAACTGTAGATACGATATTCTTGATACCTTCCCACAGTCCTTTCCAGAAGTTTCTAAAACCTTCGCACTTATTCCAAAGAACCACAAAAATTGCTATCAAAGCAACAATGGCTGCAACAATCAGCACTATCGGGTTTGCAAGCATCGTGGCATTCAAGGCCATAAAAGCTGTTTTGACAGTATTGATAACCCCGGCAATCTTCGGAACAATCGTCATAATCGTACCAACAGCAGAGATTACCTTCCCCACAACAATAAGCACTGGTCCCAATGCCCCAGCTACAAGTGCAATCGTGACAATGACTTTCTTCGTACCCTCATCAAGGGAGTTTAGCCAATCCACTACCTTCTGCACCGCACCCACAATACTTTTTACTGCAGGCATCAGCAACTGACCAAAAGAAATAGCCAGCCCTTCAAGAGCTGACTTAAGTAATGTTAACTGACCCTGTAAATTATCAAGCTGTGTGTCTGCCATCTGCTGTGCTGCACCTGCACTGTTTTCAATGGATGACTGTAAGCTGTCCCATGTACTTCCCGTATTGGCAAGTAAAGCATTTACGGAAGAAAGGTCTGTCTTATTGAAAATGGTGGATATGATATTTGCTTTATCTTCGGAAGTCATACCCTCCATGCTTGTATTCAAATCCCCTAGGATATCATTCATGGAACGCATATTTCCCTCAGAATCATATACAGACACACCTAGTTCCTGCATCTTGGCAGCCGCCTGATCGGTTGGGTTCTGCAAAGACAGGATAATGTTTCGAAGATGCGTACCACCCTCTGCACCCTTGATACCATTATTCGCAAGAATACCAAGTGCTGTGTTAAGTTCTGCCGTTCCACCTTTAATGGATTTAGCCGTAGCACCAATGGTAAGAATACCTTCTCCTAATTGTGCAACGGATGTATTGGTGGTAGAAGCCGTCTTTGCCATCTGGTCTACCATCGTATCAGCCTCGGCAGTTTCCATTCCAAGGGCAGACATGGCATCCGTTACCATATCCGATGCTGATGCAAGGTCAATGCCACCAGCCGCCGCCAAGTTAAGTACTGTAGGAAGTGTATCTGCCATTTCTTGTGTGCTGTAACCTGCAAGTGCAAGATAGTTTAGTGCCTCAGCACACTCCGTAGCGGAGAATGCTGTGGATGCACCCATTTCCTTTGCAAGGTTTGACAGGGCATCCATCGTATTGACACTCTGCCCATCAAGGGTAGACATGGAGTCTTTTGTAATACCCATCGTAGCCTGTACTTGGCTCATTGATGATTCAAAGTTTGCAGCCGTTGTAACAGATGCCGTTCCAAGTCCCGTCACAGCAGCCGTTACTGGGAGAAGTTTCTTTCCGGCATTGGAGATATTATCACCCGTAGTCTTTAATGATTCTCCCGTGGCGGCAATCTTCTGTACTGCCGTAGCTGACTGATTTGCCTGTGTTTCCAAACTCCTTAATTTCTGTTCTGTTTCCACGATTTCCCTTTGAAGGGCATCGTACTGCTCCTGTGAAATATCTCCATTTGCAAGTGCAGTATTCGCTTGTTCAGCTGCCGTCTTTAATGTTTCCAACTTCTGTTTTGTTTCATCAACAGCCTGTGCCAGGAGTTTTTCCTTCTGTGCAAGAAGTTCTGTATTACCCGGATCCATTTTCAATAATTTTTCAACATCCTTAAGAGCCGTCTGTGTGGATTTGATTTCTCCGTTCAGACCCTTAAGGGCTGTCTGTAACTTGGTGGTATCCCCACCAATCTCAACAGTAATACCCTGTATTCTGCTTGCCATAGGTTTCCTCCTCTCTCCTAAATTTAGGCATAAAAAATGCCCGGATTTCTCCGAGCATGAAAAAAGCACCAACCCATTCAAGGATTGATGCCTATACATTTATTTTACTTATGATTCACTTTGAAAAACTGGAATTTTATTCTTTATCTGGCTGCTGTCCATCATGTGCTAACCATTTACATTCAGTAATTTCCATATTTGTAAAGGTGGCTTTAAATGAAGAATCTTCTGGACTACATGCATAAATACCAAATCGAATTGCTCCAGCACCATTCCACATATGACACACTCGCATTTGCTTGAATGTTACGCCATCTTCTGAGCATTCAATGCAATAGTCATCTTCTCTTCTGCTAAATCTATACCACATTGATTTTATATTAGCATCAATCTCCGTTGTTGCCCAATCTGAAAATCCTTTATTGGTTACTACACTTCCAAGATGCTGAAATCTTTCATTTTCATATTCAATGGAGCCTTTCAACCAGTTATCACTATCGAGATACATTACAATTCCGCATTGGTCAAATCTATGCTTGCTCTCAAATGTTGTTTTCACAATAAACGAAAAATATCGCTCCCCTGTCTCCATCTGTAAAACAGGTGCATTATCATTTCTAAAATGATAATATGTTCTTTGCCACAAATCCGTATGTGGCTTTGTTATTATTTCGATTTTATCCTCAGTTATAGAATAATCTGCAGGTTCTCTTATCCATTTAAAATCATTTACGTTAAAATTCATATTCATGCCTCACTCTACTTCAACTCTTCTGTTGCTTTCAATCTCTTTGTAAGACTGAAAGTTGTCGTCTCGCTTGCAAAGATAAAATTCCAATTTAATGTCTAATACCGATAACTTTTTCTGTAGACTTCACAACAAAATATGTATCAAAAGAAACAGCTATCACATCATCCCAACTATCATTAATACATTTACCAGAACTCTCTAAAATTGGCACTGACATGTTATCCCATACAATATAATATCTTTCAGTATCAGCCAGCTTGACTTCTTCAGAATGTGAATGGGACTCAATATCATTTGAACTCACCAATGATGTTAAATACCTTATATCAGTCTCATCCTGAACAATAACATAATCTTTCAAGGCAGTAAGACATTCTTGATATAAACTATTATTCAAAAGCTCTTGTTCCTGCTTTTTTCTTTGTATTTGTTTTTTCATGGCTTCCATCTTAGCCTTTTGATTTTCATCCATTCCAATACACCTCTACGAAATATCAATTGCACGATAAATTGGTATTTGTCAATACCTATTACCATAAAGATATTTATTTGAAATTCTCTTTTGTGTTTCCAAATATTTTGTAACGTTTTCATCATAATCAGGATAATTATAACCAAGTGAATCTGCCACTTTTTTAGATATTTTTTTGAACAAACATAGACACAAATCAAACGATTTCCACATTTCTTCATACGAACTCATTGAATATGTATTTAGTAAGTTATCCCACAATTCTTTTGAAATATGCTTATCTAAAAATTTATAGTTTTTACCCAAACTGAAATTAAATCCTTTTTCAGTACCGACATACCAACTAATCATCCTAAGAAGCTCATGACGTAATACTTCATTCATATGGTCTATTGCAAATAGTATTTCACCACGAAGTAAGCCCTTGGATACATATGTTGCAACATTCCAAAATTCGTTACAACAGTCATCAAACTTTCTTTCTGTTGGACACTTAATGTAATAATCTTCATCTGTGGGAACTATTTCTGTTTTAATCATATTATCTTTATCTAACATGATTTTTACAAGTTTATCGCGAGTAAGATACTCCTCAAGCATTGAAACAGGTAACAAAGTTAAATCAATCTTTACACCATCATCAAAAAGCATTATATAAGAAAATCCTTTTTCTTCTGGAGGAAATAATTCCATATCTTCAGGTTTTTGCATCATAATTCTGTTACCAAAAACACTAAGCCAGTCATCGCTTTTCAAAAATTCTCCCATATCTATAACAAAAAAAGTAATATCATAATCTTGAAGATTGTCTTTTGGTATATTAACATTAGTGCGAGACCCCTCAAGAGTTACAATTCTAATTCTCTCATCTTGAAAAGCAAAATTCAAAACTAAATCGTATATTTCTTTTTCAGTCCTCATTTCATTCACCTCAATAAAATTATATCACAAAAAAAAGATTGATTCTAACTGTTCTTATAATTTGATAACCGCATCAAGGCAGAGCGTAAGTGCATATTCGTATGCATTACCGCCCCAGTTTCTTTCGTCGTATTTGTCAACATCTGCAAGACTGTCTGCGGTATAAAGTATCATACCCCAGGTTGCCCCTCTGAAATCAGCACAGGCCGCCAGAGCAGAACATTCCATTTCTACAACTGCACAGCCTTCACTTTTGCGATAAGCCACCTTTTCTTTGGTTTCACGGAAAAATCCATCCGTTGACCAGGTTATAACCTCCTGATATTTCATACTATGCTCAAGAATGGTTTCTTCAATTGCTTTTCTTGCCTTCTCGCTGATTTCCACAAATCGAGAAGGGGGCGCATAGTGATAAGATGTTCCCTCATCACGCAGAGCCTTGTTTGGTACGAGGAATGTACTTTCGGGGAACTTTTCCAGAGCACCGCAACTACCTGCCGAGATTACCTCTCTTACACCATAACCAATCAGCCAATCAAGTATCTGTGTGGCTGCTGCCGCACCAACGGGTGCTTGACAAAGCACAATGTCCTCACCCTTGTATTTGGTGATGTAAATGGGATAATGCTTCGTTGCACTCTCAAAAGTGGATACCTGTTTGGTATCACTTTTACTGGCATATTCATCTATGTAAGCACCAAGAAATGCGAACACACATTTCTTGGGTAAGTTCAAACCAAGATTTTCATGAGTGGGATTAAGAACTGCTGTCTGCTCTGTATCAAACTCCAAAATCGGTATTTCGTTTTTAATAATAGCCATACTATCTCTCCGTCAAATTCAAATTTGTCGCTGACGAACATCAGCCTTTTTCCATAGAAAAGTATAGCAGAAAAAGGCTGATTTCTCAATCAGAATCTATCGAAGTCTTCCTGTGTTGCCAGTTCCTTATATCCCTTATAATCATCATTCCCGTTCTCTGCGTACATATCGTTTACAAGACCAATCGTAAGAAGGTCAAGGTCACGAATGCTTATGCCAAGCTGTACGCATCGAAGCAGAAATAAAGGTGTTGTCATCGGGCGGTCAGTTGGGCGAAGTTTTTTTTAGACTCCACTTCCGTCTGCACATTCAAACCCCACAGTTCAATGATGGAAGGCAGTACCTGGTAAATCGAAAAAGTGTTAAATTCATCAAGCCACTCTTCCGGGGTATCCGGGATATTCGGGTCTGCGTGTTTGGCCATTACATAAGCTATGTTCTCAAACATCTCAAGGGAGAACAAATCTAGATTTGAGTTCTCCTCATCCCCCTCTCCCACAGCCTTCTCCAAGGAACGAAGGTCTTTGTAAATGTCACGGTTAAATTTAATTCTGTAAATTCTTGGAATGGCTGCAGATGCCTTAAAAGGCACCTGCTTACCATCAATCTCTACTTTTCTCACGATACTCATGATTCTACCCCACTTTCTGTATTTGTTGTGGTGGATGTCATATAAACTGCTTTATACCAATCCTGGTAAACAGCATCTGTAGTGTCATCCCCGGTCTTTGCCTTTACAAAACCGTTTGCAAGCGGTGTTGCTTTAAGGGAAAGTGTCTCTGTCTGTACTTCGATTTCATCCTCATTTGTCTGGGATTCAATGGACGGACGGCTCGCAGCACACTTGTAAAGGACATGACGGATTTTCTTGATATCCCCATCAAATTCAAACAGGAGTGCAAAATTAGCAGTCTCCACATTTGCATTCTCCACAAGTACCTTGTTGTCATCCAACTGTTCCTTCAGTACATCCACACGGAATGACTCCGGCACCATTGCAATCTCAAGATCACCCTCATAACCCATATTGTTGCTGATGGTATAATAGGCATACCCGTCTGCATAAAAGTTACTCGGCTCGCCATTTGCATCAAGACCGATAGATACAGCACCCGGAATCGGTACGGGAGTGCCATAGGAAACATTGCCCGCCTCGTCAATATTCAGCAGAGCATAATGTACATTTTTAAGGTTGTACTTTACCTTGTTCTTCTTATTAGCCATATCAGTTCCTCCTTATACTGGCATTGCAAATTCAAAGGCTACTTCATAGAGTTTTTCATCCTCTATCCATACCTCGTTCCTTGCATAAAAAATGCCGTGGCTGTCAAGCACGGCTGTTACTTTCTGTTCCAATATCGGATTCTTAAAATCCGTATAGAGTTCTATCCTTACTCCGCTTATCCTGTAATACACCTTCCCATCGGCTGCGAAATTTTCATCGTCCGGGAGAAGATAACAGATAAATGGTGGGTCAGGGCTTTCCCCTTCTGCAAAATGGTCATAAGCAAAAGGAATACCCATCTCTTCTATCATTTTCACTAACTCTTCCATCACGAACCTCCAAGTGCCTTTTTGATGTCATTTTCGAGTTCCTTTACTGCGTTCTCTTCTGCAGGTGCGATGTGGGGCATTGCCTTTGTCCTTCCACCGCCTCTTTTTGCATGACCTTTTTCCAAGAGATGTGCAAGCTGATATTTCTTCGGAGAATAAACTGTAAGTTCCAAAGAGTCAGAAGTCTCTTTCGTGGTCTTAACTGACCAGCTCTTCGAGTAGGCACCTGTTTTCTTTGGAGCATTTGCCTGGATATCCTTCTTCACTGATTTTCCCGCTTTTCTTACAGCCGTCTTCATATCTGCTGTAGCAAGGTCTTTATATTCTTGCAGACCTTTCATGATTTCAGAGGCAAGATTGTCAATTGATACATTTGCCATCCTATCTCCTCACTTTCTGACATCTGAATTTAAGGCTCTTTTTCTTGTAATTCATGTGGTCAACCGATGTGATGTTATAGAGTTCTCCATGAAAGACTACTCTGTATCCCGTGACATCAATTTCAGCAGCTTTCCTGCACCACCGTATGGTAAATGCAAGGTCACTGTCCTCTACTGTTGTCCCGACTGTATGCTTTTCATTACCACTCTCTCCACTTACTGTGGCATGACAGGTATAATAATCTGCCCATCCGTTTTTATGGTTACCGATTGCATCAACCTCAACAGAATTTTTCTGAAAGGTAATCTTCACATTCAGAAGTGCTACATCCATCAGAATCCCTCCTGCCTTATTCCCGATAGCAAAGCACGGATGGAAAGAGTCAGTTCCAGATGGTTTGCATCTTCCCTGTGTTCGTACAAATATGCAACTACATACATGACAGCCACTTTTGAACATGGCTCTTTCTCGAATGATTCTTCATCCGAGATACGAGCCACATCCATACATAACTGTTGTGAAGATGCAATCAGACTTTCAAGAAGAATATCATCATCCTCGTGGTCAACACGCAGATAATTTTTCATTTCATCAAGTGTAATTATCATCTTTCCACCTCATATAAAAGGGAGCAGCTTTTCACTACTCCCTTAATCATTGCTACTATTTTGTTGCCGTTGTGGTTGTATCAGCTTTAAGACCAAGAATCTTGACTGCCTCCGGCAGGATAAGAAGACCATCGACTCTTTCCTTCGCAACATAACCAATCATACCGTTTCCGGCGAATAACTCGTTAAGCTGCTTGAAGGAACGGGAACCTCTGTCACCGATGTTATAATACTTATAATCACCGAAGGCAATCGCATCTGTAGGAGCGAAAGCAGATGTTCTGATATTGTAGCCGAGAATCTTATCCGGCTCATTTGCCTGATAAGAAGGCTGCCATAAGTACTGACCGTTGTTATCCTTCAGCTTACGAATCTGTGCCAGGGTAGCATCGTTCATGATGAAGGATGCGTTCTTTCTGTACGGTCTCTTCAGCTTGTAGATAAGGTCAAGAATATCATCGGACTTAAGTGCTGCAGTAAGTGTTCCGATGGATTCGCCACCCTTGGTCTTGTCAAAGATACCAGTAGGCTTTCCGACACCATCACCATTAAGGAAAGCATCCTCTTCGGCATTGGCGAGTGCCTTACCAAATTCAGTGATGATGTAATTCTCAAGACCGAATGCATTGTCATACAGCAACTCTTCCGTAATCTTGATTGCTACATGGAGTTTGTGGGCATCAAGAATCTTCTGCTCAAATGTCGCATCACCAAAAGACAATGCCTCACCTTCCTCAATCCATGCTGCTGCAGGCTTTGTGGCTGCGATGTTAATCTTATGCTCCCCGGAAGTGGTAATCTTTGTGGCAATACCACGCATGATATTCTCCTCTGTAAGCACATCAATAAGTCTGTGGTCATACTCTTCCGGCACAAGATAACCGCCATCTGCATCCACACCTTCCTGAAGGACATTGGATACCTGTCTGAAGTTGGAACGGAGTGCCGTAAGCATAGCCTTCTTATACTCATCCGATGCACGTCCTGTTTTTACTTCTCCCTGTGGCTCATCCTTATAAGGCTTTCCGGTAATCGGAGAATTTACAGGCTTAGAAAGTTCCTGCTCCCTTCTCTCGGCTCTCTGCTGTCTTTCGATGGAATTAGTAAGTTCCTCGATTTCAGCCTCCATTCTGCTGTAGGTTTCCTTATCCTCTGCAGAAAGATTACCATTCTTGTCCTCGTGGGTATCAACAAAGTTCTTTGCTGTTTCCCACACCTTTGCTCTCTTCTCAATTAATTCCTGTACTCTCATGTTCGAGTTCCTCCTTAAATATACTTTTTGATTAGTTCCAGACGGTTTCTGATTTCATTTGCAGATACACCATCCGTTTTGGTTACAGCAGGGATTTCTGCCTGCTTGGTTACATTTACGCCCGGCTTTTTGTAATGCTCCTCCAACTTGTTAAGAAGGGCATTGTTTACCGCCTTGCGTGAAAAAAGCACGGAATTGGATGATTTCTTTTTCTCATCCTCTTCGGTGCTTTCTTGCTTCTCGGGTTCGCCTTCCTTCGGCTCATCCTCATCTTCATCCTCTTCCTTAGTAGGAAAAGCATTTCTTGTGATTATGTCATCAGCAAAGCCGAGTTCCACGGCCTTTGTGGCATCCATCCATGTTTCTGCATCCATAAGGCGGGATAACTTCGCTCTCGACATCCCGGTCTTTAACGCATACGCATTGATAATGGAATCCTTAACCCCCTCAAGCATCTCGATAGCCTTTGCCATCTCGGTATGGTCACCGAAAGCTACTGTCGCAGGGTTATGAATCATCATCATGGAAACAGGGGACATTAAAACTGTATGTCCTGCCATAGCAATCACGGATGCGGCCGAAGCTGCAATACCGTCAATCTTGACTGTGACATTCCCCTTGTAATTTGCGAGCATATTGTAAATCTGTGCAGCCGCCACACAGTCACCTCCCGGAGAATTAATCCATACCGTAATGTCACCACTTCCGGCATTCAATTCATCCTTGAACATCTGAGGTGTAAAATCGTCATCGAACCAGCTCTCCTCGGCAATGGTGCCATATAACTCAAGTGTTCGTTCTACGATTTCTTCGTTTGTTTCCTGGTTCAGAACTTTCCTGTTCTTCCAGTTCCAGAACTTCTTCTTGTCCCTCATCGGAATCCTCCTCTCCATTTTTTGTGCCATCGGCTGCGAAGATACCCGCATCCTCAAGCTTTGTCATGTTTCCGTTGATAAGGTATAAATCCCCGCCAAGTTCGGCAGGAATACGGTCAAGGTTCTCCAGTTCCCTTATGTCATTTGCAGACATCCACCCATTCTGTCTTGCCGTGGCATAGCCGTTCATACGGCTCTGATAATCTCCACGAAGGAGTCCGTCCACATTAAACTTCACAAAATAGGTCTTTTTCTCCTCTTCCGTAAACAGCCTTCGTGCCATAGCCTGCTCCAGTCTTGTAAGCCACGGGCGAAGTGTGTACTGTACATATTCCAAGGACTGCTGTTCAATATTGGAGAAGGAACTCTTTTCAAGGTCTGCAACCATATGTGGCGGAACACGGAATATCCTGCAGATTTCCGTCACCTGAAACTTTCTCGTTTCAAGGAACTGTGCCTCGGACGGATTGATGGAAATCGGTGTATATTTCATTCCCTCTTCCAACACAGCCACTTTATTGGAATTTGCAGAACCACCAAAGGTCTGTGTCCAGCTTTCCCTTACCTTACTTGGGTCTTTAAGAGTTCCCGGATGTTCAAGTACACCACTTGGTGCAGCCCCATTCGCATAGAATTTACTTCCATACTCCTCGGCTGCTATGCCAAGACCGATGGCATTCTTGGCCATTGCGATTGGAGAATATCCAACCAGACCGTCAAAGGATAATCCCGGAACGTGCAGGACATCTTCCGGCTTTAACCTCACTGTGGAACCTCTATTTGTCGGGGCATCATCGGAAGATACCATGTACTCATAATAGAGATGCCCTTTCTCATCCCTGTCTACCGTCATTCTGTCCGGCATGAGCGGGTAAAGATCAATGACCTCTCCCTTTCCATTTCTGATAATCTGACTGTAGGAATTGCCCCACAAAAGCAAATGGGTAAGTGCCACCTCAAAAAAGGAATATGCCGTCATTTCCGGGTTCGGCTCATCGTGTAACAGGTGGTACAACGGATGGTCGATGGCTTTCTCCTTGCCACCATCCTTGTTGTATCTGTACAGATGTAATGGCAGGCTTGCCACCGATTCTGATATGACTCTGACACAGGCATACACAGCCGATGTCTGCATGGCACTTCTTTCATTTACCCTTTTCCCGGCAGCACTCTGCCCAAGAAAAAAACTGTAGGCACTGCCTGCAGTTCTGTTTGTGGGTGCATCCCTCGATTTAAATATTCCACTGAAAATTCCCATAATGTTCACCTTCCTTTACCAACTAAAAAACGAGAAGTCCACGGGTATCGTAGACGCTCTCGCTCGTATCGTTTCCACATCTTATTGCTCTATCAAGTGCCATGATACAGGCTATGGCACCATCTATCTTTTCTGTTGATTTTGATTTATCTGCCTTGATGTTTCCAGCTGGGTCAGTACGAATAAAAATGTTATCCATATTCCACCGAAGAACGGGATGCCCGCCATGTGCAATCCTCTGTTCAAGGGTCAGTTTCATGAGTTCCTTGGTCGGTGGTGACATTGATGCAAATCCCTGTCCCATTGCCACAACATTAAATCCCATGCCTTCGAGGTTCTGCACCATCTGGACTGCTCCCCAACGGTCAAATGCTATCTCCCGGATATTAAACCGTTCGCCAAGTCTCTCGATGAACTTTTCAATATATCCATAGTGAACCACATTTCCTTCCGTGGTCTGAATGAATCCCTGTCTTTCCCACACATCATAATTCACATGGTCCCTTCGGACTCGCAAATCAAGAGTTTCTTCCGGCAACCAAAAATAAGGAAGAACATAATATTTATCATCCTCGTCAAGAGGCGGAAACACCAGGCAGAAGGATGTGAGGTCTGTGGTGCTTGAAAGGTCGAGTCCTCCATAACATACACGTCCTTCCAGATCATCTTCATTTACCGGGAATGCACAGGCATCCCACTTTTCCATTGGCATCCAACGGATGCTCTGTTTTACCCATTGATTCAGACGAAGCTGTCGGAAAGCATTCTCTTCGCCGGGATTTTGTCTTGCAGACTCACAGGCTGCCTCAACCTTATCAATACCTATGGTTTCTCCAAGGGATGGATTTGCTTTCTTCCACACCTTTGGGTCTGTCCAATCTTCCTCAACTCCTGCACCAAAGATTACAGGATAAAAAGTACTGTCATGCTTTCGCCCTTCCATAATATCCAAAGCCTTCTGATGAACCTCATAACAGATACTTTCAGTGTTGTTCCCGGCCGTGGTTATAAGGAAATATAGGGGTTGCATTCTGGCATCTCCCGAACCCTGAACCATAACATCATATAATTTACGGTTCGGCTGGGTATGCAACTCATCAAAAATAACTCCGTGGGTATTGAATCCATGTTTGTTGGAAACATCGGCAGATAATACTTGATAGGTACTCTTCGTTGGTAAGTATTCCAACTTCTTCTGTGATTCGTATATTTTTATACGCTTACTTAAGGATTTTGAAAATCGAACCATATCAGCAGCTACATCAAATACGATTTTCGCTTGGTTCTTGTCGGCAGCACACGAATATATCTCTCCACGCTGTTCTCCCTCGCAAAGCAGTAAAAGTGCTACAGCGGCTGCCAATTCGCTCTTACCATTTTTCTTTGGAATTTCAACATAAGCCATATTAAACTGCCTGTATCCGTTTGGCTTTATTGTTCCAAATACATCCCTTATAATCTGCTCCTGCCAATCCATGAGTTCGAATTTCTTTCTTGCCCATGTCCCCTTTGTATGACAGAGGTTCTCAATAAAGTTCACGGCAAAATCTGCCTCGGCTTTATCATAGTGAGAATCCTCTGCCATGAATTCTGTCGGCACATATTTCTTTAGTTTTCGCAAACCCCTGCCTCCTTTCCAATAAAAATAGCCACCCAAAGGTGACTCAAAAATTCTAAATGCAACAAGAAACAGAGCCAACGGCTCTGCCCCTGTTTGATATTTAGTTTTTGTCTATTCTGCAGGTCATTCCATCAACCTGCACAATTGTGTATTCATTTCCTCTCCAATTAAGTATTATGATTCGAACTGCTGTATAATAGTTGCTCCGTTCTCTGTCTGAAATTATGGTGCCGTGGCTAATCATCCATCTGGCAAGGTTCTCCAATAATCTGTCATTCATGGCATCCACCCCCTAGCACATACACACCTTTTATTGTGTATCTTTCCAGCGTTATTCTACTCTTCCCCATCCGTGCAGACATCCTTTCCCATCGCAAGTTCCGCCACAATCTTGGCATAACGTTCCTGCTCACTTCCTTCTGAGCCTGCCATTGCTTTCATATAAAATTCCAAAGCATCCTCCCGGCTGTCCCATACTTCCTCATCGTTATAGCAGATAACTTTCACGGTATTCAGTTTTCTGCAGGAGTCCTCTCCATAGACAACCCCAAGGCAGCATCCGTTATCCCAATGCACATGAATTGTACCTGTGTCATCCACTTCCGTAACAGTTCCTTTCGTGCCACTTGGAATATCTCTGTATGGGTCATTCATGGAAATCAGTTCAACTCTTGAACCTGCCGGGTACTGTTCCTTTACCTTATTTACAACATCTCTTGGTGGAAAAAACATTACTGCTCGCCCCCTTTCTTCGCTCCTGCCTTGAATGCAGATGAGCCGTCAAGGTTTGCAAGCAGAACCTTTCGGTCTGTTTTGTATTCGTCACCGATAAATCCTAGCCTCAAAAGGAAACATCTGAATGCGTATTTCTCATTCTCATTTTCCTTTGGCTTTGCCGTGATCCTTTTTTGGTTCTTCGCCATGTCGCAGATGGCTGCAATGAACCTTGTGTAGGGCGTTACCGAATTGGCATTGCAGTTGGTAAACCAAGGAAATGAAATTGTTTCTTCCTCTTCAATGATTGGAAGGTCATCCGTAAGAAATGCCTTCTTCATGAGTGGGGCTTTGCTTTCCACCAGCTTGTGCAGGTTTTCAAGTGCCTCGTCCGTGAATCCGGCTCTTGGTACTGAAATGCTGACTCCGTCACAAATTGGCTCGTCTTCGCCCGCTGTTTCCACTGTGTCGGCAGTTTCTTCGGAATTCCGATTATTGTTCCACTCTGCCGGGCTGACCCCTGTTGCCAAAACGCAGGCATCAACAATCGGTGCGACCTCATCAAGGTCATCAAAATCTCCGAATTCCAATTCGCCATTCTTTCCTACCGTAAAGTTCCCAATTTCGTAGGCACAGGAAGGAACTCCGCGATATTTTGCCTTTCCCCCGATTTCCTTCTCGATTGCCTGAACCATAGCTTTTCGTTTATCTTTTGTTACATTGAAATGTAGTACCATGTTTTGTACCTCCTTATGATTTTTTGGTATGTACATATATCACTCTGAAGGCACATAATAGCAAGCTATTTCTGTGATAAATCCGAATAATATTTGATACCCGCAAGCACGAAGAAAACATTCGGAAGAGCCACTCCGTTTCCCCACATTTTATATTCTGCCGAATCACTCTGTGGGTTCTGCAGCCATTTCCTTATCTGTGCGTAAGACTTTGGTTTTGTGGTCTTTCCGATTGCTTTCGCATGGGTTTCAAAGACCTCTCTCCACTTTGCGATGTCCTCATCCGTTGGATTAGGAATGCCAAGGTCATCACACCACCAATCCGGGAATCCCTGCAATCTTGCACATTCCGTTGGAGTAAGCCTGCGGACAATATAATCAATCTCGTCCCCATCATTTACTATAGGTGGGTCTTTATAATCCGTGGCAACAAGTGTATTTGCACACTCCTCATTTGCCTCGGTAAAGAATGATGCCTTCGATGAAGAAAATCTCGGATGGGCAACCCCGGATGCTCCAGATGCCACAAGTGTTGGCTCAACTTCCTCTTCAATCTGAAAGCTGAACTTGGCATTGTAACCTTGGTTCATGGCAGGTCTTCCTATACCATAGGATGGTTCTCCCACAAAGTTCTCTTCCGGGTTTTTCATCATCTGACTGGATGGACCCTTGGGACCATCATTTGCTGATAGTGTTGCATGAACTTCTGCAAAAGCAACTGCGTGTTGCTCTGTGGCATTTAAGGTATACATCACATCAGATTCCTTATAGCCATCTCCCCTGTGGGAAGGACGGCTGCCGTTACCTTCAATAACTGCAATGCCACCCTGATTACAGGTAGGATTCCCACCATTGGCATCAAGGCATCTTGAAGTATCTGCCTCATAAAATCCGCTGTTCGGATTATCCGACTTCATGGAGTTACTGTTCTTCGCACACACACCAAAGGCTCTCGGTTGGAACAATGTCTGGTCATTATTGGTGCTTAAGGTTGCCGACAGATTATCCTGTACCAAAGCTCCCTTGCCACCGCCCTCACAGCCACATCTGACTTTCAGAGTCTTTGGCGTCTGAACTACGAATGGCTGATTGTTTCCACCTGTTCCATAAGTAGAAGAAACAGTCTGTGCAACAGCAAGGGGACCACGATACCTTGTATCCTGTGAGTGGTTTTCAAACATCAAGCTGTCAGTTTCGCCTGTTTCTCCAATGCCTTCTGTAATACCGTTGGCAGCGTTTTGCCACGACTTGAAGCCCTGCGCAGAATACCCTGACAAGCCTTCGGACTCAAATAATATTTTTCCGGCACTCCCTCCATCAAAATCTGCGACAAGGTAGATTCGTTGTCTTCTTTGGGGAACGCCCCAATACTGAGCATCGAGGAGTCTCCATGCGATACTGAAGCCGTCTCCCATGATGCGTCCTGCGTTTTCCCATTTTGAAGGTTTAAATATTGACACCTGCTCGTCTTTGACTTTGCAGATTTCAGTAAGGACTGCCTTGAAGTCTTCTCCCTTGTTTGAGGAGAATGCTCCTGGGACATTTTCCCAGACGATATATCTTGGATATTTTCCATTGG
Organism: Lachnospiraceae bacterium; assembly: GCA_051878995.1. Classification (GTDB taxonomy): domain Bacteria; phylum Bacillota; class Clostridia; order Lachnospirales; family Lachnospiraceae; genus UBA3282. Next base: position 69,458 of record JBJELE010000036.1, on the reverse strand, counting down.
TAGCCTCCCTCATTTCTTTAACAATTCTAATTGCCTCATAAAAAAGACTTGAACGGTCACCATCCAAGCCTTCTCTTTTGCCAGCCACAGACAGATTTTGACAGGGGCTGCCAAACGAGATGATATCTACAGGCTCAAGTTCTGAACCATCAATTGCAGATATATCTCCATAATGTTTCATATTTGGAAATCGAGCTGTTGTAACTCTGATAGGAAATGGCTCAATCTCCGATGCCCATATAGGTGTAATACCTGCAAGCACTCCACCCAATGGGAAACCCCCGGAACCGTCAAAAAGACTTCCGAGGGTAATTGTTTTCTTATTCTGTTGTTCCATCTCCAAAATCTACCTCCTTTACAAGGTCGGAGTACATCAGCTTTTCTCCATTTCGAATGACATACACATTTTCAGCATCATCCGTATCCTCAACATATCTGCGAAGAATGACGGATGCATACTTTTCATCAAGTTCCATCGTATGGCATATACGATTGGTCTGCTCACAGGTCATAAGTGTCGAACCACTACCACCGAAGGTATCGATTACGATTGCATTCTCCTGACTTGAATTGCCGATAGGATATGCAAGTAAATCAAGTGGCTTGGATGTAGGATGGTTCTTATTTTTCTTTGGCTTATCAAAGTTCCAAATGGTAGTCTGGGAACGACCTGCGTTCTTGCTCCAGTAATGCTTACCATTCTGTAAAAATCCATAAAGCACAGGTTCGTGTTGCCACTGATAATCCGAGCGTCCAAGCACAAGGGAATTCTTAACCCAAATACAACAGCCGGATAAATGGAAACCTGCATCAATGAATGCTTTTCTGAAATTGAGTCCTTCTGTATCTGCATGAAATACATAAGCCGAGCCACCCTTTTCAAGATGCTCGGCCATGTTCTTAAAGGCTGCGAGTAAGAATTCGTAGAACTTATCGTTCTCCATCTTATCATTTTTAATTGAAAGTCCGTCAGAGGACTCAAAAGCTACATTATACGGTGGGTCCGTGATGATGAGATTTGCCTTTTTCCCATCCATTAGGGTAGCAACATCTTCTGGCGAAGTAGCATCTCCACACATAAGTCTGTGTCTCCCGACCTGCCATACATCCCCTCTTTCAACAAAGGCTGCCTTTTCAAGTGCATCGGATAAATCAAAATCATCATCCTCTGCTCCAGTACCTTCGCTATCTGCAAAGAGGTCTGCTATTTCCTGATCATCAAAACCCGTAAGAGATACATCAAAATCCATTCCCTCCAAGGATTCAATCTCAAGCCTTAAAAGTTCCTCATCCCATCCCGCGTCCTGTGCATATCTGTTGTCTGCAAGAATGTAGGCTTTCTTCTGTGCCTCGGTTAAGTAATCCACCAATACACATGGAACTTCCTCAATGCCCTCTTCCTTAGCAGCCATCAGTCTGCCGTGTCCGGCTATCACATTAAAATCAGAATCGATGATAACAGGATTAATGAAACCAAACTCACGAAGCGAGCCACGAAGTTTATTTACCTGTTCCTGTGAATGGGTTCTCGCATTATTCACATATGGTATCAGTTTGGATGTCTCAACCATTTTCATTTCGGTTGTATGTTTTCCCATCAGAATAACCCCCATTCCGCAAATGCCTCAAAGCCACCAAGGTCTGCGATGAAGTCCCTTGCAATCTGTACGATTTCTCCATATGGCTTTCCATCGATTGTTTCATCTCCGATTGCACAACAAAGACTGATAGGCTCTCCTGTTTCCTGTGCTTTAAGGAATGCATAAATGTTTACAGATACATCTGCTTTGGATAAATCCTTACCATGAAGACCACCGCCTGTGACAGAATCTGCCATATCAGAACCAAGCTTACGGTTGGTAGCACCTGTATCCACATTTGTGCCTCCCACCCAGGCACCTATCGGATTGACCTCTGCATCTGGGTATCGTAATTTCAGTTCTTCTGTATCCGCATTGCTTTGGCAGATGATAAGTCTGTCCCCATCAAGAATGTACTTTCCGTCTGTTGGGTAGTCAGCATAAATTCTTCCCGCGAGTTTTGATAACTTTTTCTGTTCCTCGGTCAGTGGCATTCCCTTAAAGATACCATTATCTCCACAACGGATAGCACCCTTCTGGTTGTCCGACAGCTGCTCATCCTGTGGAACTACCACGATATCTGTCTGCACATCCCCGGCAATTCTGAAAATTGCGTCTGCGATATCTCTCTCATCAAGGTGTGCCGAAGTTTCGATAATCGCATGGCACACACCATGTCCAATCAGTACTTCCACGGCAATCCTTGGATTATCTTCTGTAGCATATGCCAAATCAACTATGGCACCTGCAATTCTGTCTGCCACTTTATCCGGGTGGCATGGATTTACTTTTTCTATCATTATGAAATTCTCCTTATCCTCTACTTCGTAACAGAATCTCCATTGGGTCTGCATCATCGGGATTGAAATCTGTCGAGCAGTTTTCCCTTACCACTTGGAAAATCTGGTACCATATTGTGTTTACCTGTTTTTGGTAGTTCTGAGCCATTGCCACGAATGGGGATGCACACGCAGCCCCTGTTGTCGGATGCTTGGAAAGAAATCCGTATTCGGATATAGCCTCCTCGCACTGCATCAGTCGGGATACGCTCATTGCGTACTGTTCCACCATATGTTTGCTCACAAGTTTGTCGCAGCCTTTTTCCTTAAGGTACATATAGATGTATCTGTAGATATTTTCTGCATCAAACTCGCCTGTTGCTTTCTGCTTGGATTTTATGTACGCACTAGGTTCTGGAATATCTGCTCCTTCGAGTTCTGTCCCTTCCGGCAAATCAATGACTTTCAGCTTTCTACCACCAGGATTTCCCGTTGCTACCTTTTCAGCTAATGCCTTGGATTTTCTCCCGGCATTAACCTTGATATTCGAGCCACGGGCAGTTCCGTCTCTAGCCATTTCATCAACTCCTTATAATGTTTTAACGATTAGGGGTTTAATACCCCGTCCAAAAACGCAAAAAGTACACACGAAGGGGCGGCACCGTTGCCCTGTGGCTTTGTATTTTACGATTCTGACCGCCCCTACCCTCTCCGACATATAATTCCTCACCTCGATATCAAAAATCGATTCTCGGTGATATAACGATTGGGGGTGCATCTTATAACGATATAGTTTCATCATTCATAAGACTCATCCTTATGTCCATGCCACCTGTCTCCTCGCTCTGCATGGATCCTTGCGTGACAACTCTTACAAAGAGCCACCAGGTTATCCCTGTCATGTGTACCACCTTCGGCAAGGGGTAGCTTGTGATGTACCTCTTCAACGGGTACCAACACTCCCTTCCTGTAGCACTCCTCACAGAAGGGGTGGGCCTTAACGTAGCTGTCACGGATGCGTTTCCACGCTCTTCCGTACCGTCTCCTCGTAGCAGGGTCACGGTCGTACTTCTCGTAACGCTTGTTCTCCTCCTTCTGGTGTTGCTCACAGAACCTACCCTCTGTAAGATTGGGGCATCCGGGGTGGTGGCAGGGGTGCTTTGCTTTTCTTGGCAAAATCCCACCTCCTTTATCTTGTATTCTCAACATATTAGTGTTAAGATTATCTCTGTAATACCGTATGTTTGCTATATTCATTAAAACAGTTTTTGTGAGGTCGATTATGTCAGATATTGATAACAGCAGGGATATCGAAAAGGAACTAACCCGCATATTCAACAGATTCAATCACCATTTCTGGAATGATGAACTGCCGGATGTGATTATTACCTTCAAACCCACAAAAGGCGCATATGGTCATATGACTACTGCCCCGGTGTGGATATCCGATACCGCAGATGACAAATACGAATTAAATATCAGTGCTTATAACATGAACCGCACTCCGCAGGAAATATGCGAAACACTTCTTCATGAACAATGCCATCTGTACAACATCATCAACGATATACAGGACTGTACCAACAATGGTCGATACCATAATGCCAAATATAAAAAGACCGCTGAATCGCACGGTCTCATATGTAAGCAAAACGGATATTATGGATGGTCGGATACCTCTTTCAATGATGAAGCACTTGCTTATTTCAAAAGGCTCAACATTAAGCAGTTTACTTACCACTACCAAAAGCCGAAACCCCAAAAGGGGACTCTCCTTCGTTATCAATGTCCGAAATGTAAAAATACAACCGCATGGCTTACAAAGGATCAAAGCATCCTCTGTGGTCAGTGCATGGTCGAACTTATCTACACTCCTAAATCAAAATAGCCCTCGTGGTATTTTTCTACCATAAGGGCTCTTTTCATTTTCGATTTTCGCATTTTAACAATATCACATATAAAACTGGACAACAGTGGACAACACATACCATTTTTACTTTTTCAGTAAAAAGTTGTCGATTATTGTCGGATTATCCGGGATGACTACTTTGGCCATAGCCTTGTTATGCCATCTCTTTATCGTCCTCGGATCCCATCCAAGCTTATCTGCGATATCCGTCCAACGCATATTATGGATGTACCGATAATGCAGAACAAGTCGCTCATCCTTATTCTGTATCTCCTCAAAAATAAGCATCAGTTCCCTTTTAAAGGTCAGCAGCTTATCAAGCATCTCCGCATGCTCCTTTTCCATCTCCATTATCCGAAGTAAGGTCTTTTCAAAAGGTGCAGCCGTGCTTTTTGTAGCATTATGGTTTTCATTAAATCCGGGAGAGCCAACTGAAGTTGCAAGTGCCTTCAATCCTTCAATCTCATCCTGATGCATCCTGATTCTCTGCTCCAATCGATACCCTTGCGATAAATATTCCTTAACTGTCATCTTCCACCTCCTGTTTCAGCTTCATAAGAAGCATATGTCCGTCCAACTCTGTAAAAGTGTTGAAATAACTCGATGTAAAAAATCTCTCGCACTCGTCCTTCATAGCCTGTGCGTTTATATTCCTTCGCCCCCGAGACACTTTCTTTGCTGAATCTCTCCAGTCCTTTACTGCTTGGAGTACAACAGCATTTGCAAGTGCCTCATACGGATCGGGGCTCATACCTCCACCTCTGCTTTCACTGCATCCACCAACGCAGACTGCGTCATGTCTTTTTGTGCCAGAGCCTTAAGTATCCTCTCATCGATAGTTCCCTTCGTAACGATATGCTGAACCACCACGGTCTTATCCTTCTGTCCCTGTCTCCACAGCCTTGCAACGGTCTGCTGATAGAGTTCCAAAGACCAGGTCTGTCCGAAGAAAACGATATGCGAACCACCCTTCTGCAGGTTGATACCATGACCACAGCTTGCCGGATGAATGAGACCTACCTGCATCTTTTTGGCATTCCAATCCTTTATGCTCTGGTCGGAACTGATAATCTGATACGAAACACCAATGGCATCAAGCCTCTCACGGATTCTCGTAAGGTCATGCTTAAACCAATAGGCAAGAAGCATGGATTCTCCCTGCATACTTTCGATGATATCCTCAAGGGCATCCAGCTTTGCATCATGGATACGGATAACATCTCCGTCATCGGAATATATGGCTCCGTTTGCAAGCTGGGATAACTTTCCGGCAAGGGCAGCCGCACTCGATGCAGTCACATCACCTTCCGGCAAAGATATGATAAGTTCATCCTTTAAATCCTTATAACGCTCCATCTCCTCATCAGAAAGTGTCACATTATAATTGCTCTCGATAAGTTCCGGCATCTCAAGGTAATCCATAGAGTTCATACTTATCGTGATATCCGAGATTTTCTTATAAATCTCTTCTTCCGCTCCCGGCAGAGGTGCATACTTATAAACGATGGGACCGTTCATGACAGCGGGTCTGAAGTATGCGTTACGGAACTGTCCTAAAAATCTGCCAAGCCTCTCCCCGTAATCCATCAGTTTGTAGATAGCAAATAAATCCTCGAGTCCGTTACTGCTTGGTGTACCCGTCAATGCAATGACCCTTCTGAAACTTGGTCGCACCTTCATCAGAGCCTTAAACCTCTTACTCTGGCTGTTCTTGAAAGAAGAAACCTCATCTACAACACAGGCATTCCACTTAAACGGTACCTTGGACTTATTCACAAGCCAGTCAACATTCTCCCGGTTTATGATATAAATATCCGCATCTGCCATTAAGGCTGCTTTCCTTTGAGCCTCTGTTCCGATTGCAATGCTGTATTTAAGATGTTTCAGATGATCCCATTGCTCCAGTTCATCTCTCCATGTGTAAGCAACCCGTATCGGACATATCACCAGAACCTTGCTGATTTCAAAATAGTCAAATAAGAGTTCCTCCAAAGCTGTAAGGGTAAGAGATGTCTTTCCCATTCCGCATGACAGCCATATCATCGCAATGACATGAAGGATTTCAAACTCGATGCACTTCTCCTGGTACTTATGGGGTATGTATTTCATCAAGCATCCCTCCAATCTGCTCTATACCGTCAATGACATATACCTTAAAACCCAATGCCCTAAGCTGACTGTGTCTCTTAAGCTGAAGTGGGCGGGGCTTTTTCTTTGGTGCCTTCAATTCCACAAAAGCCAGAACCTCACCAGGCAATAATATGAGTCGGTCGGGCAGCCCGTTGTAGTTGGCAGACAGCAGTTTTATCGCAATGCCTCCCCGCTTTTTAACCTCAGACACCAACCGACTTTCAATGTCTTTTTCTAACATACCAAACCTCCATTTATCATCAATCGATTTGAATGGTGACGGTCTATGAGGGTCGTTTCCTAAACTTTATATATATAGTGAATATTTACCTAAAATCTGCCTATATAAAAGTCTTGTATTTAACCATCATCGACCGTCACCAGTGCAAGTCGATGACAGTCAAAAACAAACTTTATTCCAGAAACTCATCATTTTTAAGCCGAACTCCGAATACTGTACTCCCCGTTTTTGATTTTCTGCGTTCATAACCCGCTGACTCCAAAGCCGAGTAAAAATCAGTTGTACTTCTCGTATACTCCCCGGTTGCAGCACAGAACTCCCTGTATGCCTGGTAGAAATCTCCCGACTTCTGCTGGTAGGTATCACCGAGTTCGCAACACTCCTCGAAGAAAGCACCAAGCCAGTCATTGTCTCTGCGGTAACTCTCGATAGCCTGCACAACCACATCCGGCTGTTTGATGTGGTAGCCATCTGCCATTGCTTTCTGCGCACCCTCGATGATCCATTTCATAATGTAGGGACCTGCCTTTTCGGTCAGATAGTTTGCGTAGTTCTTTATGTCCGAACTACCCTCTATCTTTGCATTGAAGGGAATCACGATAAGCCGTCTCCATGTACCCGCATCAGTTACACCGACTCTGGGCAGATGATTGGTGTAGAGTACCAAAGTGTGAGAAGGCTTGTACTTGAACGGATCCTTGTACTTCTTCTCTGCCGATATCTCATCCGTGGAGCATAACTTCTTGACCACGGCAGTATTCAGCCTCATACCATCTTCCAACTCGGCTGCGATGACGAGACGCTTACCCTTAAGTTCTGCCATTTCGGGTCTTGCATTATGACGGCAACCAACTGTCAGGCTCTCTGCCGATATCGTTCCGGCATAAGTACCGAGGACATTCGAGATGGTATTAAAGAGCGTGGACTTTCCGTTGCGCCCCTCTCCATATGCAATGATGAGTGCCTCCATAAAGACCTCACCGATGGCAGCCATTCCGATAATCTTCTGAACGTACTCGATAAGTTCTGCATCCCCGCAGAAGAAAGTATCCAAAGCATCTTCCCACAAATCCTTACCTTCATCACCGGGACATACCAGGGTCTGCTTTGTGATAAGGTCTGCCGGGTCGGGTTCATGCCCCTCCGAGATATCCTTATTAAGGTCAATCGTAAGATTCGGTGTGTTGATGAGAAATCCGTTTGCATCCAAGTCTTTGATGCTGATCTCGAGCATAGGTTTCGCAGCATTGGCCGCTGACTGGATATACTTATAATCCCTGCGCTTTATCACGAAGTTGTAATACTGAAGTGCCTTTGCATACAACTTACAAACCTCAAGTTGGTCATCTGTCTGACATTCCTTCTCGATAGCTTTTAACCCTTTAGATATGACCTCTTCCGGGATACCCGCTCCTATCAGATTCTCCTTCGCAACCGACAGAGTTTCCTGTGCGTCAGCAAGCTGAAGATCAAGGAACTCTTCAAGTGTTCCGATGCAGGCCATCCTTGATTCACACCAATACTGATTATTGAATCTGATATAGTCCGTGCCATCCGTGTACTTGACCACATCCCCGTATTCTCTTGCGAACACGGCTGCCTGCCCCATATCGGTGTAATCCGCAGGTTGCAGAGAATAATCACCGAAATCCTTATTATATTCATCCGGCGGTCTGTAGTTCGGATCAGTGCTTACCTTCTTATTGAAGAAACCGACCGCACTGTTCCATATGGTGTTCAACTCATCCTCTTCGAGAGGCTCTTCACAATCCTCTGCCCTGTTAAGGAACAACTGCTTTGTCTTATCAGTGTCTCCGTACTTTTTCAATACTCTTGCTGCGAATCTCGACAAGGTATTGTTCCTCTCCCCGGAACGGATAATCTTCGAATAGGAAGAGTACCCTGCTCCCGGACTGCTCTGCGGATCATCAAGGTTGCAACGGTCGATGCCGATGAACTCCTCTATCGTTTCAAAGCCGTCATGCATGATGATGTCTTTCTCATCCACCTGTGAGCCAAAGAAGAATCTTGCCGGATCCAGAGCGTTATGGTCAAAGAACGGATATGCTTCATATATCTTTTCCTTCAGCGCCTTGTACTCATCAGCATCTGTGCATTCATCGATAAGGAACACAGCGTGGAACTTCGGTCTCGCAACCTTGCCGTTCTTTACCTTCATATGATTACGGCTCGGAATGATCGCATATGATACCGATGCAAATTCCTTCTTAAATCTGTCAAAGTCCATCCACTCGTTTGGATCTTCGCTGAAGTCATTGTCGCAGTCCATCGGGATTGCCGATGCCGACTCGAAGTTCTTTGTATTTCTGTAATTGCCTGTATACTTGGCAAATACGTAGTCCGTGCTTACGGCACTTGCCAGCTCGGCCTCGTCTGTGACCTTCTTCTGATGGGGATACATACAGTTCGCAGCATCCCCGGTCACGTCAGCCGTGTAAAGTTCAAATTCCATTATTCCTTCTCCTTTAAATCTGTTGTGAAATATCTGATAGTTACCTTTTCGTTCAAAGAGGCTCTTTCGATTTCAGCCTGCATCCCGGATGTGATCACATCACCGAATATCCACACCTCTTTGCACTTGCCAAGCAGAACCATGTTCATTTTCATGACAGTGGCTCTCTCGTCCGACTCGAAGCAGAATGTCGGGAAATAGATATGAGGCGCTATCGGGATGTATCCGTTCAGTAATGCAAATCTTGAATACACTCTCGCCCTGGCCATGTTACCGACCTCATCCCCTGCAAACGGACTACAGATATACACCAACGGCATATACCCTTCGTGCGGTTCGGAGCCGATGCCCTTCAGCACTTCATATGTTTCCTTATGAAACCCTTCTTCTGTTCTGTACTTCATATGCCCGTCTCTCCTTTCCTCAAGACTCGGAGATTACTCTCCTAATCCTCCCAATTACAGTTCCTTCATTTTTGAACGAGAGTTTTACAGAAAATTTTTCCTTCCTTTTATATGCGAATTTTGAGCCACGCTAAAAAAAGTCTCGGTCACAATCCCCGGTTTTGTAATTGGGAGGATTGAGAGGCAAGACCAGAAAAAAATCTCAAAAAGTTTCGTTCAAAAGACGGACATCTGTAATTGGGAGGATTAGAGGGTTGAAACAGCCACTCGGAAAGGATGTGAAGAAATGAATAAAGAAGAAATGGTAACCCGCAGTGAGAAGTGGAATCCCGACAACGATTTAGACCTCGCCGGAATTCTTCTGACAATCAGTACTGTAGCGAGAAGGCTTGCAAAGCTGGTACTCGATGCTGCAGCACAGGAAACACAAGGAGGAAAGAACTATGAGTAAGATGAGCAACCTTGATTCCATTCTAAAGGAACTGAGGCGCAAGGCAAAGGACATCGAGGAACTTGCTGATGCTGTTGAGGGAATGTTCTCCGGCACAGAAGAAAAGCCTGCAAAATCACCCAAGCAGAAACCACTCTTCGATGTAACTCCGAAGAATGAAGAACCTGCACAGGAGATCAGCCTTTCTGATATCAAGGCGATTCTCATGGAGAAGTCCAGAGCCGGATTTGATGCAGAAGTCCATGACCTTATCACAAGCTACGGAGTAAAGAAACTCTCGCTTATTGACCCGAGCAAGTACCCGGAACTGAAAGCGAAAGCCGAGGTGATTGGAAATGGCTAAACACGCACTGCTATCAGCATCCGCATCAAAGATGTGGACGGAATGTACACCCTCGGCAAAGCTTAATGCCCAGGCCGAGGAACGTGCCTCTCCCTATGCTGCTGAAGGTACAGACGCACACGCACTCTGTCAGTACTTGGTAGAGAAGGAATACGGTATCCCGACAGAGGATCCAACCGAACACCTCTCCTACTATAACGAAGAGATGCAGGAATGTGCTGAAATCTACCTTTCAACAATAAAAGAAATCATGGCCGATGTGCTTAAGACCTGCAGTGACCCCAAAGTATTAGTCGAGCAGAGAGTCAACTTCTCAAGATGGGTGCCGGAAGGATTCGGTACTGCCGATTGCATCATCCTCGCAGATGGTACGATTCACATCATCGACTACAAACACGGGGCGGGTATCCTGGTCCCCGCAGAGGATAACATCCAAATGAAATGCTATGCACTTGGTGCGCTCTCCATGTTCGGAGACATCTTCGATGCAGACACAATCTGTATGACGATAGTCCAGCCAAGGAAAGAGAACATCTCGTCATGGAGCATTTCTGTGGAGGAACTCCTCAAATGGGCGGACGAATACTTATCACCAAGGGCTAAGCTGGCATATGCCGGAGAAGGCGAGTTTGTCGCAGGAGAGCACTGTCAGTTCTGCAAGGTAAAGGCTACGTGCCGTAAACGTGCAGAAGCAAACCTCGAACTTGCCAAGTATGAATTCAAGTTACCCGACACTCTTGATGACACCGAAATATCTGATGTTTTATCACAGGTGGATGAACTGGTTTCATGGGCTAACGATGTGAAGGAATACGCTCTTTCAAAGGCTCTTGCCGGGACTAAATTCGATGGATTCAAACTTGTGGAGGGACGGTCTACGAGAAAGTTCACGGATGATACTGCCGTGGCTCAGGCTGTCACCGATGCGGGATATGATCCGTTCGAAAAGAAGTTACTCGGCATCACGGCTATGACGAAACTTCTCGGAAAACAGAAATTCGAGGAGATTTTGGGAGCCTACATCTGTAAGCCCCAGGGTAAACCGACTTTAGTAACTGTTAATGACAAACGGCCGGAATATAACTCGGCTGTAGAGGATTTCAAAAACTTATCTGGAGGAAACGACTATGAGTGATACAAAAGTTATTACCGGTCCCAGAACAGTATTCTCTTATGCGAATGTCTGGGATCCTAAGCCTTCACTGAACGGCGGAAAGCCGAAATACAGTGTAAGTCTTATCATCAAAAAGTCTGATACAAAGACTATCGATGCTATCAACAAGGCCATCAAGGCTGCCTATGAGGAAGGCGAGGGCAAGCTTAAGGGTACAAGCAAGGTAGTACCTGCTCTCTCTGACATCAAGACTCCTTTAAGAGATGGAGACAAGGACCGTGCAGGAGATCCTGCTTACGAAGGCAGCTACTTCATCAACTGCAATTCGGACACAGCGCCGGACATCGTTGATGCACAGTGCAACCCTGTAATGAGCAGAAGTGACTGCTATTCCGGGTGCGTAGGACGTGCAAGCATTAATCTGTATGCCTATAACACCAACGGCAACAAAGGAATCGCAGCGGGTCTGAACAACTTGCAGGTTCTTCGCAAGGGTACACCTTTAGGTGGTAAGTCGAGAGCCGAGGATGATTTCGCAGGCTTGGAAGACGATACGGACGATGACGGAAGTACTGACAGTATTCTTGATTAATCGTTAACGAAACCAGTTCACAAGGGGCGGTGGAGAAATCTGCCACCCCTTTTATTCTATAAAGGTGGTGCTATTATGAATGAAATATCAATAGACTTGGAGACATATTCCGATGTGGATTTACTGAAATCCGGGGTATATAAATATGCCCAGTCAGAGAATTTTGAAATACTCCTCTTCTCCTACTCCATTGATGGAGACCCCGTCAGATGCGTTGATGTGGCTTGTGGAGAAGAAATCCCGGAAGAGGTTCTTGATGCCCTTACGGATCCTACCGTCACCAAATGGGCTTATAATGCAATGTTCGAGCGTGTCTGCTTATCAGAATGGCTCCGTAGAAACCGCCCGGACAAGTTTAAAACCTATGAATTTGATGATGACACGATTTCTGGCTATCTCGACCCTCATGGCTGGAAATGTGATATGATCGGGGTTGCTTATCTCGGACTCCCACTCAAACTTGCTGATTCCGGCAGAATCCTTGGTCTTGATGAGCAGAAAATGACCGAAGGCAAAGACCTTATAAAGTATTTCTGTGTACCGTGCAAACCCACAAAAACAAATGGTGGCCGCACCCGGAATCTGCCAATGCATGACAGAGAGAAATGGGCTACCTTCAGAGCCTATAATATCCGTGATGTCGAGGTTGAAATGAACATTCACAAGCGTTGTTCTAAGTTTCCTGTTCAAGAATTCGTATGGGCAGAATACCATTTAGACCAGCAGATAAATGACAGAGGGATAAGGATCGATACCACTCTCGTAGAACAAGCCATTACAATGGATGAGCGTTCTCAGAATGAAATGACCGTAGCATTAAAGGAGCTGACCGACCTTGAAAACCCCAAAAGCGTAAAGCAGCTTAAGGATTGGTTATCAGAGCAGGGCTTTGAAGTAGAATCCCTTGGCAAGAAAGAGGTATCCAAACTCATACCTACTGCTCCCGCCGAACTTCGAAAGGTACTGGAACTCCGTCAGATGTCAGCAAAATCGTCTGTGAAGAAATATACTGCAATGCAGAACATGATGTGTGCAGACGGCAGAGCCCGTGGGTGCTTTGCTTTCTATGGGTCTCATACCGGGCGCTTTGCCGGACGTGGTATTCAGTTGCAGAATTTACCAAAATCCGATACCAAGGAACTCGCTATCATCAGAGATACCGTCAAAGCGGGTAATTATGATCTGCTCTACACCCTTTATGATTCCGTGCCGGAAGTATTATCAGAGCTCATCAGAACTGCCCTCATCCCCCGTGATGGGTATAAGTTCATCGTTGCTGACTTCTCTGCCATCGAAGCCCGTGTATTATCATGGCTTGCCCGGGAAGAATGGCGCATGGACGTATTTGCCAAAAACGGAGATATCTACTGCGAGACGGCATCGAGAATGTTCCACAAACCCGTTGTAAAAAATGGGATCAATGGGGAACTCCGTGCCAAGGGTAAACAGTGCGAACTCTCCTGTGGCTATGGCGGAAGTGTCGGTGCCCTTCGTAATATGGGTGCCATTGAAGCCGGGATGAAGGAAGAAGAACTACAGCCCCTTGTAGATATGTGGCGGGAAACCAATCCCAAAATCGTATCCTTATGGTATGATATCGACTCTGCTGCCAAAAGAGCCATCATGGGTAAGACCACTACTACCACACACGGCATCAAGTTCGAATGCCGTAGCGGTATGATGTTCATCCATCTCCCTTCCGGCAGAATGCTTTCATATGTCAGACCCAAGATAGGTATTAACAGATTCGGTTCGGACAGCATCACCTATGAGGGAGTTGATACAAATAAGCATTGGGGGCGTTTGGAAACGTTCGGAGGAAAGCTGACCGAGAATATCATCCAGGCACTCTCCCGTGATATCCTCTGCTATGCCATGCAGAATCTTTCAGATATGTTCATCTGCGCTCACATCCATGATGAAGTGGTAATCGAGTGCCCTATGGATATATCAGTTGATACGGTTTGTGATATTATGGCACAGATACCATCCTGGGCAGACGGTCTTGTTCTTAAGGCAGAGGGCTTTGAGAGCCCGTTCTACAAGAAGGAATAGGTCAAAAAAGGCAAGGAACGTTACTTCTCCTTGCCTTTTTTGTTTTAGTGGAATTTCATTAGGAAACTACGATTCTCATCTTTTTTATATTCATACTTTCCTTGTAAAGTGTTATATAAATTTACAATACTCTTATACTCTTTATACCAAGGTGATTCCTCATTAAAAATATAATCTAATATCGGAATTCTTTCATCGTCCTCTCCTGTTAGATTGCGAGTCAAATCTTCATAAGGTAATTCATAAACGTGTCCCACAGGTTCAGCGTCTGGGTGTTCATAAAAGTAATCAGATCCTATATCATTTTTATCCATTAGAATCGGATTACTGATTTCCGAATCTTCGTCTGGAGGAACAATATAATACTCATGAAGAATATTTGACTCTCCTACCACATCACTTATATGTAATTCTTCGGGTGTTTCCAGCATATGAGGATGCTCTATTCCGTAAATATCCCGGATAAAATTATATATCATTGAACTGGATTCATACATATAGTCTTCACTATATTTTTCCCCATCGTAAAAGTAGATACAGCCATAAAACCTTTCAAAAAATTCGAAAAAGTTATCTTTAGGATGTTCACCTTCATAATTGTACTTCATTTCCATAACTTCTTTTAAGAACGGAATTATAATATGCAACTCTGTTTGCTGTTCGGCCATCCCATAAAGCATAGGTAACGCTTCATCATCCGATCTCGTTTCATCTGAATCAGTAAACATATCATAAATTGCCGGGTAATACCGAGCATCTTGTTTTGAAAAGAAGTATGCTGCAAAATAATCTTGGAAGGTTCTATGAATAAAGTGATATTCTTCTCCCTCTTTGTATAGCATACACAATTTTTCGGTCACATCAGCCAAGAACAATTCCGGGGTAGTGTTGACATTGTTTGCCTTTATAATTTCGGCAAATAAATCCAGTATCTCTTCTTCCTTAAATGCATATTTCTGTTTTTCATATGTTACCGCACAAAATTCACCAAACAATAACTGAAACGCATGGACAGATAGTCCTGTCTTAAACTCTCTAATTAGCCCCTTCGTTCTATCATGTTTCTTCGCCAAAGCATAATATGCATTTTCATAAAAAAGATATCTTTGCGAAGGAATCTCATAATTATCCTCATAGGCAAGGAGCATTATTGTTAACAATAATGGATTGCCCAGGAAATCTTTCTGCTTATCCCAGTCCAGTCCCTTTTGTTTGTTTTGCAACGAATAAACGAAATCTTCTTTTGTATCCTTTCTTACCACCTTATCATCAAGTTTCTCCACCATTTCAATGGCCTGTTGAAGATCAAATGGCTGCAACGAATATTTTAGGAACTTAGTTAATACACTCGAATAAATATGTTTACGAGTGGAGATTATATATTTGACTAATGGATAATAGTCTTTGAAGACATCGAATTCATTCATGAACTGTTCAAAGTGATCCGATCCTACTTCGTCAATGCCATCTATAAAAAGGAGTGCCTTCCCGGTTTTAAGTAAAGCCGTTAAATCTGATAAGTCAAAATCTGTATTGCTTCTTTTATACTCTGAAAAGACAAAATCAGTAAAATCTTTTTTGTTCTGTGGGTTATATAATCTGGCCGTAACAAATATCGGAACTAACTGCAATTCCTCAAATCTATCCACGATGTCAACAACCATGCGATGGAGCATCATAGATTTCCCCATTCCCCCGTCTGCACTGATAACAATACCTTCTTGCGCTTTTAAGGGCAACTTGTCTACAGTAGCATCCTCTATGAGCCTATATTTATTTACATCGGCTACTGACATCGCATAATTTGACATTATGGACAATCTATTGCAAACATAAAACGACTTTATATCTCTTTCATTTTCATAGAGGAATGTAACTAAATATCTGTGTTTCTTTCTGATAGCATGAAGATATTTTGTATATCCCGTTTCTTCCTCAATAACTCCAGTTTTTTGAGCAAATATAATGTTTTCTGGGTCTACCATTCCCAGATCTGGCGCAACACCATCATTCTCTACATATACATAAGAATCCTCGTGTTTAGTTACCAAATCCACTTCAATCGGTGCAGCAATATCTTCAACATATTCTTTCTCACCTGTCCATTCTTCAGATATGCACCCCCTATACTCTTCCTCTTTCCACTTTTCAATGGTCTGCCTGCCCACACCATTATCATCACAATAATTGAATATATAATGGAAAACACCTAAAAGGAAATTATACATATTTACCGTTTTTAGTGTCTTTTTAGATTTCAGTTCTTTTTTGTAAACCGCATTGAAGTCCGGCTTGATGAAGAATTTCGCATCGTCCAGAATCTCCTCATCTCTGCTTATCAGTTCCAATGTAGCACGGCAGAGCCATTCCAGATTCTCTTTCTGAACTATTGCATCAATGAACACAATAAAATCAGAAAGTACCTTGTCATACTGCTCTATGATTCGCTTATTAAAATTTCCAATTCTCGGCTCGGCAGAAAACTCTGCAAATTCAATCTTTTTATTCGGGGCGCAGTTTACGAATTCCGAAACTCTCGTCTTAAAAGAGGATTCCCCCGTATACAATGTCAGGCTTGGGTCATAAAAATGAACCAACTTCTCCATGGCATCATTATTGCTAATCTTTTTGCTTTTCGGTCTTGCTCGAAGAATTAATGAAAAGAATGATCCACCACATAATCTTGGGTATTCCTTTTCCTTCCCCATAAAAACACGCTCCTTTAATTATTAACTGTATTAACAATATTAACGTTGCTCATTAACAGAATTAACCAGATGATACTCTTGTCAACAGGAACACCTGCAGGTCGCTCCCTTTGATACGGCTCATTTGCCGGGATACCGACTAACAAGCAAATCTTAAGAAAAGGAGCGAAAGAATATGTGTACCTTTAATAACATTTATCACCAGTACGATATCGTCTGGATCAACAACCCCGTAACCGATGAAGAAGAAACGCATCGTATGAGGGGTGACCATTATGGCATCATCCTCTCCGAGGATTGCCAGAACGCAGCATCCGGCACCTGCATAGTCTGCTACATAACGAGCAGCCTGTCCCGCCTGGATCTCAAGTCCAATGTAATACTTCAATTTTATGACGGACTAAAAAATCCCTGCGTTGCCAAGACATCCACAATGGTTCAGCTCGACAACTCTTGTATCGAGCGCAAGATTGGTACCTTAACCGATGCTGATGCACAGCGGATACGTGACAGTATCAAGTTCGTCTTCTCTATCGATTAAGGCCTAACACAAAACAGTTCACGAATCCCGGAATCGTGCCACCGATCACGGCACATTCCGAGGTTCCGGGATGAGTGACAAATACTGATGAACTGTTCTATCGGAATGGCGCAGCTCACAGATTCTGAAACGGAGTATTAACTCTTTTTCGGTCTGTTGTTGCGCCCTTTTTGACTTCAGTTCCGGGTTTATCTCCGTTTCGCATAACCAAAAACGACTACGGAGGTAAATCTAATGAAAAGAACTGACTTAACTGTATCTATCGAGTCCGATGAGGAACTCGAATGCTATGTGACCATCAAGGGAAAGAAAATACCTTGTACCCGTGAGGTCTACCTTACCATCAAGCGTCCCGGTCGTAAGCAAGCCATGAGGGACTATCGTAACCAGCGACCAATGATTAACGGCAAACGCTGTACCGGGGATTGTTCCCATTGTGCAGCATTCGATGGTGTCGAATGCACCTACACAGGAGATGTATCCCTTGAGCAGATGGGCGAGGACGGTGTTCCCGAACCCCAGTCATCACACGATGTCGAAAGCGAAGCATTACGCAATGTCCTCTACTCCCAGATGCTTGATGCCCTCAAGGACGAGGATGAGCGTTGCCTCAAGATATTTACGCTTATGACCGAGGAACTTCCACAACGCAAGATTGCAGAAACACTTTCTATTGCTGACGGCACCGTAACCTACTATATCAAGAAGATCCGTAACAAGCTGGCAAAATTCAATCAGTAATTATGCTTTGAAGGCAGTCTGCTGAATATGCAGATTGCCTTCGTTTTTTCCCTTAAAAAGCTGTGAAACGAACTTGATCCTGTAGCATTCCCATTATTTTTCTATACTGTCTGTCAAGTATCGCTGTTTCAGAACCGCCTGTCACTGCTGCATTATTTTGACCAACAATGATAAATACATCATCGTCACCCTCTCTTAATGCAACAGCAAATTGCTCCATCTCAACATTATAATCCGAGTCATAAATAAAAGTATCAGATTCTATATTATATCCACCATTGTATGTAATTCCATATGCAGGTTGAGTTATGTTACTACTGCCAATTATTCCAGCAACAGCTCTACCATTAGCAAGCATTATCATTTCTTTGGCATGCCATTTATTTTCATTATCATAATAAGCACTAACCCTGTCTGCGCCCATATATTCACGAAGGTTCGCCACAAAATTTTGATATGATATCCCCCAATCACCGTTAAAGTCATCTTTTATGCCTACAGTGGTTACCCTCGCCAATCCCGGAAATCTTCTCAACATATTATTATGATTTGAATCAGCATCCATTGTTGCCCGATAGTTGCTGATTCCTCGATTTCCGTTAACATCAGTATACGGCTTGTTTTCTTGGTAGTACCCAGAGCAGATAAGAATTTCATCAATCTGCGGAAATGTATCCAGCAACTTAAACATATATTCTTTGAAATAGCATGGATTCGAAGAATCCCTTAATGTTACGGTCATTCCCATTTTTTCCCCACCTCTTTTACTTATTACATATTATATCGATACTTTGCGCTATCTGCCTTTGTCTTCCTTTCCTTAAGGGTATTCACTGCCTTTATAAAATCCCTATCAATTATAATATTCTCATCGGAAAGAACTACTTCTTCTCCCGAGAATACTTCACTTATATCAATGGTTCTTCGAATAGAGTTGTATGCGGCCTCTGCTGCTACAAAGGCAATTTCAGCACCAGAAAGCCCCACTAAATACTTATCCACAAATCTTTCTTTATCGAAGGTAGGGTCTACAGGTTTTTTCCCGGTATGTATTCTGAATATCTGTCTGCACCCTTCTGGCGATGGCTTTTCTATTTCTATCACATAGTCAAATCTTCCCGGCCGCTTTATAGCCTCATCAATCATATCGATTCGATTAGTCGATGCTATACAACAAACCTTACTTTCGTCCATCCCATCCATAAGCGTCAGAAGCTGATTCACGACCGTTGAAGATGACAGATGGTCATCGTTGTCTCTCCTTGTTGATATGGAATCAAATTCATCAAAGTATATTATTGACGGAGTTTTCTTTTTTGCTTCCTCAAATACTTTTCTTAAATTTGCCTCAGACTCTCCCATAAACTTGTTCAGTATTTCCGGTCCATTAACAGCAATAAAATGTGCATTTATCTCATTTGCAATCGCTTTAGCAATCATGGTCTTGCCACAGCCAGGAGGACCATACAATAATATTCCCTTATGCGGAGTAAGATGATAATGTTCGAAAATTTGAGGGGAGATCATCGGTAGTTCTATAACTTCCCTTACCTGCTGAACTATATTGTCCATACCACCAATATCATCAAAAGTTACCGATGGTACATTCTTCTCGCCATCATCCTCATCCTCGCTATCTTGCTGTTTACCTTTCAGTATATCGCCAAGGCTGATAGATAGTCCTCCACCATAGGATTTTTCTTCTTTTTTAGGCTCTACTCCTGTTATCTCTGTCTGTTTCATTCCTGCAGGAGCATCCCTATATACATACTGCCATCCACAGTCTTCGGTATCCTCGACTACGATTGTATCCGGCAACTTATCTACTTCTGAATGCATCCTTGAAATATCAAAATGCCTACAGAATGACAAATGCTTTCTTTCTGCCTCATCTTCAAGAACTCTCTTGATTTTATCTTTATCAACATTCCATATCCCGTCTTCAAAATGACCGAACTGATACCAATAATACTTACTACGGCTATAGTATCCGTAAGAATACTCATCCTGACTTAATGATATATCCTCTAATTGATTGCAGCCCCATCCGCCTAATGCATAACAGTGGTCACCGACAACCTCTTCAGTTTTAGCTTTTTCACATCCCAGCAATTTAAGGACTCTTTCAATCTCAAGGGCAGAAGAATTCTTGCCGTCAATATAGTACTCTGTTTTAGACCAGCTCTTTACTGTTAAAAGTACCGAGCTAATAGAGGATGACTTAAGTCTGATTTCTTCATCTTCCAATTCAACAGAATTAACACTTTTTTCAGAAACATAGTTATCGAAACTCTCACATTGTAAGCAACATGGATCATAATACTTCGATGAAGATTTATAAAAAACAATCTTTATATTCATAAATGCCCGCCTCTTTTCATTGGATACTTTATATAAAACGTATTTTATATCAATTCTTGTACTACAGATTTTAAGTCTTCCGCTCCCGAGTTAACCTCTGGCACAAGGAATCGACTCCTGCCATCAGAACACACCTGTCTGATGCCTTCTATGAACAGTTCCTTATCAGCCGGATTCTCAAAATATGTATCAAACTCCGTCCTTGTTCGCATCACAAAGAACCGGGAACTGTCTCACAAGACTTGACGAGAGACTTCTCTTGCCGTAGCTGTACTCGGTGTGTAACGGATAGTTCGGTAAGTCTTCTATCTTGTCTTTATCCAAATGCCCTGCGACCTCAACCAACTCGGCTGTGATTTCAACAGGGTATGGTGTGCTGCCATACTGTACGAATCTGAAAATAATCGACTATTCCCGGAAACTTCGGATACAGTTGCCTTATATAATAGTATATCCACAAAATACAACTCTACCATTTCGTATATCGTCATTATATCACATTTTCTTTAAGTCCATATAACAAAAGCCGGAATTTTATACCTCAGTGCACACCATATTTCCGGCTTCTTACCAACACTTTTGCCATTTAAGAGATATTTTTCGCATTTTCTTACATTTTTTTCCGGTTTTCTATTGTGTAAAAGCCGGAATTGTGATATGCTTCAGATATAGAAAGTGTACATATTAAATCCGAGGGAGGAAATAATTATGAATACTGCTGATTCCAGTGTATCTATCGAACTGTTGGTTAATGCTTTAAAGACGCTCCCCAAAAACAATTATTTTTCATACATTCACGGAGCTACGAACACCCTCGTTGCCATCGAAAGCATTGACGGCAACTGTGGTCCCATAACAATCAAACGATATGATCCGAGCAAGGGGGAAACACCCAAAACCGCCAAGCGCCAATCTATATCGATTCAGATGCTTGCTCGTGTGGCAAACGCCATAACAGAAGGCACACCCATTAATATCGATAGATTATTGGGGGCCGCCTACAATACCCGTTCAGCTTTGGAAGCGCTTCTTTGTCATACCCCACAGTTTTACTACTGTTATCCGGGTCGAATCGAAATGGTAAACGGCAAAACAAAAATTAAAAGTGGTCAGAGACACTTGATTTATTTTCCCAATGACCCACACACCCCTGGCGAGTTGGTCGAGAAAGAGATCAAGAACATGGAGATTAATGAAATCCCATCCAAGAATGTCATTTATAATGCGCTCGAATTACCTGCTCACGAGATTGCCTCTGGCAGCGTAGATACTACCGAAGAGCGTATTCACCTGAATATGCAGATGGCCATATACGAGATAGGCTGTAGTTTAGGCGTTAAGACCTTTATTGCAAAAAATGATCAGGGCGCTAAGTACAAAGGGAAACTCCTCTCCGAGCATGACCGTATCATAACAGATTTGGCAAAAGTTCCCGTTGTCGGTGCCTTTGACGGTGCAGCAAAGGCCGGAAGTCTCATCGATGCAATATGGCTTGATTCAAAAAGTATTCCAGCCATGTTTGAAGTTGAAAACAGTACTGGAGTAACTTCAGGGTTGACAAGGATGAGCAACTTCAAGAAAACCCTTCCACCCCTTGCTGATATGCGTTTTATAATCATTGCGCCAGACGATTTATCTGACAAAGTATCAAGAGAAGTCAACAAACCTGAGTTTGCAGATCTCCACGCATTATACCTTCCCTACTCTGCGGTTAGTGAACTTCTTGGGCTCTGTCAGGAAAGAACCCTCAAAGGGGTATCTACTGCGTTTATCGAAACCTTCTGTGAAGATTTGGTTCAATAATCCTTCGTACAGAAAAAGCCAGCGTCACCGTTGGCTTTTTTTGATGACGCTTACACAATATTAGACAGGTCAACTATTTGGCCATTTTGATTTCCGGCAATATTCGGATTAACATGTTGATTCAAGTAATCTCTTATGGTCTGAGCGATTCCACACGCCAAAACATATGGGACGCCATTACCTATCGTCTTAAACTTGTTTGTTAAACTCATATCTCCCGGTAATGAAAAGTCCGCAGGCAACGTTTGAATTGCCAAGGTATCGGCTGCAGACATTCTTCTTGCCCTGTAAGGGTGCAAATGAACCTCGTTGTTTCCATAAGCAGCCGTTGGTGAATATCTCCATCTATGCACTCTTTTATAACACTTTCTCGAAACATCACCTTCTTCAATAGTCTGCATTCTCGCCAAACCTGCTCTGGGCACAAAGAAGTCTCCCGCATTAGGATGATTATCAACATTATTCTGTCTAAACCAATGTTCAACTGTAAGATTAACAGGTATTCCTTGCGGTGGCTGTGTCTGACCATTCGCTACGAAAGGATCCGTATCAGGCCATGGGTAATTATTCTTTACCTCATCAAGGTCATACTGCTTGTATGCATCCCAATTAAAATTAGTAATCTCATCTCCGTCATAACAGTTTGCAGGCAAAAGATTAGCGCTCACCCCAAACAGCAATATTCTATCTCTGTCTTGTGGAGCCCCAAATTCTAAGGCATTCGTTAGTCTCTCGGTGGTTTTATAACCCGCATTATGCAATTGTTCTTTCAACTCTTCATAGAATTCCCTGTGGCGTTTTGTTTGCCAAAGCCCTTTTACATTTTCAAAAAGGAAAAAATCTGGATGCATATTCACAATCATATCAATGTATGACTGAGAAAGTTTTCCGTTATCACCTTCCCTACCCGCCTGTTTCCCGGCCACCGAAAAATCGGGGCATGGCGGACCGCCACAAAATCCAACCCATTCACCTTGCGACCTGTAATACTGCATATTCTGGGCCATGTTTCTTTTCAAATTCTCATCATTTATAAAGTCGTTTATATCACCTTGATAATATCCACAGGCAGGTCGATTAATAGGATTTGCCATATGCTCTCTTGCATATCTGTATGCTCTTAAGAATTCCGGGTTGAACTCATTAACAAAGGCAACATCAAAACCATTGTGTTCAAATCCCAAATCCAGGAACCCGCTGCCGGAAAAGAAAGAAAATAATTTCATCGCTCGTCTCCTTTAATGTATTTTCCGCTTTTGATTCTTGCATCAGTTGGTTTTTCTACATCTGTGGGAATGGCCCACTGACGTCCAAATTTAATGCAGTTAGGTATCCTTCCTTCAACGCAAAGAACCTGGACTCTCCGGCAAGTTATACCCCATTTTTCTGAAGCCTCTTGAATTGTCATATATTCCATAATTCACCTCCAAAAAAGCCAGATTCTATTTTATACTTTTTAGCGAACAAAATCAAGTGTTTTATTCGTCAAAAGGAATATTACACAATCAAGGGCATCATCTCCTAACATACTGCTTAAAGTACCTTTATCGCTGACATATATCACTCTACATCAGATAAATTGCAAGTATGTTTTCAAACAATCCCTCTTATTACACTATCACTTCATCTGCCCTGGTTATGACGAGCCGTCCGCCGGAACACTCGATACGCATCTCTGCCCCCGGAGTGAACCCCAACTCCTCCAACCACTGCCCCGTCAGCTTTATCTGCGGAACTGTCTTGTAAGATGTCACTCCATAATATCCTTCTCTCTTTCCCGGCACGTATGCCTCATACACCTTCGCTCTTCTGTCTTTCTTAAAACTCATAGATTCTCCTTTCCAAAAGGCTCAAATTGACCCTCTAACGCTTTTTGCTATTATTTATACCCTCGTCACCCCAAACCCATCAGAAAACGATTCTACGCATGTTTATGACCATATCTTTTCTGTTTCAGATAGTTTGGGTGTGCTATCACATACTTATCGTGCTTTTTTTATTTCCTTGACCATCTCCTCAACCATCCAGCCACGCTTATGCTCGTGATACCAAGCATCAGTCTTTCCGTGCTTGTGATAAAGCACTACAGGCCTATCTTGGTCATATCTCCTTTTAAAGATCATCCAACAATGTCCCGTGTTCTTGGACTTCACTTCAATAAACCTTTCTTCCTTCCGGATGACGATAAAGTATCCACCTCCGAGCAGTTGCTCTTCTCTTCTTGTGAACAATAGGCTGTTCCTCCTTATAATGTTATTTTCATTCGTGACCCATCAATAAGTTCAATTTTTAATATTCCGTTTGGAAAAACTGTAGCCGAACTGACTACAATAGAAATATCTTGAATATCCTTGATATAAGACTTTTTAAATGTGACCTTGGCGGCAATACCGAGATTAAGAAATATGCTTTGTAATGCTATTTTGACTTGTGGATATTTTGTGAAAATCCTTCTAGCTATTTCCGTATAAATGTTAGGCAGCTCACTTTGAAGAATCCGGGTATTCTTACAGTATAATGGTTTCTTAAATCTGTTATGACACATCATAACAACCTTGCGATATTTATCATTGGAGTGTTCTGGTTTTGGTCCATACCATGCCCCGCAGACGCCACAGCTTAAAAGTGAAGATGCAGGGGTAATTCCACTATATTTTTTTCTCCCTGATGATGCTCTGGATGAAATCAGAGTTTGTGTATAATCGAACACCACCTCATCAACAATAGGCTCATGCCCTTCATGAACATAATATTGTGGTAATTCTCCTTCATTCTTCTTGAACTTCTTAGTAAGAAAGTCTACAGTAAATGTTTTCTGAAGCAAAGCGTCCCCCTTATATTTTTCATTCTCAAGAATGCTAAGGACAGAACTAGGATGCCACTTGTCTTTTCCAGCCGGGGATCTGACTTCCCATCGTTGTAAGAGTTGAGAGATTTTATAAGTCGAATAACCTTGAATGTACATTCTGAAAATTAGTCTGACAAATACCGCCTGTTCTTCATTTATCTCAAACCCGGCATTGTATCCCAAAAAACTTTTATAACCCACAGAATATTTCCCATCAGCGAATCTTTTGCGAAGTCCCCACGCAGTATTTTCCGAAATTGAGCGAGCCTCTTCCTGTGCAAGCGAAGTGAGTAAAGTAATCAGGAATTCTCCCTTGGAATCAAGAGTCCATACATTTTCTCTCTCAAAGAATACTCCAACTCCGATTTCCTTTAATTCTCTTATAACATTCAGAGCATCTACAGTATTCCTTGCAAATCTACTAACCGATTTGGTTAGCACCATATCTACCTTCCCTTGTTTACAGTCTTCAATCATCCTCTGAAATTCTGCACGATGAAGATAAGAAGTCCCGGTTATACCTTCATCAACATATATCCCAGCAAGCACCCATGATGGGTTTTCTTCTATCTTTTTCTCATAATAGTCTTTTTGTGCCTCAAGGCTATTTAGTTGCTCATCATTATACGTTGATACCCTTGCGTATGCCGCAACCCTTTTTATTGATGTTTTTTGAAGAAGAATTGGTGCAATGCTTATCTGTTCAATTTTTGTAACTCTAGTCATCTTCAAAGACCTCCTGAACATAAAATCCTGGTGTTTCAATAGATTTTAAAGGCGGGTCTAACTCGACCAGAAGTTGCTTATGGATTTCTTCGTATTCCTGTATCGTAATTTCATTAGAATGTAGCATATTGGTTATTAGCCACTTGGCACATCTGTACTGCACTTCTCTATCTTGATGTTCCATATCGGATTCCTCCTATCGT
Organism: Lachnospiraceae bacterium; assembly: GCA_051878995.1. Lineage (GTDB taxonomy): Bacteria > Bacillota > Clostridia > Lachnospirales > Lachnospiraceae > UBA3282. Next base: position 43,456 of record JBJELE010000036.1, on the reverse strand, counting down.
TAAAGATAGTAAAAGTAACCCTCTTTATTTGAGATAAGTCAAGCAATATATAGATTTTAACGATAGCACACAGTTTAACGATAATAATTCCTATCGTTAAAAGGGTTTCATTTTAGAGATTTAGGATTTTCCCTGTGTTGCGATATCAGGACTTCAAATGGCATAACCCGGCGTTTGCTATCATGAAAAAGCCTTATTTCAAGGGATTTCTACATTTATACTTGTATCACAATTTGCGTAGGGTTGTTATCCTTTCCAGCCGAGATTAGGGCAATCCCCGGCTGCACTGCCTCCAGAAACTCTTCGGATGTAGAATTGCGGGAGCCATGATGCGCCACCTTCAGAAGCATACAGCTATCCTGTATCTGATTAAGTACCTTCCGCTCCCCTTCTCCCTCCAGATCCCCTGTAAAAAGTGCGGTAAAATCACCATAAGTCAGATACAGTACGATAGAATAGGCATTTGTATCCTCAAACTGACATCCCTGCTCCGGGTTCAAGCAGGTTAACATAACTTCTTTCCCATGCAGCTTTTCTCCTGCACTGATATAGTGTACCGGCACACCGTTTGCTATCGCCAAGCCTTCTATTTCCCGGTACTCCTCGTTTCTGCATTCCTCTGCTATATCAGGAAGAATCAGCTTTCCGATAGATATGCCGCTATCCTCATATTCCTGCAGCCAGGCCCGGATACCATTCTCATGGTCACTATCCGGGTGAGTAACAAACACGGCATCCAGATGGCTTACTCCTTTATATTTCAGAAAAGGCAGTATCCGATAGTCTGCCACATCACTCTGATCGGAGCTGCCGCCGTCAATCAGGAACCTTGCACCATCATCCTCCGACAGATAGATGCAATCGCCCTGACCCACATCCACCATGGTAATCTCCAGTCCATATGGCAATCTGACACAAAAAACACACAGTGCGCACAATATACCCTGCCAAAACATCAGCTTAGGGATTTTCTGCTCCCACAGAATCAAGGCAACAATAATCCCAAGAAATAAAATGACCTGCCATACTTTAGGACATCCTGTAATCCATGCATGACCGGGCAGACTCATACAATGGTCACACATCCACACGTACAGTCTCAATATAAAACGCACCGGATACGCCGGAAGCATCCCAAGGGACAGTATGCATGCCGCCAGGCCCACACTGCAAAGACCACACACCAGAACCACTGTCATACAGGGAATTACAATCAGATTTAAAAGTACGGAATAAGGCGGAAACTCATAATAGAAACACAGATATACCGGCAGCATGGAGATAGTAACAGATATTCCGGACATAAGAAGTTTTTCTATCCGGCTTTTGGTGAAAAGATTATTTTCTACAGCAGGTAACAGTAATCCTATTCCGCAGACTGCACCGAAACTGAACAGGAAGCCGCTGTTGCGAAGGTACAGGGGCTGCTGCAGCAAAAGGATTACTGCCGCAATAATCAAAGCAGTATACATATCGTAGGTTCTCCCCACCAGTTCTGCAAACAAATGCAGAGCAAACATAATATATGCCCTGGTCATGGACATTCCCATTCCTGTCATCGTTCCATAACAGTACATGATACCAATAGATAGAATTATGTTAACCGCTATAGGGATTCTCATTTTTTTCAGGAGCTTATACAAGCCCATACCCATAATGGATAAATGCAGTCCGCTGAGGCTTAAGATATGAATCATGCCGTTCTGCTGATACAGACTTTTGATGTCCTTATCCAAGGTACCCTTTTCTCCCAGGAGCATCGCCTTCATGACAGACGCATCCTGCCTGTCATAACAGGCATCTATCAGCATCGAGAGATAGTCCCTGATCTGGTAGAGTCCTTCCCTGAAGCCGTCATATCCGCTGCTTACTGCCACACATTCGGCCTGCATAAGTTTCCCCTGCTGCTTTAATATTCTATAATATTCTGCGCTGTCAAATTCTCCCGGATTGGTGGCATGGGCAAAGGAATAGAATTTTCCCTGCACAATCACATAACTCCCCATAGGAGGCATTTCATCCTGATTCAGATAGCATAAAAATGAGAAAGCTGTGTCAGAACCTGACACTTTATCAGAACCTGTTAAGATTTGTTCCAGATTTGCTATTTGATCTTCCCTTAGAATTACTGCATCTTGTAACGTAATGACCGGGACTTCTTTTTCTCCCGATATACGATACTCCTTCCGGTCCACATATCCCGCTACGGTAACCTGCTGCCTGTCCAAATGCTCATAGACAGGCGCTTCAGGCACCGTGACGGTCATTCCTATGATAATTGCCACCACATACACCATTCCGATCAGGCATAAGGGTCTTCTCAATCTTTTGTCACTCCCTCTCTATCTACATTCCGCTATCGTTACTCACTCTCCGTAGTTGTAATAAGATCCAGATTCCGCTCAAACACATTGTTCAGGCTTACATTCTCCCGATACAGAATGTCTGTCTCACCGCTGACGGAAATCTGCACTTTATTCACATTGGGCAATTCCACCAGGGAATTGGTTATGGAATAAATCGTTACATCCGTGCTTACATTATAGGGCTGGTTTAAGAACTCCTCATTGAAGTTTACATAACACACTCCATCTTTTATATTGACACTGAGAATCTTAGTCAGTGGATTGATCGTTGGATAAGCCCCCTGCGCCATAGGCCCTTTTAACAATTGTTCCACCACCAGTTTTTCCAGGGAAATGTTACTGCTGTACACCACATTTCTGCGGTTTTCCTCTACCAGGCCATCTCCTGTCTCATTGGCAAAATACAGACGCAGATTCACTTTTTCATAAGCGTTAATCTCATTGCCTGCATTATCAATGAAGGTATCCGCCGCCATAGTTCCTACCGCTACACCCACATCATTTGTGAGCATTTCTCCATGAATCGTAAATGCCACATAATCAACACCCGGAATCTGAGTCAGTGTTCTGACGATAGCAGCCCTGACAAGCACTTCCCGGATCACATCCATTTTCTTATACTGCTCATCAAAATCCAGGGTAAGCTGTCCATTATCCAGCGTATAGTCAAGCAATGCAAAATCCCCGGCAAGCGGTGCTATATACTCCATCCTCTCGCCTGTAGTTCTCAATTGCTCCAGTAATTCACCAAGCAAAGTTTCCGTATCCCGGGTTTCACTGCCATACTCAACACAGAAAATCTTGGTTTCTTCTTTGTTTACATAATATATCTTATAGACGGTTCCACTGACTACCGGCTCGCTGCCGCAGGCCATTACCGACACAACCAAAGCCATCAGTATAAGAACCGTCAGGAATCTGTTCCTGCTATTCAACCTTATCCTCCATTCCGAAATTCCATACCATCACACTGCAATATACGTAAGCGGTATCTTAACCGTAAAGGTCGTTCCCACACCTTCCTCGCTGACCACCTTGATAGAACCTCTGTGCATAATGATCGCATTTCTGGTGATGGCAAGTCCCAGCCCGGTACCTCCGATCTCTCTGGATCTGGATTTGTCTACCCGATAGAACCTCTCATATATATGCTCCAGAGATTCTTCCGGAATACCTATACCCGAATCCGCCACCTCTATTGTAAAGAATTGGTGATCCGCATCCAGCTTAACCTTAACCCATCCATGTTCCTTATTATATTTGATGGCATTCTCCACCAGATTGGAAATCGCAAGGGTTAGCTTAACCTCATCCACCGCTGCCGTCACAGGACGTACACTCTCATAAACCAGTTCCACATCCCGTTTCTGTGCAATAGGACGAAGCCTTTTCATAATCAGCTCCACCAACACATTGATATCTACCTGTGCAATATTAAGATCTGCCGCTGTCCTGTCCATTTTGACAAGGGATAAAAGATCCGTGATGATCTTATCTTCTCTCTCGATTTCTTCCGCAATATCGGACATGAATTCCTGATACACTTCTATTGGCACATCGTTCTGGGTAATCAGGGAATCTGCCAGCACTTTCATGGAAGTAATAGGGGTTTTCAATTCATGGGACACATTGGATACAAACTCCTGTCTGGAATCATCCAAAAGCTTCATCCTGCTCAGCACTCTGTTAAACGCATCGCCGATGTGCTCTGTCTCCAGACAGTCCTTCACTGAAATCGGGTCATTTGTATACCCTTCCTGTGCCTGATTTAATGCCTCAGTAATCTTTTCAAAAGGGTGGATCAAAGCCTTAGCCGCCAGTATGGATATTACAAAAATCCCTATGACAGCAATTACTTCCACGATCATTGCATTCCGGCTTAAAATATCCATCGTTGCCATAATCGAATCCGTTGAGGCACTAACCAGCATAACTCCGCGCACCACATCCTTTTTTTCCGTAACAGGCGACTGATCTGAGCCTGCACTTACCGTTTCTGTAATGGGAATGGTCATCTCAATATACCCATTCTCCTTGTCATACTTGCTGGTACTCTCCCCTTTGATACAACGCACTACTTCCTCTGAAATAATGGTCTTACTTTCACTAATACCATAAGTATCCTTCACAACACGAAGGTCGCCATTAATAATCAGCACACGTCCGTCATAAAGCGAGGACAACTGATCAATTTCCGCATTGATGACCTCCGAGGAAGTATCCTGTAAATAATGATAAGTGATCAAATGATTGGCCAGAATCTTAAGCTGCGTGGAAATGTCAGACGTTCTCACACTGACAGCACGCTGCTCATAATTTTTCAGAATGGCATACCGCATACCGATACACGGAATAAGCCCCACGATAAGCAAAATCAGAAAGATCCTTGTCTTAAGACTTCTTAGAATTTTAATGTCATGTAATTTCTCTTTAAGCAAAGTAATACCCCACGCCCCATTTGGTACGTACATAAACCGGTTCACTGGGCACACTTTCTATTTTTTCCCGTAGTCTCCTGATATGTACATCCACTGTTCTCACATCTCCGGGATAATCATTTCCCCAAACCAGCTTTAATAATTCTTCCCTGCCATAAACCTTACCGGGATTCTTCATCAGAAGTTCCAATACCTCAAATTCCTTCGCTGTCAGATTAATCTCTTTTCCCTTGATATAGGCTCTTCTGCCATCACAATCCAGACGCATATCGCCTTTCTCTACAATCTTAGGCAGCTCCCGCTCTGTACTCTTACGATTGGTCCTGCGCATAATTGCTTTAATTCTTGCCTTTACTTCCAAAATATTGAAAGGCTTGGTGATATAATCATCAGCGCCATAATCCAGACCCAGAATTTTATCCATATCATCGCCTTTTGCAGTTAACATAACTATTGGTACATTAGAAAATTCACGAATCTGTTGACATACTTCAAATCCTGTCATCTTAGGAAGCATCACATCCAAAAGGATCATATCATACTGATTCTGCTTTGCCAGTTCCAGAGCTTCCTCACCATCATAGGCACAATCCACTTCCATGCCATCCTGCTCTAAGCTGAACCGAATACCCTTTACTATCAATTTCTCGTCGTCAACTACCAAGACCTTCTGTCCCATTTCTTTTCCTGCCTCTAATTTACTTTAATACTGTCTTTTATTTTATCGTAAGTCCCCTGCTTAATGCCACTTACCTTCATAATATCCTCTATTGTTTCAAAGGCACCATGTTCCTGCCTGTAAGCTGCAATCGCCGCTGCCCTGACTGCTCCGATTCCCGGGATGTCACATAGTTGCGATTCAGAGGCTGTATTGATATTGATCTTACCATCGTCTGCCTGTCCATCCTGCGTTTGCCATGCTTCTGCCTCTTCAACCGTAGGAATCACAAGCTGTACGGCATCTGTCAATGCAAGTGCCTGGTTTACATAATTTACATCCGCTTCTTCCGTGAATCCTCCTGCTGCCTGAACGGCCTCATAAACCCGGCTTCCTGTGGGAAGCTCATAGACCCCGGGATTCACAACAGCTCCGCAGACATGTACGTAAATGCTCTGCCGCAAACCGTCTTTCTCTGCCAAATCCGCCCGGGCATCACCGATATCTTCCCGGTTTTCTTCCATATTCACGGCTGTGTCATTCTGCACAGAAAGTACTAGCTGCTCCTTCTTCGTGCAACCGCATACTCCCAAAACTACTGACAGAAGAATACACGTGATAACATTTCGCACCTTTGTCCGGCTGCTTATATTCTTCTGTTCTTCTTTCCTGCCATATCGGCTTCCTATATTTTCTTTTCTTTGCATAGTTTCCTTTCCGAATCCTATACGGATCCATAAGGAAGTCCCCACCATGCACTGTACTCTCATTGTAAGATAAATTGCAGATTATGTCCACTTAAAAATAACAATTCCTACGATTGCCACTGCCATACCCACAATCTTACGCATTTCAACAGGCTGCTTTTCCACGCCGAACAGCCCCAGAAGTTCAATGACATATGCCACAATCAGCTGGGAAATGACAATCAGCATCACTGCCTTGGCCGGTCCCAAAAGTGCCATGCCCTTAATAACGGTATAGGTAATAAAAGCACCGATGGCTCCTCCCAGAAGCATATACTTTGGCTCCACCTTCCACAGAGAGCCGAAAGAAGACCGGTCCGTAATAAGCCAGCCTGCCAGACATACAAGAAGCGCGGTAAACTGGACAAAAGCATTGGCCACCCATATGCCGGAAGTCTTCGTTACCTGTGTATTAAACACTCCCTGAATACTCATTAATGCACCTGATAATAATGAAATCAGAAATCCTAACATGCTAATCCTCCATTTCAGATTCTCACATACTGCCGCACGATGACTCCGGCAGTAAAATACCCAAAAAATAACAAGACAGCCTAAACTGTCTTGTTATATCTTATCCATTATTGTTGCAGGATATGCAGATTTCAGGCACATCATTCATTTTCCGTTCCCGAACTGTCTTCCTCCGATTCCTCTTCTATGACCTCTTCCGACATTTCTTCCTCATCCTTTTCCACCGGCACATCAATATATTCTTCTGTGTACTCTGCACCAATAACCTGGGACATTATCTTCTCAGACAATGCTTTCAGATCAGCATTGGCATCATCCCCGTCCCATATCTTTGCAAAAGCAATCTCTAATTCTACCCAGAAGTTACTGGTTTCAATCATCTTAGGCATTGGCACGGAATTCTCATATTCTTCCCGGAATGCTTCAACATTGGGATCACTGTAGGTAGTGCCGTTTGAGTAAACAGGAAGTTTTCCTGTTCTGCCAAAAAGATTATCCATATCATATTCTGTCAGATATATGGCAAAATCATTGGCCATATCCTTCTGTGTGGAATATCCGTTCACTACCACACACTGCGTCACAGACAGGGAAGCAGACTCTAATGTCTCACTCACATCCGGAAGCATGGAGATTCCGTATTCATAATCAAAATTCCCCTCTGCTTTAGCTGCTGCGATCTTGGATAACGCATCGGAAGTGGCCACCGTATAAACAATCTTACCGTCCATGAAATCCTGCAGCACATTGTCATAACTGATCTCTTTCGTATCTATGGAAAAGAACTGGTTGAGATCCTGATAAACTCTCATGCACCGAATTGCATCTTCATTATATATGTGAATGGAATCAGAATCATCACCATTGACACCGCCCACATCGATATAATTACCTACAAAGAAATAGTTATAGAAAATATCCGATACATCCCATTTGAAGACCGCTTCTACCTGCTCCGGTGCATCATACACATCCGCAAAGGATAAAATGTCATCCATTGTATCCGGAAGAGCCTCTGTAACCTTCGCAGCAATTGCCTCTTCTGTTACTACACTGTCCTGTATGGCATCCGCATTCTCCGCCGTATCAGTAGTTTCGTCAGTGCTATCCTTTTCTCCATCTGCCACATCACCGGACTCATCAGCACTGTCCTTCTGCTCTGCTGCCGCATCCGCCTCCTGCTGCGCTTCCTCTCCGGCTGCTGCATCTGCTTCGGTCTCTAACTGCGCTTTGGCCCAATCCTCCAGATATGTCTTATTATAGAGGAAACAGCTTGTTTCAAAATAAAATGGATAAGCAATCTGTTTGTCATGATAGGTCACCGCATGGATTGCCGTCTCCGTGAAAATATCCTTCATGGCTGCCGCACCTTCCGGTGTTTTCACCTCACTGGCCAGTCCTGCCAGATATGCCTTTTCCAGGGAATCATTGCTGACAATGTACAGATCCGGCACCTCTTCACCGGTTAAGGATGCCTGATTAATGGTTTCCAGATATTCCAGCCCCGACGTATAAACCGGAACCACTCTCACATCATCCTGATATTCACTGTAAGATACTGCCACACTGTTAAGATAATCTGTCAGCGCTTCATCTGTATACCATAAATATAATGTTTCTCTGTGTCCGAAGAGAGAATCATCCTCTTCCTGTACCTCTTCGTCCCGATAAACAACCGTCATTCCAACTCTGGCCGCACCGTAAATGCCAACTGCAAACAGCACGATCACCAGAATCATAATCAATCTCTTTTTTAGAGTCACCCTTAGTTCTCCTTCTTACTTATTTACATACTTCCGCGATACTCTCACGTAAGATTTCCATCATCTGATCCACATTCTCTTTCGTAATGATAAGTGGAGGAACGAACCGGATAATGTCGGTTCCGGCATTGATCAATACCAGTCCCTTATCCATAGCCTTCACGATGATATCCCCTACTGCTCTGTTGAATACAAGCCCCTGCATCATACCAACACCCCGTCTGGTCTCAATACAGTCAAACTCAGCCACTAATTCATCCAGGCGCTTACCAAGATAATCACCTACCGTCTTCACATTTTCAAGCACATTTTCTTTCTCGAATAAATCAATTACTTTACAGATTGCCGCACAGGCTAAAGGATTGCCGCCATAAGTAGTACCGTGATCTCCCGCTGTCAGGGAATGGGCGCCTACCTTTTCCGTCATAAGAAAAGCACCTACCGGTACACCACAGCCTAATGCTTTGGCAGTGGTCATCACATCCGGCTTGATACCGTATCTCTGCCATGCGAACATCGTGCCGGTACGCCCCATACCGCACTGGATCTCGTCTAAGATCATCAGAATGTCTCTCTCATCACACAGCTTTCTGACTTTACTCATAAATTCTTCCGTAGCAGGATAGATACCGCCTTCCCCCTGCACGGTCTCAAAAAGGATTGCACAGGTCTTATCCGTTACCTGTGCCATCACGCTGTCAAAATCATTCAGATTGGCAAATTTAATATTGCCGATGCCCGGTTCAAAAGCCTCCCTGTAATGGGGATTACCCGTAACCGACAGAGCACCCATGGTTCTGCCATGGAAAGAATGATTCATGGCAATGATCTCATGGTCTGTACTTCCATCCTTCAGATAAGCATATTTGCGCGCAGTCTTAATAGCGCCTTCAATAGCCTCCGCACCGCTGTTGGTAAAAAATACCCTATCCATGCCGGATATCTGCTTAATCTTCCGGGCAGCTTCAATCGCCGGAAGATTATAATAGTAGTTAGAGGTATGAATAAGCTTATCTATCTGTTCTTTTAGAGCATCATTATATTCCTTATTATGATACCCCAATGCAAAGACAGCAATACCGGATACGAAATCCAGATATTTTTTGCCGTCTATGTCATAGAGATATACCCCTTCTCCTTTATCAAATACAACCTGATACCGGTTATAGGTATGTAATAAATCTTTCTCTGCCTGATCTATATAATTCTGCATTGTAGCGCTCATATTCCGCTCCTTTCTAAGCCATATTCGCTTTGTCCTTGTCTGCAATAATGGCTGTTCCGATACCCTGATTGGTAAAGATCTCCAATAACAGGCAGTGTGCAATCCGTCCATCCAGGATATGCACTCTGTTAACGCCCTGCTTGATGGCATCCGTGCAGTTGTTCAGCTTCGGAAGCATACCGCCGCCGATACAGCCGCTGGCAATCAGTTCATCCGCCTGGGTTGCCGTCAGTCTGGAAATAAAACTGGACTTATCATTGATGTCCTTGTAAAGTCCCTCAATATCCGTTAAAAATACGAGTTTATCTGCACCCACCGCCTTTGCAATGGCACAGGCTGCATCATCTGCATTGATATTGTAAGTGTTAAACTGCTCATCCAGTCCGATTGGTGCCACGATAGGCAGGAAATCTTTCTCCAAAAGATCATAGAGAATCTTCGGGTCCACATGGTTAACATCTCCCACAAAACCGATATCCTCTCCGTCTGCATATTTCTTCTCACACTGTAAGAGCCCGCCATCCTTACCGCTGACTCCCACTGCCTTTACACCCAGTTCTTCTACCATACGGACGAGGTCTTTATTCACTTTATTGAGAACCATCTCCGCAATTTCCATGGTTTCTTCATCGGTCACACGCAGACCGTTGACAAACTTCGCTTCTTTGCCTACCTTGCCGACCCAACGGCTGATCTCCTTGCCGCCGCCATGTACAATAATGGGTTTAAAGCCAACCAGCTTCAGAAGCGTTACATCCTTAATGACATTTTTCTGCAATTCTTCGTTGCTCATGGCGCTGCCGCCATATTTTACTACAATAATTTTACGGTTAAACTGCTGGATATAAGGAAGTGCTTCTATCAGCACCTCCGCTTTCTCCATAACCTTATCCATTTCCTTCTGTTCCATTGTATTCCTCCATAGATATTATGTAAACTAGCTTCTATAATCCGCATTGATCTTAACATAATCATATGTCAGATCACAGCCCCAGGCGGTAGCTTCCTCATCGCCCATCTTCATATCCACAACAACACGTACCTCCGGTGATGACAATATCTCAGTCGCTTCCTCTTCATCGAAATCCGTCAACAGACCGCCCTTACAGATCTGAATCCTCTTCTCATCATTCTCACAGAACAATTCTACTTTATCGGGATCAAAGTCCACACCGGCATATCCCAGTGCACACATGATTCTGCCGATGTTGGCATCATGACCATAGATCATGGCCTTCGTTAAGCTGGAGCACACCACGGATTTGCTTAAAGTTCTTGCATTTTCCTTGGTATCCGCATGGATGACCTTAGTCTCAAACAGAGCTGTTGCCCCTTCTCCGTCTCCTGCCATCATCTTGGCAAGAGTGGTATCAATATAGTTCAAGGCTTCTTTAAATTTATAATAATCATCGTTTTTCGTGGTAATCTCCGGATTGCCCGCAAGACCATTGGCCAGAACTACCAACGTATCATTGGTGGAAGTATCGCCATCTACGGAAATCATATTGAAGGTATCAACCACATCTTCTCTTAAAGCTTCCTGCAGAAGCTCCTTGGAGATTGCAATGTCCGAAGTTACAAATCCCAGCATGGTACACATATTCGGATGAATCATACCGGAGCCCTTGCACATGCCGCCGATGGTCACCGTCTTACCGCCCAGTTCAATCTGTACTGCTGCCTGCTTGGAAATGGTATCTGTGGTCATAATAGCTTCCGCTGCCAATGTACCTGCTTCCAATGTATCAGCTTTGGCGGTAGCCAGCTTCTCCACCCCTGCTGCAATCTTATCCACCGGAAGCTGCCAGCCGATGACGCCGGTAGATGCCACAATAACCGCATCCTCAGAGATACCCAGTACCTGCGCCGCCTTCTGTGCCGTCTTTTTACAGCATTCATATCCCTGTTTGCCGGTACAGGCATTGGCGATACCGGAATTCACGATAACAGCCTGAACTGAAGGAGAATGGCTGACCACTTCCTTATCCCACAATACCGGAGCCGCCTTAACCACATTGCTGGTGAACACGCCTGCTGCCGTACAGGGTGCCGTGCTGTACACCATTGCCATGTCCTTCCTGTTCTGATATTTGATTGCAGCCTCTACGCCTGCTGCCTCAAAGCCTTTTGCTGCGGTCACACCGCCTTGTATAATATTCATGTCTGTTCATACCTTTCTCTTGGCCCTTTACACCTTCCATTTTATGGGCCTGCTACAACTATAAACCAATATACAATAAATCAATATGAATTGCAAGTGCAAATTTATGCATATTTTTAATTATTTTATGCATTTTATTCATATTCTGTTGAATATTATTCAGCCATCATGAATACTTATTCATATAAGAGGCGCTATAAAAAGGCTTCCGTTTTAAATACGAAAGCCCTTAATTTCCTCCTATATCTCCTGCGACGGTTCTGCCGCATCCATTCCCTCCGGCATGGCAATGTCAATCTCCGTATTCGCGGCTGTCTCCATTGGATCAGCATACTCCTGCTTTTCCTCTTCATCTTCCCATAGAGACTCCCACTCCTTATGTTTCTTATTCATATTCATGACTGCCATATTTTTTGCAATCTGATAAATTGCCATATTGAAATCCATCAGCTTCTTCTCATCCTGTGCAGGCACTTTATCTCCCCTACTGATCCTTCTGGCGATTTCCAGACACTTTGCCATATCTTCGGCAGCCTCTTCCATGGCATCACCCTGCTGCTTTGCCACCTCTGAATTGGCAATCCCTACTTCCATCTCGATTACATCATCCAGACTCTTTTCATTCTTCTTAATCTGATCTGTCAGGGTATCAATCCGTTCCTGCAATTCTGTAAATCTCTGCAAATACTCATCCGACAACTCCAGCGATACGCCGGTATTGCCTGATGCGCCGGTATTCTTCTCTCTCTCCTGCTCCAGCTTCTCCTTTTGCTTCTGGAGCTGTGCTCTCTGGCTTCTTTGTGCACTAAGCTGTGTGGCATATGCACTTCTGGCTTCTGCAATTTTCATCATAATACCATCCCTTTCTCCCAGTCCGAAAACACGGACACTAATGATTTGGCTAAATGCAGACCTTACTTATTAAATGCCGTAATATTCGCCTCGTTCAACGTAAAATCATAGTAATTTAAGTCTTCCCTCTTCGTCCAGCCAATCTGCCGCCAGAATGCATTACCGATATCATTGGCCGTAAAAGCGATCAGTGACACCTTATTGATATGCTCCCGCTTCAGGGCTTCCATACAGAACACTACCATTGCCTTGCCGATGCCGTGCATACGATATTCCTCTGCTACGCACACATGATACAGACATCCCCGTCTGCCGTCATGGCCGCACAGGATTGCACCCACGATCCTGCCATCCTCCACAGCTACCACACTGGTCGTGGGATTTCTCTGCAGAAAACGCGCCACACCCTCTCTGGAATCATCAATACTTCTGATGGCAAACCCTTTGATCGACATCCAAAGTGCCTTTACTCCTTCATAATCCTCGATTGTCATCGTGCGTATCATTGCTTCGTACCCTTTCTTAAGCTCTTACTCTTTCTGTAGCACATTATAACACAATATGAATGGACTTTGCGAACTGATTGAAATGTTTTCTGAAAATGCAACCCAAACTCACTTAAAGCATTTTTTACAAAGATTTTACAAGCCCTTGATTTCACGATTATGTCTGCGATGATATACTTTACGCATGAAACAGAAAAATAGGAAAACATTTGAATTATCGTCCATAAAAAAATATAAGGAATACGAGCGTAAGCTTTGGCTGATTCCTGCAGTCTGGGCAATTCTTGCTTTGAGACAGCTTCTGCTTGATAATCTGATCAGGTTCGGTTCTAATGGTGCAACGACAGTGTTTTGCATCTTCGCCTATTATTTATTCGGTGTCTCAATAATCTCCGCCTTTCCTTTTTTTATCGGAAAAATTATTATTAAAACAAAGATTAAGACGACGATGAGAAACTGCACCATTACGAGTGTGCAGGACTTTGATTATTATCGGGACAAGTTGACAGGGCTGTCTCCTGCCACAATCAGCATTCTGACCGATTTGGAAATCGAACAGAAAAAGGATGTAACTGCGTCTATTTTACAATATGAAAATCTGGGACTGTTAGTAGAAGAAACAGATCATACATATCATGCCACCGAAAAATACAACCGTTGCAGTAATCTTAATGAAAGTGACCGGTATTTAATAGAACATTTGGAAAAAGGCGACTTTGACTGGGAAAATGATACACGGTGGAAACAATTGGTCATGGATGAGGTCGTCTCGGAGGGATACATCACAAAAATAGAATGGCCCGGGTTACGTCAGCAGAAGGAAGAGTCAAAACGGAAGAAGGATGCCGGCGAGATAAAGGGATGCCTTGTCCCATTAGTGGTTGTGTTGATATGGATTATCTGGATATTTAGTGTATTGCCCAAATTGACTGCTTTTAATGAAATCATAGGCAATCCGGAAGCATTGTTTACCCAGCCGAATCAGGTGCATATGTTTCTGGGACTAATACCGTTTTATATATTTTCAGCGTTTATTATTTCCTATATTTTTTCAGCTCCCCGTCTGCTTGGAATCATATCAGGTAATATGAAAACTATTAAACGTACGGATTATGGCAATCAAATGGCAGAATGTGTATATGGTATGAAGAATTTCATTCATGATTATTCTAATCTGAATGAAGCAGACAAACGTCAGGTAGTTCTTTGGGAGGACTATCTGGTATACGCAGTTGTTCTGGAAGAAAACGAAGAAATAGTAAATGAATTTGCAGAAGTAAGGAGAGAGGTTTTATGACAGCATTAATCATTTTCATTATTTTAGCGGTAGTTGTTGCTTTCGTTCTGATTAAAGTGATTATCGGATATAACAAACTGATAACGCTTAGGAACAGAGTAGACAATCAGTCTGCCCAGGTAGATGTACAATTAAAACGAAGAGCGGAATTAATCCCTAATCTGATTGAGACGGTAAAAGGATATGCAAAATTTGAAAAATCTGCATTAACGGAGATTACAGAGCTTAGAAGCAAGGTAATGAATGCCCAAAGCACAAGCGAAGCCTGCGCAGCGGATGCAAAGCTCGGCAAGGCATGTTCACAGGTGCTGGCACTTAGAGAAAGTTATCCGGAGTTAAAAACAAATACAAATTTTTTAAAACTCCAGGAAGAGCTTGCAGAGACTGAGAATAGAATTGTGATGGCGCGGCAGTTCTATAATGATACTGTAACCAAATATAATACCGCCATTCAGATGTTTCCCGATTCTATACTGGCAGGCATGTTCGGTTTTCAGAAAAAAGATCTATTAGTAACTGCAGCAGCCGAACGCGAAGCAGTTAAGATCGGCAGTAACACTTTTCAATTATAATACTTCCCGTTTATCAGCATAATTTTCTACCCTATTCCCCGTGCAGCTCCACCACCGTGTAATCATGCTGCACATAGGGAAGGAATTTCTCAAGCATATCACTGGTTTTAATCTTCAAACTGGATGTATTGATACAGGGATGGCAGCCCACATATTCTTCCTTCAGTACATCCTGATCGATCAAAAGTCTTACCCGTCCGTCATGGTCATTCATCAGTCCCATCACGCTGACAGAGCCGGGTGTAATATCCAGAAACTCTTCCATATATTCAGGTCCTGCAAAGGAAAGCCTTGCACTGCCGATCTGTGATGACAGTTCCTTTGTCTTGAATTTCTTCTCACCCGGCATCATAAGCAGGTAAAAGTCCGTCTTCTGAGTATTACATAAAAACAGATTCTTGCAGATATGAATTCCCAGTAACTGATCCACATTGTGGCAATCCTCAACAGATGCTGTCACCTCATGGTCCAGTCGAAGATACGGTATCTTCAATTGTTCCAGCAAATCATACACTGCCATCTCTTTGGGCAGTCTTCCGATTGATGTGGGTCTATCATTTGTCGGCGTAAGCGCCATATCCCGTTCACTCATGCTAATACCCATTCCTTTCTCTCAACCTGCAGATTTAGAGCCTGCGGCACAAACTTAATACCCCAGCGTCCCATCTACGGACTCATCATTCTCTATCCAGTCTTTTACCGGAATCACACGATATTCATCCTCCGTATCCCTGATATACACCGTTTCGATACCGGCATTGATAATCATTCTCTTACACATGGAACAACTGCAGGAATTCTTCACATATTCCCCTGTGTCTGCCTCCACGCCTACCAGATACAAGGCGCTGCCTATCATCTTATCCCGGGAAGCACTGATAATGGCATTGGCCTCCGCATGTACACTGCGGCACAGCTCATACCGCTCTCCCCTGGGGATCTCCATCTTAATACGGATGCACTCACCCAGGTCTGTACAGTTCTTCCTTCCACGTGGTGCTCCCACATAGCCGGTGGAAATCACCTCATCATTCTTCACAATAACAGCACCGTAATGCCTTCTTAAACAGGTGGAACGCTGTGCCACCATCTTCGCCAAATCCAGATAATAATTGATCTTATCCCGTCTTTCCATATCTAAGCACTTTCCTTTCTCTAAAATCCCTCCGCATTCCCTTATGGAAACATCGGTACTAATTCCAACCCTTCACTTTCCTTCAGTCCAAACAGGAGGTTCATATTCTGAACCGCCTGCCCTGCCGCGCCCTTGACCAGATTATCAAGAGCACCCATCATAATGATACGTCCGGTCCTTTCATCAATCACAAAATTCACGTCCACATAATTGCTGCCTTCCACCCATTTGGTTTCAGGGCAGACACCTTTATCCAGTACGCGGACAAATTTTTCTTCCTTATAATATTTATCATATACCGCCTTAATATCCTCATAGGAAGGAAGCCCCATACTGCCGTCAGCCTTCTGTACCGGCTTAAGCTTTGCATACTCCGTTACCAGGATTCCCCTGTTCATGGGCACCAGATGAGGGGTGAAATTCAATACAATCTCTTTGCCTGCTGCATAACCGAGCTGCTCTTCAATCTCAGGTGTATGTCTGTGACTTGCCACGCCGTAAGCCTTGATATTCTCATTCACTTCACAGAACAGATTCGGCACTTTTGCGCCACGTCCTGCACCGGAAGTACCGCTCTTGGCATCAATGATCAGCGTATCAGTATCAATCAGTCCTTCTTTTACCAATGGATATGCCGTCAGAATCGAGCATGTCGTATAGCAGCCCGGATTGGCTACCAGTCTTGCCTTCTTCACATCCTCCCGGTTAATCTCGCAGAGTCCATAGACTGCCTCCGGTATATACTGGGGCGATTTATGTTCGATACCGTACCACTTCTCATAGACAGCTACATCCTTGATACGATAATCCGCACTCAGATCCACTATCTTGACTTTGGATAAAATATCATCATTCATCATGGAAGCACAAAATCCCTGAGGTGTTGCCGTAAAAATCACATCCACCAGGTCTGCCAGTGCCTCTATATTATCATCCATACACACATCATCTACGATTTGAAACATATTCTGATAAACTTCCGCGTATTTCTTATCTATATAGCTTCTGGAACCGTACCACTTAATCTCTACTTCTTTATGCGCCATCAGAAGTCTTACCAGTTCCCCTCCCGCGTAACCTGTTGCTCCGATAATCCCTGCCTTAATCATTATCTTTTCCGCCTTTCTCTTTTCCAATCATGCTGATCTGTTGCAGAAGAATTGCCCGTCAGAAACATTCCCTCTTCATTTCCTCTAATGATACCACGCGTCTGACTGCTTGGCAATCAATCCTGTCCTTGTACCTTTTATCATGTATCAGCCTTCAAGTTTTGTATAATCATACGACATAGTTGCATAATATGCAATCATTTTTTCGTTTTATGCATAAAAAATGGAAATATTCATTAAAATATGCATAAATTTGCACTTGCAATCTGTATTATCTTGTTGTATATTGTTCTAAGAACAAACTTACACAGTCGGTATCAACCATACCGAAGCTGTGCATGCATAAATTATCAATACATAAAAAGATGGAGGATCAATCATGAAAGAAAAAGTTATTCTTGCTTATTCCGGCGGACTGGATACCACAGTTATCATTCCCTGGTTAAAAGAAAATTTCGATTACGAGGTTATCTGCGTATGCGGTAACTGCGGTCAGGCAGATGAGCTTGACGGTCTGGAAGAGAGAGCTTTATCAAGCGGAGCATCCAAGCTTTATATTGAAGATCTTACAGATGAGTTCTGTGATGACTTTATCGTACCTTGTGTACAGGCACACGCAGTTTATGAGAATAAATATTTACTCGGCACTTCCATGGCAAGACCTGTAATTGCTAAGAAATTAGTAGAGATTGCCCGCAAGGAAGGTGCTACCGCTATCTGCCACGGTGCTACCGGTAAAGGTAATGACCAGATCCGTTTTGAGTTAGGTATCAAGGCTCTTGCTCCGGATCTTAAGATCATCGCTGCATGGAGAAATGAGAAATGGACAATGAATTCCCGTGAGGAAGAGATTGAATACTGCCGTCAGCATGGAATCAACTTACCTTTCTCTGCTGACAACAGCTACAGCCGTGACCGTAACTTATGGCATATCAGCCATGAAGGTCTGGAACTGGAGGATCCTGCAAACGAGCCTAATTATGAGCATCTGCTTGTACTTGGCACGACTCCTGAGAAAGCTCCCGATGAGGGCGAATATGTTACCATGACTTTTGAAAAAGGTGTTCCTACCTCTGTAAACGGCAAGAAGATGAAGGTTTCCGAGATCATCGCTACCTTAAATGAATTAGGCGGCAAGCATGGAATCGGCATCGTAGATATTGTAGAGAACCGTGTCGTTGGTATGAAATCCCGTGGTGTATATGAAACACCCGGCGGTACCATTCTCTATGAGGCACACCAGCAGTTAGAGGAACTGATTCTTGACCGTGATACCTATGCATTAAAGCAGGATATGGGCAACAAATTTGCACAGATCGTATATGAAGGCAAATGGTTTACCCCTCTTCGCGAGGCAGTACAGGCATTTATCGAGTCCACACAGCAGTATGTAACAGGCGAAGTTAAATTCAAACTGTACAAAGGCAACATTATCAAAGCCGGCACTACTTCTCCGTACTCACTGTACAACGAAAGCATTGCTTCCTTCACAACGGGTGACTTATACGATCATCATGATGCAGAAGGCTTTATTAACCTGTTCGGTTTATCCAGCAAGGTTCGCGCAATGAAGATGCAGGAGAACGGTGTTAAGCTGATTTAGTATGTTAAATACTGAAACCATAAAAGATTAAACGTGCGCTGCAAGGCACACATGCAGAAGAATGTCTCACAATTTTGTGGGACATTCTTTTTTTTTCATTTTCTGTATGCTATGATATTAATAATATGAATGCTATCACTTTACTTATTATTTATTTTGTTATTATAAATTGCATCAGTTTTATCATTATGGGTATAGATAAACACAAGGCGCAGAAACATGTCTGGCGGATTCCGGAATCCACTCTTTTTGTGCTTGCCATCATCGGCGGCAGCATCGGTTCTATCGCCGGCATGCACTTTTTCCATCACAAGACCAGACACTGGTATTTCCTGTACGGAATGCCTGCCATTCTGATTGTGCAGATCCTTCTGGTACTTGCACTTGTGTTCTCACCCATTGAATTTCTGGTAATGTAATAACAGAGATACAGACAAAGAAAAGAAAGGTATGATTTTATGCATATCGCAGTATGTGATGACAACGTAGCAGACAGAAAACAGATGGAACGTTTATTGCAGCGTGCCTCTGATCGGAGAATTCATACAACCGGTGTCTTTTACATTGATTCCTACGGTAATGTGGAGGCTGTTATGCGCTCTCCCATGCTGTATGACGTCTTTTTTATTGATATGACCACCGGCCCCGTGAATGGCTTTCAGCTTGCGCGCAAACTGATTGATGCCGGTGTGACGGCACCTATTGTTCTATGCATCTCTACCATCGACTATCGTGCCATCATTGATGCGGCTATCGCAGAAGTACCTGATGATGGCGTGGAAAACTCCAACCATGAGATTCTGCGCAGGCAGCTACAGACGCAGATCCATTTTCTGCAAAAGGATATTAAAGTTGCAGAACTGGACAAAATGCTTGATTATGCCATTGACGTAAAATCTAAGACAATCCCCACCATAGAGCTTCGCGGAGAAAAGGATACCTTATATGTCTATGAGGACGAAATCCTGTATGCGGAAAAAGAAGGAAATTATGCCCACGTGGTACTGACGGAAGCACGAACCGTTGACCTTCTGGGGTCTGTTCAAAACTTCTATTCACAGGTAACAGGCTTTGAACATTTTATCCCCATCTCAGAAAAGGTGCTTATCAACATTGCCCATGTAACCAGATTTTCCCTGGTAAAAGTTGTAATGCGGGATAAGCACAGCTTCATGGTATCGCCTTTTACTGTTTCTGCATTAAAAAAGGCGCTTGATAACTATCAAAGCGCCAATTAAACTAACACACTTCATAATACCGGCTTTCTAAATCGCCTTGCGAAAATGTTACCATATTACAATGTTACAATAATGCCGCCATCATTGGCATACATACTGCTGATGCCCGCTGTATCCATAATAACCACATCACGGTAGGAGGCTCTCTTTTCCATCAGTCTGCGCATATATTCCGCGCGTTCCGGACAGTTGCAATGGGTAATCATCAAAGTCCTTTCCTGCGGATGCTTCACATCTGCCGCAAAATGATCTGCCATCTTAGCCAGCGCTTTATTAATACCGATAGCCTGGCCCCTCTGCTCGATTACTCCCAGATTACCTACCATGACAGGTTTAATATTCAACGTAGATGCCACCAGTGCTTTCACGCCGCTGAGCCTTCCGTTCTTGCGAAGTGTCTCCAGATTATCCAGTACAAAATAGGTTCGCATCTGACGTTTGAACTTCTCCGCCTTATCTACCGTCTCCTCAAAGCTCAAACCTGCTTCTTTATATTCCATAATCTTCATGGCAATCTGCGTCTCTCCACAGCTTGCAGACTCCGAATCTACCACATGGATCTTCTTACTTCCATATTTCTCTTCATATAGTTTCTTCCCGAGTTCTGCGCTGTTATAGCTTCCGCTCAAGTGGGACGATAACGTAACAACATAGATTTCTTCTGCCTCATCATGATACGCCTCCCTGAAAAGCTCCGGTGAAGGGCAATTGGATTTAGGACAGGTCGGGCATGCGGCCACCTTTGCTAAAAATTCTTTCTGATTAAAATTCTCGTCATCTAATATCTGATAGTCTCCCACTTCCAGACCAAGGGGAATACTTTGAAATCTTCTGTCTTTTTGATACTGTTCCGGCAGCTCACAACAGCTGTCCACTACAATTTTGTAACTCATAAAGCCTCCACAACTATTCTACGTAGTTTTCATTACCACATATGATAACATAGGTTGTCATACCTTGTAAATAGTATTTGCGGATTTCTCTGCAAGGATGTACAATTAATTGCAAAGTGTATATAAAATTCATGTCTGAAAAGGAAACCTACAATAACTATATGATTGCATTAAGAATAACAAATGTAAAACAATTTATGGGAAAGCTGCTGACCGGAGATGATTTCGATTCTTTTCTCTTAGAGGAAGCATCGATTCGTACCTACAATACTTTTATGATAGACGGCCATCAGAACAGGGATTTCTACAGTACGGAAGAATGGGATGATAAACAGATTCGGCCCTACGACTTTTCCACCTGGAAAACCATACGCCCTATCTGCTTTGAGCTTATTAAAGGCAAACACACTCCTGCCGCGTTCCACTTTGTGCTGCACCTGATGCCGGAATATATGGCATCCATTCTGTCCGGCGGTGATACTGCGGTAACTCCACAACAGATCAAGGCTTTTGTGCTGAATATCAGATATGACGGAACTACTCTTACTTTAGTAACAGGCACTGCATTCCATACTTTCCTGCCGGATAAGACTCCCGACAGCTTATGGGATCAGGCGATCAGACAATTCCTGACAAAAAGAGAGATAGCATATGAGGAATTGTGATTCCTCTATGCTATCTCTTTCTGTATCATCCTATCATATGGAGAGATGTATCATGTTGTCTCCATAGGTACACGGTACACGCGACATCCACTACTGCCATTATCATGGAAAATAGCAGAACTGCCCCCAGCATCAGCACTGCCGGAAAGTCATATTGAAATTTTTCTCCGCTGTCCCGGCTCTTATGATTCTCCACCAGGATTTCTGTTCCCAACAGAATCAGACAAATTGGCCAGCATCGGAATATGATATGATAAGGCAGTTGTGGTACAAAAATATGTATCAGGAACAGAATGCCGTAACAGATTAAGGTAATTCCAAAGGTTACAGAACCTACTCTTCTTTGTTCCATACTAATTCTCCCTTCTCATCCTGCATTCATCTATGCCTCATTGCTCTTATCCTGATTCATCTCAATCCCGGTAACTTCCGGTTTCTCCACTTTCTTACCACGCAGCATTACAACACCGCCCCAGATAATGGCTATACCAATCAGTAATCTCGGCACTTCATCTCTGACAAAATAGTAGATCGTACTAAGGTACTCATTATCCCAGCCGATGGCCTCGCACAGCAGGTTGAAGCCAATATCCATCATCATAAACGCACCCAGAACGATAAGCACGGCTGCCACAATCTGGCGGTATTTTCCACCCAGCTTGTTCTTGACAGAATCAAGCCCGTCAAATCCAAACAGATAATTATCTTCTAAAGCTGCAAAGGATTCATCATCCATGGTTCTGATATTATTGGCATGGAAGAAGCTGTATATGTAGATTGTAACCGGTATTACCGCCAGCGGGCCCATATTGATGATGGAGACCACCGCTACAGTCAGCATGAATCCCAGCATCAGGCTTAATCCCATCTTCATAAATCCCATATACATCTCTCCTGCTCCCGGCAGAAATGAAAATACAAACACCCAAAATCTACTCTTCTTATTTTTCATGATATTAACCTCCATATTTCAAAATTATTCTTAAAAAAGATCTGAAAAGCTTCTATTCCTGCAGTAATATTTTCCCTCCATTCTTTTCTGGATTGGGCTTTTTCCTGCTTTTCCTGATAATCAGCCCAGTTGGCATCTATTTTTTTCTGCCGTTTTTGTGCCTTTGCTTCTAACGGCTCCTGCCGGGAATCCTCTGTTTCCTGTTCTATCATCCAGCCCGGCCGGGATGTTGCTATCTGTGCATTACCTGCCGGCATGAGAACCAGCAGGAAGATAGCCGCTGCCATGGCAATCAATACCTGGGCCCGATAGGTAAATACCTGTCTTTTTCGGGTCCTCTGCTTCTCTGTGCGGATATGCGTCAGCACTTCATTTTTCAAATGAACCGGTGCCTGCAGCATTTCCCCGTTCTCAACCTCTCCGATCATTTTCATCAGTTCCTCATCACTGAATCCGCGAGAAGAGGCTTCTTGTTTTCTATGCAGTTTTTCTTTTTCATCTTGTAAATTATGTATCATGCACCCTTCTCCTTTCCATACAGTTTACGCAGCATTGACCTTGCACGGTATATCTGTGTCTGTACTGTCTTCAGCTTCATACCTCTTTGAAGCGCGATTTCACCGGCATCCATCTCATCATAATAATAGGCTTTGGCAATCTCATCATAAGGCGGCTTCAGTGACCTGCACCTTGCTAACAGCGTGGCTTTGACTTCGTCCTCCAGACAGATACTCTCCGGGGTTCCACGCACATCCGGCATCCAGCTATCCTCCAGACTCACATCCTCCGTTGGAATCATCCGCCTGCCCGCACTGTTTAGGTAATCCAGGCACTTATTGGTCGCTATCCTGCAGATCCATGCTTTCTCATACTGCCCGTCAAATTCTGACAGATGCTTATATGCCGATAAGAATGTCTCCTGCGACAGATCCTCGGAGGCAAAATAGTCCGATGTCATTTTATAACATATTGAAAAAACAAGATTTCCATAAGAATCAATCAGCGCTGATAATTGTTCTTCCCGGGATTGTTTACATTCCATGGGATCTATCTGCCCCCTTTCTTTCTCACTTCATACATTATAACGGGCGAAGTTTTTCTTTGTCTTCAGATTTTCTTATTTTTTTCATAAATTTATAATGAAATATTCTTAAATCGCTGCAATTACTTATTTTTTGGGCTTTGGTTTAAATACCAGACTGGCCAGATAACCGAATACCAGTGCTGCACAACATCCTACCGCACCGGTCTTGAAGCCTCCTTGGAACAATCCGATAAAGCCACTCTGTGATACAGCATCCTTCACACCCTTCATCAGAATATTACCGTATCCCAGAAGCGGTACACTGGCGCCTGCTCCTGCAAATTCCACAAATGGCTCATACCAACCGAAAAAACTGATAACAGCACCGGTACATACTAACAATACCATAATCCGCCCCGGCAACAGTTTCGTTTTCTCCATCAATATCTGTACAAGGGCGCAAATCACTCCACCTACCCAGAACGCATTGAAATAATCCATCTTTTAACCTCCTATGAGCTGTCTGAACAATCGTCAAATATCCTGTCGTGCTATTCTGCCTGTGCATGATTCTATACAAAAACAGGGAGCTACATTTAAACCATAAATGTTTCTCCCTGTTATTCTTTGTGTTTTTATTGATTTTATACAAATATTATCAATTCACTATCTGTTCGGCTATTGCTGCCACAATTTCCCGAATGGACAATCCTTCACAATCCATCGTGATATCCGCATACTGCTCGTACATGGGAATTCTCTCTGCATAAAGTGCTGCCAGATCCTGTCCTTCCCGAAGCGTAACGCCCCTCTCTGCAAGATTCCCCAGCCGCTCAGCGATTTCCTCCAAAGAAAGCTTCAGATACACAACAGTACCAATCTGTCTGAAATGCTCCATCGCCTTGCTGCCATAGATAACACTTCCTCCGGTAGCAATGACTGTATGATCGGTTTCAATGGATGCATTAATCTCTTCCTCTGTCTGCCAAAAACCTTCCACGCCTTTCTCAGCAATAATCTCATGCAGAAGCCTGCCTTCTTTATTCTGAATGACCAGATCAGAATCCATAAATGCATAACCAAGCCGCTTGGCAAGCACCACTCCTACCGTACTTTTACCGGCGCCGGGCATCCCGATCAGAATCACATTATGTTGCACACATTTGTCCCTATCATTCATTGGAATCACCTTGCTCCCTTATTTCAGGTAAGCAATTACTTCCACTTCACACAACACATCCTTGGGAAGCTGCTTTACAGCTACACAGCTTCTGGCAGGTTTCTCTGTAAAATATTGATCGTAAACCACATTAAAAGCTGCAAAGTCTGCCATTTCAGCTAAGAAACAGGTAGTCTTGATAACCTTGGTATAGTCTGTGCCTGCCTCCGTCAGAATTGCCCCTATATTCTTCATAACCTGCTCTGCCTGCTCGGTAATATTGCTGCCATGAATATTCCCGGTTGCCGGATCAATAGGAATCTGTCCCGATGCAAACAGGAAATCTCCTGCAATAATTCCCTGGGAATAGGGTCCGATTGCTGCCGGTGCTTTATCTGTAGATACTTTGGTTAACATAATACTCCTCCTCTTCTTACTTGGTTCTTATTTGATCTGCCACTGTATCATGACAGTTCGATTGGCTACTCTCCAAATCTTGCCTTCACATAATATCCTCTTTCATTCTGGATTACTGCAGTCACAACGCCTTCTCTCTCCAACATTCTTTCCCAAAACGGGAAATTGCCGGACATAGCAAGCGAAGGATCAATCGTATAATAATAGTTGCTTGGAAGAACACCTTCTGTTACTGTGATACGATCTCCTTCCTTTAATAATCCGGGACGTTCCATCTTAAATTCCATTTCCCGCATTTTAATCTCCATGCCTTTCTGATACTTCCATTACTGCTGCCTTACCGATTATCCCTCTTGTTCATTTACATCTTCTTCATGGATCAAATCCTGAGGCAGGAATTTCCGTATCATCTCCGTATATTTAATAACATCAATTGGCTTGGACAGGTAATCATTAAAGCCTGCCGCCATATACATCTCTCTGGAGCCGGAAATTGCATTGGCAGTCAGAGCAATGACTGCCGCATCCTTACTCATGTTTTCTTCCTGCTCCCGCATACGCTTAATGGTCTCCAATCCATTCATCTCCGGCATCATGTGATCCAGCAGGATAATATGATAATGATTGGTCTTGATCTTCTCCAGCGCTTCCATGCCGCTCTCTGCAGCATCTATCTGTATCTTCGTCTTCTTGACCAATCCTCTGGCAACAATCAGATTGACCTTGTTGTCATCCACAATCAGCATTCTGGCATCCGGTGCAGTAAAGTGTTCCGGCTCAGTCTCCCTGTTTTTATGCATTTTCTGATAGGCACTGGCAAAATCCCCCATAGGGATATCACTCATAACTACCTGCGGAAGCGTTACCGTAAAAGTAGAGCCTTCTCCATATATGCTCTCCGCTGTAATCTCGCCATCCATCTGATCCACCAGCCTCTTCGTAATGGCAAGTCCCAGACCTGTTCCTTCAATATTACGATTGACAGCCAGATCCACACGTTGAAATCCTTTAAACAGCTTCTTCAGATCCTCTTCCTTAATTCCCACTCCGGTATCCTTTACTGCGATTTTCAGAAGGATTTTAACCTCATCAATCCATTCCCAGTCCACCTTCAGCTCCACGCTGCCTTTTTGCGTGTATTTTACGGCATTATTTACTATATTCAGAATGATCTGTCTGATGCGCACCTCATCCCCAAATAACTGATATGGAATATTTTTCGACACATCAGCATGAAGTTTCAGCCCTTTATCATTTATTTTTTTGGTCACCATATTGATAACATCATTTAGGACAGAACTGAGTTCATATGTAACCGGCACAATTTCCATCTTGCCTGATTCTATCTTGGAAAAATCCAGAATATCATTGATAATGGCAAGAAGCGTCTGCCCCGCATTATAGATATCCTGCGAATATTTCTGCGCCTGTGGTGATATCTCCTCTCTCATAACCATCTCATTCATACCGATGATGGCATTTAACGGGGTTCTGATCTCGTGACTCATATTAGCCAGGAATTCACTCTTTGCTTCATTCGCGTGAACCGCCGCCTGACGGTTTTTCTCCGCCAGTTCGGACTGTTCTTCTGCCAGTGCCGTCTGTTCTTCGGCAAGAGCCGTCTGCTCCTCAGCAAGTGCCGTCTGTTGTTCCAGATTATTCAGCAATTCTTCCGTTTCCGTCACATCATTGATAATGTTAATGACACATTTTGTTTCTCCAAATCTGTCATATAACACGGTAAACTTTATGTCCAGAGATTTAGTTTCATCTAACGTTTTGGCCTTAAAAGATCCTTCTGCAATATCATTTGTTTTAACAAACTCAATGGCTTCGTCCACAGTATGTTCTGTACGCAGATGAGGATAGAAATTCTTAGTGCCTCTGATTTCCCCGGTCAATCCAAAGAATTCTTTATAACATTTATTACAATAAGTAACAACTCCCTCATGATCCACAAACACTACCGGTGTGGTCAGGTATGAGGTAACATACCGGCGGAGCTTCTGATTGGAAACATCCAACAGATCCACATATATGGCAATAAAATAAAATCCCAGGGTAGCAAAACATGCAACCGCACCCTCCAGCGGAGATACGGCTATATCACACTTCATCCAGAATAATTCCAGACCAATTGTTACCGTTCCCAAAAGCAGGAGCAGTACAATCCAAATATTCAGGCACACCTTCTCCCGGCGCAGTCTCGCCTGACTCCTGTATAGGATCAAAAGTGTTGCCGATGCAAGCATCAATGCACCTAAGAATCCATAGTAAAAATAATTGGCCGCACAGTCCCTTGACCGGTAAAATAAACCAGAAGATGTCTCTGCTAAAACCGCGCCTTCTCCAATCATACGAATGCCCCACGCACCGATACCGAGCACCGGTCCTGCAATACGTGCGACACGGTAAAAGAGACTTTCTCCGCTAAAACTTAACATAAACAGAAAATTAAATACACCAAATAAGGAGGCACCAAGCGCACTCCCTGCCGTATATATATAGCCATGCTCCTCAGGACATATCATAAGCACTGCCTGCGAGCCTGCCCAGATAAAAGTTGACGCAGACATACAGAAGAACGCAAAGTTTGTTCTGATTCCACGATCCTTCCACCATGTTCTAAACCCCAGCTGTAATACCAGAAAGGCCACGCAAAGCAAGATTAAGGATAAATAAATATTCATTTTTGCCCCCACATCTTCCGTATTTTCCACCCCAACGGAATATTACCTAATTAGAAATAGTATAACATATAATGTTAACGCATTTCAACCAATCTGATACTTTAATAGGCCATTTTGCATTAGAATTACTGTTTTCTAACCGGTGTAATGCTCCAGGATAACAGCATGGGCAATTCCCGGTATAGTCTGTCCCTCGTTAAAACTGGTCTTACTAAGAAGTGCCCCTGTCGGAACAAACAGAACTCTGTTCCAGACACCTTCTTCCAGTTTCTTGAGAATATAGGCCGACAGCATAACCGCACTGCAGCCACAGCCGGAGCCTCCTGCATTGGTATTCTGTTTTTCACTGTCAAAAATCTCAATGCCGCAATCCATATGCTGTTTCGTAATATCAATTCCCATTTCTGCCAGAAGATCAAACAACAGCTTCTGCCCCACCATTCCCAGATCTCCCGTAATGATCTTATCATAATCCGTGGGATTCCTTCCAAAATCCTCCAGACTCTGCCTGATCGTATCTGCAGCAGCCGGGGCCATACAGGCTCCCATATTCATAGAATCCTTAATACCATAATCCACGATTTTACCTATCGTTACACCCGTCATGACAGCTCTTACCTGCTTGCCCGGCTGCGACGAGAGAACAAAAGCACCACTGCCCGTTACCGTCCAGGTAGCCGACATAGGACGCTGGTTGCCGTATGCCAACGGAAACCTGAATTCCTTCTCTGCACTGGCAAAATGGCTTGAAGTTATACATGCTACCTTTTCCGCAAAAGCCCCCGCAATTGCCATTCCTCCCATTGCCAGGGAAAGTCCGCAGGTAGAACAGGCACCATACAATCCCACATGGGGTGACTGATAACCGGCCAGGCCAAAGCTGCTGGCTATTGACTGTCCTAACAGATCGCCTGCAAATACCATCTGCAGTTCCTGCTTCTGTAAGCCGCCTTTGTCTAGAGCAATCTCCAATGCCTCCTTCTGCAAACTGCTCTCCGCATCCTCCCAGTTCTGCGCCCCGAACATATCATCATAACCGACCTTATCAAATAGCTGTCCCATGGGGCCCTCAGCCTCCTTGTGTCCCACGATGGAACCGCTACTGATAATATATGGTTTGTTTAAGAATTGAATACTCTGTTTTCCTAACATGCTGCTGTCTCCTTTACGATATTAGCTGCGATATAATTTCTTCGGAAATAGTATGCATGTTTTATCAATATTTATTCGATTTTATCTGCAATTTACAACACAGTTTCAATCATACTGTAGGCGATTTCCTTGCTCTCCTGACAGCAGACCGATACACGGTATCCTGCAATATCCTGATATTCCTTCATATGATAATATTTGGCGTCTACTGTGTGCTTTACACGGATCCGATTTCTCTCCTCGTCTATACAAATGGCAAAATCCTGCAAAGAAAGTGCCATTCCTCTGCCGGTTACCTTTAGAAAGCTTTCCTTCATCGTCCAAATCCTGAACATCCGTCTGGTAATCTCTTCCTCATCCTGTACAGCATACATCCATTCCAGCTCTTCCTTTGCAAAGAAACGGTCTGCCACCTTCAGTCGCCCGTTTTTGATCAATTCAATATCATTTCCCACCGGCCTGTCTCCAATGCTGCAAATAGCATAGTCACCCGAATGAGACAGTGAAAAGCAGATCTCGGGATGATACTTGAAAAATGGTTTGCCCCACTCTCCAAATTCGTATTCCATCTCCCGCTCCTTAAGTCCATAGGGCGCAAGGGCATGATCCAGCACAATCCCGGCCCCTAAACTTCTGTTTTTATCCTTTGCATGCTTGAGCAGAGCCAGCTTCTGCTGTCTGTAAGGGGATAGCATCTCCCTTTTCTCCTGAAAAAGCTCCTCATTCTCAAGCTGCGTTACATCCAAATAATATGTGTATATCATCTCTTTCAACCAACTTTCTATTGTGTTACAATATGCTAGTAGCATTGATCCGGCCGGGTAGATGTCCGGCATGCCTAATATTTGAATTGAGAAAGGATTTCTCCATGAACAACTATACAAAATGGGTTTCCATGTGGGGCAATGCCATGTCGATTGCCGAACACAAGGCAGAAACCTACAGTAAAAATATAACTCTGCGCTATCCTGTCTACGCTCCCTTTGACGGCAGTGCACTGCGCTTTACCTTCGATAATTACTGCGGCACGGAAGCCGTAACCATAGGACATGCCTCCATAGCAGTCTCTATAGAAGACAAATCCATCGATCCGGCTACCGTAAAGGCTATTACCTTCAAAGGACAGCCTTCAGGATATATGGAAGCCGGAGAGACCCTTGTGAGCGATGAGATCACTTTCACCGTAGAGGCAGGCTCCACACTGACTGTCAGCTTCTATCTGGAGGATTACACTCTCATGCGCTCTGCAACGCTTATAACCGGTCCTTTATCCAAAGGATTTTACTCCATAGGTGATGTTTGCAACGCAGATACTCTGCCTCTTGACACAACCCGCAATACCAACTGGTTCTATTTCTTAAACACCATTGATATTCTGACAGAAGAACAGAATCATGCTCTCATCTGTTATGGCGATTCCATCACTGCACAGGACTGGCCGGACTATCTGACATTGTCCCTGCGTGATAAAGGGATAACAGATACCTCTGTCATCCGCCGGGCTGCCAGCGGAACGAGAATCCTGCGCCAATATGACTGCATTACCTATGAATCCTATGGACTGATGGGTGTCAATCGCATCCCTCATGAACTAAATGTGGCAGGTGCCGATGCCATCCTGATCCAACAGGGCATTAATGATATTATTCATCCCGTGGGGACAGAGATCAATCCCTTCCGCCCCATGAGTGATCTGCCCACAATTGAAGAGTTAATTTCCGGCATGGTGTATTATATCAACCAATGCCGTAAACAGGGTTTACAGATTTATCTGGGCACTCTGCTTCCTATCTACGGTTGGCGCACCTATGCCCCCTTCCGGGAAGAATTAAAGAACGAATTCAACGACTGGCTCCGACATACCACATTGTCCGATGGCTGTATTGATTTCGATGCAGTAGTCAGAGACTGTGACCGTCCGGAGGCCTTTGCAGCAGGCTATGACAGCAGTGACCATCTTCACCCTTCTGCAGCCGCCTATCAGGCTATGGGCGAAGCAGTAAGCCAGTTCCTGTCAGATAAGCTCTGCTAAGCCTGATTTTTACTCTACCGGATTTATTTTTGCCGCAGAAGACTTATCTACCATACTTTCTCTCTGCCCCTGCCGGTTCTATGGCAGTGCTCACACACCGGATAAGGATAGTCCCACGGAAGGGGCTTGCCACAGCCACGACATCTCTTCTCAAACTGCTCCTTATCCTCTTTGAGCAGTTCACCAATCTCATGCTGCGCCCACTCTCTGTTGGCCGCCACTTCCTCTCTGTCAATCACCCAGTTCATCCGGCCGGAAAACTGGGTATATAAATCCAGCTGTTTATAATAGGATTCCAGACCCTCCAGGGAAAAATCCGAGGGAAGCATAGGGCAGTCCCGCTGTTGTTGCGGATTCTCACAGTATCTGAGCCACAGCTTAAGCACTTCTCTATCCTTCACATCAAAAGGACAGGTAATCAGCGACAACACAAACTTTC
Organism: Lachnospiraceae bacterium; assembly: GCA_051878995.1. Taxonomy (GTDB): domain Bacteria; phylum Bacillota; class Clostridia; order Lachnospirales; family Lachnospiraceae; genus UBA3282. Next base: position 11,890 of record JBJELE010000036.1, on the reverse strand, counting down.
TGTCATCCATATAGGGCAGCTTCCTGCGGTAATGTCTGAGATATCTGTATTTTTTCACACTTTCTGCCATGGATATCTTATCATACATAGGCAGATTCTTCGTTTTCTCCCATGCCTCTATAATCTCATCCAGTTCCATATCAATATCCAAAAGTACTTCCGGGAAACCGATACGCGCCTTTTTCAGTGAATAAAAAGGTTCCTCTAATTTCTTGCCGACATATTCCATATCCAGTGCAGACTGTACATATCCCACATCATAATATCCGTATCGTCCGGCACGGCCTGCTATCTGTCGTATCTCTTCTGCCCGCAGCCTGCGCTTATCGGTACCGTCGAATTTCACTGTATTCATAAAAACAATCCGCCTGATTGGAAGGTTGATTCCCATGCCGATGGCATCTGTGGCCACCACCACCTGATTGATGCCCTCGGTAAAAAGCCTCACCTGTTCCTGTCTTGTCTGCGGCGGAAGATTGCCGTATATCACACTGGCTTTGATTCCTTTTTTCTCCAATGCTGCCGCAATGGCAAGCACATTTTTCTTGGAAAAAGCAATCAGCGCATCTCCCGGCTGTACATCCTTATTCATGTCATAGCGTTCCGGGATGAATTCCAGTTTCGTATTCCGCTCATGCCGTACAATATCGTAAGTATCACCGCATCGCTTGATCATCCTGATCAGCAGTCCCTCTGCCGTGCCGGAGCAGCACACATGGATTTCCTCCGCACGGATACCCAGAATGGCTCTTGTCCAGAAGCTTCCCCGGTTCTCATCTGCCATCATCTGTGCTTCGTCAATGACCGCAATATCATATACCTCTCTGATATCCAGTATCTCTATCGTGGAGGCCTGCACAAAACTGCCCGGTGTTCGTATCGTCTCCTCTCCTGTAATCATGCTGCAGGGAATACCGGAAGCCATCATCCGGTCATAAACCTCCAGTGCCAGCAATCGAAGTGGCCCCAGATAGATACCGCGATAAGCCTGTCTGAGCCTTTGCAGTGCCTGATAAGTCTTGCCGCTGTTGGTCGGCCCTATATGGAGAATAAAATGCCGCTTCATACCACGAGCCTCCGGATACTGCTTCTCCGGCTCGGCACCCATCAGTTCTTCAATGCGCCGGCCAACCAGAAACTGCATATAATCTTCTTTATAGACTTCATAAAGAGATTTCACACGGAGCAGTTCTACGGTCTTCTCCATCCCCATAATATCCTCCGGCACCGCACCGGATGCCATCTTCTGTAAGAACCTGATATCCAGTTTCATAAGCATCATAAGCGCATGGCGAAATTTATTCATCAGGCTCTGATCATAGACTGCTACTGTATAACCGATAGCGACAGCACGTTTGTGCAAATCCTTCATATCGGCAAGAATCTGGTGGTTTTCCTGCTGCTTCTTACGCGCGATACGCCTCTCCAGCTGACCAATCTGCCGCTCACAGCTTCTGATCCTCTTACGCTTCTCCTCCGGCGGGAATTCTAAGAAGGCTTTCTCGTAGGTACTTCTTACAATCTCCGGAATGTTTTTCGAATCCATACCCTTTGATTGTACAGACTCATTTTCTGCCTGTTCTATTTCTGGATTTGAGACTTTTGTATTACCGTCTCCTGCACTTTGGTGCCCGCTATTGCTCCGCTTGTAATATTTTCTTCTGCTTCTATGGCTCTTTCTTACGTCATTACTCATATTTGATTCTTCTGCCGCTTTCCTGTGTTTTTGTTCTTTTGATGTCTTTGTTGATTCTGTACTTCATAGGAAGTAATTTTCTTTTTACTCCATGCCATAGAGAAGTGCATTACAGATTGCTGCAGCCACATTACTGCCGCCCTTGCGTCCTCTGGCCACGATATAAGGCACATCCGTTTTCATAATCAGTTCCTTGGCCTCTACCACATGCACGAAACCAACCGGTACTCCGATAATCAACTGTGGTTTCACTTTCCCTTCTTCTATCAGTTCATAGAGCCGGATCAATGCCGTAGGTGCATTTCCTATGGCATAAATGTAATTCTCTCCTATTATGGCAGACTTTTCCATGCTGACTGCTGCTCTGGTTATTCCCCGTTTCTTTGCTTCCTCTGCCACATCTTCATCCGCCATAAAGCAGTGCACTTCTCCTCCGTAAGCTGCCAGTCTGTTCTTATTAATTCCCGCCTTGGCCATATTGGTATCGGTAATAATACTTGCCCCCTGTCTAAACGCTTCTCTGGCCGTCTCTATGGCATGATCCGAAAAACACAGACTGTCTGCATAAGAGAAATCTGCTGTCGTATGAATTACCCTCTTAATAATCGGATCCTGTACTGGGTCTAAGGGATGGGGCAATTCCTGCTCTATTATCTCAAAACTCCTTCGCTCGATCTCTGCAGGCGGGATAGGTTGAATCCTATCAGGTTGCTGTATACCGCCGGAAGGTTGTAATCTATCACTCATCTGTTTTCTTACCTCGTATCTATTCCTAATTTAGAGAATCGCGAAACTATCAAGTTACCATTCACTACTTCAAAATTATCTCATAAATCTTATCCATATCCAGATGCTTACGCACTGCTTCAGCCAGCAGATCATACTGGGTTTCTTTAAATGCCTGATAAGAGCGCATCTTCATACTGCCTGCCATCTCCCACTCTGATGCTACCGCTTCGTAAGATAATCCTCTGTCGGCACACAGCAGCTCCATCATCTTCTGTGCGAATTCGGAGTTCTCCCAGATACCATGCAGATAGGTGCCTAACACACGTCCCTGCACACAGCCGTCCTCTCTGCCGTCCTCCAATATGCTGAACGGAATTGCCCTCTCACCGTTCTCTGTCCTTCCGTAAACTGCTTCTCCCATATGGATTTCATAGCCGGATACCGACACATCCCGCAGAAGCTGCCACGGTGATACCTCCCGCTGTTGCTGCGTCTGCTGTTGTGGCTGTTGATCTTCCGATATCATCTGACATACCCTGCCTGTGATTCGGCTCCTCTGCTTTTCCTCCCGGAACAGGGTTGTAACCGGAAGCAGACCCATGCCACGTATCTCGCCACCGCCCTCTACACCGGAGGCGTCCACAATCCTCTCTCCCAACATCTGATAACCGCCGCAGATTCCCATGATCCTGCTGCCTCCGGCGGCCTGCTTAAGAATCGCTGCTTCCATGCCGCTTTCCCGCAGCCATTTCATATCCTGTATGGTATTCTTACTGCCCGGCAGGATGATAAGGTCTACACATTCCCTGTCATTCTCAGACATTCTGACCGCCTCTCTTGCCAACTGTTCCGGTCGTTCCACATACTGTAACGCTACAAAGGGGAACTGACTGAGAGGATTAAAATCCGTAAAGTTAGAAAGATGGGGCAGTTTAATCACTGCAATGTGAATTGGTCTCTCTTCACACCGGCTCCTCTCTTCGTCCCAATACGCAAGCTGCTCAGACAGACTGTCTTCGTCATCTATCTGTATATTAAGATAGGGCATAACGCCAAGCGTCTTGATACCGCACTTCTCATACAGCATAGCCGGCCCCGGCTCTAACAGCTTCGCATCACCACGGAATTTATTGATAATAAAGCCTTTGATACGCTCCCGTTCCTCCTTTTCCAATAGTAACACGGTTCCAAGAAGCTGCGCAAATACGCCGCCTCTGTCAATGTCACCCACCAGAAGAACCGGTGCGTCTACCAGCTTCGCCATCCCCATATTGACAATATCATCAGCTTTCAGATTGATTTCTGCCGGACTTCCGGCCCCCTCAATCACGATGATATCGGCCTGCTCTTCCAGTTTATGATAGGCTGCCATAATATCGGGAATCAGTGCCTTTTTCTGTTTAAAATACTCTGCTGCACTGTAATTGCCCTTCACTTCACCATTCACAATCACCTGGGAACCCACATCACTGGTGGGCTTTAACAGAATGGGATTCATACACACTTGTGGTTCTATCCCGGCAGCTTCTGCCTGCATGACCTGTGCCCGGCCCATCTCCAGTCCTTCGCCGGTAATATAGGAATTCAATGCCATATTCTGTGATTTGAATGGGGCTGCACGATAGCCATCCTGTTTTAAAACTCTTAAGATACCTGCCACCAGAAGACTTTTGCCTGCATTGGACATGGTACCCTGAATCATAAGGTTCTTCGCCATTATTTGTCTCTGTCTTTCTATAAAGTTATTAACACAAGTGCAAGGAGCACTCCCATGCACACAAGCCACATCAGCAGGGAAGCTGCATACAACAGTCTGTTGGCGCGGCGGATATCCTCTGCTTCAATAGGCCGAAGGGCATCACCGATATATGGCTTCTCTACCTTCCGCCCAAAATACCAAGCATCTCCCGCCAGTCTGAGCCCCAGCGCACCGGCACATGCACTCTCCGTCTGGGCGGAATTAGGGCTTGCATGCTTGTAACGGTCACGCCTGTAAATACACCATGCATTGTGTGCACTATATACCACACCATCTGTCTGCCTTTTCTCTGTGTGATATAATAGTCGACATATAGCCGTCCCGGCTATCATCACAACCGCCGCCATTCTGCTGGGAATGTAGTTTACAACATCATCCAGCTTCGCCGCATATCTGCCAAAATCAAGATACTTATCATTTTTATAGCCGATCATGGAGTCCATCGTATTAATTGTCTTATATAATACACCAAGCACTCCTCCACCAAGAGCAAGATAGAACATAGGTGCAATCACACCATCGGAAGTATTCTCTGCCACAGTCTCCACCGCAGCCCTGGCAATTCCCGCTTCATCCAGCCTCTCCGTGTCTCTCCCCACAATCATGGAAACTGCCTTACGCGCCTGTTCCGCATCGCCTGCCTGCAATGCCAGACACACCTTCATGCTCTCTGTTTTCAGACACTTCATGGACAACATCTGATAACAAAGAATACTCTCCGCTATGACTCCGGCAGCTCTATGCATATAATACAACAGATACAGTCCCATAAACGTCACACTGCCACATATCAGTAACATCAGAATGACAAGGCAAAGTCCCTTGTGTCTTTTCTTCCTCGGGCTGTCGGATTCCCTACACAGATGTCTGTCAAGAAAATCGATCAAAGAACCGATCCACCGGACGGGATGGGGCAGACAGTAGGGATCTCCAAGAAGCATGTCCAATAGGAAGCCTGCCCCAAGACATATTAATCTGTTTACCCAAATTTCCATCTGTCCCACCGTTCTTATCATTTCTGCTTATTTTTCACATACAAATCTTTACACATAAATAAGAATACTACATTTTGGTGCATAAAAAAAGAAAAACTGCTTTCACAGTTTCCCTTTCTCCCTACTTTATATTTACATATATAACTTTTACACACTATCACAATAATATCTTATGAAACTCTTTTCAATAGAACCGTCCTAAAACGACATTTAAACGGCATAAAACGACATAGGAAAAGATAAATGGCAGTAAATATGCAGTAAATATTTCATTTTTCTATCGGAAGCTCCTTCCCAAGATAAAGCATCAATGCTTTCTCGGCATCACCGCTGCTCCTGGTAAATTCTATCTCCGAGATATTAAACAGAATACATCCACAATGCCCTTTGAAAGTCGGAAAACATATTACTTTCAGATAGGTATCTATCTCCGGGCTGTAATCAATGATTTCCAGTTTTTCCCCATAAAGAGTAGCTCTCTCGTAGCTTCTTAGCCATTTGGAATCCATGTTGGAAAACAGGCTGCCGAAAGAACTGCCAATCAACGTTTCAAGCGGCAGTCTCTCCAGTGCAGCCAGTGCAGAATTGCCATATCGGAAGATCCAATCAACCGCATGTCTTTCCTCATTAAATATCATCTCAATATCCGTGAACGCAAAGGGCATATCATCAAAACTGCTGTAATGCCTATGGTATTCCTCCTCCGTTTCAGGAATACCCTCCTTGATGAAGTTATTTATTATGTTCTTCTGCTTGGCATGAAACTGATCAATAATCTCCTTTTTCTTTCGCAGCGTATAAATCAGTGACTCACCATTACTTAAGTTGATTCTGTCAGTAATATCATGTATCGCCATTGCTGACACAATACATCCGCGATGTACCTTTATAAACCCCTCTCCAAGCATTTTCTCAATCTCGGAAATCTTCATCCTTGTTTCATATATCATGCCGCCGGAGGTATGTATCTCGGCATTCTTTTCCATCTTAAGAACATATAGGATCGTACTGATACCGAGTACAATCTTTTTTCTGTTTGAAATAATGGTAACGTATCTTGCCTCCTGCAAACCTGACACCTCCGTTTGCCCTGTAAAAAGTCATTATCTGTAAACTTGGTTCAGGATTACTCAATCGGTTTAAAATCAGATGCCGGATGCTTGCACCATGGACAGATGAAATCCTCCGGCAGGGTATCTCCCTCGTAAATATAACCGCAGACGGTACAGATAAATCCCTTTTTCTTCTCTGTTGCGGCAGGTGCTGACTTAATATTCTTCTGATAATAGCTGTATGTGACGGAAGCATCCTCTGATAATACCGCACCGTCTGTTACATCTGCCAGAAACAGCGTATGAGTTCCCAGATCGGTCATGGATACGACCTTTGCTGACAGATAGGCATTGGTCTCCTCTGCCAGATAGATGATACCGTTTTCGGATCTCTCAAAGGTAATGCCTTCCGTCTTATCTACCGTGGCACCGCTCTGAAATCCCCAATGCTTATAAGTCTCAAATTTAGAATTTTCCGTCAGGATGGACACATTGAACTGTCCTGTTCTCACGATCATGTCATGAGTATAGTTCTGCTTGTTAACCGCTACGATAATGCGGTTTGGTGTAGTTGTTACCTGAGATACCGTATTCACGATACAACCGTTATCTTTGCCCTCCTCCTTGGCGGTCAGAATAAACAGACCATAAGTTAAATTGTACATTGCTTTCTTATCCATATTTTTGCTCCTTTCCAAACTTTTATTTTCTCCGGTCTCATCACTTGAATGATTCCAATCATTACCATATTTCTATTTTCCCGGATGTAGTTTCTTCACTACCTTCATTTGATACAGCTTCTGATCTCCGGTCAATTCTACCCGGCACAGATATCCGGCGCCGTTATCACACTGATAATCATAATAGTCTCTCTGTGGCGTTGCATACATCTGCAAAAGGCTCATGATCGTACCACCATGTACAACCATGACCGTATCCGAAGAAAGCGTTGACACAAGTCTTTCAAATCCCTCCGCACATCTTCTCTTCATCTGCTCCATGGATTCGCCCTTCGGAAAAGGCATCTTGCCATCGCTGTCAACCCATTCCTGATAAACAAAATTCAAGGTGTCATCCTGTATCAGTTCCTTGTAAGACTTTCCTTCAAACAATCCGAAATCTGTCTCCCGAAACTCCGGATAAATCTCCGGCGTCACATCCGGATACAGAACTTCGGCAGTCTCCAGACAACGTTGCATGGGACTTACGATTACACGAGCAGCCTGCGGATAGATTCCATCCGCTTTCCATGCCTCCAGAGTTCCTCTTCCCTCATGGCACAATGGCTCATCGGTTGTTCCGATATACCGCTTCTGTAAATTGCCCTCTGTGCTGCCATGGCGGATTAGACTTATGTAAACTGATTCCTTTATCTTCTGTGGGATGCCACAGTGCACCCGCTCTACTGTGTCAGCTTCTCCTGCCAGCACACAGAGCACTCTGCCCACACATTCCCGGTAATCCCGCTCTGCCTTTTCCATAGGAACAATGCCGTTTCCCACTTCATCACAAACAAAGATCAAGTCCGGAGTATGCACGGTCATTGTCAGTAAGTAGTCAGTAATATGGTTTACATAATTCTCTATCCTCTGCGCATCATTCCGGGCTTTTTGCTCTTCGGAATCATCATTCATCAGATTTTTCATCATGCCTCTAATAATTTTATGTAAACCGTTGATGCATCGCCACTGACCAACGGCTACCGGATAGCCGTCCTGCCAGATATCGGACTCTTCGATAGAATACTTCTTCTTTACATATTCCTTTTTCCCCTGATAGGCGCCGCCGATGACCAGATGCATATTCTACTTTTTTCCCTTCTGAATAGTAAATTTTTATAATAGCATCCCCTAAAAATCGTGCCTTATTCATTCCTGATACTTTCCATATAGGCAAGTACCTCTTCGGGCGCTCCTTCCAGCAGGTAATTTCTGCCTCCGGCGGGCTGTCCGGGCTGCTCTAAGAAGGTCTTGCGAAGCTCCTCTCCGGCCTCCATAACCTCTCTTTCAAACTCTCTGGCAGAGACACGTGTGGCGCCTGCTCCCATAATGATAAGCTGCTCCAGTCCGTCAGAAGTCGCTACACGGACACGGTATTTCTTACTCATGTCATGGGACACCTTTTCAATATACTGATCGGCAGTCTCCGCCTCTTTGGTATATACCACATCAATGTTATGATAGCGCATGGTACTGCCGGGATTGCCTTTTACCTTATAGGCATCAAACACAAGGAGCAGATGCATCTTACGGTATGCCTGATAGTTGCTCATAATATCCATCAGCTTGCCCCTTGCACCATCCAGATTCGTCTGCGCCAGTTCTTTCAGACTCTCCCATGCAAAAATAATGTTATAGCCATCCACCAGAAGATATTCTTCTGTAGGCTGTGAGGTTCCTTTATAAACCTTTCCTGAATCGGATGCAGCACGTATCGTTCTTGCCCATCCCTGTTTCTTGGGCGTTTTCGTTCCAAAAGTGCGGTTGAAGATTTCCTCAATCTCGTCCTGTCCGATAAAATCCTCAGATGTGCTGGTCTTTCTCTCACCCTGCCGTCCGGCATAACGGACTGCAAAATCCTGAAGCTCATCCTCCGTGTTCGTTTCTTTTACCAGGGCACTCTCCAGATGCATATACTTCTCAACCTGATTCCATTCTACCACAAAACCGGCACCATGTGCACAGAAAACTGAGCCGCAGGGATTATCCGGATCATGCTCGGCTTCATAACCGATGGCATCCATAACCTCCTCCGGATTATGACATGGTTCATATCCTTTCAGACTGGTAAAAAGTCTGCCCCTGCCACCGGAATAGGCCATAAGCTGTGCCTGATATCCATGCATCTGTGCCACCGGCACCGTTCCTGTCAGAACCGCAAAATCTCCCTCTGTCTCCGGTGCACCGAAACGGCCTCCTTTCGCCTGCATATCCGTCATGGCACGGCCCACCATTTCCTGCGGCAGCTCCATGCGAAACTCATAGACCGGCTCCAGCAGAATACTCTGTGCCTTGCAAAGTCCCTGTCTGACCGCACGGTAGGTGGCCTGTCTGAAATCACCGCCCTCGGTGTGCTTCTGATGGGCACGTCCTGCTGTCAGCGTAATCTGCATATCGGTAATGGGCGAACCGGTCAGCACTCCCAGATGCTCCTTTTCCTCCAGATGAGTCAAAATAAGCCGCTGCCAGTTCTTATCCAGCACATCTTCGCTGCACTTCGTCCCAAACTGCAGACCACTGCCCCGCTCGCCCGGCTCCATAAGCAAATGTACCTCTGCATAATGGCGCAAAGGTTCAAAATGTCCCACACCCTCAACCACATCCGCGATGGTCTCTTTATATACGATACTGCCTTCGTCGAAGCTTACTTCCACACAGAACCGTTCATAGATAAGATTCCGTAATATCTCGATCTGCACCTCGCCCATAAGCTGCACATGGATTTCTTCCAGCTGCTCTTTCCAAACCATATGCAGCTGCGGTTCTTCCTCTTCTAGTTGACATAACTCCTGATATATCTTATGTACATCGCAGCCTTCCGGTAAAACGATCCGATAGGTCATAACCGGTTCCAGAACAGGTATGGTAATCTCCTGTTCTATTCCAAATCCCTCTCCGCAAAAGGTCTTAGCAGGACCTGTCAAGGCACAGACGCTTCCCGCCGTCACTTCCTGCTCCAGAACATATTTACTGCCGGAATAGATACGTATCTGGTCAATCTTTTCCTCTGCCACATCGGACTCATCACCGCTCTGGTCATGTACACGAATCATCTGCTTAACCTTCAGACTGCCGCCGGTAATTTTCACATGGGTCAGGCGTGTACCCTGCGCATCTCTGGAGATTTTAAATACTCTGGCACCAAAGGCGGTGCCGTAATCCGGCATTCCGGTATAAGTGCTTAGTGCGTTTAAGAACTCCTCCACGCCTTCCACCTTCAACGCCGAGCCGAAAAAACATGGAAAAAGCTTGCGCTCTCTGATCAATTCCGCAATCGTATCTGTACCGATCAAATCCTCTCCTGCATAATCAGAGCCGTCCTGCTCCGTTTTCTCCAGATACTGCTCTAACAATGCCTCATCACAGACCGCTATGCTTTCATAGAATTCTTCTTTAGATTGATTTACATAATTTTTATCGCACTGAAAAGCCACACACCGTTCATCCAGTCTTGCTTTTAACTCCGCAATCAGCTTTCCGGCATCCGTTCCCGGCTGGTCCATTTTGTTTACAAAAAGAAATACGGGTACATGATAACGTTCCAACAGTTTCCACAAAGTAAGCGTATGTCCCTGCACCCCGTCTGCACCACTGATGATCAGTACCGCATAATCCAGAACCTGCAAGGTCCGCTCCATCTCCGCTGAAAAATCCACATGTCCCGGTGTATCAAGCAGGGTTACATCCATATCGTTCCACCGGAAACGGGCCTGCTTGGAGAAAATCGTAATGCCTCTGTCTCTCTCCTGCGCATCCGTATCCAGGAAAGCATCCTTATGGTCTACCCGCCCCAGCTTGCGGATTTCACCGCTCAAATATAAGATACTTTCCGCCAAAGTGGTTTTGCCCGCGTCCACATGGGCGAGAATACCCAGGACTATATTTTTGTGACTCATAACCCTTACCTTTCATTCCATCTATTAACTACAATATCGGTTTACATAATTCTTCCAAGTAATCCTACAATCAACACCGTAGATAATTCACACAGACAAAGAAAATATCCTGCCAGATCCCCTGTGATACCGCCAAACTGTTTCCTGGACATATAATAATAGTAAGTCCACACCCACATGGCTGCCAGTGCCATGATCGATCCAATCACGGGTGAAAGTAACACTGCGCTGATAAAGCAACACGCTAATATCGTTACAAGCACTACTCTTACTGTCTTTTTATGAGCCGTAGAGGAGAACTGATACAGCAAACCGTCCTTCTTCGCCCCCTGAAACCACACCAGCGACATGCCGCTTAACGTTCTGGATATCACAAACCCAATAGCAAGAAGCAGCAGATGCTCTTCCTTCCAGATCTGTGTCAGTCCTGCCACAAACAGCAGAAAATAACCGATAACCGTAATGACAGAAAAGGCCCCAATATGGGGTTCTTTCAAAATCTCTAATTTTTTCTCTTTCTCCGCATAAGAATGAAGCGCATCCGAAGTATCCATAAAACCGTCCACGTGTATACCGCCAGTCACAATGACAGGGATCACTGCTCCTACCAATGCAAAACAGACCTGTCCGAATCCACAGGCAATGCAGATTCTGCCCCAGGCATAGAGAATCGCACCGATCACTGCCCCCACTAGCGGGAAAAAGCAGATCGAATATTTCATGTTTTGCCGGTTCCAATCCACCTTGGGCATGGGGATTTTGGAATACATGGCTATGGCTATGATAAAGCTGTTGATTACGGATTTCATGAATACTCCTCGCATAGAATATGACTTATCTATATATAGCATGCCACATTCCGGTTATTTTTCCAATATTCTTTTGGTGAAAACATAGAAAAACAGACATATCCGAGACAGTTTTAGAACGCTGTCAACGCGAAAGACAGGTCTTGTGACACGCTGCGTTTTCTACTCGGTCCGTGCATTGTTTATCCGCCATTCGCGAAAACTCGCCTGCGGCTCAGACAATTCGCTCGGTGGC
>JBJELE010000035.1:0-6629 GCA_051878995.1 Lachnospiraceae bacterium | reverse complement strand
CATGTCCTTACAACCGTCCTCAGATGGCTACCGTACGTGCCGGTGTTATGCAGAAGATTGATCCTATTAAGGGTGCTAAGGCAGTTGTTGAAGAGTTCAATCCCGGATTCACACCGGATAACAAATATGTAGAGATTCTTGATATCGTTAAGTCTGTAGTAGATACTGTAGATATCATGGATGCTAAGATTCTGGTATCCGGCGGCCGTGGTGTAGGAAGCCCGGAGAACTTCAAGATTCTTGAGGATCTGGCAGAGGTTCTTGGCGGTACCGTAAGCTGCTCCCGTGCAGTTGTAGATTCCGGCTGGAAGCCGAGAGATTTACAGGTAGGCCAGACAGGTAAGACTGTTCGTCCTAACGTATACTTTGCAATCGGTATTTCCGGAGCAATCCAGCACGTAGCAGGTATGGAAGAGTCTGATATAATCATCGCAATCAACAAAGATGCAGATGCTCCGATCTTTGATGTAGCTGACTACGGTATCGTAGGCGACTTAAACAAGATCGTTCCGAAGCTGACAGAGGCTTTAAAGGCTGAGATCGCAGCAGCGAAATAAGCAGTAAAGAATAATAGGAAAGTTCCGGGCTTCGACCCGGAACTTTTTTTAGGGAAAAATTTAGAAAAATATTAAGTTGTAGGGATGTAAATTTTTGCTTGAATAGGATAATGATGTGATGAAATTACGGAAAAAGATAGTATTTGGCATTGTAATTATCATAATTACACTTTGGGGAATAATTGTATACTTGTCACAGTTCCATCTTGATTTTTCACAGAATTATAGAAGTATAGATGGGTATGAAAATATTGTTTTTAAGGATTCTTGGAGCAACCAATGTTTTCATTTATGTGCTTGGGGATTAGTAAAAACAGAAAACATTGTTGGATTTGAGGAACATCGAAATTTTGATAAAACATCTTATGAATATCAGTTATTAGTTAAGAGGGCTAATGCAGAATATGTTTGTCAAGTTGTTCTCTCTCCTGATGGAAAATACATTTTGTATGTTGAGAGTATATACCGTGGCACAGGAGTAACAGATGATGAGGATATGTATTATAAAGTTTATTCAATAGATGATGACACGAGTACAACCATTTTTTCTGGATTTAAGCAATTTCTGCTAGTTGATTGGAAATAAATGTTGATATTCTTTTGAACTAAATGATTTTACAAATCCCAATTGTGCAAGCTCATAATTTAAGGGTTCTGTTACTTGTTATAATTTATTATTAAATTCTCGGCAAACTCTAATAAATACTAACTTTTCTGTAGGTGAGCTTTCCCTTATGTATCTCCTTGTGTTATATTGTTTCACAAGGCATTACGAACCCTCGTAAGGGCAAAAATAATGGAAACAAAATCACATAACGCATTATAACATAATATGAATGGACTGTGTGGACTGATTGAAATGCTTTTTGATTTTACAGAAAAGAGGATTGAATGAATATAATATATGCAGATTACAACATTTACCATAACAGCATTGATATATGCACTTATGCTGGATATATTCTTCGGACTGATTGTGCAAAGGCAGAGGAAGGATTAAAAACTACTCCTAATTCAGAGTGTACATTGAATGCTCTTGCCATGGATAATCCGCTTGAATATGCAAAACTTTATCTTGACGGAACTATGCAGATGTGGGTTGATGCGGAGGATAGTCTGGAAGTGTGGTAATTTTATGAGCGGGTTGCTATGAAATGGCAGTCCGCCTTTTATAAAAACTTTAGAAAAATATAGGTGGAATATAAGGAGTGTGCGTGATGCAATAGAAAGTGAAATTTGAATTTTTAAATAAAGTTTACAGAATATACATCCCAAAAAGAGGAAAATGCTTGAGAATTCGGAAAGATATGATATCATTAAATTTGAATTATTCATGAAAATATAAAAACGCCAAGAATACACAATATTGTTCCGGTCCTTCAAAAACGGATATTCATCAAAATGGGTAAACTACCCTGTGATATTCGTTGGGTTCATTTGGAACTTTCAATGTGTTAATAGCTGCGATTACAATTGTACATTTTGATTTTTCGAAATTTTCTAGTGCTTTGTAGAGGTCTTTCTTGTAAGGACAGCTACAGCATAGTTTGTGACATATTATAGTGTGCTATGGCATAATAAGAAACGGGAAAAAACTGTTATGGGATTGTTATATGCAATATTTTCAATTTTTATCACGCTATTTTTCCCCAAGCAAATCACAGATGTGATTTGTTATGGAAGACATCGTGATAGGGAAAATATAAAGAGTAAAAAAATATATTGTCTTATATATGTTTTTTGGGCATTATTTTTTGGTTTGTTATGTCTTATGATGGGTTCGGCATCAGGAGTAAATAATACATTTGATAGAGTTTTGGATTATTATGGATTGAATTTTGGCGAATATGATTATTTTGAGGCAGCGTCCATATATGACGAGCATGATTATAAACATGAAGGTAATTTCACTCTTGTATACTATATCAGAAAAAATGAAGATAATTTAGATGATTTAATTAAACAAATTGTTCAAGAAAATAATTCTATATACAAAAGATATCAGCTCAGTGAAATTGAAGTGATATATGAAACGAAAGGTATTTATTACATATGTGAAAAAGGGGAGATGATTGCAAAGGTAGTAGTAGAAAACGATGGATTGTTAAAAAAAGTAAGTTATCAATGGAGTAGAGAAAAATTAGAACAAAATTTAGGAGAGTAACAGTATGGTTAGAAAAAGAGAACGTTCATTATGTGCCCTCATCGGTCGGTCTCCTAAAGGACGGAGGCAAATATGTTAATATGCCGACATATTCATTTTACAAGAAAAGAGATTTTATGAGTTGAATGGGCATCTGTCTATATGTATGAAGGGGCTGCTATCTCGCCCCTTTATCTTTGCATGCGGCGTCGACGTACGTCATAAAAGTTGGTTATATTTCAATGGCATCTACCGGACAACTCCCGGCGGCCTCCTGTACCGCTTTCTCGTTTCCTAATATTTTTTCATCATCAGTTACAGCCACATTGTCATCTGATATGCTGAATACCTCAGGGCAGATGGCGGTACACATGCCACAACCGATGCAATTTTCATTTACTTGTGCATTCATAAATTACCTCCCGTGATTGTGCTTAGAAAGAAACGGTAAGCTGCATTTTAAACGCTTCTTCCCCATAGACTGCATGAGGAACATCCTTCGGCATAATAAGTGTTTCTCCCTCGTTCAGGATAAAGACTTCTCCACCTACTGTAAACTTGCCTGTGCCTTCCAGTACAGTAACCATGGCATCACCGCCGGATGCATGGGTCGAGATTTCTTCCCCTTTATCAAAGGAAAAAATGGTCATACTAAGTTGTTCATTCTGAACCAATGTTTTACTAACTACCTGTCCTTTCTGATACTCTACTAAATCTTTCAATTTCAAAGGAACTTGTTTTTCAATATTCTTATACATTCTTTGCCTCCGATACGTTTCATTTATAGTTATTATTTGTGTTGTAATTATATATTATTTCAAAATTTCTGCCAAATCCTTTTCCGGTGTTGTGATTGGATGAATCTCATAATTTTTCACCAGGAAATCTATTACATTTGCAGACAGAAATGCCGGCAGGGTAGGACCAAGATAAATGTTCTTAATGCCCAGATGAAGCAGTGTCAGCAGAATGCAGACAGCCTTCTGTTCATACCATGACAATACCAATGTCAACGGTAAGTCGTTGACCCCACAATCAAATGCTTCTGCCAGTGCAACAGCTACTTTGATTGCGCCATACGCATCATTACACTGTCCCATATCCATGATTCTTGGCAGACCACCAATCGTTCCCATATCCAAATCGTTGAAGCGATACTTGCCACATGCCAGAGTGAGCACTGCTGTTTCCGGGGGTGTCTGCTTTACAAACTCTGTATAATAATTTCGTCCCATACGAGCACCGTCACAGCCACCTACCAGGAATATGTGTTTCAGATCTCCTGTTTTCACTGCATCAATAATCGTATCTGCTACGGACAAAATCGTATGATGACCAAATCCGGTGGTAACAGTCTTGCCGCCATTGATACCTGCAAATTCCGTATCCGTATCAAAACCACCCAGCTCCAGTGCTTTTACTATAACAGGTGTAAAATCTTTATCATCTCCGATATGCACCATACCCGGAAAAGATACTATTTCTGTGGTAAACACTCTGTCAGCATAACTGTTCTTTGGCGGCATCAGACAATTGGTTGTAAAGAGAACCGGTGCAGGGAGATTTGCGAACTCCTTCTGCTGATTCTGCCATGCAGTACCCAAATTCCCCTTGAGATGGCTATATTTCTTAAGCTCCGGATAGGCATGAGCCGGAAGCATTTCGCCATGGGTATAAACATTGATACCTTTTCCTTCAGTCTGCTCCAGTAATAACTGAAGGTCTCTTAAATCATGACCGGAAATAACGATAAACGGACCCTTTTCCACTGTTAAGGATACCTCGGTGGGTGCCGGATGTCCATAAGTTTCTGTGTTCGCCCTGTCTAGAAGTTCCATACATTTGAGGTTGATCTCCCCTACTTTCATGACGGTAGGTAAAAGTTGTTCCATAGTAAGATCCTCACCTACAGCAAACAGTCCCTCATAGAAGAAATTATTTACTTCTTCGTCAGAGTACCCCAGAACCAGTGCATGATAAGCATAGGCGGCAACGCCCTTTAATCCAAATAGGATTAATGATTTAAGGGAACGGATATCTTCATCATCCGCCCAAAGTTCAGCCATATCGTATTCATCATTTCTGCTACAGAAAGATGCACAGGCACTGCATCCGGGAATGAGTAATTCTCTTTCCCGTCTGACGCTCTCAATTTGGGACAGAATCGTCTCTTTGTTAAAATTCACATTAGTCAAGGTCGTAAATAAGCCTTCAATCATGGCTTTGTGAGTGGAAACGGTAGGTTTATGACCATCGGAGGCTCTGGCAAGTCCAATCTGCGCTCCTGTCAGTTCATCCTGTAGTTTTGCCACATCGGCATTTTTACCACATACACCCGTTTTTCCCGTACATCCGCCACATCCGGCGGTCTGTTCACATTGAAAACAAAACATATTATCACTCATAGTATGCACTCCTTTATAATCTATCTAAAATTCTTCCGTCAGTTGTGATTGTTACCACGTTCCAGGGAATAAATTTCCCGCTATTTTGTAATGCTGTTTTAGTAGCGGCTTCTATTCCGCCACAGCAGGGAACTTCCATCCGCGCTACTGTGATACTTCGGATATCGTTGTTTCGGATAATCTCAGTGAGTTTGACAGAATAATCCTCAGCGTCCAGTTTAGGACATCCGATCAAAGTAACATGCTCTTTGATAAAATCCTGATGAAATCCGGCATAGGCATAAGCAGTACAGTCGGCAGCCACCAACAGCTTTGCACCGTTAAACCAGGGGGCATTTACCGGAGCCAGCTTTATCTGTACCGGCCATTGTCGTAGCTGGGATTCCTGCTTTCTTTCGCTGCCAGAACGGCTGCTTCGTTGTAGGCGGCAGCCTCTCTTTCCACAAATGAGATTGCTCCGGTCGGACAGGTTGGCAGACAGTCCCCCAGACCGTCGCAGTAGTCATCCCGGAGGAGCTTTGCTTTGCCGTTCACCATACCGATGGCGCTCTCGTGGCAGGCGGTGGCACAAGCTCCACAACCGTTACATTTTTCTTCATTTATTTCTATAATTTTTCGAATCATTGTTATTCCTCCTGACATTTGTTGTGCTTGATGTTACGAGCCTATTCTAGTATACTGACAAAGGAATGTATGTTGGAATTCCAACAAAGGAGCTTTTTTATGGAAAAATATTTTGGTATTTTGTCCCAATGTCCCTTATTTTCCGGTATTGAGCAATCTGAACTGAATGCTGTGACAGAGTGTCTGAATGGCAAGACTGTAAAGGTTCCGAAAGGAAATCCTGTATTTCTTGAGGGAGATCCTGCCAGGTATGTGGGTGTTGTTCTCTTAGGTACCATACAGGTAATCCGGGAAGATTATTATGGTAATCGAAGTGTAATGGCTGCTCTGCAGCCCGGGGAATTGTTTGCAGAAGTATTTTCCTGTGCAGGACTTGTATCTATGCCGGTGAGCGTTATTGCAGTCACAGACATCGAGGTACTACTTCTTGATTGCCGACGTGTCTTTACATCATGCTCCAATGCCTGCCATTTTCACAGTTTACTCATGAAGAATCTGCTTCAGGAAATGGCACGGAAAAATCTGGCACTGACTCGGAAAATCCGGTATATGTCGCAAAAAACAACGAAAGAAAAGTTGATGGAATACCTTTTGGATCAGGCAAAACAACAGGGAAGTAAGGAATTTGTAATTCCGCATAACAGACAATCACTGGCAGATTATTTAGGGGTAGAACGCAGTGCCATGTCTGCCGAAATCAGTAAATTGAAAAGGTCCGGTCAGATTGATACCCATGGTTCCTGGTTTTGTTTAAAATAACGCATCATTCGCAAAACCGGATTAACGGATCGAATGAAAATTTGCCTGAAGTTGGCATAGAGGTTATAATTAGCGTAATGATACAATAGCCTGCAAATAAAAAGTCAAGGCTAAATTGATGAACATTGAAAATTTTATACA
>JBJELE010000034.1:0-97520 GCA_051878995.1 Lachnospiraceae bacterium | reverse complement strand
CTCCTTCCGGAATCAGAAGGTGAGCCTTAACCATAAATTCAGGATCAAGACCTACAAAGCACTCTGCATGATACATTGTCTTCCAACGTGTTTCATAGATAGCATCCATAACAACTTTATCAAGTTTAGCGGAATCAACACCGGGCTCGCCTTTGATACGACGTGCTGCTGCGTAACGGCCTGTTACTGCACCATCGTTGAATAACAGAACCTTAGCATCTGCAGGAAGACCGAAGGTCTCGCCATCTTTGATCGGCATATCTGTTACAACAGTACCCGGAGAATTCTTAGCTAATTCATAAGCTTCTCTTAATGTGTTTACCTTTACTACGTTGTTTCCGTAAAATGCTGCTTCAATGATAGAACGGGTTTTGGAAAAACCGACTTTACCAGCACCAATTTCGGAAATTGGATAATACGCTTTTGTTGCCATATTATGTTTCCTCCTTAAAATTGTATTGTTTAACGGAGAATCTGTGATCATCCGTTACATCCTTACCATGTGCAGTGCTCGCCTACACACCGCCTATATTATCTCAAACGAGCCATTAAAAGTCAATAATGAAAATGGCAAATACTTGGCAAATATTTACCAAGTATTTGCCAGGCAATTATAACCTATTAAAATTTCTGTAAATATTTTGAATATTTGTTAAATATTTGTTAAATTACCCATTTTGCTTGTTTCTTACAATTTTTTCATGGTATGATTAAATGGATTGATTGTGAATTGTATGAATGGTTAACAGTGAAAGCTGAAATGATATCGAAAGGAGGCATTCATCATGATGGAACAAAACAGTTTCTCTGAAGTCACACCGGAGATTGTTCGTCTCGCCGGTATGAGTGAAAAGGCAGGGATTATAGATACAGAATTATTTACCAAATATGATGTCAAACGTGGACTTCGTGATTTAAACGGCAAGGGTGTCCTGGCAGGTCTTACCAATATTTCTGACGTACGTGCCAATAAGATTGTGGACGGTGTACAGGTTCCTACCCACGGGCAGCTCTTCTATCGTGGCTATAACGTAAAGGATCTGGTGGATGGTTTTGCAAGCGAAGACCGGTTCGGATTTGAAGAAGTCACTTATCTTCTTCTGTTTGACAAACTTCCTAATAAAGAAGAACTGGCCGGCTTTACAGAATTATTGAACAGCTACCGTTCTCTGCCCACCAGCTTTGTGCGGGACATCATCATGAAAGCGCCCAGCAACGATATGATGAATACGCTGGCAAGAAGTGTGCTTACCCTGTATTCCTATGATGACAGAGCCGATGATACTTCCCTTCCGAATGTACTGAGGCAGTGTCTGCAGTTGATTGCTCTTTTCCCAATGCTGTCTATCTATGGCTATCAGGCATACAGCCATTATCATAACGGAGAGAGTCTGTATATCCACCAGCCCAGACTGGAGCTGTCCAATGCTGAGAATATACTTCATATTCTGCGCCCGGACAGTCAGTACACCCCTCTGGAGGCTAAGATACTGGATATTGCACTGATTCTACATATGGAACATGGTGGCGGTAACAACTCTACCTTTACCACCCACGTTGTTACCTCTTCCCTAACGGATACCTATTCTGTCATTGCCGCTGCCATCGGCTCCCTGAAGGGTCCCCGTCACGGCGGCGCCAATATTAAAGTGGTTAAAATGTTTGATGATATGAAGAAGGAGGTCTCCGACTGGACTAATGAGGGACAGGTAGCTGATTATCTCACACGTCTGCTGCACAGAGAGGCTTTTGACCATGCCGGATTGATTTACGGTGTTGGTCATGCAGTCTATTCCAAGTCAGATCCTCGTGCCGTCATCTTCAAATCCTTCGTAGAGAAGCTTTCCGAAGAAAAGGGACTGCATGATGAATTCGCACTCTATTCCATGGTGGAACGGCTTGCCCCCCAGATCATTGCAAAGGAACGGCCAATCTACAAAGGTGTAAATATCAATGTGGATTTCTATTCAGGCTTTGTGTATGACATGTTAAATCTTCCGATGGAGTTATACACCCCCATCTTTGCCATTGCCAGGATTGTAGGTTGGAGCGCCCACCGCATGGAGGAGCTTGCCAATAACGGTAAGATCATCCGTCCGGCATATAAGACAATCTGTACCGACAGAGATTACGTTAAACTGGAAAAGAGAGATGCATAAGCACCTCTCTTTCTTTATCTTTCTTCTTATTTTTCTTATTTTTTATTGCTTTTGCTCTTGGCCTGCATTTCAATATAAGTCTTACGGCCCTTCTTATATGCAACCACGTATACGATAATAGCTGCCAGAATAATCAGGATTCCAACCCAGTTAAGTGCAATGGATGAAAAATAGTAATCATTTACCAGATTGACAGCTGCCGCAATGATGATCAGTATTCCCGCAAGCATGATTCTTTTAAACATATAATCGATAAAGCCCTGCTTATCCTTGATAGCATTTTCATCTGTGTGCTTGTCCAGCATAATATTTACCGCAATGGTTCCGTTCTTCTTGGCCATACAAGCCGCAAAGACCAGATAGATACCGCTCCCCAAGAATAAAAGATCTACGAACCCGTTCATTCCCATTCTGTCATTCCTCTTCTTTCCATACTGCTTCAATCCGTTTCAGCAAAACCTGTGGTTCAAAAGGCTTGTTGATAAAATCCACTGCTCCCAGAGAGATTCCCTTTTCTCTGCTTTCCTCTTCGAACTCAGCCGTAATCAGAATGACCGGAATCTTCGCTGTTGCAGGATTTTTCTTCAAATGCTCCATAACCTCATAGCCATTCATCCCCTGCATGCAGATATCCAGCAAGATCAGATCGGGAATGTGGTCATTAAGATATTCCAAAGCATCTCTGCCGGATTTCAGCGTTGTTACCTCATATTGATCCCGTAAAACCATGCCAACATATTTTAAATTAGTGGATACATCATCAATTACCAGAATATTTTTCATAACTACGTGTGAATACCCAGAAAACGCTTTACAACCGCTTTCATTTCCGTCTTATCACACACGCTGTCATGAAGAATCGGAGCTGTTCTGATCTCCTCAATTGCATTTGGAATCTCCACATTGCCAATCTTAGATAACTCATCTACCAATTCAAAATCAGACATCTGATCATATTTGGGATCGATCGCATTCATAACACTTCTCGTAAATTTAAACGGACTTGCTGTAGACGCTATTACTGTCTTAGTCTTGTCCCCGGTATCTGCCACATATTTCTTATATACGGCACTGGCTACCGCAGTATGGGTATCCAGAATATATCCTGTATCCTCATACATATCTTTAATACGCTCTGCCGTCTCCTTCTCACTGGCATAATTGCCATAGAAATCGCCTAACTTCGCTTTCATCTCTTCCGTAATCTCATAGCTTCCATTCTGAGTCAGTGCTGCCATAAGCTCGGCATTCTTCCCGGCATCATCGCCGGCGATCCGATAAATCAGACGCTCCAGATTGCTGGAGATCAATATATCCATGGACGGAGAGCTGGTAAGAATAAACTCTCTGTTACGGTCATATTTACCTGTCTCAAAGAAATCAAACAATACCTTATTTTCATTGGAAGCACAGATCAGCTTCTCAATCGGCACACCCATATTCTTGGCGTAATATGCTGCCAGGATATTACCGAAATTACCAGTCGGAACAACAACGTTGATCTTCTCACCGTCTGTAATCTTCTCTTCTTCCAACAATTTTGCATAAGAATATACATAATATACAATCTGCGGTACCAGACGGCCGATGTTAATGGAATTGGCTGAAGAAAACTGCAAGCCTGCAACTGCCATTTCCTCTGCAAGTTCCCGATCATTAAAGAGCATCTTCACGCCGGTCTGGGCGTCGTCAAAATTACCGTGGATTCCTACCACAAAGGTGTTGTCACCTTTCTGGGTTACCATCTGCTTCTCCTGAATCGGACTTACACCGTTCTTCGGATAGAATACGATAATCTTAGTACCCTCTACTCCTGCAAACCCTGCCAACGCCGCTTTACCGGTATCACCGGAGGTAGCTGTCAGAATGACAATATCGTTCTTCACATGATTCTTCTTTGCCGATGTAATCATCAGATGAGGCAGAATAGACAATGCCATATCCTTAAAAGCAATGGTTGCACCGTGAAATAACTCCAGATAATATGTACCCTCTGCCTCTACAATGGGTGCAATCACTTCTGTATCAAACTTGGAATCATATGCTCTGTTGATACAATTCTTCAGTTCCTCTTCCGTAAAATCCGTCAGGTAAAGCTTCATAACCTGATAAGCGATTTCCTGATATGTCTTACCGGCAAGTTCCTTCATGGTACAATCCAAAGCAGGAATATGATCCGGTACAAACAAACCTCCATCCTCAGACAAGCCTTGCAATATTGCCTGGGAAGCTGTAACCTTTCTCTCTCCGTTCCGTGTACTGCTGTATAATACTTCCATCCTAATTAAACCATGCCTTTCGTGCATTTTCGTATCGTAACTGTTATGACAGGTGTTTCACCTGCTTGGCTCATTGTATCACACAATCCCGGCTTGCGCAACAATACCTGTTCATCTGCATAACAAAACACAGCATTAGTCTTTTATAAGAAAAACTCATGATTGCCATAGGCAAACAGCTTCGTCAGTTTCCGGTCAAACCACTGCAATTTATCAGAATCAGCCTTGTCTCTGGCACAGAAATACAGAGCGCCCTGCGAAATATCTTCTCCGTACAGTGCCCGTTCCACAGCCTCTATCGTATCCTCGCTGATGCTTACACTCTGGTATCTTCCGTCTACCGTAGGTGAAAACTGGGCAACTCCCTGTTCTTTCTGCATGACCACATCCCACACCGTATCAGGGAAATGGCTGTCATTGACCCTGTTCAGCACTACATTAGCCACAAGCAGCTTTCCATTCTGATCTTCTCCTCCGGCTTCTGCCTCCACGATTCGCAAAAGCGCCTCATAATCCTTGTCCGACAATTGATATTGGATTGTCCTCTCCAGTACCTCATAGTCCACAACTCTCTGCCCGGAAGATACACTGGCAACCATCTCCACAAAGCTTTGCCTGTCCTCTTCCATTGTTTCATTCAGATATTCCATCCGGAAAGCGGGTGTCGCCGCAATCCGGTTAATCTTGAGCTCTCTGGCACAAATCCACGAAGAAACCAGTGTCATACCTGCCAGCAAAAACCCCGATATATATTTCCTGTACATCTTTCCTCCATTCCCGATTTACAAAATCTGTCCACGGTTATATTTTATACAGGAAACAGGAAAAATATTTCTGAATTTGTTTTTTTTCTCAAAAATGGTACAATCATATAAAAGGAGGACTGCATCCATGAACCAGCAATTATCGGGTGTTTATACGGCGAAACGCAAAAACGGTACCGTCTATTACCGTGCCTCATTAACTTATCGCAATAAGCATATCAGTCTTGGCAGTTTTTCCTCTGACATTGAAGCGAACCGTGCCTATTTGTTCGCTTCATCACTCCTTAAGGATTCCTCCGTCAACTTGAATCATTATCAACCGGATTCCCCTCTTTCTTTCGATAAATGGGTGTGCCTTCTTAATTTTCGGGATAATGGCATCTATTTCGCCACACCAATCTACATGCGGCCCAAATTTTTTTATTACTACTTTTCACCAAGAGATTTTTTTATCTTTGACACGGAAGATCTATTCTATTATTCCTCCCGCAAAATTTCCCGCAGAGGCAGCCATTACTTTGTTGCCGACTATGGAATGCAGATCAATATTATGAGCCGGTACGGAATCAAGAATTACGCTGTAGAAGGACGGGATTATCGTTTTATCAACGGAAACAATCATGATTTCCGCTATGAAAATATAGAAATCATCAACCGTTATAACGGTGTTTGTGCATGCAATGAAAAGGGGCAGATACGATATCAGGTCAAAATCCATGTCAAAGGCAATGTTACCGTAGGTACCTATGCGTCTGAACTGGAAGCCGCAATCGCTTATAACAAGGCAATCGATATCCTGAAAAAAGCCGGCGTCAACAAGGCCTACACTCCTAATTACATAGAAGGTCTTTCTCCCGCCGTTTACGCCGACTTATATTCTTCTATTAAAGTATCTCCGGGGCTTATCGCTTATCGCTCCGAATAATTAACAAAACAAATGTTTAAATCTGCATTGCCGTTGATACCATTCAAAACTCCGTCTGTAGCATACTGCCACATCGTATACTGATAAGGATAATCCGGAATATCTTTTTCCTGGGAAAGCCATACATCAAATCCCTGCAGCTTGGTCATGTCAATTTCTTTGATCAGCCATTCCTTATCACCATAGATCATGGGCACATAGCCTGCCGCTTTGATTCCTTCCAGAAAAGCTGCCGTCACGGTAGTCTTGTCATCTCTGCTCAACCCATCCACTCTGGATTGATCATTGGAAACAAATTCCATATCAAAGGCTACCGGATATTTTACCTTTGCCCGATATGGCTCCAGATTCTGGATTACGAAATTGGCTTCCTGAACCGCTTCCTCCTGGGTAATCGCCTGAGAGTAGAAATAGACGCCAACCTCCAGTCCTGCTTCAATTGCTCCCTCTATATTTTCCTTAAAATTCTCATCCAGAGAAATCTGTCCGGTACTATACCCACGGCTTCCTAGCCGGATCATCACATAGTCAACGCCTGCCGCCTTGACACCTGTGAAATTGATCGTTCCCGTATGTTTGGAGACATCCACTCCCACATAGGAAGTTTTCTTTCCATTCTCCATATAGCGCTTCAGATTGGCCTTTTCCTCCAGCTTCGTAAAATCATAGGTATTCTTGGTCAGATAGGGATTGATCAGCACCCATTCCTCCGTACCGTCAATATTGGTAACCAGCGTGTGCTTTCCATCTGTGGAAGGATCGTTCAAAGCTTCCTCTTCCTTCTGCTTCTGTTCCTGTCTCTCCTTCTCCGCCTTCTCTTCATAACCGGATTTTTCCTTAGTGGACTCTTCTGTTGAATCCGAAGCAGCATCTGCAGACTCTGCTCCTTCAACCGGATACATATCCCAAAAATCCAGATCCTCCGCTCTAAGCTTCCGCTCCGGTTCTTCCGTCAGTTCCGCATCTGCCGTTTCCTCAACCTGTGCCTCCGCCTCCTGCTTTTCCTGCATTTCCTTCAGATATTCACTGCCGCCACTCTTATGATCATTGCTTTTAAATACCGCCAGTAAAATGATCAGAATAAAGACTGACACACCAACAACCATATATATGACAGGGAAGCCCATGCCTCCCGATTCTTCTTCTCCCGGTAATCTCATATAACCTTGCCTTTCTCTCATCTGTTTATCAGCTTATACTTTACCACACAATATCACTGATGATATAATAAACGCAAACTCAGGCAGCTTGCCCGGTAGCTTGCGTTTATTATATCATAGCTTACAGATTTGGAGAACCATGAAGTTTCGTACCCGCTTATTCTTTTTATTTTTCATAATATGTTCACTCATCCTTGTCGGATGTACCCGCAATCAGGAGCCTGTTACACAGACCGGCTTTTATTTCGATACAGTGATTCAGATCACACTGTATGATACACAGGACAGTTCCGTTCTTGATGGTTGCTTTGCCCTGGCAGAAACGTATGAAAATCTGTTCAGTGCAACTGTGGAGGAATCAGATATATGGCGTATCAACCACAGCAACGGTAAAACCGTTGAGGTATCGGAAGAAACAGCCTTACTGCTCCGGACTGCGCTTGACTATGCCTGCCTTACAGACGGCAAAGTAGATCCGACCATTATGCCGGTAAGCAGCCTGTGGGATTTCGGTTCCGATGCTACCCCACATGTGCCGGGAGCCTCTGACATTGAGGAAGCTTTAAGGCACGTTGATTATCATTCCATTATCCTTGATGGGAATACAGTCACGCTTACCGATCCCAAAGCTCAGATTGATCTGGGGTTTATTGCCAAAGGGTATATTGCCGACCGGATGAAAGAATATCTCTCAGAACAAAGCGTCCAAAGTGCCTGTATCAATCTGGGCGGTAATGTGATGACCCTCGGCTCCAAGCCGGACGGTTCTGCATATAAAATAGGCATCCAGAAGCCCTTCGCCGAGGAAGGCACTTCCGATGCCGTTATTGAGATCCGAGATACCTCTGTAGTAACCTCCGGTATCTATGAACGTTATTTCTATGAAGACGACGTACTGTACCATCATATCCTGAATACTTCCACAGGATATCCGGTGGAAAATGACATCGCCAGCGTAACCATTCTCTGTCCTTCCTCCGTAGATGCAGATGCGCTCTCCACTTCCTGCTACTGTCTGGGGCTTAAAGAAGGAATGGCATTACTGGATTCCATGGGAAATACAGAGTATATGTTTCTGATGAAGGACGGCTCACGCCATGTCTCAGATGGATTTCCTCTTATATAAGTCAGACCTTCGTCTTTCCAGCCAGAACATTCTTATAATCTTCCAGATTCTTCTGCAACAGGGCAGGTGTATCCAGACCATAAGGGCATCTGCTCTTACATTGATTGCAGTGCAGACAATTCTCTATCTTCATCATTTTCTCCTGTCCCTCCGGACTTAAATGTCCGGCAGAAGGTGACCTTCTGAGAAGCAATGACATTCTGGCACAGTTATTGATTTCTATCCCCACCGGACATGGCATACAGTAACCGCATCCTCTGCAGAATTCACCCAACAGTTCTTCTCTGTCCTTCCGGATCACTTCTGCCAGCTCTTCCGTCATGGTCGGCGGATTATCCATATAGGATAGGAATTCATCCAGTTCCTGTTCCCTCTGAATGCCCCAGATTGGAAGTACATTGTCATACTGGGCCAGATAGGCATAGGCGGCTGCCGAATTTGTGATCAGTCCGCCGGACAGCGCTTTCATGGCAATGAATCCCATATCTGCCTTCCGGCATTTTTCTACCAGTTCAATATCTTTATCCGTAGCCAGATAACAAAACGGAAACTGTAATGTTTCATACAATCCGCTGTCAATAACTTCATGGGCTACGGCCAGTCTGTGATTGGTAATGCCGATATGTCTTATTTTCCCCTGTTCTTTGGCCTTTAAAGCCGCATCATAGAGCCCGCTCTCATCTCCCGGCTTGGGACAGAATGCCGGATTATGGAACTGATAAAGGTCTATATAATCAGTTTTCAGATTCTCCAGACTGGTCTCCAAATCTTGCCAGAAGCTCTCAGCATTCTGTGCACCTGTCTTGGTTGCAATATAAACTTTTTCCCGCATTCCCTCAAATGCAAGCCCCACCTTATGCTCACTGTCCGTGTACATTCTGGCAGTATCGAAAAAGGTCATACCATTATCATAGGCTTTTCTGAGCAGATAGGTTGCTGCTTCATCCGAAATCCTCTGAATGGGCAATGCTCCAAAAGCATTTTTGCTTGTTGTAATGCCGGTTTTTCCTAATGTTACTGTCTGCATATCTGCCTCTCTTGTTCTCCTGTCCGTTACCGGTAATTCTCTTTACAGAATTGCTTTCTTCGGACACTTCTCTTTACAGGTACCGCAACCGGTACATTTCTCCTGGTCAATCGTTGCATGGAAATCTTCTATCGTGATTGCATCTGCCGGGCAATTCTTCTTACACAACTGACACGCAATACATCCCACATCACAAGCCTTGATCGTTGCCGGCCCTTTCTCCTTAGAGCTGCATGCCACCACATGCTTCGCATCATAAGGAATCAGTGTGATCAGATTCTTAGGGCAGACCTCAATACATTTACCACAGGCTTTGCAGGCTTCTTTATCTACTACCGCCACACCATTCACGACATGGATGGCATCAAAGGGACAGACCTTCACACAGCTCCCAAAGCCGAGACAGCCGTCATTACAGGATTTAGGGCCACCGTTTGGTACGAAGGACAGCATACGGCAGTCCTCGATACCGGAATAGTCATAGTCCATTCTGGTACGCTCCTTATCACCCTGACACTTTACAAATGCTACCTGCCTTACACTTTCCTGTGCCTCAACACCCATAATCTTTGCCACCTGGGCGCCTACTGCCTCACCACCTACGGGGCAGGCATTCACAGGGGCCTCTCCTTTGGCAATGGCAGCCGCCAGACCGGAACAGCCTGCATAACCACAGCCACCGCAATTATTACCGGGAAGTACACCCAGAACAGCTTCCTCTTTCTCATCTACTTCCACCTTGAACTTAATACCGGCAATGCCTAAAAACAGTCCGATAAACAATCCTACCGCTCCTACAATCAGCGTTGCCATCAAAACTCCGGTTATATCCATAACTAATTACCTTGCCTTTCTCTCAACCTGCCACATACTAGAGTAATCCCGAGAAGCCACAGAAAGCAATCGCCATAAGTCCCGCGGTAACCAAAACAATCGGCATTCCCTTAAAAGATTCCGGTATATCATTATGTGCCATTTTTTCCCTGATACCTGCAAGGATTACGATAGAAATCGTAAAACCTACTGCCGTGGCAAAACCGTTCACAATGCCTGCCAGAATACCATAGTTCTTCTGTACATTAGTCAGTGCCACGCCAAGCACAGCACAGTTGGTTGTAATCAATGGAAGATACACACCCAGCGCCTGATACAGTCCGGGCATAAACTTCTTAAGGAACATCTCCACAAACTGTACCAACGCAGCAATGACAAGAATAAATACAATTGTTTGCAGATAAGTGATATCAAAAGGCAACAGAATAAATTTATAAATAGCCCCTGCCACAGCCGAAGCCAATGTGATTACGAAAATAACGGCAGCTCCCATACCGGCAGCCGTATTGGTCTTTTTCGACACACCGAGGAACGGACATAAACCTAAGAACTGACTTAAGACTACGTTATTCACAAGGGAAGAGGATATCAAAATCACTAATAATTCTTTAACCATTATTCTTATCCTCCTTTATTATTTCTGTATTCTCCTTCTTTGTTTCCGGAACTGCCTTCTCCACAGGTTTCTCATCTACCAGACGATGACTGCATCCTGCTTCCGCACAGTTCATGCAGTCGCTTCCGCAGCCGGACTGGATCTTAGACATATCCTTGCCTTTCTTCTCACCGTTTATCTTGACTTTATTCTGAATTGCCGTCAAAAGAGCCAGCACGAAGAACGCACCGGGTGCCATAATAAAAATGCTTACCGGTACATAGCTTTCCGGCATCACATGGATTCCAAAGATCTCGCCTGCACCGAGAAGTTCTCTTACTGCGCCGATACAGGTCAGTGCAACAGAAAATCCAAGTCCCATACCGATACCATCGAACAGGGAAGGAATCACCGGATTTTTATATGCATATGCCTCCGCACGCCCTAAAATGATACAGTTTACAACGATCAGTGGAATATAGATTCCCAAAGCATCATACAGGAAGGGAATAAAGCCCTGTAACAACAATTCCACCATAGTAACAAAGGATGCAATAATGACAATGAATGCCGGAATTCTTACTTTATCTGGGATCACATTACGCAACAGAGAAATAAACACATTACTGAGCGCCAGTACCACCATCGTGGTAAGTCCCATGCCCAGACCGTTAATGGCAGAGGTTGTAACTGCCAGCGTGGGGCACATACCCAGCATCAAAACAAAAGTCGGATTTTCTTTTACAATACCGTTGATCAAACGTTCTTTCACACTATTCATTTTCACTACCTCCCTTTAGTTCTGTCTGGAAATAGTAAAGCCCTGCATTAACTCCATTCGTCACAGCATTTGTGGTAATGGTTGCACCGGATATGGCATCGATCTGATTTTCCGATGTAGCACCATTCTTTGTATACTCAAACTTCTCTACGTTTTTATCTGCAAACTGCGGCTTCAATACTTCTTCTGCCCGCATTCCCAGTCCGGCCGTTTCAGAAATAGAGAGGATTGACATACCATTCATAGTGCCATCCATACGCACACCGATGGCAAACTGAATATCTCCGCCATAGCCTTCCTTCGTCGTTACGGTAATCACATAACCAAGCACACCTCCGGAGGCATCGTTAGCACACATCACTTCATCAATCGTCTCCTGTGCATACCCTGCATCCTTCCACACCGCTTCCTCAACCGGTGTCACTTCCACTGCTTCAAAGGCAGCAGCATCCGCAAATACCTCCTTGCAGGCCTCCTGTTTTGCCTTTGCTTCCTGTGCGGCAATGGGGTCTTTTGTAATCTGATAAACCAGTCCCAGCAATAATCCTGCAACCACCGTGATTGCTAACAGGATACCGGTATTTTTCATCATTTCTTTCATGCTTTTTCTCCTCCTTTACCAAATGCTTTCGGAAGAGTAATCTTCTCAATCAGAGGCACTAACAGATTGCCGAT
The DNA here is from genome assembly GCA_051878995.1 of Lachnospiraceae bacterium. Taxonomy (GTDB): domain Bacteria; phylum Bacillota; class Clostridia; order Lachnospirales; family Lachnospiraceae; genus UBA3282. Next base: position 85,195 of record JBJELE010000034.1, on the reverse strand, counting down.
AATGATGGCATAGGATACACCCTCAGCAGATGGTCCGAAAATTCGGAAAATACCGGTCAGGACACCCAGCAGAATACCGAACAGATACTGTCCGTTCTTCGTAATCGGTCTGGTTACATAGTCCGTAGCCATAAAGAAAGCGCCCAGCATCAGACCACCGCCTGCCAGATGTGCAGATATGTATGCCCAGTCAAATCCATGTCCCCCGAAAATACTGATAAAAATTACAAAACTTACGATGTAACTACCCGGAATCCTCAGATCGATAATCCCCAGCAGAATCAGGAAACAGGCACCAATCACAATGGCAATCATAGAAGTTTCACCGATGGTTCCACCGGTTCTTCCGATGACCATATCCAGAATATTGATCTGTGCACCTGCTTTGAGATTAGCAAGTGGTGTAGGCCCCGTATAGGCATCGCAGTCAAAATTCGTCATAATGGACGTAAAAGAAATCAGCAGAAAACATCTTGCTCCCAGTGCCGGGTTCATAAAGTTCTGTCCCAGCCCTCCAAATAACATCTTGACCACCAGGATTGCAAACACACCACCCACTACACCAATCCACCATGGTGCGGAAGACGGAAGATTCAAGGCAAGCAGCAAACCTGTTACCACTGCGGAATAATCTCCGATTGTTACTTTCTTCTTACATATTTTCTCAAAAAGGTATTCTGTCAGTACCGTTGATGCCACGGTTACCAAGATCAGAATCAGTGCATCTAATCCGAAATTGTAAATACCAAATCCAGCCGCCGGAAGAAGGGCAATCACAACTGCCAGCATAATACTGCTTGTGGTAGTCTTGGATCTGACATGCGGATTAGAGGATACTTTCATCAATTCACTCATCTTAATTCTGTTCTCCTTTCCTCCTACTTTTTCTTCTTCGCCAGCTGTATTTTTCGCATGGACTTAATCATCTGTGTCAGTGGTCTCTTGGCCGGGCAGACGAAGCTGCAGCAGCCGCACTCACAGCATTCCATGCCGTTATGCGACAGAAATTCTTCCTCTTCATAATTCTCTGCATAATCTGCCAGCATTCTGGGTACAACTCGGCCCGGACATACTTCTACACAGCGTCCGCAGTTAATACAGGCACTGGGTTCCATGGCAGACACATCATCTTTGGTCAGGCATAACAATGCAGAAGCCGTCTTGGTAGTCGGCACATCAAGATCAAAGATACCGAATCCCATCATAGGACCACCGGATATGATCTTCACCGGTTCCTCTTTAAAACCACCTGCTTCTTCAATCAGTTCATGATAGTTCGTACCGATCCTCACAATAAAATTTCGTGGATCGGCAATGGCATCACCGGTCACCGTAACGATACGGTTCATCAATGGTTTCCCCTCTATTACAGCATGATAAATGGCTACAATTGTATCTACATTGTTGACTACACATCCCGCATCAGCCGGCAGCATGGAAGAATTAATGGCTCTACCGGTAGTCGCATAGATAATCTGTCTCTCTGCTCCCTGGGGATATTTTGTCTTCAATGCTTTCACACTGATACGCGGTTCATCCTTCGTCAGCTTCTTCAAAAGTTCGATACAGTCCGGTTTATTATCCTCCACCGCCAGGATTCCTCTCGCATTCTCAAATAACTGCAAGGATACCTTCAGACCGCCGATCAGTTTCTCAGGCTCCTCAATGATTCTCCTGTAATCAGATGTAAGATACGGCTCACATTCCGCACAGTTCGCAATTACATAATCAATCTTCTCAGGCTCCTTCGGGGAAAGCTTGATAAAGGTCGGGAAACCCGCACCGCCCATTCCTACGATACCGGCCTCCTTAACGCATTCAATGATTTCCTCTCTGCTCATCTCTTCCAACGGTTTTCTCTCCGGATATTCCACTTCTTCGTAGAGACCGTCATTTTCAATGATAATACTCAGTACATTGTCACCGGTAACTACACGCCTCGGCTCAATCGCCTTAACTGTGCCGGATACCGTCGCATAGATAGGTGCAGATACAAATCCGCCTGCCTCCGCAATCTTCTGTCCGGTCAATACCCGATCGCCCTTCTCTACGATTGGTTTTGCCGGTGCTCCGATGTGTTGGGATAACGGATACACCAAATCCCCTTTTGGCAAGACTGCTTTGATAGGCTTATCCTTAGATAACTCTTTACCATCATAAGGATGTACACCGCCCCTGAACGTTAATTTTGCCATTCTCCTACCCTTCTTTCTTCGTTCTATCGTACTTTATTCAACAAAAACGGATAAGATTTCTATTGATAAATACTTACCATATAAATATACTATTTTTCGACGGAAAAAACTACTGCTATTTCAAAAAATATGCTAAGATATGTGTAACAAATGAACTAAAAGGAGCATCGCAGATGCAGTTTTGCGAATATCTCTGAATCGTTATATAATTGCATACAGGAAAGGCGTGATATTATAATGCAAATAATCAATCAAACATTAGAGCATTTTACAATCTCTTATCCCCTGGAAACGCTTGCGCCTTTAGAGCGCATTCTGTTCATAGATATTGAAACCACCGGCTTTACTGCCAGGAGCTCTTCCCTTTATCTGATCGGAACGGCTTATTATCAGGCTGACTGCTGGCATATCAGACAATGGTTTGCAGAGAACAATACTGATGAGGCAGCTATGCTGGAGGATTTCTTCACATTTGCCGGGAATTATACACATTTGATCCATTTTAACGGCAATAATTTTGACCTTCCCTATCTGCTCCAGAAATGCGAACAGTATAAGTTATCGTATACTTTCGACAATTTCACAGGCATTGATATTTATAAGCGTATTTCCCCTTATAAGTTCTTTCTGCATACGCCCAATTGCAAACAGAAAACACTGGAAGAACTGCTAGGGATCGATAGAGAAGATATTTATAATGGTGGAGAATTGATCACTATCTATCATGAATATGTGAAAGCTCCTACCGATGAAGCCAGACAGTTTCTTCTGCTGCACAACAGCGAGGATATGAAAGGTATGTTGCAGATTCTGCCGTTGCTTGCCTTCTACGACCTGTTTAACGGTCCGATCCGCGCCAAAAAGGTACAGGCGAACCACTATGTGGATTATCACGGTCATGACAGGCAGGAGCTTCTGATGAAACTGGCTCTTCCTACACCGTTACCGCTCAACATCTCCAATCTTTCCAATGGCTGTTATTTCAGCGGAGAAGCATCGGAAGGTATTCTGAAGGTACCGGTCTATGAAGAAGAAATGAAATACTTTTATTCCAACTATAAAGACTACTACTATCTGCCCGAAGAGGATGTAGCGCTTCACAAGTCAGTAGCCTCCTTCGTAGACAAGGAGCACCGCACTCAGGCCACCGCTGCCACCTGTTATACACGGAAATATGCAACTTATCTGCCGCAGTGGGATATTTTCATGGAACCATTTTTCAAGAGAGATTATAAGAGTAAAGAGTTATTCTTTGAACTGACAGAAGAAATGAAAACAGATCGTGAGTTTTTCTCCCGTTATGCGCAATATCTGCTCGGAAGGATGGCCAAGACATACTAGTAAGGATATGTGCATCAACATATTTGAAAAGGACAACGGTTTTATGCCGTTGTCCTTATATTTTGACATTCACTATATTACCGTAAAATGATACATACTGTCTTAAGGCTTCTGATAGAAGAAAGAATTCTTTCTTTCAAATCCCACATCCTTATGATTAATGATCTGTTCTGTACTACCAATAAACAGATAACCACCATGAGTTAAGCTTTTCTGGAATTTGCGGAACACTTCATCCTTTGCTTCCTCCGTAAAATAGATGAGTACATTACGACACACAATCAGATGATAATCCGTCGGATAAGTATCCTTCAATAAATTATGTTCGTGGAACTCCACTCTCGCTTTAACCTCATCCGAGATCTGATATGACGGACCGATCTTCGTGAAGAATTTCTTCTTCAAATCCTCCGGTACGCCTGCAATACTCTTCTCCGCATATAAACCGGCCTTTGCCTTGGCAATAACCTGCTTGTCCAAATCAGTTGCATAAATCTTAATCTGATTTAAAGGCAGATGTCTGGACAATGCCATAACAAGCGAATATGGTTCATCTCCCGTAGAACATGCGGCGCTCCAAATCTTAAGATTCCTGCCATAGCGTTTGATCAGATCCGGGAAAACATCCTTGTCAAGCAGTTCCCATTGATCCGGATTCCGATAAAATTCCGATACATTAATCGTCAGATAATTGACAAATTCTTCAAACATCTTATTATCGGACTTAATTGCAGCGATATATTTATCATATCCAACAATCTTATTCTTGGAAATTAGCGTATCGATACGGCGTTTCATCTGCTTCTCTTTATAAGCATTCAAATCAATCTTGGTCAGATCATAAACAGCTTTCTTAAAATATTCATAATCGTAGGCCATTGGTTTCACCGCCCATCTGTTCTATATTTTCTTATGCCTCTGTCTCTTCGCTCTCATTAGCGATCACAGCATCTATATCTACAGATACTACGTCAGCATCTTCTTCTGCTGCTTCCTCTTCCTTCGGTTCCGGAGCAAACATAGCTTTCACGCTTAAGCTGATCTTCTTATCTGCCTCATTGAAATCAACTACTTTAGCTGTTACTTCCTCGCCAACCTTCAGTACATCGGAAGGCTTCTCAATATGCTCTTTGGAAATCTGTGATACATGCAGTAATGCATCAATGCCCGGCTCTAATTCTACAAATGCACCAAAGTCAGTCATACGGGCAACCTTACCTGTTACCACATTACCGATTGCATACTTAGCTGCTGCATCCTTCCAAGGGTTAGCATCCTCAAATTTCAGACTGAGTGCAATCTTAGTGCCGGAGATCTCTTTGATAAGTACCTTGACAACATCTCCAACCTTAAATACTTTCTTAGGATTCTCCACTCTGCCCCAGGACATCTCAGAGATATGGAGTAATCCGTCACATCCGCCAAGATCAATGAAAGCACCGAAATCTGTTACATTCTTAACAGTACCTTCCACGGTATCGCCAACCTTGATTGTCTCAAACAGTTTCTTCTGTAACTCAGCTTTCTCAGCTAAGATCAGCTGCTTTCTGTCACCGATATATCTTCTTCTCTTAGGATTGTACTCACTGATTACGAACTGGATTTCCTGTCCTGCATACTTGTTCAGGTCTTTCTCGTAAGTATCGGAAACAAGACTTGCCGGAATAAAGATTCTTACTTCATCCACTACAACACTTAAACCGCCATCCAGTACCTGAGCGACCTTAGCGGTAAGTACTTCTTTGTTCTCAAATGCTTCTTCGATTCTCTTGTTGCCTCTGTCAGCAGCAAGACGTTTGTAAGTAAGGAGAACCTGTCCCTCACCATCATTGACTTTTAATACCTTTACCTCCATGGTATCTCCAGGCTTTGCAACGGTTGTCAAGTCTACATTAGGTTCATTTGTATATTCATTTCTGGTAAGAACACCATCTGATTTATATCCGATGTTGAGAATGATCTCTTCCGGTTTCACATCAATAACGGTACCTTCAACAACCTCTCCTGTGTGTATTGTCTTTAAAGACTCTTCTAACATTTGTTCAAAAGTTAATTCTGACATAATTTTGAACCTCCTCGATAATTTTGTTTGGGGTTGACGCCCCTGCTGTAATACCCACCAGTCGGACAGATTTAGGTAAATCCAAATGCAAGTCATCTAATGTCTGTATAAAATACGTATTCGCACATTCCTGCATACAGATTTCATATAGCTTCCGTGTATTAGAACTATGATTGCCACCTATTACTATCATAACGTCGACCTGAGCTGCTATCTTCCTAGCCTCAGTCTGTCGCACTTCCGTAGCGTTACATATAGTATTCACAACACTAACATTGTAACCTTTTTGTTTAAAAATTTCAACCATATCTTGAAATTTATTGTAGTTAAATGTCGTTTGAGAAACAATACAGATTTCTTGTTCCGGTTCGCACCGGAAATCACGTGCTTCCTCTACAGATTCAATGACAACTGCCGGTACTTTGGACCATCCCATGATTCCTTCTACCTCCGGATGTCCTGCATTGCCGATAATCACAATCTTCTTCCCTGCAGTGCTTTCTTTCTCTACAATATTGTGGATTCGCTTCACAAAGGGACAGGTGGCGTCCACACACTCTAATCCCTGAGCCTCTATCTGTTCGCAGACTCTCTTGGGCACTCCGTGGGAACGTATTACCACGGTTCCCTCCCGGATCTGCGCAAGCTGCTCCTCATCCTCTATGACCTTTACACCCTTCTTTTCCAAATCCTTCACTACCTCTTCATTGTGAATGATCGGACCATAAGTATAGATGGGTTTACCGGTCTCTGCCTGCTCGTATACCTGCTCTACCGCCCGCTTCACACCGAAGCAGAAACCGGCGTGTTCTGCCAGAATCACTTCCATAGTCAGTCCTCATTTCTAAACATTTAATACGTTTTGTTCGTAAACACTTTTACAGTCTGCACAGGCTGATGATTTTCTCCACCACCTCATCGATGGTCATATAAGAAGAATCCACCAGCACAGCATCCTCTGCCTGTCTGAGTGGTGAAATTTCTCTTGTCATATCCTGATGATCCCTCTCAATGATATCTTTCTCGATCACATCCAGATCACATTTTTCACCCTTTGCCACCAGTTCCTTATACCGACGTTCTGCGCGCACTCTGCTGTCTGCCGTCAGATATACTTTAACCTGGGCATCCGGAAGAACACAGGTGCCGATATCCCTGCCGTCCATTACCACATCCGTATCCGCTGCCAGCTTCTGCTGCAACTCTACCAGTTTGGCACGCACATTGGGGTTCGGGCTGCTGGCTGATGCCATATTGCCCACTTCCTCAGTCCTGATGTAGCCATTCACATTTTCACCGTTTAAGTATACGACCTGTTCTCCGTTTTCATAACCAATGGAAATATCAGCCTCTTTACACTTTGCATTTATCTTCTCGGTTTCCTCCGGCTTTACCTTCTCCCTGATCAGGAAAAGCGCCATGGCACGATACATAGCGCCTGTGTCCACATAGATATATCCCATCTGCTTTGCTATCTTCTTAGCTATGGTACTCTTGCCTGCCCCCGCAGGTCCGTCAATCGCTATGTTAAAACTCATCTTGTCCTCCGTTCCGAAGCGTTTTATGTGCTTCTGTTATTTCTCTTATTCTATACTGCTTCCGGCCAAATGTCCCGTAGACCAGGCGATCTGCAGATTAAAGCCGCCGGTCAGTGCATCCAAATCCAGTACTTCTCCCGCAAAGTACAGCCCGGATACCAGTTTAGATTCCATGGTTGAGGGATTAACCTCTTTCACCCTGATACCACCCTGGGTAATGATTGCCTCCTGAAAATCACGCAAGCCGCTCACATGCATTGTAAGATGTTTCGTTACATCCAGCAGATTCTTTCTCTCTTCTTTTGTGATCTCATGAATCTTCTTATCTTCGTCTATTCCGGATAATGCTATCATAACCGAAATCAGTTTAGACGGATAGAGACTGCCGATTACATTTTTAAACTGCTTATTCGGATTCTGTTCAAAATCCCTCAGTATCCTCTTATCCAACTGCTCCTCAGAAAGCGCCGGTTTTAAATCAACCCTAACACTTACCTGTGACTTATCTTTGCACTTACCATAAAAACTACTTGCAGATAGCACCAGCGGACCACTGATCCCGAAATGAGTAAAGAGCATTTCGCCAAACCCTTCATAAATCCGCTTTCCGCCACACAACATGGTCAGCGTCACATTTTTCAGGGACAAGCCCTGCAACTGCCTGCACCATTCCTCCCGGATTTCCATGGGAACCAGTGCCGGGGTGCATTCTTTCATTGTATGTCCCAACTCTTGTGCCATACGGTAACCGTCTCCGGTAGAACCCGTAGTAGGATAAGACAGTCCTCCGGTTGCAATCACCACTGCATCCGCGTCCTGTTTTCTGCCATCAGACAGGATCACACCTGTTACATGCCCGTCCTGCGTCCGAATGCTCTGCACTGTCGTATGGAGCTGTATGTTCACATTTCTTTTTCTTAAAATGCGTTCAAATGCTGCAATAATATCCGAAGAATGATCGGATACCGGAAAAACGCGCTCACCACGCTCTGTTTTCAAAGGACATCCCGCCTCCCGGATCATTTCCATGACCTGCATATTGGTGTAATCATAGAATGCACTGTACATGAACTTCGGGTTACTTACCATATTTTCAAAAAGCTTATCCATTTCACAAGCATTGGTCACATTGCATCTTCCTTTACCCGTAATATAGATTTTCTTGCCAAGTTTTTCATTTTTTTCTAATAAGACTACTCTGTGTCCGTGCTCTGTCGCCGCGATTGCTGCCATCATGCCGGCCGCGCCGCCGCCTATCACTATAACCTTACTCATCTTCTATTCCGATCCTATCAGCCTTGTTACTGTCCGTCACCTGTCTCTTCTTTCTTACGAAGCGGATAATTCAGCATCGGCTCCTCATCAATAAAGTTAATCTCATCATTCAGATAAACCTGATAATTATTCCATGCTTCCTCCAGATTCTTCAGGTTCTTCTTCACATCCTCAGGACGCTTCAGGCACATTGCCACCACCAGTGCATTGATCACACTAAGAGGCGCTACCAGGGAATCCACGATGGAAACCATGTCGCTTCTTGCTAACAGATTACAGGAAGAATAAAGATTCATGGGTGAATGTACGGAATCGGTAATTGTAATGACCTTCGCATTCCTGTCATTGGCAAATTCCATGGCTTTCAGGGTACGCATGGAATATCTGGGAAAACTGATACCGATCATGGCATCCTGCTCATCAATTCTTATCATTTGTTCAAAGGTTTCCGACACACTGGTTGTCTTAAGAAGCACCACATTACCGCGTATCATATTCAGATAAAAATGCAGGAAATCTGCCAAAGGTTCACAGCTCCTGACACCCATCACATAGACCGTCTTCGCTTCCAGAATAATATCAACTGCCGTTTCAAAAGCCACCGGATCCAGATTGTGAATCGTATCCTGCAGCTTTTCCATGTCAGCCTGCAGCACTGATGTCAGTATTTCGGATTGAGAGCTTTTACCGTATTTGGCACCGATCTTCTGCACTGAGTTAATCTTATTCTGTACCCAATCCTCCAGATCTCTCTGAAATTCAGGATATCCACTGTAACCGATATAGGTGGCATAACGTACTACCGTGGACTCGCTGACTCCCACGGTCTCACCCAACTTTGCAGCCGTCATAAACACAGCCTGATCATAGTGATCATAGATGAAGGCAGAAATGGCTTTCTGCCCTTTACTCATCTTACCATAATGCTCATTAATCCTTGTGATAATATCATAACGATTCTCTATAGCCATGATTTATTTCAAACAACCTTTCTCTACTTCTGAAATGCACCATATGATTCTTCCAACAGTTTGATCGTATCTTCTTCCTGCAAATCATAATCCCCGGTCAGTGACATACAGGCACACCCATGAATACAAATCCACATCTTCATAAACATATCGCTTGGATTTTTACAGCCGTAAAATTTGGCATTATTAATTTCTTTTACTACCGCACCGTTCTGTCCGTTCAACATATCATACAGGCTCTTGCCATGTCGATTTTCCGACAGAAACAACAGTCTGAATAATTGCTGCTCTTCCTGTGCGAAACGAATATAGGCAAGTCCCAGATTCACGAAGGGTGTATCATTCTTCTTGGGAAATTCTGCATAATAGTTTTCAAAAAAGTTAACTGCTTTGACAAACAGCTCATCTCCCAATTCCTCCATGTTCTTATACACACGGAAAATCGGCTGTGTGGAGCATCCCGCCTTAGCAGCCAGTGTTCTGGCGCTTACCTGTCCTATACCTTCTTCCCGTACCATCTGAAAAGCCGCATTCAATATATCACTCTTTGTTATTGTCTCTTTTCTTGCCATAAGATCATACCTCTCTTGTATTTCAAAACAAAGCGTCTTTTAGTAACATATGTTATTATAATACATTATGTAACCCTAGTCAACCATTTCTGTTTAAGCTCAGAGCACCGCTCGAATTTTCTTCGAAAATCCTCGCTGTACGGCTCTCGCCGAATAGCAACAAAAAAATGGTTCGCCAAAAGTAAACTTTCGCGAACCATTTTCTTATTGCTGCTCGGCTCTGAGCTTAAACAGGGTATGCACTGTTCTTGGTGTCAGCCTGTGTCATGTCAACTTTCTCCTGCTGTGCCTGACGATATTTGAAGAAGTCAGTAGCAACCTGAGGGAACAGTGCGTAGGACAATACATCCTCATCCTGCTGTTTCCACTCTTTCATCTCTGCCTCTAACTTATCCATCTCGTTCTCAATCAGGTCTGCAGGACGGCAGGTAATTCTCTCCTCACCTGGAATAACCTTGTCGATAACTTCCTGATTCATAGGCTTAACTGTCTGACCGTATTCACCACGAAGAACTGCCTTGGTCTCCTTGGTAGCCATCTTATATCTCTCACCCATCAGTACGTTAAATACAGCCTGTGTACCAACGATCTGGGAAGAAGGAGTTACCAGCGGAGGCTCACCTAAATCTTTACGAACTGCAGGAATCTCCTTTAATACATCATAGTACTTATCTTCTGCATTCTGCTCTTTCAACTGGCTTACCATGTTGGAAAGCATACCGCCCGGTACCTGGTATAACAGGGTCTTGATATCAACACCCATTACCTTCGGATTCAACAGACCGCTTGCAAGGCACTCATCTCTGTAAGGTCTGAAGTAATCAGCAATTTCAGCCAGAAGGTTCTGATCATAACCTGTGTCATAAGGTGTTCCCTTAAAGGTCTCAACCATAACCTCTGTTGCCGGCTGGGATGTACCCATAGCAAACGGAGAAATTGCGCAGTCAATTACATCAACACCTGCTTCAACAGCCTTTAAGTATGTCATACTTGCAACACCGGAAGTATAGTGTGTATGTAACTGAATCGGAAGCTTGGTAGCTTCTTTCATAGCCTTAATCAGTTCAGCAGCCTTATAAGGAACGAGCAGACCAGCCATATCCTTGATACAGATGGAATCTGCACCCATCTCCTCAATCTTCTTAGCCATGTCAACCCAGTACTCTAATGTGTATGCATCGCCTAATGTATAAGACAATGCAATCTGAGCATGTCCTCTGCCTTCCTGTGCCTTAATCTTATTGGTAGCATTAACTGCTTCCTGTAAGTTTCTCAGATCGTTCAGACAGTCAAAGATACGGATGATATCAATACCGTTAGCAATAGATTTCTCTACGAAGCTGTCTACTACGTCATCTGCATAAGGTCTGTAACCTAAGATATTCTGACCTCTGAAAAGCATCTGAAGCTTTGTATTCTTGAAACCATCTCTTAACTTTCTAAGTCTCTCCCACGGATCTTCTTTTAAGAAACGAAGGGAAGCATCGAATGTAGCGCCACCCCAGCACTCTACTGCATGGTATCCGACTTTATCCATTTTCTCCACGATTGGAAGCATCATCTCGGTAGGCATTCTTGTTGCGATCAGAGACTGATGTGCATCACGGAGAACAGTTTCCATAATCTTAACCGGTTTTTGTTCTGCCATAATTATAACCTTTCCTTTCTCTTATTCAATCTATATCTCATCTATTCTCATATTACCTGCATTGTATTTAGAATACTCCGAATACCGCCATGAAAGTACCGGCTGCAACTGCAGTACCGATAACACCTGCTACGTTAGGTCCCATAGCATGCATCAGAAGGAAGTTGGTAGGATCTGCTTCCGCACCGACTTTCTGAGATACCCTGGCTGCCATAGGAACCGCGGATACACCTGCGGAACCGATAAGCGGATTTACCTTGCCCTTTGTCAGAACGCACATCAGCTTACCAAACAATACACCTGCTGCTGTACCAAAGCAGAATGCTATCAGACCAAGAATAACGATCTTGATAGTATCCCAGTTTAAGAATGCCTCTGCACTGGTGGTAGCACCAACGGAAGTACCCAGGATAATAACTACGATGTACATAAGAGCGTTAGATGCTGTATCTGTCAGCTGTCTTACTACACCGGACTCTCTGAACAGGTTACCTAACATCAGCATACCTACTAACGGAGCTGTGGTAGGAAGGATCAGAGATACAACGATTGTAACAATGATCGGGAAAAGGATCTTCTCCAGTTTGGAAACAGGACGAAGCTGTCCCATCTTAATCTTTCTTTCCTTCTCAGTTGTAAGTAATTTCATAATCGGCGGCTGTATAATCGGTACCAGGGACATATAGGAATATGCCGCCACTGCGATCGGACCGAGTAATGACGTCTGTCCCAGCTTACCTGCAAGGAAGATGGAAGTAGGACCATCTGCACCACCGATGATGGAAATTGCAGCTGCAGCCTTATCGTTAAAGCCCATTGCAATAGCACCAAAGTATGCAGCAAAAATACCGAACTGAGCTGCCGCACCAAGTAAGAAACTCTTCGGATTGGCAATCAACGGGCCAAAGTCTGTCATCGCACCGACACCCATGAAGATCAGGGACGGTAAGATTGCCCACTCATCCAGTTTATAGAAGTAATAGAGCAGACCGCCGCCGGCTCCTCCTTCTCCGTACTCTGCCATAATATCAGGATAGATATTAACAAGCAGCATACCAAAGGCTATCGGAACCAGAAGAAGCGGTTCAAATTCATGTCTGATAGCCAGATATAGAAACACAAGTGCTACGACAATCATGGCATAGTTACCGACAGTCAGATTGAAAAACGCTGTCTGGTGAACCAGGTTGTCGAGCGTAGTTGCTACGTAAGCCATTTTCTTAACCTCCTGTAGATTTCAATTCAGAATACGTCTTATACGTCTTATCAGACTATTCTGAGTATTAGTTTAATGTTGCCAGTAATGCGCCTGCTTCTACAGCATCGCCTACAGCTACATTAATGCTTGCTACAGTACCATCCTGAGGAGCTACTACAGGGATCTCCATCTTCATAGCCTCTACAATAACAACGGCATCACCCTTCTTTACTGCATCGCCAACATTTTTCTCAATCTTAAATACCTTGCCGGCTGCGCCTGCCTCAATCTTAACGCTGCCTGCCGCACCGCTTGCTGCAGGTGCTGCTGCGGGTGCCGGAGCTGCTTTCGGAGCTGCCTTAGGTGCTGCAGGTGCTGCTGCAACAGGTGCACCGGATGTTGCTCCCTCTTCTACTACTACATCATATACGCTGCCATTTACGGTAATTGTATAATTTTTCATCTTTATATCCTCCTATGACTCTTAGGCATTCTGCCATTTACTCTTGTTAGATTTTCTTATGGATCTTACAACGAATCCGTCCGTGGAACCGGCTCCTTCATAAGCAGCGATCGCAGCTGCAATTACTGCTACCAGTTCTGTATCGTCTGCAAGTTCCTCTTTGGCTGCAATCTGTGCAACAACCGGATCTGCCTGTACAGCAGCGCCTGTAGCAGTTGCATCCTTTGCCTCAGCTTTCTTCTTCTTTTTCTCCTGAATCTTCGGAATGATATTGAAGCAGGAAATAATCAGGCTGATCAGAATAAGGACAACGAATACAGTTCCCATACCGATCAGAGTATTCAAAGCTGCTTTCTTCATAAGTTCACCGAATGAATAAGTAACATTCGTTGTAATGCTGACAATCTCAGAAGTCTTCTGGAAGTCATCGTATTCCATAATGATCTCTACTACGGCATCATGATCCGAACCTAATACATTGACATTGATAATGATCTCATCATCATCTACCTTTAATTCAACGCCATCTGTACCTTCAAAAGTGCCAATTTCTTCCATGGCTGCCTGCCAGCTTTCAAGTCCGGCAAGATCGGCCTCATTAGAAGCATACTGGTCAATAGCATTCTGGCTGACAATGACATCCATATTCTGGACAAGCTGAGCACCGAATTGTTCTGCCTGTTCCTTAGTGATAGGACCGGTCGCCTCTTCCTTCTGACCACATGCGCTTAAGCCGGCCATACAGGTAACCATACCTAATATTACTAATAATTTTCTCATATTAAGCGTCATCCTTTCTAGACTGTACCGTGTTTTTTCTCCGGACGGCCTTCGCTCTTCGTAGCTAACATCTCAAAAGCACCGATGACATATTTTCTGGTATCAACAGGCTCTACGATCTGGTCTACATATCCTCTCTTTGCTGCACTTGTCACATTGTTCTGAAGTGCTGCATACTCTTTTGCGCAGGAATCAATAGCGTCGGAACCTTGTCCATCACAAATGATCTTCGCTGCAAGTTTGGCATCCATCATACCGATTTCTGCATCAGGCCATGCAATTGTGATATCAGCGCCAATTGCCTTGGAGTTCATTGCAACATAAGCACTACCGTATGCCTTGCCGATGATTACATTAACCTTCGGAACTGTTGCATTTGCGAACGCATATGTAAGCTTGCTGACAGCCTTAGCCATTCTCTTCTCAGAACATTTGGTTGCAGAGAAGCCGGTTACGTTTGTTAAGGATAATACCGGAATATCAAATGCATCACAGAAATTGATGAACTCTGCTGCTTTCTCTGCTCCTCTTGCAGATAATACCGCATCAAATTTATCTGTCACTTCTCCGTCAGCATTGTATACCTCTGTACGGTTAGCCACAGCACCAATGGTTGCTCCGTTTAATCTGATAAAACCTACAACCATATCCTTTGCATAATTCTGTTTCACTTCTACAAAGACACCGTTATCGGCGATCTGAGATAAAGCGATTGATGTATCTCCCACACAGTTAGCGATTTCTGCGCATGCTCTGTTCAGATCATCTGTACAATCTTCCAAAGCAAGATCTGCATTGTTAGCCGGCAAAACAGAAACCAGCTGTCTGATCTGCGCAAGAATGGAAGCTTCATCTGCTACCATATCAACAAGTCCTGTCTCTTCACTCTGGAATGCTGCTGCGGAAGTATCACATTTGGAAATCTCGTTGCCCGCTAAAGCATTGGGAGAGTTCACAAAAAGTTTAGCTTTCTTTTCTTCCATAAAAGTAAAGTCTGTCAGACCGGGAATGACAGCCAGTCCACCACCACAGCTGCCGAATACAGCAGTAATCTGCGGGATCACACCGGAAGCCAGTGTCTGCTTCATATAGATCTCACCAAAACCGTTCAGTGCATCTGTTGCTTCCTGTAATCTAAGTCCGGCAGAATCGATCAAACCAATCACAGGTGCTCCTGTCTTCAGTGCCAGATCATAGAGGTTGGCAATCTTCTTTGCATGCATTTCACCTACAGATCCGTTTAATACGGATGCGTCCTGGCTGTATACATACACAAGATTACCGTCAATTACTCCATAGCCGGTCACAACACCGTCAGACGGAGTTTCTGTCTGTTTCAGATTAAAATCTGTTGCTCTTGCAGTTACAAGACCGCCGATTTCAACGAAACTGTTTTCATCGAGTAAAGCATTGATTCTTTGACTCGCTTGAGAAGTAGTACTCATTTTTTCAGCCCTCCATTTATCATAATATAAAATAATTAAAACATTATTATCGTGTGGCATAGCACACGAACGTAGTATAACACAGATTCTTTGGCTCGACTAGCTATTTTTCAAAAAAATGCAAATTCTTAGCAAAATTTACATCAGGTACAAATTCATAATATATCTACAGATAAAACCATATGTGCACTCCCTCACTTCCTTATCCGTCACTATCGGATAACTTCTGATCAGGCTACCATTAAGATAATAGGAAACCGCTCCGATTTCTGTGTGAGCCTCCACCGGTGCTTCCAAAGTCCGGGCTATCTGCGTTTTTACTTCTATCTGATCTTCCTCACTAAGCAGATATGGCATCTGTGTCTCTCCGCCATTATCCAGATGTACGGCTACCGTTGCTTTCTCATAGGGCGTCGCATTTTCTCCCGCTATCCCATTTGATACGACAATATCCGAAAAAGTCTTATTTTCATAAATATCTCTGTATTGATAATGCTCCATACCGTAGGCAGCAAGCTTCTTCATATCACTCCACTTATATGACTTGTTATTGGGCCAGCCGCAGGCCAGAAGTGCCACGGTAAAAATCCTGCCTTCACTTTCTATGGCGCCCACATAGCAATATCCCGCATTGTTCGTAAATCCGGTTTTGCCGGAGAGTGCTTCCTGCATCATCCCCAGAAAAGCATTATGATTATTACAATGAAAGCTTCTTTTTCCTTCTGCATCTGTAAAATCATAGCTTATGGTGCGGGTAATCTCAAGAAATTCTTCTTTCTTAGGTGAATCTGTTACACAGTATGCCATGATTCTGGCCAGATCTTCAGCCGTCGTAGAGTGGATTTTTCCACTGTCATTTACCACTGCATCCAAACCATTTGGTGTAATGAAATAGGAATCAAAGCAACCGATATCCCTTGCTTTCTGATTCATCATTGCTGCAAACTCTTCCACACTTCCCCCAACGGCCTCTGCAATGACCACCGCAGAATCATTGTGAGATTCCAGCATCAGGGAATACAGCAAATCCCCCAGACGATATTTTTCGCCCTGTTTTACATACAACTTTACTTTTGGCATACTTGCCGCATATGAGGAAACTTCCACGATTTCATCCGGATTGCCGTATTCCAGTGCCAGGATACAGGTCATAATTTTCGTGGTGCTGGCCATTGGCAAAATCTCATTCTCATTCTTACCATAAAGTACCCTGCCGGAATCGGCATCCATGAGAACTGCCGCTTTGGCATATAGTCTTAGATCTTCCTTTTCCTCTTTTGCACAAATGATACCGCCCGGTATCACAGATGCCGGCACAGCAGTTGTCATCAATGTCAAAGTACCCAGCAATGATACTACCAGCGCAAAGGCCGTCAGACGTCGTTTTTTCTTTCTGCCTGCTGTCGTAATAAAAAAAACGCTCATATATTAACTCTCACAACATCCTCGTTAATATATATGCGTTCTTTTCATACACATGAATATTTTCATTGAAATCAGATATCAAGCTGCAACTGTACTTCTGTCTCTGCCTGTTGCTTAAATTCCTCGATCTGAACGGCATTTAATTCCGGCAGATCCTCTATGCTCTTGACTCCAAAGCTTCTTAAAAACTGCTCGGTAGTACCGAACAATAAAGGACGACCCGGTGCATCCATCCGTCCCACCTCTGTGATAAGATCAAATTCCAGCAGTCTGTTGACCGCATGATCGCAGCTTACACCCCTGATCTTCTCAATCTCAAGTCTGGTAACCGGCTGCTTATAAGCAATAATGGATAAGGTTTCTAAAAGAGCATCTGTCAGCACAAATTTTTTCGGTGTTTTGGCTATCTTGATCAGATATTCATATAGTTCGCCCTTCGTACATAACTGTACCGCATCATCCAGTGTAGTAAGACTGATTCCTCTGTCCTCTCTCTGATACTCTTCTGCCATTTCCTCCAAGAGAGCCTTTGTCGTCTTTTTATCTTCCTCTATCACATCGGCCAGTCTGTCTATCTCCACAGAATCACCCATTGTAAAAAGAATTGCTTCTAATATCGCTTTTTCCTTACTCTTGTCCATTATCATACCATGCCTTTCTCTCGGCCATACCTTTCTTTCAGCCAGGTTCTTTCGAACTTAGCATTTCCCTTCACACTACCCCAGTGATGTAAGCTTGGTCGGCGCGTCATCCGATACATCCTTAGTCGTGATCATGATATCTGAAAAGGTATCCTCCTGCTCCACGCTGATTCTTCCTGTCTTGATCATCTCCAGAATGACCAGGAAGGTAACGATCACTTCCATCTTACTGTTCTGTTTCTCCAGCAATTTCCTGAAGCTGAACGTCTTATGACTGCGCACATAGGCTTCCACGAACGTGGTCTTTAAGTCCATGTCAACCTCGTCCTTCTCAATCTGACCAAAGGTACTTCTGACAGGATCTATCTTATCTTCCTGCCGCTTCATCATCTGCTTGAAGATCTCATGCAGCCTCTGAAGCGTCATATCGCCAATCAGTTCTTCATAATCTACCGGCTGTCTGTAATCTGCCACTTCCTTAGGAAGTGTAGGCTTCTTATACAAACTCCGTTCTGCATCCACCATACGGTCACGAAGCTCATAGGACATATACTTGCACATCTTATATTCCAGGAGTTTCTCTACCAGTTCTGCTCTCGGATCCTCCTCTTCGCCCTCTTCATCCACTTCCTTAGGCAGAAGCATCCTGCACTTAATATCAATCAGTGTAGCCGCCATAACAAGGAATTCACTCATGACGTTCATATCCTCGGTTTCCATCTGTTTGATGTAATCCAGATACTGCTCTGTAATCTCCACAATCGGAATATCATAAATATCCACTTTATTCTTATCAATCAGATGTAAGAGCAGATCTAATGGTCCCTCAAACACCTCCAACTTTACAGGAATCGCCATAGCAGCTTGTCCTTCTTTCTTTTATATCAATATCCTTATTATATAGGTTTCTACCGTTTCGGCTTGAAATCAATCACAATCAGTTCACCCGGATTAAAGATCCGAAGCGGGATCGTATGGGTTCCCAGCCCTCTGCTCAAAATCATTGTGGAGCAGCCCTTTGTGAATCTTCCTCCGTCATATTTGGGGAAGAGTGTAAGATTCGGTGATAACACGCCGCCCAAAACCGGCAGCTTCATAATTCCTCCATGCACATGCCCCGATACTACCACATCTGCTCCCCACGCTGCATATTCTTCAAAATATGCCGGATTGTGGGCAATCAGAAGCTGACAGGCATCCTTTCTCGGCTGTCCTAATATCTTCGGAAGATATGCCTCATTCATAGGCTGCTTGCGAAATCTCTTATAGTAGCATCTGTCAATCTCCGCACCACAGACAGACAGGTTGTATTCCGGCAGATAAGTATTTTCATTGACTAATGGTACAATTCCTGCTTCCGCCAGTCCTTTCATATAGCTGTCATACATTCCCTCATATTGTTCCGGATACAGCTTCAGCCGGTATTCATGATTTCCCATGCCATAATAGATTTTATAACGCGATGACAATTGTTTCATCAGCAAAAGTGCCGGCGCAAAATCCTTGCCCTTTGTTGCAGTCAGCATATCTCCTGCCACCAGAATCCCGTCAGGAGATATGCTGTCTATTTTCTCCAGTAATTTCTTATTCTCTGTACCGAAAGACTTATTGTGTAAATCTGACAGCAGAACCATTTTGCATGGACGGGTAAGCTTATCGGATACAACTTCATATTCCACCGTTACGAAACGGTTACAGTCTATAGCTGACACCGCCAGACACAATATGCATATGATAACAGCCAGTAGTACAATTCCTTTTACCATATTGATCTCCATGTTTCTTTTTCTGTCAGACAACTTATAAAGTATATCACATTTCTCCGGCTTCCCGCAATCAGTGAACTTGTGTTTGCTCTGTCTTCTTTCCGCTCCGGTTCATCAGGTACTGAATCCATACTTTCTTATAATAATCTTTATACCCTGCCTTCTCTACCCCATGAGCAGCCAGAATAGATACGCTTCCGATTCGGATTCCGTTCAACTTATAAACCGCTTCTCCGATGGCATCCCCTTCTGCCACAGGTGCATCTACTGTATCCGGCAGACTGATTTCCTTCTGGATCTCACTTAGATTACTGCCCGTTGTGTCAAGATATTCAAAAGGTCCCTCATAACTTAAATTTACGGTATCATCAATACCTCCCTTTACTTTCTGGGATGGCAGGGCATCCTTATTCTCATCCGTATACATCTGACTCACACTGTAGCCATAATTTAATAATGTCATGGCATCCTGGAATCTGGTTTTATTATCTGGTGCCGCCATTACTACCGCGATTAGCTCCATTCCATCCTTATTGGCAGTAGCAGACAGACAGTATAAAGCCTTGGAGGTAGAGCCGGTCTTCAGGCCCGTAGTCCACTCATACTGTTTTAACAGTTTATTGGTGCTGGACAAGGTAAAAGTGCTTGTTCCCTGTGCCGT
The DNA here is from genome assembly GCA_051878995.1 of Lachnospiraceae bacterium. Taxonomy (GTDB): domain Bacteria; phylum Bacillota; class Clostridia; order Lachnospirales; family Lachnospiraceae; genus UBA3282. The sequence goes on along the minus strand of JBJELE010000034.1, from coordinate 65,214 downwards.
CCTATGTTCAATGTCCTCCATCCAGATACCGGTATATTCAAACACCTCAGGATACTTCTCGATCAATTCTCTGGACATGATTGCCACATCCCTTGCCGAAGAATAATGATTATCAGAATCCGTCAGACCACAGCAATCCTCAAAATGAGTATTCTGCATGCCAAGCGCTTCCGCTTTCTCATTCATCAGCTTCACAAATTCCGATTCACTTCCTGCTATGTACTCTGCCACAGCCACACTGGCATCATTGCCGGATGCTACTGCAATACATTTAATCATTGTCTCTAACGTCTGTGTCTCTCCTTCTTCCAGAAAAACCTGGGAACCTCCCATTGACTTTGCATATGCACTTGTGGTTATCTGATCATCCAAATGTATTCTGCCACTCTTTATGTGTTCAAAAACAATCAATAAGGTCATAATCTTGGTAATACTGGCAGGACTCCTTTTGGTGTCCGCATCCTGTTCGCAAATTACCTGCCCTGTGGAGGCCTCCATCACGATATAGGAGGGGGTGGAAACCTCCGGTGCAGCCTGTACCGTCACAGATGCCACCGCAAACCCGGTGTTTAGCAGAAGAACTCCCAGCAGTAACCACACGATAATCCGTTTTCTTATTCTACCCAAGCCGATTCACTCCCGCACATTCTTATGTACTATATGTATTGTAGTGGGACAGTGAGTATGACAAATTTGCGTGTATAAGCAGATTCGAAATGCTTCGCATTTTCTTCCCTCTGCTTTCCCCTTGCGTGTATAAGCAGATTCGAAATGCTTCGCATTTCTCATTCGCGTTGCTCGTCATAAGTCTTTGCTCAACCGGCTTCCGTGCGAGCACGGCCCCGGTTTTGCAAATCCTTCTGACTCTGCTTATACGCGCAAAAAACAGACCCGAATTTCTTCGGGTCTGTCTCATGTACTACTTAGTTGTATTTACGTTTTCTGGCTGCTTCAGATTTCTTCTTACGTCTTACGCTGGGCTTCTCGTAATGCTCTCTCTTACGGATTTCCTGCTGGATGCCGGCTTTTGCACAGCTTCTCTTGAAACGACGTAAAGCGCTATCTAAAGTTTCGTTCTCTTTAACGATTACGTTTGACATTCTCGCACCTGACCTCCCTTCAGTCCCTAACAAGTAACTCGACTGATTGGGTTATTTATGCGTTTACACGCACTGTGTCTCCACACACAATATAGATTATACCACATTTTGGTTATGAGTCAACTACTATTTTGTATTTTTCACCACTCGGGCGGTGCTTTCCTGATTCCGGCATTATCAGCCTGCAATCTGGCCTTCTAATACCTTCGCACATTCTGCGATTGCAGCATCAATACCGGCAGGATTCTTGCCGCCTGCCTGTGCCATGTTCGGACGTCCGCCGCCGCCACCGCCGACCAGTGCCGCAATGCCTTTGATCAGATTACCTGCATGGGCTCCCTTAGCCATTGCACCCTCTGTTGCCATGGCAATCAAATTAACCTTGCCGTCATTCTCCGATACAAGAACAACAACGCCCTCACTAAGCTTCTCTTTGAGCTGGTCGCCCAGTTCACGAAGTCCGTTCATATCTACACCGGATACGGAAGTTGCAAGGAGTTTTACACCCTTCACTTCTTTTACCTGATCCATAACATCACCAAGCGCATCCTTTGCTGCTTTTGCTTTCAAGGATTCTACTTCGGAAGAAAGCTCTTTGATCTGCTTCTGCATTGCTTCAATCTTCTTCACCAAATCTGCAGGAGTTGTCTTTGCTGCAGCGGCTGCCGCATTCAACTCTTCTTCCATTATGGCAAAATGAGCAATTACATTTGCACCTGTGATAGCTTCAATACGACGAACACCGGCAGCTACACCACTCTCTGCAAGAATCTTGAAGTTAGCAATGTCACCTGTATTCTTTACATGAGTACCACCACAAAGTTCTTTGGAAAAATCACCCATGGATACTACGCGAACAGTCTCACCATATTTCTCACCAAACAATGCCATAGCGCCTGTCTTTTTCGCTTCTTCGATGGTCATCACATCAGTATGAACATCCAAAGCTTCTGCGATTTTAGCATTTACAATCTCTTCTACTTTTGCAATTTGTTCTGCAGTCATAGCCTGGCCGTAACTAAAGTCGAAACGAGTTCTTGCGGAATCCTGGTAGGAACCCTGCTGTTCTACGCCATCGCCAAGTACTTCCTGTAAAGCAGCCTGTAACAAGTGTGTTGCAGAGTGATTTTTACAGGTTGCTGCTCTGTTCTTATCACACACGGAAAGAGCTGCTTTTGCGCCAACCTGAATAGTACCGGAGGCTACTTTACCAACGTGGCCAATCCTACCTCCCGGTAATTTAATTGCTTCATCTACATAAAACACACCGGTATCGGTTGTGATACTACCAATATCACCCTTCTGACCGCCCATGGTTGCATAGAAAGGAGTCTTAGCCACAATCAGTGTTCCTTCTTCGCCTTCTGCAAGAGCAGAAACAAGAGATTCTTTATTAGCAAGTGCCAGTATGGTATCTTCTGCCTGCAGGCAATCATAACCGATAAATTGACTTACAATCTTTTCATCCAAATCTTCGTAGATGTTTACTGCAACAGCTTTCTGAGAGAAGTTTGCATTTTCTCTGGCCATCTGCTTCTGACCTTCCATAGCAGCAGCAAATCCTTTTTCATCAACTGTCATGCCATCTTCTGCAGCCATTTCCACGGTAAGTTCCATAGGGAATCCGAAAGTGTCGTAGAGATAGAAAGCGGACTTGCCATCGATTTCTTTAGCACCGGCAGCCTTCTTATCTTCCAGAATCTTCTTGAATTCTTTCATACCATTTTCCAAAGTAGCTTCGAATCTGGTAATCTCTTTATCCAATTCTTTTAAGATGAACTCTCGATTCTTAACCAGGTTTGGATAGCTTTCTGCATAGACTTCATCAATATATATCGTAGCAATCTTTAACATATCGTCTTTTGCAAGACCTAACATACGTCCATGTCTTACTGCACGACGAATCAGACGACGAAGGACATATCCGGCACCACCATTCGAAGGGGTGAGTTTTGCCGGGTCACCAATCAACATAACAGAAGTACGCATATGGTCTGCCAAAATTCTCATGGATCTGGTCTTTTCATCATCTGCATCGTAAGAAGCCCCGGATGTCTGCTCTACATAAGCAATAACAGAAGCAAACAAATCGGTCTTATATACGTCTTTGGTTCCATTCAGGAAAGCCAGATTTCTCTCCAGTCCCCAACCGGTATCTACGTTTTTATGCTCCAATGGGGTTAAATGACCATCTTTATGCTTTTCATACTGCATAAATACATCATTACCAAGCTCTGTGTATTTGCCACAACTACAGCCGGGGCCACAGTTTGGACCACAATCCGGTACATCAGCGATATAGAACATTTCACTGTCAGGACCACATGGGCCATACTCCAATCCCCACCAGTTATCTTCTGCCGGAAGATAATAAACATTCTCTTTTTTGAAACCGGAATTGATACGGCACTGTGCCCCTTCCTCATCACGCGGGGCATTTTCATCACCGGCAAAAACTGTTGCAGCCAAATGGTCTCTATCGAAACCATAAACCTGTATCAACAGTTCATAACTCCATTTACAACGTTCTTCTTTAAAGTAGTCTCCAAGGGACCAGCTACCCATCATTTCAAAGAAAGTAACATGGCTCTTATCGCCTACGGAATCAATATCGTTTGTACGAACGCATCCCTGCACGTTGCAAAGTCTGGTGCCAAGAGGATGCTTCTGTCCCAACAAATACGGCATTAACGGCTGCATACCTGCTACGTTGAACAATACGCCTGTTGAACCGTCGGATACCAGAGATACGGCACCAACATCCACATGTCCACGTTCTTTATAGAATTCCAACCAGCTCTTTCTCAGTTCTTTTGAAGTAAATTGTTTCATGATTGCCTCCCAAAGGTCTATAGTACTTCCGTTCCTATTCAGAACAATATTTATTTAAAAGGTAAATTTATCTGCAAAGTAAGCATCCAGATCCTTGATGGCAACACGCTCCTGCTCCATGGAATCACGGAATCTGACTGTAACACATCCGTCTGTCTCTGACTCGAAATCGTATGTAATACAGAAAGGTGTACCGATCTCATCCTGTCTGCGGTATCTCTTACCGATATTACCTCTGTCATCGAATTCACAGTTATATTTCTTGGAAAGCTCCGTAAAGATCTTCTCTGCGCCTTCATTTAATTTCTTGGATAACGGAAGCACACCAATCTTAACCGGTGCCAGTGCCGGATGGAAATGCAGTACGGTACGTACATCTCCCTCTCCGATTTCTTCCTCGTCATATGCTCCGCACAGAACGGCCAGGAATAATCTTTCCACACCAAGAGACGGCTCAATAACGTAAGGGATATATTTCTCATTCTTGGTATCATCAAAGTAAGACATATCCTCGCCGGATACTGTCTGATGCTGTGTCAGGTCATAATTGGTTCTGTCGGCAATACCCCAAAGTTCACCCCATCCGAAGGGGAATAAGAACTCAATATCTGTTGTAGCTTTGGAATAGAAGGAAAGCTCCTCCTGATCATGGTCACGGACACGCATCTCTTCTTCCTTCATGCCAAGGCTCTTTAAGAAATCGATACAATACTGCTTCCAGTATGCGAACCACTCTAAGTCTGTATCAGGCTCACAGAAGAACTCCATCTCCATCTGCTCGAACTCTCTGACACGGAAGATAAAGTTACCGGGTGTGATCTCATTACGGAAGGATTTACCTACCTGGCAGATACCGAAAGGAATCTTCTTACGGGAGGTTCTCTGTACATTCTTAAAGTTTACGAAGATACCCTGAGCTGTCTCAGGTCTTAAATATACTGTATTCTTGGCATCCTCTGTGACACCCTGGAACGTCTTGAACATCAGGTTAAACTGTCTGATATCCGTAAAATTGTGTTTACCACATGTCGGGCAGGGAATATTATTCTCTTCGATAAAATCTTTCATCTGCTGCTGGCTCCAGCCGTCTACGGAGCTGTCCAGTGTCATGCCTTTTTCTGCTACATAATCCTCAATGATCTTATCGGCACGGAATCTCTCATGACATTCCTTACAATCCATCAAAGGGTCTGAAAAGCTGCCCAGATGTCCGGAAGCAACCCATGTCTGGGGATTCATCAGAATAGCGCAGTCTACACCCACATTATAAGGGCTCTCCATAACAAACTTCTGCCACCATGCTTTCTTGATATTATTCTTAAGTTCCACACCGAGATTACCAAAGTCCCATGTGTTGGCAAGTCCGCCGTAAATCTCGGAACCGGGATATACGAATCCTCTCGCCTTTGATAATGCTACGATTTTTTCCATTGTTTTTTCCATGATTTATACACCTTTCTATCTTCTCCCGCCCTCAGACAGGTGATTTTCTTTTCCAAACACATAATTCTGAAGAATATATCTTATCCTTCAAATATGATATAGGACAATGTCTCCTTAGCACCGGCATTATTTTCCTGCAAAGGATTTGCAATGTGCACACTCTTCTTGCCTGTAAAGGATACTTCCACACCACTGTCAGCACTTTGATTGATATACAGCACTTTACCGTATGTGTTCACTTCTATCTCTTCTCCGGGCTTCGTAGCAATAACAATAACCCTTTTACTGTCCGGGTGTTCGATATATCCCAGCTCCGCCGGTTCTCCTTTATCAGAAACAAAAGCAATCTTCTCCATGGCATATCCCCGGTTATCTGCCTCCTCCAGGGTTCCCACATATAATTCTCTGTTGTTAAATCCACTATAAGCTTCCGGCTCACTATACTTTAAATCAATCTGTATTGTATTGTCCTGTTCCTTCAAAGACTGGAGTGAAACACACCCGTCTCCATTATCCGCACAATATTCATTGACACGTTCCGTTGCCAGAGCTTCCAGTCCGTCTGCCTCATAATAATTCTGTTCAAACTGCCCTATAATCTGATGTGTGACCGAACCATCCTTCTCAATGGAAATAGAACTGACATCCGCTGTTTTTCCCTGACTGCACCCAACAAGACCCAAGGTTACAATCGACAGCATCAGGATTGCTTTTCCTCTTCGCATATACTTTCCTCTCTTGTCTGTCTTCAACCGACAACATACTGCATTACATTATATTAAAGATTATCCACAATTTCAAGACTTTTAAACGTTCGATCCACGAATCTCCTTCTGTAGTCATCCGCAATCTTCTTCATCTGTTCCAGCACGGAGGGCGTTACCGTAAAAGTATACAGCTTCTCAATACCGGAATCCATAATGTAGGAAACCGCATATCTCGTGGATTCTTCCCACACACCCTCCGTGGGCATTCCGGGGAATTCACCATTCAATACCATTGCTTTCATTTCAAATATGTATCTTACCAACCTGTTATCAAGGCTTTCATGCATCAAAGCTCTCAGTGACTGATATAAAAGCTTAAGCATCTCTTTCTCATCATTATTCTCTCTCGTATAATAATCCATAACCTCTAAAAAGTACATACCATAATAGGCACCTTCAAAATCTTCCCTGAGGCCTTCAAAATAGTTACTGATAGAAGCATCCAGAATATTATAAGAGCTTCTGCCCGCATATAGTTTAAACGTTCCAAAAGAGAAGGGATTGGTCGCCGCCAGCAGCTTACTGGTCTGGCGTCTCGACCCTTTGGCAAAAGCCGATATTTTTCCCTTCTCTTTGGTCAGCACCACAACTCTTCTATCATATTCGCCGATTGGTTCAGCCTTTAAAACCATTCCCGTAATCTCTGTAAATTCCTGCATGAGAATGTTCTCCCGACTCTTCCTTTCTCTCACAGTCCTCAGACTGTGTATCCCGTTGTGCATTTCTGTATGCCAGAAAGTCATCAATCTTTCCGGTCGTCATAAATTGCTCCCAGTAATTTATCTCTTTCATCTTACGCCCCCTGATCCTTATCATTCACATGATAATAGAGTTCGCAGATTTGTCTTTTTCTATTCGGAATCCTTGGGATTATATCCGAAATTTTTCAACAGATAATCACTGTCTCTCCAATCCTTCTTTACCTTAACCCAAAGTTTCAGATTCACCTGACATTCCACCAGATCTTCAATATCCGGTCTGGCCATGGAACCGATCTTCTTGAGCATGCTGCCCTGCTTCCCGATAATAATCCCTTTGTGGGAATCCCGTTCGCAGATGATGGTTGCCTCAATGTCCACAATATGTTTCTTAAACTTCATCATCTCTATGGTAACTGCAATGCCATGGGGTATCTCATCCTCCAGACATTTCAGGGCCTTTTCACGGATCAGTTCCGCCACAATCTGTCGCATGGGCTGATCGGTAACCGTATCTTCATCATAGAAAGGCTCTCCGTAAGGCAGATATTTCATGATATTGTCAATCAGTTCCTGCATGCCGTCCTTCTTCAGCGCAGACACCGGTATAATCTCCGCAAAATCAAGCTGCTTGCTATACTGATCGATCACTGTCAGGAGCATTTCCTTCTTAACCGTGTCAATCTTATTGATGACTAAGATAATTGGTGTTTTAGTCTTCTTGAGCTGCTCGATGATATGCTGCTCACCTGCTCCGATATAATCGGTAGGCTCTACCAGCCACAGAATCACATCCACCTCGGACATGGTACGTTCTGCCACGTTTACCATATAGTTTCCTAACTTATTCTTTGCCTTATGGATTCCCGGCGTATCTAAGAATACGATCTGACCCTCTTTGGAGGTGTATACTGTCTGTATCCTGTTTCTGGTAGTCTGTGGTCTGTTTGATGTAATGGCAATCTTCTGCCCGATCAACGCATTCATCAATGTTGATTTACCTACATTCGGTCTGCCAATCAAAGTGGCAAAACCGGACTTAAACTTTTGATTTTCCATATTACCTCTTTTTCTGTGCAATTCCTGCTCTACTGCTTCTCTTCCCTTTCCTTAGGATCTCCCTGCTGTTGATTCTGCGCATAGGGGCTTTGTTGCTGTGCATAAGGGCTTTGCTGCTGACCGTAAGGACTGACTCTCTCTGCCTTTCTCTTGGCCCTGCGTTTCGCTGTATGCTTATGAATCTTGCAGAAAATAAATATTGCTGCAACGATAAGTACCGCCCATACAATCAGATAAGGCAGATTGATTACAAACCAGATACCAAAATTCTTAAAGCCATTACCAACACCTCTCAGGCTATCCAGAAATCCCTCCCTGATCCGTTCTCCGGTAGAGATATCATCTCCCGGTGTGTAACGCTCTACCTCATCAACAGAAAGATATACGGTACTGTAATCAATCTTGTTATCATAAGTCCGAAGCTGGGACTCCATGCTCTCAATCTGATACCGCACTTCCGACAACCGGCTTTCGATGGTAATGATATCCTCCACTGTCTCTGCCTGTTCCATCAGTTCCAATAGTCTGCTCTGTTCTGTCAGGAGTGCTTTCTTATGGCTCTCCAGATCCACATACTGCAGGGTAACATCCGAAACACTCTCAGAACGGCTTACAATATTAGACTGTTCATCCATCTCAGACAGAAAAGTATCCAGATTCTCCTTTGGAATTCGTATGGTCATACTGGCATACCTAAGATGCGCCACACCGGAATCGGAGTAATAAGAATTATCTCTGTTATACCTTGACATCTGTTCTATGTAGCCGCCCAGTGCCGTAACCTGCTTTTCCACATTGACTAACAGGCTGTCAAACTGCTCTGTCTCTGCACTGATGTTCACTGTCTTAATCAGCTTTCTGTCCGTGGTTGCCTGCCCGGTAGTCTGTCCGCTGCCTTCTCCGCTCTCTGCATCTGCCTCTTCATATACGGCATCCTCACTATACTCCTCATAAATACCGGCATCCGATGAAAGGTTATAAGCACTGTCCTCATAAGCCATCTCAGCCGTTGCCATGGCAGCTTTATCTGCGCTTTCACCACCGCACCCGGTCAGTGCTGCTGCCAATAGTCCGGCAGCCAGCACAAGCCCTGTTACTTTCCTGTTTCTCTCAAATTTTCTCATAATAATCATTCACTTCTCCTTGTTCTATCGGGATTTTAATGGAACAGATAATCCGTGCTTTTAAACAGCCCCTTCTGCTCCTTGATCTTCTCTTCATTTCCTACCACACACAGACAATCATCTTCCATAAATGCCCTGATATAGGCAGAAAGCCCTCTGATCGTATCTACCTGTGTAGCAAGCAGCTCATCACGATCCTTCTGCACACGCTCATAAGGATAATGCGTCATATATCCGCTTAATGAATAATTCCCCTTGGCTGCCGGTGTCATAGGCATATCCATCTCGCTGACAGCACCAATGATATACTGGGTCATAGTACGTTCATCTGCTTCAAAATGTTCAATATAATCTGCCGCCTTCTCATAGACGTCGATTGTCTTCTCAAGATTAGGATCTCTGTAGGACACGAAATAACTCTCCCCGGACTTGCCAAAGTTACACATACAGCCGTAGGCTCCTCCCTTTACACGTACCTGTGTCCACAGATAATCATAACCCATCATGACACGCAGGACTCTCAATGCCCCCGTGTAAGGCAGCCCTTTCTTTGTAAAGTTACCGGCACGACATACATACTGAATCTGTGCAGACGACATAAGCCCTTCATTCTTCTTAACCGGATGCGGAACATACCCCGTAGATTCTATCGGATCAGTAAACAATGCGCCCTTCAGGTTCTCCACCAAAGCTTCTATCCCGTTTAACCCCTCCTGCTGCGCTGTATAATCAACCATAAGATTCTCCGGGCGGAAAATACAGTGTACCAGCTTCTGCAGTTTCTCAACCAGATCATCCTTCTTCGCATCAAACTCACCTTCCAGACACTCCAGAAGCCGATAGAAAAGCAATCCGTTCATGTGCTCCATAACGCACGCTGTCCGGGATAAATAGGACAGCGCCCTGCCTGCTGCCAGCGTATGCCCTGCTGTCATCATTTGAGCCTGTTTCTCAGATCTGGCCTCTGCAATCAATTCGAAAAGACGCTTCGGGTCTGTATAGACTGATTCAGTCAATATCTCTGTTGCCAATTCAAATGCCTGCGGCAGATTCTCATATAAAGTCTTAACCTTCAGATCAAAGGTTGCCGTATATTTTGACAAATCCCTTGCATCAATATACGTGTTGACTGCAGGATCAATGCCACCTGTCTTCATATTGATCTCGTGATACAATTCACTGTAGCTGTGCTTCTGTGTATCTACCAGTCCGATCAGCAGTTTGAGAATCCCTACATAGGGAAATAATTCCTCCGGCACCTGTTTTAAATCAAACATAAATCTCAGATAGCCGATTCCATTCGTATAAATGTTATGATACAGCAGCGTGGTATCTCCTACCTTCTTCTCTTCATTGTAATACGGTGCTGCTTCTTTCTTCATATCCGCTCTGGTCAGAAGCGGGATCTTCTCCAAATCTTCCTTAGGGCTCGGTGTTTCCTGATATTCCTTGAGTTCCTTTGTCTCTCTGACAATCTGCTCTATCTCTTCCTGACTCATAGCCGCTTTTCTTTCCGCAAGCTGCTTAGCCAGTTCCCTGTCCTTCTTACCGGTCAAACCTTTGACCGGTTTGACTACCACAATGCTCTTATGAGTGTTATCAAGCAGATATTCTCTGATCAAATCTTCAAAATAGGCGGTATCCACAGCCCCTTTTAATTCCTTATAGGTATCCAGGAGTTCCACATAGTAAAACGGCTTACTGTCATCATAAAGCCATGATTCGAGCATATTCAGTCCATACATCAGTCCCTTCGGATAGGAACCAAAGTCTGCCTCTCTGTATTTGAACTCGTCCCTGTTAATGGTTGCCAAAAGAGCCTCTTTATCCAGACCGCTCTCTGACAGTTCCTGCAGCTTATCCTCAATGATCCGTACAAATTCTTCCTTCTGTCCGGTCTCTGCATTCTTGGCAACAATAGAGAAATATGGTTGCTTCACACCGATATCGAATGCACACTGCACTTCCGTACCAATCCCGGCATCCAGGAGTGCCTGCTTCAGAGGTGCACCCGGCACCATACACAATACATCTGCCAGCGTACCCACACCATAACAAAGCTTTCTGTCAGAAGCCTCTCCCAAAGAAATATTGTAAGAGAGATAGGTATTGCTTTCTTCCGATTCGCTCTCCATGATCGGATATTCCTTCTCCACCGTTACCGTAGCCTTGAAAGCCTTCTCAGACTCCAGCTCAGAGTCTACCGAAAGGGCATCATAATGGGAAAGATACTCCTCGTCAATAAAAGTAAGCTTTTCTGCCATATCCATATTGCCGTACAGATAAATATAGCTGTTGGACGGATGATAAAATTTCTGATGAAAAGCCAGAAAATCCTCATAGGTAAGCTCAGGAATCACATCCGGATCTCCTCCCGACTCCACCGCATATGCGGTATGGGGATATAGAGAATTCATAATCTCTCTCCACAGGACATCATCCGGCGAAGAAAAAGCACCCTTCATCTCATTATATACAACACCATTGATGGTCAGATCATCCTCTGCATTCTCCATCTCATAATGCCAGCCTTCCTGCTTAAATATCTTCTCCTCACGATAGATGTTGGGATGGAATACCGCATCCAGATAGACATCCATCAGGTTCTGGAAATCCTGATCGTTACAGCTTGCCACCGGATAAACAGTCTTATCCGGATAAGTCATCGCATTTAAGAACGTGTTGAGAGAACCCTTTGCAAGTTCAATAAACGGATCTTTTACGGGAAACTTATCAGAACCGCACAGTACGGTATGCTCGATAATATGTGCCACACCTGTACTGTCTTTAGGCGGCGTTCTAAAACCAATATAAAACACCTTATTATCATCATCATTAGACAACAGTGCCACTCTTGCCCCTGTCTTATTATGTTTCAGCAAATAGCTGACTGAATTCAAATCCTTGATTTCCCGTTTCTCGATCACGGTATATGCCTTTAACTGTTCTAACTGCATTCCAATAACCATACCTTTCCGTTTTTATTCAGAGTATAGTATACCACTCCTACCGTTTTTTAGTAAAGCTACAGTAACATAAAATAAAAGAACAGGTATAAACTACTCGTTTCGTCTCTACCTGTTCAGTGTAAAAGGGGAATTTTACCATATGTTAAAACAATTCCGACAAATTCTTGTAATAATTTGTCATCTCAGTACAATTCTTTGTTTGATAATGTCAGTTTACCAAAAAAAATTGTCAGAATCAAGTGCTAAGATTCTGTTAAGATATGTAAGTCATCGCGGAACATTATACACTAAAAGTCATCAGCGCAAGCTTGGAAATAATAAGCTCCTGTATGACAAGACCCATCTTTTTCTTCCGGGCAAGATTCCATCCCGCAAGTTCATTCAGATGGACCACCTTAGTACGATAGCCCGTCTTCGTTTTTCCGAAAAAACTTTTCTTCTCTTCCAGCACACTGATTTTCACTCTTGCCTTAAGCTGTTCATACGTACGATAGGAGAACTGCTCCGGTGTCATATAATACAGATGGCTCTCCAACGTGGTAGACATATCCGTATCCTTTGCAATGTAATGCTCTATCACGGATTTGAACTTGAAATTAGCATTGACATCCTGCATGATCTCCTGATAGCTGTATCTGGCACCAAAATAAAGCGATCCGGTATCCTGCATAAAATATTTATAATCATTATCCTGATATTCCACTTACTCTTCCACCTTTATCTAAGAAGTAGTCCCTGTTGCCAGTGCTTCGATCTTGTCACCGCTCATGCGAATGGCATCCTCAATTGCCTTACGGCTCAAACCGGTCTCTTCCATCAGTTCTTCTACTGTTATCTTACGATGCAGTTCCTCATACAGTTCATTTGCTGCATCCGCCACTTTATTTACCTTATCCGCAATCCGTTTATTTTTGTTATTCTTATCAGCGTTCTCGGCAATATACTCTTCCATGGCATCCATAATCATCCTGCCCAGCATTCCCTGCGCCTCAGACGCATGATCCAAAGCGCCCAGCATGGTAACGCCCATGGTCACCGCCACATTGCCCTCTCCGATCAGATCTTCCAGATAAACTCCCTGTCCCGCATAGAGTTTGGCAATCTCTGCCACTTCCGGAAGATATACTTCCATCAGTTTCTTCTGGGCATCCGCATCACCTGCCATGGCAGATAAAGTAACGGCTTCTTTCTCTCCCTCAGATAGCTCCGGCAATGCCCTTAATTCCTCCAGATAGGTTTCCAGATAATCTCTTTCTTCATCTTCCAGAAATTCATCCGGGTCCACCTGCTCATCAATGCCGATTTTACGCTGTCTGAGGTATTGATATACCATATCCATCTGCTCTTTGGAAAGCGTAAGCTCCGCAAAAGCTTCTTCAATCTGTTCCTTCGATATACTATGATTCTGCTCTTTCGCCTTTGCCTTCACTGCCTCAAGGGCTTTTGCAAAACGAATCTCTCTATCCATCTGCTTCCATGCCTTTCTTAACTTCTCTTGATATGGGTATGCGTATATAAATGCTCCTCGCAGTATTCATAATTGCCATCGCATTTGGAACAGAATCTGAACTGCATATTCGGGCTGTCCACTTCGGTTCTTCCGCAAATAGCGCATTTATGCTTGGTAATTCCCGTATTCTTACGTATATCCCGCTTAAATTCCTGCCGCCTGTGTATCTGCTTTGGATTCAAGTGCATCATATTCCTGGAAGTCAGGAAAAACACAATGAAATTAAGCAGTGATGCCAAAATCGCGAATTTATTATACACATTGTATACAAGGAATTCATATACGAGCATAACACCGTAGATAATACCCAGCCACTTGACCTTGATCGGGATGATAAACATCAGCAGCACCTGGGCATCCGGGAAAGTGGCCGCAAACCCCAGGAAAATAGACATATTAATATAATAGGTACTAAAGACGGTAGAAACAGCGGAGAAAAATACCTCCGGTGAATAAAGGGCTATCTGCTCTGCCTGAAACAGATAGCAATACCCCATCAATAGAAAGCTGCCCGCAATTGTAAATAACATGCCTCCGAATATATAAACATTATATCGGTAGGTACCCCATGTCCGCTCCAGCGTTGTTCCGATAGAGCAATAAAAATATAACATGATTAGCGTGAAAAAAATACCTCCGCTGCTTGGCGGGATCAGAATCCATGTAACAAGTCTCCAAATCTGTCCATGCAGAATCGCATAAGGATTTAAGGTCAGATAATAGATCAATGTATTGCTGCGGTCTATCAATTCAAAGAAATATCCCACCGCATAACAGAGCACTAATATAAAGGATAAATTTTTAATCGCATATTTTCCGAACCTGCGTTCAAAAGAACTCATATGACTGCCTACTTTCCAACATGTATTTTTACCTGCAAAACTGAATACATTTTATCATTACTCTTTTTAAAAGTAAACGGCACCCACTCCAAAATCCCATAAGTCATAAAAATTTAATAATTGTTTTCCAATATCTTCATAATTTAGAAGATTGCTTTTTAGATTTCTGTGTCGTATAATGACAAGGTGTGTCCTAATACTATTAAATAGGTACAAACATGTCAATTTTTACTACCCGAATTAAAGGAGAGATCATTAAGAAATGAGTGAAATGCAATATACCCTTGGTATTGATATCGGTTCCACTACTGTCAAGATTGCTATTCTTAACGACAGTCATCAGATACTTTTTTCCGATTATCAAAGACATTTTGCTAACATAAGAGAAACCCTTGCCAAGCTGTTACAGGATGCTTATACACAGTTGGGCAACCTTACCGTTCATCCAATGATCACCGGGTCCGGAGGACTTACTCTGGCCAACCATCTGCAGGTGCCTTTCTGTCAGGAGGTAATTGCCGTATCCACTGCCCTACAGGAACTTGCTCCTTCCACAGATGTGGCCATAGAGCTGGGCGGTGAAGATGCCAAGATCATTTACTTTGAAGGCGGTAACGTGGAACAGCGTATGAACGGCATCTGTGCCGGTGGTACAGGCTCTTTCATCGATCAGATGGCGTCTCTATTACAGACAGATGCGACAGGTCTGAATACATATGCCAGAAATTATCACTCTCTTTATACCATTGCAGCCAGATGCGGTGTATTTGCCAAATCTGATATCCAGCCTCTGATCAACGAGGGCGCTACCAAAGAAGATCTTGCCGCTTCCATTTTCCAGGCTGTGGTCAACCAGACCATCAGTGGACTTGCCTGTGGCAAGCCAATCCGTGGTCATGTAGCCTTTCTGGGTGGTCCGCTGCACTTTTTGTCAGAATTAAAGCAGTCCTTTATCCGTACTCTGAAACTGGATGACGAACATATTATTGATACAGACAACTCACACTTATTTGCGGCCATTGGTTCTGCCATGAACGCGAAAGAAGATACTTTCTACACCATGGAAGAAATGGTTGGGAAACTGAATTCCGACATCAAAATGGAATTTGAGGTAGAGCGTATGGAGCCCCTTTTTGCCTCAAAGGAAGAATATGATGTGTTCTGTAAGAGGCACTCTGCTCACCATGTGACTACATCGGATCTGGCTTCTTACAAGGGCAACTGCTTTTTAGGTATTGATGCCGGCTCTACCACGACTAAGGTTGCATTGGTTGGGGAAGACGGTTCCCTGCTTTATTCGTTTTACAGCAGCAACGATGGCAGTCCGTTGAAAACAGCAATCCGTTCCATTAAGGAAATCTACAGTCTGCTTCCTGAAGGTGTGCAGATTGTCCGTTCCTGCTCCACCGGTTATGGAGAAGCCTTGATGAAAGCTGCTTTCCTGTTGGATGACGGCGAAGTGGAAACCGTATCCCACTACTATGCCGCTGCTTTCTTTGATCCTGAGGTCGACTGTATCCTGGATATCGGCGGTCAGGATATGAAGTGCATTAAGATCAAGAATCAGACAGTAGACAGCGTACAGTTAAATGAGGCATGTTCCTCCGGCTGTGGTTCCTTTATCGAAACCTTTGCCAAATCCTTAAATTACAGCGTAGAGGAATTTGCCAAGGCAGCCCTTTTCGCAGAGCATCCCATCGACTTAGGTACCCGCTGTACCGTATTTATGAATTCTAAGGTAAAACAGGCTCAGAAGGAAGGAGCTTCCGTTTCCGATATTTCTGCCGGACTGGCTTACTCGGTCATCAAGAATGCGCTCTTTAAGGTAATCAAAGTATCCGATGCCTCAGAGCTTGGTAAAAATATCGTAGTACAGGGCGGAACCTTCTACAATGACGCTGTCCTTCGAAGCTTTGAGAAGATTGCCAACTGTCAGGCTATCAGACCGGATATTGCCGGTATCATGGGGGCTTTCGGTGCTGCCCTGATTGCCAGGGAACATTATGAACCGGGATATCAGACTTCCATGCTGAATCTGGAACAGATAACGAATCTGCAGTTTGAAACCAGCATGGCAAAATGCAAAGGCTGTACCAACAACTGTCGTCTTACCATCAACAAGTTTACCGGCGGACGCCAGTATATTTCCGGCAACCGTTGTGAACGTGGTCTTGGAAAGACCAAAAACGAAAACGGCGTTCCGAACCTGTATGACTATAAATTGAAACGGCTCTTCTCCTACGAGTCCCTGCCTTTAGACGAGGCGAAACGCGGTACCGTAGGTATTCCGAGAGTCTTAAACATGTATGAAAATTACCCATTCTGGTTCACTTTCTTTACGAAACTGGGATACCGTGTCATACTCTCTCCCAGCTCCAACCGTAAGATCTATGAACTGGGTATAGAGTCCATCCCCAGCGAGTCGGAATGTTACCCGGCCAAGCTGGCTCACGGTCATGTGGCATGGCTGATCAATCAGAAAGTAGATTTTATCTTCTACCCTGCCTTATTCTATGAGCGTGACGAGTTCCATGAGGCCAACAATCACTACAACTGTCCGATTGTTACCTCTTATTCAGAGAACATTAAGAATAATGTGGAAGAAATCGGAAGAGGCGAAGTCGTTTTCCGTAATCCTTTTATGTCATTTAAGGAGCTGCAGACCGTTACCTCCGCCCTGACCCGTGAATTCTCCGAGTTACCCGTGA
Organism: Lachnospiraceae bacterium; assembly: GCA_051878995.1. Lineage (GTDB taxonomy): Bacteria > Bacillota > Clostridia > Lachnospirales > Lachnospiraceae > UBA3282. The sequence continues at coordinate 48,162 of JBJELE010000034.1, read as the reverse complement.
CAGAGGTCATGGATGCAGCAGAAGCTGCCTGGGAAGAACTGGCCAAAGCACGTCAGGATATGCGGGATAAAGGGGAAGAGGTCCTGCGATATATGGAAGAAAACCATAAACGCGGTATTGTTCTTGCAGGCCGTCCCTATCATATTGATCCGGAGATCAATCACGGCATTCCGGAACTGATCAATTCCTATGATATTGCGGTATTGACAGAGGATTCCATTTCCCATCTGGCAAAACCGGAGCGCCCCCTGATCGTATCCGACCAGTGGATGTATCATTCCAGATTATATGCCGCTGCAAGCTATGTCAAAACACGTGATGATCTGGATCTGATCCAGTTAAATTCCTTCGGTTGCGGTCTGGATGCCGTTACCACTGATCAGGTCAATGATATTTTGTCCGGTTCCGATAAAATATATACTTGTTTAAAGATCGATGAAGTAAACAACTTAGGCGCTGCCAGAATCCGTATCCGTTCTCTGCTCTCTGCCATCAAAGTCAGAGAACAGAAACATAAGGAGAGAACCATCCGTTCCAGTGCCATTACAAAAGTACAGTTTACGGAAGAAATGCGTAAGGATTATACGATTCTCTGCCCTCAGATGTCGCCCATTCATTTCGAGATTATGCAGGCAGGTTTCCGTGCCTGCGGCTATAACTTTGAAGTACTTGACAATGATAACAGACATGCTGTGGATGTAGGACTTAAATATGTTAATAATGATGCCTGCTATCCTTCTCTGATGGTGGTAGGACAGATTATGGATGCCCTATTGTCCGGCAAATATGATCTGAATAAAGTGGCTATTATAATGACCCAGACCGGTGGCGGCTGCCGTGCTACCAACTACGTGGGATTTATCAGACGTGCACTGGAGAAGGCCGGCATGGCTCAAATTCCCGTCATCTCCCTGAACCTGGCCGGCATTGAGAGTAATCCCGGCTTCCACCTGAATGCGGAGCTTCTGATGCGTGCAGCCTACAGTGCTCTTTTCGGTGATATCTTTATGCGCTGTGTATACCGCATGCGTCCTTATGAAGTTAATGCCGGTGATGTGGAGGCACTTCATGCCAAATGGGCGGAAAAATGCTGTGAATTTGTCTCCGGAAAGCATATGAACTACTTTACTTTCCGCAAGATGTGTAGGCAGATTATACGGGATTTTGATGCCATAGAGATTCATGAAGATATGCGTAAACCAAGAGTCGGCATTGTAGGTGAAATCTTAGTCAAATTTGCTCCGGCTGCCAACAATCATCTGGTAGAACTGTTGGAATCAGAAGGAGCAGAAGCCGTTGTACCGGACCTGTTAGATTTTATGCTCTACTGCTTCTACAACCAGATTTATAAAGCAGATTACTTAGGTACCTCTAAGAAAACTGCTCTTATATCCAGAATGGGGATTTGGGCACTGGAGAAACTACGCAGTGCTGCTGCAGAAGAATTCGAAAAGAGTAAACACTTTACTCCTCCGGTGAGCATCTATCAAATAGTAGATTATGCAAAACCTATCGTCAGCATAGGCAATCAGACCGGGGAAGGCTGGTTCTTAACCGGAGAAATGGTGGAACTGATTCACAGCGGCGTCAACAATATCGTCTGCACACAGCCTTTCGGCTGTCTGCCAAACCATGTGGTTGGCAAGGGCGTTATCAAAGAACTGCGTAAGCGTTTCCCGCTCTCCAACATTGTGGCCATTGACTACGATCCCGGAGCCAGTGAAGTAAATCAGCTGAACAGAATTAAGCTGATGCTGTCCACAGCACAGAAGAATCTGAAAAAGGAAAAGCAGATGTAGATTTCTACATCTGCTTCCTTACGATCAAATATTCATTATCTAACTGGTAAAAGGGACAATCAAAATTGCCTCCGCTTAAGAACCGGCTCATATCATCCTCGTCCAGATCCACCATACACACGTAACATTCATAATCTTCATCATACTGATAATTGCTACAGGTATCACAATTACTCATCCTCAGTCATACCCTTCTCTCTATCCTGAAATTCTAATAAAAAGTCTTGTCCACCCTGCGGTTGACAAACTTAATCTTTCCTTTTACATCCTCACCTAACTCCTGAATCGCCTCATCTGCTGTCTCTTTCTGCAATTGATTCACACAAAAAATACAGGTGTCAGACTTATCACCGGAAAATAATCTTGGTCTTTCCCACTTAACAAAATAGGAAACTCTGTATTTTAATAATAGTTTCTCTATTTTCTCTTTAACTGCCATGTCCGTTACCTGGCACCACTCCAGTTCATTATGTACTTTAACCTTCTGATATGCTGTTTCCATCTCTACTCCAATACTCTGACACCGTTTCCCGGCTCAGTGAATTTATGAACTGAGCCTATTATATCCTACTTTGACCGATTGTGCAATTCCGTATTTTCCTGTATTTTTCTTTCAGTTGCATTTACACTGTTTTTATGGTATATTCAACTCTGTCATGGGCCTTTTCCCGATGGAACATACATCCGGAGAGCCCGCTAACTTTATGGAAAGACGAGGATTACATATGCCTATCAAAGTCGCAGATTCATTACCGGCAACAACCATACTGGAAAACGAAAATATATTTGTTATGACAGAGTTTCGTGCCATGCATCAGGACATCCGTCCCCTTAACGTGCTGATTCTGAATCTGATGCCGACCAAGATCGTAACAGAGACACAGCTTTTGCGTAAGCTCTCCAATACACCATTACAGGTTAATGTGGAGTTTCTTCAGACTGCAAGCTACACACCACAGCATATCGATTCCAACCATTTGGAGTCTTTCTATACTACCTTTGATCAAGTAAAAGACCGCAAATTCGATGGCATGATCATTACCGGCGCACCTCTTGACTATGTCCGTTTTGAAGATGTGACCTATTGGAAAGAAATCTGTGAGATTATGGAATGGGGAAAAACCCATGTACATTGTACCCTGCATTTATGCTGGGGCGCTTTTGCTGCCTTATATTATTTCTATGGCTTAGAGCGATACGATATGGAAGAGAAACTATCCGGCGTATATGCTCACAGGATCATTAAGAAAAATTCTCCGCTCTTCAGAGGATTTGACGATATCTTCTATGCTCCCCAATCCCGCGCGATGGGCATTGCGGAAGACAAAATCGCCTCGGTGCCGGAGTTAGAGCTTATGGCTGTATCCGATGAGGCCGGTGTTACCATCGCTAAAACCACTGACAGCAGACATTTCTTTATTACCTGCCACCCGGAATATGATGCCGACACCTTATCCCAGGAATACTTCAGGGATTTAGGTAAAGGTATGAATCCTAAGATTCCGGTTAATTATTTCCCTGATGACGACCCGTCAAAGGAACCTATCGTTAACTGGCGTTCCACAGGTCAGCTTCTTTATTCCAACTGGCTCAATTATTACGTATATCAGACTACTCCTTATGACATAAGGAATATTTAATGTCCATATATTGACTGTTATTCAGAATCCTGCAGATATTCTTTCATAAATTCTTCTTCCGACAGGATTCTGATTCCCAGCTCTTTTGCCTTCTTATTTTTGGAGGAAGCAGAGGCCGTATCATTATTGATCAGGCATGTGGTCTTACCGGTCACGCTGCCGGTTACTTTACCACCCTTTGCCTCTATCTCATCCCGCAGGGCATTCCTGTTCTCATAATGTTCCAGACTGCCTGTAATAACGAAATTCATTCCGGCAAGGGTCTGACTTCCCTCCTCTGTCACTTCTTCTGCGATGGTAATCTCCTGCAGCAGATGGTTCAACTGCTCCATACGCTCCTCATTCCTGAAGAAAGCATAAATGCCGGCAGCAATTACTTCACCGACTCCGTCTATTGCACTCAGTTCTTCCACCCCTGCATTGCACAGCGCTTTCAAATCATATTGAAAATGACGGCATAAAACTTTGGCATTTGCCACTCCGATATTCTCAATTCCAAGTCCGTAAATCACTCTCGGAAGCGTCGTATTTCTTGCCCGCTCAATACTATCCATCAGATTCTGATAAGATTTCTCTCCAAATCCCTCCATCTGTGTAATTTCCTTCTCATAGCGTTGCAGCTTAAAAAGATCTGCAAACTCATGCAGAAATCCCTTGGCTAAGAACTTTTCCAGTGTGGATTCCGACAAACCGTCCACATTCATGGCATCCCTGCTTACAAACAGCGTAAAGGACTTAATCTTCTTTGCATCACAGTCAGGATTATTACAGTATAGAGACTGCACCTCATTTATCTGCCTGATTTCCGTAGGCTGTCCGCAGACAGGACATGTCTCAGGAATTTCAAGGGTATCACTGCCGGTCAGATTCTCCGCAATCTGCGGAATGATCATATTGGCCTTGTAAACCGTCACATGGTCACCGATTCCTAATTTCAGGCTCTTTACAATACTGATATTATGAACCGATGCTCTGCTGACTGTCGTCCCCTCCAGTTCCACAGGCTCAAAGACCGCTACCGGATTAATGAGTCCGGTACGGCTGGCACTCCACTCCACCTTGGTCAGTACAGTCTCCCTCAACTCATCTGCCCATTTAAAAGCAATCGAATCTCTGGGGAATTTGGCCGTCCTTCCCAAAGACTGCCCATAATCAATATCCTCATAGGTTAATACCAGTCCATCCGAAGGAATGTCGTAGGTCTCAATCTTCTTCTCAAAATAATTGATCGTATCCATAATCGTATCCGGATTTACCTTATGATGCTCTACCACATCAAAGCCCTGCTTCTTAAGAAAAGCAAATTGCTCTGCTCTGGAATTTTCAAAGTCCACTCCCTCTGCCTTCACAAGACTAAAGGCATAGAAATGTACATTTCTGGCAGCGGTAATCTCATTATTCAGCTGCCTTACCGATCCGCTGCATAAATTACGCGGATTCTTGTATTTGGCGTCCACATCATCAATCTTACTGTTAATCTTTTCAAAATCGCTGTATGTGATCACAGCCTCTCCACGCAGAATCAATTCACCCTGATAAGGAATCGACAACGGTACATTCCGAAACACCCTGGCATTATTTGTAATGACCTCTCCTACCTCACCGTTTCCCCGGGTAACAGCCTTTGCAAGTTTTCCTGCAAAATAGGTCAGTACAATTGTCAAACCGTCCAATTTCCACGATAAAAGGGCCTCTTTTCCATTCAGCCACTCCCGCAGTTCGTCCCGGCTTTTCGTTTTTGCCAGCGAAAGCATTGGTTTTTCATGTCTCTCCTTGGGTAATTCATCTACCGCTTCATACCCAACATGTATGGTTGGGCTGTTTGCCAGTATAACACCTGTTTCTTTTTCCAGTTCCGCCAATTCGTCATATAACCGGTCATATTCAAAATTACTCATAATTTCCATATCTTGTGCATAGTATGCTTTCGAAGCACTATTCAGAGTATCTGCCAGCTCTTTCATCCGAATCATTTTCTTATCATCCATAACGAATTTACCTACCGTTTCTCTTCTTTTATCGCTGTTACAGCATTCCCGCAGATGCATGGGCATCCACAATATCTGGTACCCTTGATTATAGCATTCTTATACCGCATTCGGAATATAGGTTTTGCATTTCCTCTTCCGACAATTCCCGATACTCCCCCGGTCTCAGATTTGCAAGTTTTACGTCAATAACACGTGTTCTTTTTAAAGAAACCACTTCATATCCCTCAGTTTTGCACATCCGACGTATCTGTCTGTTTATTCCCTGCGTCAAAATCATCCTGATTGTTTTAGGGCCAATCTGTTCTATTGTACAGGGCCGCGTCATGACATCCAGTTCCTTCAGGTAAACACCCTGCCGCATATGTGTAAGCGCCTCCGGTGTCCACTCCTTCGATACCTTCACGATATATTCCTTCTCATGACCGTTAGCACCACGCATCATGGCATCAATAAGATCACCGTCATTGGTCATTAGCAGCAGTCCCTCTGAATCTCTGTCCAGGCGTCCTGCATATGTCACACGGATAGGATATTTGACATCATCCATAACAATCTTCTCTGCATGGGAATCCCTTTCCGTGCATGTCACACCGACCGGTTTATAATATGCCAAAACAACCTTCCTATTCGGACTATTAACTCTTTTCCCGCGAACCGAAACCTCATCTGCTTCCGTCACCTTACATCCCATAGATGCCGCAACACCGTTCACAGATACAGCTCCCTGCTCAATCAGCTTATCTGCATCCCTTCGGGAACAGATGCCGCAGGAAGCCAGATATTTATTCAACCGTATTTCTGTCATTGTCCGTCCCCACAGTCCCCTCTTCTCCAGTTTCTATGCGTTCCACGCCATGCTCCAGAAGAAATTTTCTCCAGGCATCATAGTTCTGTGCATAAAGATGCACACCATCAAAAGTTAAATCTGCATTTAAGAATCCGTTATCATCTGTGAATAAAGGATTGCAGTCCAAGTAAAAAATATCCTTACCATTTGCCAGTAAAGCTGATGCGGCATTCTTATCATTGATATTGATATTATTGAACTCTGTCTCCGGATTATTCTTAGCCTCGCTCACATGCAGATTTGCCATAATATAGATAATCGCATCCGGCTGCCATTCTCGTATCTGCTCTACCACTTCCCTGTACTGCTTCAGATACATTTCCGTATTGCCATAGCCCAGTTCATTCATACCCAGCATAATGTAGATCTTGCCATACTGTTTCTCCTGCAGCACTTGCTTCAGATCTACCTTGTGTCCGGTTTTCTGATAGGTTACCCCATCATCCCCCAGCAGCTTAAAAATTGTCATACCGCTGTCACAGTAGAAATCAGCTTCATCAATTCCAGCATAGTCCGCTATCCCCAAGGTTCTTGAATCTCCCAAAAATGCTGCATCATTAAAATAACTGGTGTTTTCTATTGTGTAATCATATTCTGTGGTCATAGCGACCTTGCCCGCATCAGAATAATATACCGAATCAATGTGCTGTGGCTCATAGTATTCAAATCTGGTAATTCCCCTCTTATGAGTCTCTTCCTTTTTCTCTGTCTGTACAAAAGCCCCTTCCGTTTTCTGCCCGACACCATCCTCCACAGTGCGTTCTTCGTCCGGATTCTTCCCTGCATCTCCCGCCTTATCACCTTCCGGGATACCGGCATCTGTCATTTCCGCTTCTGAAGCTTCTATCTCATTAGTGGATGCATTTGTTGCAATTGCCTTGGCAGCCGCAGACTGCCCCCTATTCATAAGATTGATACCAATCTCGTCAGAACACAGCATTGCCACCACGGTGCTTGCCACCAACAACAGAAAATAGGGGCAATTATACAATGTATCCTTCCAGGATTTTTTCTCGGTTGCGTCACTTGTTCTTTTTTCTATTTTTTTGCTTGTTTTATTCTCAGTTTTCTTCATTGATTGTGTCTCTGTCACTTTATCTTTTTATTGTATTCCCCAAATTACAGTCTATCCCTAAAATCTGAAATAAAGGAACGGATTATTATTTCCTACTATTATTTCATGAACGGAAACCCAGAAGATAACCAAAAGGAAGAGCACTGCAAACCATCTGTCCTTCCATTTATGGTACCACTGCCCCGGATAGGGAGTCGCAAACAAAACACAGGCTGCCAGTAACAGACCGTATTCCCGCAAGTATCTTATACAATGTTCTACTCCTACCAGGATCTCCGTACCATGGATTCCTATCATATTGGCAAGATAGGCTCCCAACTGGCGGATATCAGTAATTGCAAAAATCACCCAGGTAACCGGAATCAATACAAGTATATAAAGATGTCCCAATACCTTCGTCTTCTCTAACCATTTAGCCAAATGCTGCTTTTCTATGGATATCAATCCAAAAAACAAAATACCCCACAGCACAAAATTCCAGTTCGCACCATGCCACAGTCCGGTAAGCGCCCATACCACAAACAGATTGCATATGGTTCTGACAATTCCTTTTCGGTTTCCGCCTAACGGTATGTAAACATATTCCTTAAACCAGCTGCCCAGCGTCATATGCCATCTGCGCCAGAACTCTGAAACAGATTTGGACGAATAGGGATTATTAAAGTTACGCGGAATCCGAAAACCAAGCATCTTGCCCAGTCCCATTGCCATCACGGAATATCCCCAGAAATCAAAATAAATCTGAAAAGAATATGCTATAGCCCCAAGCCACGCCACCGAAATATGCAGGTTGCCTGCTCCCGCAGTCATAATCGTATTCCATAAAGTGCCGATCTGATTGGCTAACAACACCTTTAGCCCCAAACCTACCGTAAAGAGCTTTAATCCGTTTTCCATATCCCTGATACGGATTTTCCTCGCCCGCATTCGTTCTGCAATCTCTTCATATCGCACAATCGGACCCGCTATCAGCTGCGGAAACATACTCACATATGCTGCAAACTCAACAAGACCGGCACGTTGCTCTATCTTACCCTTATAGCAGTCGATCTGATAGGATATCATCTGGAAAGTATAAAAACTGATCCCCAAAGGCAGTACCAGAGATAACACCGGTACATAGTCCCCTCCGGCAATCTTGTTAATGTTGTCTGCCATAAAATCCCAGTATTTGAACACAAACAAAAAGGAGAGATCGAAAATCAGTGCTGTTATAAGAGCTGTCTTGTGCCTTCTTGCAGCTTTCTTCTTACGATTCTTCTGTGGGCTTTTCGGCTCCCACCACATATATTCACTCAAACCATAATTTACCAGAATCGAAAAAATAAGCAGCAGAACGAAAAACGGTTCTCCCACTCCATAGAAAATCAGGCTGCCTGCCACGAGTATAACATTACGGTATCTGGCAGGAGCAATCAGATATATTAACATAAAAACCGGTAAAAACCGAAACAAAAATCCTACACTGGAAAATAACATAGATACTGCTCCCTACACAATTTAGGGTATTTTTTCCTCAGAAACAACCCTATATCTAGTATATTCCAGGCAGGATTATTTGACAAGAAGTAAAGTGACATTTATGCAATACTCATGCAACAATGATGCAATTCGGATGCAATTCTATTTACTGCAGAGGATCAGGAAGGATTGCGGACCGGCTATATAAGTCTCTTGTTGCAAGGTTACGGTTCCGATACTATAAATTTTCTTCCATGCATTCTCATGAAAACCCGGCAATGCAATTGCTTCTTCCATGCCGGAAGGATTACACAGCATCAAAAGACTGCCTCTCTGATAGGCAAAGCTTCTGTGATTACGGGAAGCGTACACAATCTGTAAATTGGTATGATCCTCAAAATCTGTGAAACGTCCACGTATTTCTAATATTTCCCTTACCGTATGAAGCAGGGATTCTTCTCTTGCTTCTTGATCTGCCACGTTGGGAACTTTCTCACCCTGCTCTACCGGAAGATAAAGTTTATCACTGCCTGCGGTCGAAAAACCGCAGTTGAGATCACTATTCCACTGCATAGGCGTCCGGGAACCGGTTCTGGTATAGCCGCCTTCTTTGCTCGGCAGATTCTGATAATGCATACCTATCTCATCTCCGTAATACAGAAAAGGTGCTCCCGGCATTGTAAAAAGAAACGCATAGGCCAGCTTCAATTCACTTTCCTGCAGATTGTAAGCAGCCCGGATCATATCATGATTGCCGGTGATCAGGCAGTAAAGTCCTTTTCCCTTAACCGCCTCATATTTAGGCAAATATTCATCCAGGAAATCCAGGATACTCCGCTTACTGTCTCTTTTAAAGAAGCTGTCATCCCGTCCCGAAGCATCATAATCGCGCATAAGCAGATTATAACCGTTGCCACCCCAGTCCAGGAAAAAGTCCATCTGAAAACCTGCCAGACCGATAGCCGATGCCGGGTTGTTCCATTCAGACACCAAAGCCGCATCCGGATACTGTGCCTGTACTCTTGCAATAATATCCCGCCATACAAGGCAAGTACCGCTCTTGACCTCATCATCATTCTTAACAAGAGAATCCGCCATATCTACACGAAATCCGTCACAGCCCTTCTCAAGCCAATAACACATGATATCTGCAATCGCCGCTCTGGTAGCCATACAGTCAGGGTGATCCAACGGCTTCTGCCATGACTCCCCCGGTTCCAGGAAGCCGTAATTTAAGGCCGGCTGACACTTAAAGTAATTCAGCACATAAGCACCGTTTCTTTCCCGTTCTCCGGCAATATAGGGAAACCCTTCCGCTCTCTGAAACCATTGATCTGTCCAGATATAACGTCCGGAATACGCATTTTCCCCGTTTTTGCTGCTTTCAATGAACCAGGGATGCTCTTCCGAAGTATGCCCCGGTACCAGATCCAGCAGAATATGCATGCCTCTGTCATGCACCTGCTCAAACAGTCTGCATAAATCCTCCTCCGTTCCGTAACGCTCTGCCACCTTCCGATAATCACGCACGTCATATCCTGCGTCCTTAAAAGGCGAATCATAACACGGATTCATCCAGATTGCATTACAGCCCAGTCCTTTAATATAATCCAGTTTCTCGATAATACCGTTGATATCCCCGATGCCATCTCCGTTGGAATCCATAAAGGACTGCGGATATATTTCATAGAAAACTGCATTTTTTAACCATTCTGTCATATAAATTTACCTCACATCATAATAAATACATCTTTATTTCTATTTACGAAGCCCCTTGGGATAATGATTCTTCATCTGTCCGCCGGAAGCTTTGCCAAACCCTACCGGATAACCCAGATACGTCAATAAAATCCACCCCTTCTCCTCGTCACAGAGGAGACTTTCTCCGTGCAGGTACTTCTCTGTCTCTTCTAAAGTAAGCTCTCTTTGCCGTTCTGTCTCCCGGGGTTGTAAAGCCAATGCCAATGCATGGGCCGGTTCCAGTCTGTTCTTCTTATCTGTCGCCAGATGTAATCCGGGTCTTACCACTTTCAGTCCCTTAAGCGGGATCATCTGTGCAGGCACCAGATATAATTGCTCCCCAAACAATTGCAATGTTCCGCCCTGACTGTCAAGCCAGTCCTCACACAATCCAAGCTCCGAATGCAGGAAGCTGTTGACATCCTCTTCCATCCTGCAGTCATTCTGCTGCTTTCCTCTGCCTTTCTTCCTACTTTCGTTCTGAACACCGTTTCTCTGATACGGTCGCATCATTCCTGCAGCTTCCTTAAGCAACGTTCCCGCTTTACGCAAGACAGCAATATAATGCCCCTCTCCCTTCAGTCTGTGAGGGAAAAGGCGCATGGTATGCTCCAGTCCTACCGCCGGCTCCTCTGTCCATTCCGGTCTGCCTTCACCAAACGCAGGATCACAGCACACTTTCTCTATGGTAAAATCCGTATGTTCCTTCACAAATCTGCTGATCACACCCTCATTCTCAGTCGGCGCAAAGGTACAGGTGGAATATACCAGCATACCGCCCGGCTTCAGCATTCCCGACGCCGCCTCAAGTATCGTCTGTTGTCTTTCGGCACACATTTGCACATGCTCGGGACTCCATTCCGCAATCGCAGTATCATCTTTTCGAAACATCCCCTCTCCGGAACATGGTGCATCCACTACGATTCTGTCAAAAAATGCCGGGAAAAACTTTTCCATACGATCCGGCGATTCATTACACACCACACAATTCCGGATTCCCATACGTTCTATATTCTGTGAAAGGATTTTCGCACGGCCGGGTATAATCTCATTGGATACCAGCAAGCCTCTGCCCTGCATCCTTCCGGCAATCTGCGTACTCTTGCCTCCCGGTGCCGCACACAGATCAAGAATTACTTCCCCCGGCTTAGGGTCCAGTATTTCTACTACTGCCATAGCCGAAGGCTCCTGGATATAATATGCTCCCACCTCATGCAGCACATGTCTTCCGGGCTGCTCCTTGGCATCATAATAGTATCCTTCTTTTGCCCAGCTTACCTTTTCAAGTGTAAAAGGCATCATCTCCTGAAAGGCTTCTTCCGTAGTTTTCAGAGGATTGTATCGCAGCCCATAATATCTGTCCTGTTCATAGCTTTGCCGGAAAGGCTCATATTCTGCGCCCAAAAGCCCTTGCATACGTTTCTCAAAGGCCTCCGGCAATTGTATTCTATCACTCATCATTATCTCCATCTTCCGGGTTCCCCGATTTACTTTAGTCTGCCCATTAATGAATATATACTAATGTTTCTCTCGCTTTCTGTCAATTAATTCTATCCTCATATCTTCATCCCTTAATTCTATCCTCATATCTTCATCCCTACGTGTCTATTACATTCTAACATATATCTAATACTTGCATCCGAAAGCCGAACTGTATATAATACACATATTATATCAAAACCAGACTATATAAAACTTTTTTAATGCCATAAGAAAGGAAGAATGCGTAAAATGCCTAGAAAAGACAGTCGAAACACAAAAGGACGAATTATAGAATCTGCTTGGGAACTTTTCTATGAACAAGGATATGAAAATACTACCATAGATGATATCGTGGAGCACTCTGAAACTTCCAAAGGCTCTTTCTATCACTATTTTGACAGCAAGGATTCCCTGCTGTCCTCCCTGTCATACCTTTTTGACAAAAAATATGAAGAATTAACGCCATCTCTGGAAAATTATTCTTCCTGCGTTGACAAACTCATCTATCTCAACCATGAGCTGTTTCTGATGATAGAGAACAGAGTTTCACTGGATCTTCTGGCGCGTCTTCTATCCACACAGTTGATTACTACAGGAGAAAAGCATCTGTTGGATCATGACCGTACTTATTATAGGCTGCTTCGCAAAATTATCATTGAGGGACAAAAAAGCGGCGAATTCCGCCAGGATCTTTCAGTTAATGAGATTGTGAAGGGGTATTCTCTCTTTGAGCGGGCTATTATGTATGACTGGTGTATTTGTAACGGTGAATATTCCTTGTACCAGTATTCCGGTACCTTACTGCCTACCTTTCTAAATGGTTTTACTACCACTTCTTAAGAGTTCAGACTTCATTCTAGACTTTAGTTCATATTTTATCAAGTATAATGTTATGTTAAACTTTCTAGGTTGTTGGTATTATTTTACAATGATTTCTATTTTATATAAGAACAAATGAGAGAGGAGATTATGTTATGACTTCACAAATCTGTATTATCATTGCGATTATTGCCTATTTATCTGTGATGATCTATGTCGGCATTTCTTATTCCAAGAAAAACACGAGTGCTGATGATTTTTACCTGGGCGGCCGCAAGCTTGGTCCGCTGGTTACTGCTATGAGCGCTGAGGCTTCTGATATGAGCAGCTGGCTTCTCATGGGACTTCCGGGTGTCGCCTATCTATCCGGTATTGCAGATGCCGGTTGGACTGCAATCGGTCTTGCCATCGGTACCTATGTGAACTGGTTAATTGTTTCCAAAAGAATTCGTCGCTATACAAGCGAAATACACGCATTAACCATTCCGGATTTCTTTTCCAAACGTTACGGAGATGAGAAAAATATCTTAACCTGTGTCTCAGCAATTATTATTATCATCTTCTTTATCCCTTATACCGCTTCCGGCTTTGCGGCATGCGGCAAACTGTTTAATACTTTATTTGGCGTAAACTATATGACAGCTCTGATTCTGAGTGCTGCGATTATCGTACTCTACTGTACCCTGGGCGGATTCCTGGCCGTAAGTACCACCGACTTTATTCAGGGCATTACTATGTCTGTTGCTTTAATCATTGTTATCTGCTATGGTGTTTCCACTGCAGGAGGTCTTGACAATGTTATTGCCAATGCACAGGCTCTGCCCGGATATTTAAGTATGGTGCAATCTTATGTTCCGGCTGACGGGGCAAGCAAGCCCTACAGTGCCTTAACAATCGCTTCCACCCTGGCATGGGGCTTAGGCTATTTCGGAATGCCTCATATCCTGCTTCGTTTTATGGCGATTGAAGACGAGAAGAAATTGGCCTTTTCCAGAAGAATTGCTACCGTATGGGTTGTAATCTCCATGACAATCGCTGTTTTGATCGGTATTGTCGGCTACAGCATGTCACAGGCATCTGCCATTCCGGTACTGGAAGGAAGCAATTCGGAAACCATTATTGTACAGATTGCTTCTGTTTTAAGTAAGCATAACATTCTGACTGCCTTACTGGCAGGCGTTATCCTTGCCGGTATTCTTGCCGCTACCATGTCAACAGCAGACTCCCAGCTTCTTGCTGCTGCATCCAGCATTTCCCAGAATCTGCTGCAGGATTTCGGCAAAAAGAAGATTGATACTAAAACTTCCGTCAAAATTGCAAGAATTACTGTTGTAATCATTTCCATTATCGGCGTAATCCTGGCATCCAACCCTGACAGCTCCGTATTCGATATCGTGTCCTTCGCATGGGCAGGATTCGGTGCCGCATTCGGTCCTGTCGTACTGTGTGCACTGTTTTGGAAGCGTTCTAACAAATGGGGCGCACTTGCCGGTATGATCACCGGTGGTGCCATGATCTTCATCTGGAAATACGGCATTGCAAGATTAGGCGGTGTATTTGCTATCTATGAACTGCTTCCGGCATTCATTCTGGCAACCCTTGTAAATATTGTAGTTTCTCTTGTTACCTCTGCACCTTCAAAAGAAGTTACCGATACTTATGAGAAGGTTATGAACCGGTAGCTTTTCATCGACGATTTTGATTGCAAGGACGGATATCTGATTTGTTCGGTATCCGTCCTTTTCTATTGCTTCCTATTCCGCATTTCTTCTCTTTTCCTGCGTCAATAAATTTATCCATTTATAAAATATTTTATTTTGTTATAAATTTCTTTACATTTAATTGACTAAATGGGATTTTTTGTCTATAATTTATCTTGAAATTCTTAAATGATATTTTCATTTTAGATTTCTGTAAAATATCATTTTTCAACAGACTATAAGCCTAATTTAAACTTATAAATATATATTTTGGAGGTATCTGACTTTGTTACACATTACTTCATTAAAAGATGGATTGGAAATCTTTAAAGCTCTCGGTTCCGATGTCCGGATTGAAATCCTTAACATCCTTTTAGATAACAACAACATGAGCATGAATGAGCTGGCATCACGTTTAAACATTACCAATGGTGCTCTCACAAGCCACATTAAGAAACTGGAGGGCTGTGGGCTGATCAATACCTCCAGCGAATCTGTAGGACATGGAAATCAGAAAATCTGCTCCGTGCATTTGGACAAGATATTAATCGACTTAGAGAAACAGGAAGACTTCCAGAATGTTTACAGCACAGATCTGAAGGTTGGTCACTATGCTAATTACCGGATATGTCCTACTTGTGGACTTGCCTCCGATAAAGCACTGATCGGCGAAGTTGATGATCCAAGATATTTTGATCATCCTGACCGGTACAGCGCAGACATTCTATGGTTTACCAAGGGCTTTGTGGAATACAATATTCCCAACTTTATTCCCAGCTTCCAGAAAATCACACAGATCACCATTTCTGCAGAGTTAAGCTCTGAAGCACCCGGGGTAAACAATGTATGGCCTTCCGATATCAGTTTCTATCTGAATGATGTTTGTATCGGCAACTGGCTTTCTCCGGGAGACTTTGGAGATTCCCGGGGACTGTTTACTCCCGACTGGTGGTTCCCGAACTGGAATCAGTACGGACTTCTCAAATTATTGGTAATCAACAAGAAAGGGACCTATATCGACGGTTTAAAAATATCAGATGTTACCATTGACAGTTTTAACTTAAACTATCAGAGCAGTATCCGGTTCCGTATGGCAGTAGATGACGATGCTGAACATGTAGGCGGTCTTACTATCTTTGGAAAATCCTTCGGAAATTATGGACAGGACATCAAAGTAAACATTCATTATGCCCCAATGGATGAAATACAACAGTAGGTATTAATAAAGGCTCTACGGTTCCATTCCGCAGAGCCTTTTGTTATAATTTCTGTTTTGCAGCCTAATATTTCACACCCCATACACTCTCATTATTTCCCACTGCACTGAAAGTCATGACCGGTGTTTCGGCTTCATCATTCATTTGGCAGAACACGCCGCTGTAGCTTGTTTCACCATAAGTAATATTCATGTAACAAGTGTTATCCTTAGCTTCCCAGCTTCCTTCCACGCCATCGCCATATACTTTACCATTTTCTCCCAGATACAGGATAAACGGCTCTGCAATGTTGGAATCAATCGCTGTTCCCTGATTTATCACATAATATCTGCCCGCCATATCAGCCATGTCATATCCATTTTCACTAACGGTCTCTCCATCCGTTGCATAAGGAAGCATGCAGGGCCAGCCCTCTTCATTTACAATAAACTGATGAACACGAGGCTCATGATCTTCTGTCTTATTATCAAACCGTGTATGGTTCACAATATATTTTCTACCGTCATCATCTATGAAAGCAGAATTATGACCGGTAGCCATATATGCCATCTCCAAACTCGGCAGATAATAGTTGCCGGATAATTTCAAGCCATACGGATAATGCTCCGGATTGTTCGTATCAAGCGGAAACTCTCCATTCATATCTACATAGTCCCCATCTATCGTCTCAGAACGGAACACTCTGATCTGATAGCCACCCTCTCTTGCAAGGCCGCCATAAGATACAAACAGATAATAATAACCGCTCTCTTCATCATACAGAATATAAGGTCCTTCGATAGAACTGTGATTACCGCCTAACAAACGCTTTCCAAAATATGTATCTACCCTGTTTTCTTCGTCAGCCTCCGGATGAATGACCTCTCCCGTCTGTGCATCCAGTTCTAACAGATAGATTCCGCCTGACCAGGAGCCATATACCATCCACAATCTGCCATCCTTATCATACAAAACTGTCGGATCAATCGCATTAGGATATTTATTAAAATTATATTCGTTACTTTTTTTAATATAAGTGTTTTTAGCCGTCTCCCTGTCCACATATTCCGTCACGTCTGTAGCATCCAGGGTCTGGGCCGTAAAACCGGAATAAATCAAAGCTCCCTGCCACTCATATGGCCCCTCAATATTTTCACTGGTGGCATAGCAGAGATTCGATGCATTCCAGGTGGAAGAAGTACAGAAATACAAATAGTATAACCCTGTTGCTTCATTATAGATCACATCCGGTGCCCACACATGCCATCCCCTGTCATCAGTCGGAATGACACTCTTCTTGCTTCCTGCATAAGCAAAAGCATCCTCATTCGCCATCAATTCATAGTAAATCTGATCCTTTACTTTATAACCGTCCCCAAGTGATGTCCAGGTCCTTAAATCATCCGATACTGCCGTAGACATATGAGAGCCAAAAATATAATATTTACCATCTGCCTTAATAATCGATGGATCATGCACGCTGACTCCGGCATCAATCTTTGCTGTTGTAATTCCATCATAATTCACCGTAAAATCCAAATCCTTAGGTTCACCCCCATCAGAACCACAGGCAGTCACCCCGAGCACCACAGATACGCTCAGCACACATGCCAGTAACGCCTTCCTTCTCATCCTATCCTTCTCCTTTTCCTTTTATCTGCCTCCTTTTCTCCCATTTGTAGTAATAAACTATCATCCATAAGAAAAATGGCAGATATTTATGCTCTTACTATATCAGAAATATCTGCCATCTTCAATATTTAATTTATATTTTTATAAATTATTTTATTATTTTGTATATTTATTGTAATTCACAGTCTGGCATAGCCTTAATAACTCTCCATATGTTTACTTCATTTTAACCCTGATATCCGCTAATCTGTCCAGTGCCCCCTGTAAGGTTGCATCCTGCTTGGCAAAATGGAATCTGATGTAGCGGTTCTCCGGCTCTCTGAAGAAGCTGGAACCCGGCACAGCACCTACACCTACCTTGCGGGCCAGATCCTCACAAAACTGCACATCGCTCTCATATCCGAACTCACTGATATCCACCATCACATAATAGGCGCCTTGCGGCTTGGTAAAGGGAAGTCCTATCTGTTCCAGTCCCTCAGTAAACACAGACCTCATATGGGTATAATGCTGCTGCAATTCCTCATAATATGTATCCGGGAAATTCAGTCCTACTACCGCAGCCTCCATAAGCGGTGCTGCCGCACCTACCGTCAGGAAATCATGTACTTTCTTGATCCGGTCCGTTATCTCCGGATTGGCAATGACATAGCCAAGACGCCAGCCTGTAATGGAATATGTCTTAGACAAGGAATTGCAGACAATCGTCCGTTCCCTCATGCCCGGCAGTGTAGCAATACAGATATGCTCATGCGGTTTATATAGGATATGCTCATAGACCTCATCCGTAATCACATAAATATCATATTTAACCGCCAGATCAGCAATCACCTTCAGCTCATCATATGTAAATACCTTACCACAAGGATTGGAAGGATTACAAAGCACCAGGGCCTTTACCCCATCCTGCTTGACAGCCTGTTCAAGCACATCACCATCAAACCGGTAATCCGGCGGAATCAGCGGCACATAGATTGGTTCCGCACCTGACAGAATCGTATCCGCACCGTAATTCTCATAGAAGGGGGAAAAAATTACCACCTTATCGCCCGGATTACATACAGACATCATGGCAGCCATCATAGCCTCCGTACTGCCGCAGGTTACTGTAATCTCCGTATTCGGATCAACCTTCATGCCCCGAAAATGTTCCTGTTTTCTTGCCAGTGCTTCCCGAAAGTTCTGTGCTCCCCAGGTCAAAGCATATTGGTGAGGTCCCTCTCCTGCTACTTCTGCCAGCCTGTCCGTAATCTCCTTTGGCGGATCAAAATCCGGAAAACCCTGGGACAGATTAATAGCCCCGTATTGAAGCGAAATTCTGGTCATCCGGCGAATCACGGAATCGGTAAACGTTTCTGTTCTGGTACTTAGTTTTTTCATCTCTCTCCTCCACATCACAATTAAATTACACCCGCTATCAATTTGTCGCAATATCAATTTTACGCAGTTTCTCTAACAAAATCTCTTCCTCTGTCGGCAGGTCATCAGACAACTCTATCTGCTGTCTTACCTGATACATCTGTTTATCAATCGCTGCAATCTGTTCTGCACACACTGTCAGTTGATCCACAATCTCCTGTTCATTGGGAATCTCCTGTTTATATTTTAACTGATGCTCCAGGCTTGCCCAGAAATCCATGGCAATCGTACGAATCTGTACCTCCACTGCCATATCTTTCGTCTGATCCGAGAAGAATACCGGAACACTGACGATCATATGATAACTGCGATAGCCATTGGGCTTAGGATTCTTAATATAATCCTTCTCCTTCAGTACCGTGATATCATCCTGCTTTGCCAGCGCCTCTGCCAATACATAGATATCATCCACATAAGAACATACCACTCGAATTCCTGCCACATCAAACAGGTTTTCTTCCACATTCTCTACCGTAAAATCCAATCCCTTCCGCGCCAGTTTATCCATAATACTGGAACTGCTCTTCAACCGTGAACTGATAGAAGCAATAGGATTGCGCTGATAACGAACATTAAACTCAGAATTCAGCACATCAAATTTAGTTCGCACTTCTTTAATGGCACAGCTGTAACGCATCCTCATCTCTTTATAATCTACTACCGTCCCGGCCATCTTCCTGCGATTATCATAAATCGCTTTGTCTACCTTCGGAATCAACATCATCTGTGTATCGTTCGAATCATGACTCATTTCATCTAATGGAAAAAAAGGATTTCCACTCATTTTCTTTTATCCTCCGTAAATAACATGCGTTTTTATATTATGCAGGAAATTTTGTATTCTGTTTAGCTAATCCTGCAATATCTTTTAATCTCTACGAATCTTATCATATACCATAAATCACCCGGAAACAATAAAAGTATTCTTAATTTTCCATAATAATCCGCATATTAAAACAGCCCGAGGGATTTCTCCTTCGGACTTGTCTTATTTGCCCAATATACTGCGATTTCCGTTCTTATCATAGGAATCCAGCAGATAATGATTTTCTGCCTGCATAGACCACATCTCTTCTTTGCTTGCCTGACGAGTACCCGTCCGCTCTCTATCCTTCTTCTCTTCCTGCTTTACCTTTCCTGCCGGCATTTTCGTCAGCTTTTTCTTCTGCTCCTGATAGATTTCCAGAAGTCTTTTTGCACTGTCTTTTAGACGATTGCGGAGGCCTCCCTGTCCGAAGCCGGATATCGTCTCTACACTTTCATCCGAAGCGGTCGCTTCCGCGCCGGCCTCTTCTGCCATCTGTTCCGTCTGTATCCTTACCGCAGTACTAATCGCAATACATTGCATCTGCTCAGAAATAGCCGTATTGTGTATAGGTACGATAGGTTTCGATGCACCTTCAGAAGATATCATGACTTTGTCATTTCTTTTCACGCCAGTTGACAATACTTCTTCCTTACCGGAACCACTAATAGTACGGCTGTTGCTCCCCAGGATATCTCCGTACCCGAAACCGTCTATCTTACTTTCTTCCGGTCGTGATACTCTGTTATCTCCCCAAACATCTTGCCGGGTCTGAGAGGCAGCACCCGAACCACCTACTACTTTGGCTACTGAAAAAGGACCCATACCGCCCTCAGGTGCTCTGTCTCTTCGTACATGATGATTATGGAACTCGGAATTTTTCCACTGAATCACATGATACTCTGTATTCTGTTCCTGCTGTACCCAATTCACATGATTCATAGTATGCTAAATACCAAATACCTTTCCAATGTCCAAGACATCAACTGAAAAAATTGAAGTAATTCCCTTTACTTCCGTAGTTGTTAAACAAACTGCTATATGCACTGCTTGCCTGCGCGGACATGCTTCGTTCTGCGTAAGAAGCAACAGAATCTGCCCGAAGTCCTGCACGACTTGCAAAGGAAGCGCTACTGCCCCACACCTGTTCCAGTGTCTCTATATCCGCTTCTGACAACTTTCTCTCATCAATTTCAAGAGTACCGTCCGATTTTCTGCTCACACCTGTGGACGCCAGTTCTAAGCTACTCGACCGTGCCAAATGATTGAATTGGGTCTGATAATTGTCATCAGTTCTGCTTCCGGATTTCTTCATATTCGCCACCATACTGTTATAATGACTCACGAAGCCTTTGATATCTGCAATAATTTCCTCCGTGCTCCCGCTTGCTTTCGCTTTCTCATAGACAGACTCCTTGTTCTTCCCATTCAAACGCTCTGCATAGTCATACACCTGACCTGCATGATACTTCATATTATAATATAACTTCTCCGAATTAGCACTACCGGTCAGATTGCTTGTGCTGATTTTGCTCAGGCTGTCTGTTCTGCTGTTCTGTAAGCTCAAACGTGACCGCCGCGCCCTGCTGCTCCTGCTCAATGCACTCTGCAGTAATGATGAGGCATTACTGCTCTTATTATTTCCATTCAACAAATTGCTCATATAGTTTCTGGTTATTCTCATTTCTTTATTCCTCCTTTGGCATTTTTAGAATACTTCTACGGTTCAGGAATTTAAAAACCGGGAATAAACCTTCACAAATTCACTGTACTTCTGCTTCGCCAGGTAAATTTCATCCCCCTGATTGATCATAATAGCAGTATTGTTATACCCGCTAATGGCAGACAGGGCAACCAGATAGCCTCTGTGGCAACGATAGAAGCCTTCTCCCAGCACCTCCTCCAGATGATTCATCCGCTCATAATATTCGATATTTTCGCTTTTCGTATGAAGTATTACCTTCCTTCCCATATTCTCCACATATAGAATGTCCTCCACCGGAATCCTACGGTGGCCACCCGAGACTTTAACCATCAGATACCTCGGTGTATTCTGACGCTTATCTACCTCCTGTATGGCTCTTTTAAGTACATCTGTCAGTTTTACTTCATCCACAGGCTTCATCAGATAATGAAAAGCCCCCACATCGAATGCCTGAAAAACCTGTTCCTTTACCTCTGTTACAAAAATGAGAATGACATCCGACAGTTCTCTTAATCGTTTCGCCGTCTCCATGCCATTCATCCCTTCCATTGCTATATCCAATAGTACAATATCCGGCTGATATCCTTTCTCTACCGTCTCTAATAATTTCATCCCTGAATCAAACTCACTTCTCTGCGCCTGAGAAAACTCTTTCTCAAGTAAGGTTCGAATCCGTTCTCGCCCTCTTACTTCATCATCACAAATCGCTATTCTCATGCTTCCCTCATAATTATAAGTACTTGTACTCGTTCTATTCTTCTGAATTATCTATCATCATACTTCATATACTTACCCGGTTACCGCTTTTATTGAATCTAATTCCTCTTCATTCAATCTCCCTGACAGAAAATCCTCCCAGAATTTCTGCGAACCGGCAAACTTAAGATCTGCATCCTTATCAAACTTTTCCAGAAATTCTGTTACCCTTCTGTAATCCTCAGGTCCTTTATAACTCATTTCCCAATGTTCTGTAATAACTCCATCCACATACTTGTTACTGATAATTCCCTGCTCTGTAAATGCCGTAATCGTCCAGACCTTCTTATTCTCCTCCTCTTCCAAAGAAGCACATTCCTTCAAATTCTCAGATGCACTGATGCCTACACTTGTCTCACCTGTCAAAGCCATTTCCTGAGCTTTCGTCAACATATCCGGAGCAAATTCATTCGCCATCTTTGCCGTTGCCAGAATTACCTGATCATCCGTTTCCATTTCATAAGTCCAACTGCTTTTCTCAAGAGAATCCTCATCTTCATTAGTCACTTCTCCTACCATGCCATTCGCCGCTGCCTTTAACATCGCCTTGGAAGCTGCAGCAGCTCTTTTATCCGCAGGTGCATTGGCGATTGCTTTCGTAGCAGCTTCTTTCTGCATCTCTTCCATATATTCAAGTTCTTCCTTGTAATCATCGATGAACTTATCAACATGCTCCATCAGCTTATTCCATTGTTTCTCATCCATTTCACGCCAATCATCTTCCTTCTGAATATTATCCGGCGTAAGTATATGCTCACTATTTTGATCAGCATTCATCAGTTCATCGTCTTCTTCCTCTAATTCATCAAGTTTCTTCGTACAATGATTATATTGATGAATAGCACGCAGGATTGCGTTCAGATCTTCCGGAGAGAACATTCCGACAGCTCCTGCAAGATCTCCCAGATTATCAACATTTACCTTAAGTTTGCCACCGCTCGGAAGACTGATATTCAAAACCTTCTTTGTTTCACTCATATCTCCCAGACAGATAGAATTCGTCTTGGGATCACATACAAATACAACCCCGTTATATTCAATAATTCCATTCTCAGCCAAATATCCATATGGGCACTTCATCTGTCTGTCTGCCATCATCCGGGCAAAATCAGGAACACGTCCTTCCTTTTCTGCTTTATTTGTGTTTTCCCGTTGTGCATGCTTTATTTCATCTGCATATGTCTGATTTAAAAAACTATTGATTAACATTACTACTCCTTTCTGTAACGTGCTAACCGTTATGATTTACTCGCACGACCATTTACTGTCAGAGTTCTTCATCCACAGCGGCACCTTTCAAATCCTCATCCAAAAGCTTCATCTTCCGGAGCATATCCTTTACCTCTGCCTGCACCTCTGCGGAGGAACCTGCCACATCCATTCCGGCTTCTGCCATATTCTCCATAAGTTCAGAATCCTCTCTGGCCTTTTTCTCCTGTTCTTCCCTTCTGTCTTCGATCTTTTCTTCCTGTTCTTCCTTCTCCTCGGCTTTTTCTTTGGCTTCCTCACGCTGCTCTTCGTAAGTCTCATCCACATGTTCCTTGGCTTCATCCACCAGCATACCTATAGTATCCTTGCTGGCCTGTTCCATAATCTCATCTGCATTCTGCTGCGCGTCTACCATGGTATGATGTTTCAATTGTTCTATCCTGATGCCACGAATAGAGGCATATCCCTCCTCTATCTGCTGTTTTGCCGCCGTTATCCTTCTCTCGAAAACACTTTGGCTGTTATCAATCTCCAAACAACGTTGCTGGTATTCAGTCAAAGGCACCTTGTATTCTCCTGTAATCGGGTCTTTCAATTCCTTCAGTCGGTTCTGTTCTTCCTCCGTCAGCTGTACTCCATCCGGGCCGTTTCCAAGCCGTCTCATATCCGCTTCCTTCTCCAGCAGTTCCAGATCCTTCTGCTCCTGACTGTCTGCCTCCACACCATACTGTTCCCTCAGTGCCTCTTTCTGCACTTCTCCCTGATTTACAATCTCCTGATTGGCTTCAATATCCGCCTGAAGTTCATCCGCTTTTACCTTAATGTCCGTAATGCTCTGAGCGACCTTCCGGTCTCCTGTCCAGGCATCCTGAATCAGCTTAAGCGCTTTTTTCTGCGCCTGTTGTTTACGCAGAGTGATTGTATCCTTACCGATCCCCAGATCTCCTGCGTAAATACTGCTCCTATTTTCCTTCCCGGAATTATGAGCCACACGTTCTCTATCTCTTGTCTGCGTAGTACCACTTACACGCATAACCTGATCATCACTACCATTTGCTCTGATTTGCATTATCCGAAACCTCCATGTCATAAGAACTTTCCATATCGCTCTTACAGATAAAATCCTTTTATCGACTGTATAATATATCGGTTCCATTATGTATTTTCCCAAGGACTTCTCCGATCCGTTCATGACATATTTTCGCCTATTCATGACTTTTGAGGCAAAAAAACAAACGCTGAACCGGCACAATGACCGGCTCAGCGTTCTATCATAAATATACTGTTGTATAAATAGCATTATACCTTCTCAAAACGTTTGACTTCTCCCTCTAATTCCTTGGAAATCGTCTGGTTATTTGCTGTCTCCTGCTGTATCTGGGAAATTGCATTCACTAACAGCGTCGCATCCTCTGCCACACCGGAGACTGCATTAGCACTCTCATCAACAGTAACTGCAATATCACTGATGCCCTGATCCATATCCTTCATGGTGTCGGCCATCTGTGTTGCCTGTCCCGCAAAAGCAACCAGCATATCATTCATGTCATTCGCATCCTGTTCATACTGTGCTATGATCTCCACAAACTTACCATAATCGCGGACAACATCTTCATTTACAAAGTTAAGCATCTTGGAAGCCTCAGAAGCCAGCTTATTAACAGCTGCGGTTACCATTCCACTGATTTCCTGTATGCTGCTTGCTGTTTCACGGCTGTTATCTGCCAGCGTACGGATTTCCTCTGCCACAACCGCAAATCCTTTGCCTGCCTCTCCTGCTCTGGCTGCCTCTATGGATGCATTCAGAGCAAGCAGATTGGTTCTGCTTGATATCTCCAGAATATTGCCGGTAAGTGCATTAATCTGCTCTACATTCCGGCTGTCTTCCACCGCCTGTTCAAGAGATGCCCCTACTTCCTCAAACACCGCAATGGCTGTTTCCTTACTTTGTTCTGCTTCCGCTTTCATCGTTTTTGCACGATTCCGAATGTCTGAAACGTTAGCGGTTCCATCCTGTGCGCTTTGGTCAATCTCCTGTACCTGCTGGAGAATCTGCGCACTTCCCCTGGAAATCTGATCCAGAGTCGCAGCCACTTCCTCCATACTGGCTGCCAGTTGCTGCGTCGCTGCCGAGACATTCATCGCGCTCTTATTGGATTCGTCTACCTGACCGGTAACCTCCTCCACAGAAAGCATCATATTGGCAGACTCTTCCTGCAGCTTCTTCATAAGGCTCTGCAGCTGATCCATAAAGCCGTTAATGCCATCCACCAACTGTCCCACTTCATCTTTTGATTTTGTCTCAATTCTTTCCGTCAAATCTCCCCGGTTTTCTCCGATTTTCTGTACAATCCCTGCCAGATGAACACTGGCATCTTTCGCCGGATTGGCAATAGTTTTCCTTACTACGAAAATAACTATGACCATTAATACAACTATAATTCCTATCAGAATCTTATTAAATGTAGAAGTACCTGATACACGCAGGTTGCTATGCTGTACCAGATTGCTATAAGTTTCTTTCAAAGCCTCTATTTGTGCCGAATCTCCGGACTGTACCGCCTGATTATACTGCGCAAAAGTTTCCGACAGTCCATCATTATACCCTTTCACATTAGACAGTGCTGCCATATTCAGATAACAGATCAGCACCAGAAATACACCCAGCATTCCCATTAGGAACAATACTTTTCTACCAATACTTTTTTTCATCCGTCTTCCCCCGCATCCTATGTTTTTCTATATTTAATTACAAAACACACAATAAAAATATATGTTACTTAATGCTATCACATTGCTTCTCCTGTCGCAACATTTTATACTGTTTTCTGTCATAAAATCTGGCATAAATCTAAAAAATCTGCCGAAGCTATCTCCGGCAGATTCTCAATTTTTCCATATTCAATTTGTGACACAAATCAAATCAGTTCTTGAAAACATTATCTTACTGCTGATAACCGTTCTGCGCATAAGGGCCGTCAGCAACATTATTATTGAAGTTCTGTCCGTTGCTGCCGTATGTAATCTCTTTTAATGCCACATACAGTTCTGCATCTGTCATATAGATGTACGGAGTAACCCAGAAAATTGCTCCGAAACCACAAGTAACTATGCCAAAGAGCCACCATCCGAAGAAAGACCAGTCAAGCACAAATGCATCCATCTTATTACCGTTCATCATTTCTTTGCTTCTGGCAAATGCTTCCTTCGTATCAATATCCGGATTCTCGGCCAAAATATAAGGAATCATACGATATTCATAGGACTTGATAATACCCGGTACAATTAATAATAAATACCACAGCCATGTATAAAGATTTTTTAAGAACATTGTCTTTACAATATTCATATAGGAATGTGTAAATGCAAATCCCAGTTCATTCAGTTCTGCCTTCTGATAATGGCTTACCACGAAGAAACGCTGACCGCCTACCTTAAGTGGCTCAAATACAAAAATATCCAGTGCAAATGCAATTACCATGATTACAAGGAAAATAGCAAGAAATGCAACAACAAATGCCATAATCTCAGCAACATCTGCTCTTCCTGCTCCACCAACGGCATCCGAATTATTCTGACTGCTGCCGGCAGATACACCACCGCCGCCACCGCCAATCATCGTCATGATGAATGCTACCAGCACCATTTTCCAATAGTTAAACTTAAAAAACTTTTTTGCGTTATCCTTTAATTCCGCTCTTGTCCACATAGACAATTCTCCTCTCACAAGTATATTGGGGTTTTAAAAACCTTATGTCTTACTTTAATATATTATACCCAATATTGCAATATGAAACTTTTATTTGGTACTTTAGTTCTATGCAGTATCCTTACTAACAAAAGTAACCGTAATGTCCGTTCCCTTACCCACTTCACTGACAAGAGAGATTTGCGCTCCATGTACTGCCACAATATGTTTGACAATCGCCAACCCCAGTCCGGTTCCACCGGTGGACTTGGAACGACTCTTATCCACCCGGTAAAATCTCTCAAAAATACGCTCCTGGCTTTCCTTGGGAATTCCGATGCCGGTATCCTGAACACGAAGAACCACCTTGTCTTCCTGACTTCCCACCGAAACGCGAACTGATCCACCTATGTTGTTATAACAAATGGCATTATCACACAGATTATAAATCAGTTCCTCTATCATCTGCTTATTGCCCTGTATCAGACAAGGATTGCCCTCCATGGTCAGAATCACATCCCGTTCTTCGGCTCTGACCTGCAGCATCTCCACGCTGTCTCTTGCCAGTTCATAGAGATTGACTTCTTCAAAAGGTTCCTCCTCTTTCATGACATCAAGCTCCGACAATCTGATGATATCATTGATCAGGGTAAGAAGACGATTTGCGCTCTGATGGATGCCCGCCGCAAATCTGACCACATCCTGTCCCGAGGCCATACCGTTTTCAATCAGTTCCGAGTATCCCGAAATGGCCGCTAACGGTGTTTTCAGCTCATGGGACACATTGGCGGTGAATTCCTGCCGCATGTTGGCATTACTTAAGATCGCATCATGCTGTTCCTTAATCGTCTCTGCAAACGGCACCAATTCCTCGTACACATTGGCTTCCTCTATATGATCCATATCTGCTGCCATCTGTTCAATAGGGGATACCAGACTCTTCGTCAGATAACGTGACAGGATCAGACAGACAACCGGCAATGCTATCAATGTAATCAAAAACACCGGCAGGGACTGGTACAGAATACTCCAGATACTATGGGACTCTCTCGCCACACGAAGAATGCTTCCGTCCTGCAGCAAAACGGTATAATAAAACGTATTCATTTTCATGGTAGAGGACTGGCGGACACAATGTCCCTCTCCATATTCCAACGCTTCCTTTACCTCCGGTCGTTCCAGGTGATTATCCATCGTCTCCACATCCGCATCACTGTCATAGAGCACACTGCCATCTGCCCTAATAACCGTAATACGCATATTATCCTTACTCAAATCCGCCGAATCATCCTGAAGCCTATCCAATATATCACTCTGTGCAAGCATATTGGCATACACCTTCAGATCCTCAATGACCTGAGCCTGCAGGATACGATAGAAAACAGCTGTCATCAACAATAACGTGATGACAACTGCCAAGGACGATATCAACATAAGTTGTCTGTTAATCTTCTTCTTCACTTTCTCTTCTTCCTATTCACTCACATTGTCCAGTATATAACCCACATTACGAACTGTTTTAATCATGGAACCGGCATCACCCAGCTTCTGCCTGAGCGTCTTAATATGCATATCCAGTGTTCTGGATTCTCCCTGAAAATCCATTCCCCACACGCGGTTCAATATTTCATCCCTGCTCGTCACAATGCCTGCATGCAGCATCAGCATCTTCAACAGCTCATATTCCTTATAGGTCAGTTCACAAAGCTTGTTATCCACATACACCGCATGTCGCTCGCTGTCCAGCAATATCTTGCCGATGGACAGACATTTATCTCCCTTATCTTCTCCGCTTCTTCGAAGCAGTGCTTTGACACGGGAAATCAGCTCCATAACACCGAATGGCTTGGTCAGATAGTCATCCGCGCCGATATCCAATCCCTTTACTTTATCCATCTCTGTGGTTTTGGCTGTCACCAGAATGATCGGTGTTTTCTTCGTGAGCGGATCTGCCCGCAGCTTCTCCACGATAGTCAGACCATCTTCATCAGGCAGCATAATATCCAGCAGGATCAGATTGGGGATTTTATCCTGTAATGCCGCATAGAAACTGCCCGCATTTTCATATACCGCCACATCATATCCGCTGTTTTTGAGGGAAAAGCTCTCAATCTCACTGATATTCCTGTCATCTTCCACTATATAGATCGTACTCATCCACACTCACCTGTCTTCCGCATCTTTCTTGTTTTTCTCTTTAACCGGCAGCGCATACTCTGCAAAAAATCTATCATATAACTGATGCAGCTTATCTGCATCCTGTTCCCTGATCTCTTCATTATAACCGTGCATCTCCAGGGAATCTTCCTGTATCTGTACCATATTAACTACTAAATGTACACAATGAGCGGCAATCCTCTCATAACCGGTCACGATATCAGACAGCAGAAAGCCCAATTCTATCGTACATTTTCCTTTCCGCAGCCGCTTTACATGACGTTTTCTTACCTCCACGCTCAGATCATCCACCACTGCCTGCAGAGCCTCCACCTCATAAACCAGGGAGATATCATTCTCCTGAAAACTTCTAAAAGAAGTATCTATGATCTGATGGATTGCCTTTGTGAAAATTCTCAATTCCTCCTGGGCTTTGCTGGAGAAATGCATCTCCTTCTGCTCCATTTTATCATAAGACATGGCAATACTGACAGCATGATCCGAAATCCGTTCAAAATCACCAATGCTCTGCAGATATAACGTCAGTGCCTGACTGTCACGTTCTGATAATTCCCTTCCGGTAAGTTTTAACAGATAGGTGCCCAGCACATCCTCATAACGGTCCACATCCTTCTCCATCTGAACCACCCCGGCCACGACTTCCTCGTTATAACCCTCCAGTAAACCTACTGCCTGATTGTAAGACTGCTTTACCGTATCTGCCATATGGAAAATGACACGTCTGCACTGCTCCATGGCTAAAGCCGGATTATTCATAAAACGGCTGTCCAGCACCTTGATATCCTCATCAATATAACGTACCGCAATATGCTCCGATGCATCTTCCTGAATCGTCAGATAAGCCAGTTTCTCTAACAACTGTGAGAAAGGCAGTAACAGGCAGGTCGCAAACACATTGAAGATTGTGTGGATGACAGCAATACCAAAAGGCTCCGCCGAAATATTCATAAAGGAGAAACCTATCAGCGCATTCAAACTATAAAATACTATCATGAACACAACCGTACCGATCACATTAAAATACAAATGTACGATTGCCGCTCTTCTGGCATTCTTGGAAGTGCCTATAGAGGACAGTAAAGCAGTTACACAGGTTCCGATATTCTGTCCCATGATGATAGGGAGCGCCGTAGCATAGGATAATGAACCGGTAGCACATAAAGCCTGTAAAATACCTACGGATGCAGAGGAACTCTGAATAATCGCTGTCAGAATCAGACCCGCTATCATACCTAATACCGGATTGGAAAATACAAGAAGGAAATTTCTAAATTCCGGTACATCAGCCAACGGCTTCACTGCGGCTGACATGGTTTCCATACCAAACATCAGCACGGAAAATCCGATCATAATGGTTGCCGCATTTTTATATTTATCCTTTTTGGAAAACAACAAGAAGCCTACACCGATAATGGCGAGAACCGGAGAAAAAGATGTAGGTTTTAACAACTGTATGAAGAAATTATCGCTTTCAATGCCTGTCAGCCCCAGCAACCATGAAGTAATGGTAGTACCAATATTGGCGCCCATGATGACACCAATGGCATTGGACAGTTTCATAATACCGGAATTGACAAATCCAACCACCATGACCGTCGTTGCCGAAGAAGACTGAATTACTGCCGTAACTCCTGCTCCCAACAAGACAGCCTTCCATTTGCCGGAGGTAAGCTTTTCTAAAACCTGCTCCATTCTGCCGCCACTGGCCTTGGATAATCCTTCTCCCAGGACATGCATACCATATAGAAAAAGAGCCAGTCCGCCTATCATCGTAAGTATACTGAAAAAATCCATGATAACCTCCTGCACACCGCATCAACTACATGCAGCTATATTCTAACACATTTTCAATTATATGGTTTGAAATTATCACGGATTTATCCCTGTCACAATCAGCCTTTTGTAAAAACAATGTAAAATCTAAGTAAAGTCCGCCTGTCTTTACAAAAGCCTTGTATCTCTCATATTACCGGTTTCCTGGAAGATTTCCCATTCTCCCACATTAACGGCATGATCTCCGATCTTCTCCAGATACTTTGCAATCATCAGAATATCGATACAGTCATCTGCATTAGCAGTTCCTTCCTTCAGGTGCGCTACCAGATCATCTTTTACCTTATTAAAGAGCTCATCCACCTTATCGTCTCCGGCAATGACACTTTCTGCCTCATCCTGATTACGCCTTAAGAAAGCACCGACCGCGCTGTGAAGGAGCGCCTTTGTCTCTTTGATCATAAGCGGGAGATTCCCGGAATAGGCTGATACATCTTTCATCTGAAGTCTTAAAATCAGTTCTGCCATGTCTGTTACGATATCTCCAACCCGCTTAATATCCGTAACCACCTTAAGACTTGCCGATACGGTACGCAGATCTCTCGCAATCGGATGCTGCTTGGTGATTAGAGACAGACATCTGGATTCAATGCTTTTTTCCATATCCTTGACAACTCTGTCCTGCTCTAAGATATTAAAGATCGTCTCTCCGTCCTTAACTGCCATAGCCGAAAATAATCTATCATAAACAGCCTCTACCTGAAAACACATTTTCTTCAGATCATCTCTAAGCTGTCCCAGTTCATGTTCAAATATTGTTCTTGGTGACATACTCCCACCCCTTTCTCTAACCGAATCTTCCGGTAATATAGTCTTCTGTTCTCTTATCTCTCGGTCTGGAAAACAGATTATCAGTCGTATCGAATTCCACAACCTCACCTACCAGAAAGAATGCCGTATCATCCGACACACGTGTTGCCTGCTGCATATTATGCGTTACAACAACGATGGTATATTTTTTCTTCAGCTCTATCATCAGTTCCTCTACCTTCAGGGTAGAAATAGGGTCAAGTGCTGAGGTCGGCTCATCCATCAGAAGAACCTCCGGCTCTACCGCAAGTGCACGGGCAATGCACAGTCTCTGCTGCTGTCCGCCGGACAAGCCCAGGGCCGACTTTTTCAGTCTGTCCTTAACCTCATCCCATATCGCTGCTCCTCTGAGACTGTTCTCCACGATTTCATCCAGCTTCGCCTTGTTCTTGATCCCATGGATTCTGGGCCCGTAAGCGATATTATCGTAGATACTCATCGGAAAAGGATTGGGCTGCTGGAAAACCATACCCACCCGCTTGCGCAATACCGTAGTATCCACCTTGGGACTGTAAATATCTTCTCCATCCAGATAAACATTACCCTCGATCCTGACACAATCAACCAGATCATTCATACGATTGAGTGTTTTAAGAAAAGTAGACTTGCCGCATCCTGACGGCCCGATAAAAGCAGTTACCGCATTGGCACGAATCTGCATATCAATATCTTTCAGTGCATGATTACTGCCATAGTATAAATTCAATTTGTTCGTGCTTATCTTTGCATTTTCCATATATCTATTTCCTCTAAAGCCTGCCCGGATTTTATGCCGGACGGACAATTCCTCTCACATTCCGTTCTACTATTTGCGTTCCGTCACGTCTAATTTCTTTGCCAGGAACTTTGTCAAAAAATTGATTGCCAGTACAACACACAAAAGAACTACTGCAATACCAAACGCCACGTCATACTGCGCCTTTGACATACTCAGGTATAACTGTATGGTAAGGGTACCGCCTGATTCCAGAATCTTATGAAAAAGCCCTGCTCCTGCCTTGGGTAACAAATAGCCGCTTCCTGCCGTAAACAAAAGTGCTGCCGATTCTCCTACAATACGCCCTACCGCCAGAATTACACCGGTAATAATACCGGGCATTGCCGAAGGCAGTAAAATCGTTCTGATCATATACCATTTCGTAGCTCCCATTCCCACAGCACCGCTCCGATAACTGTCCGGCACCGTCTTAAGCGCTTCCTGGGTATTTCTAGTAATTAACGGCAGTACCATCAAGGTCAGTGTCAATGCACCTGTCAGGATAGAATAACCAAGTCCCAATGCCGTACCGAAGAATACCATACCAAACAGACCAAAAATAATGGAAGGGATGCCGGAAAGCGTTTCCGTTGTAAACTCAATCAGACGGACAATCTTTCCGGGCTTTGCATATTCATTTAAGTAAATTGCCGATCCAATACCGATAGGCGTTGCAATTAGCAGCGTCAATACAACGATATAAAGCGTATTCACAATATTTCCGGCAATTCCCGTAGTGCCTTTTAAAGCGCTGGTCACCGTTGTCAGAAACCCCCAGTTGATGCTTGGCAGTCCCTTGATGAACACATACAGAATAATGACCAGCAGCAGAATCACTGAGAAGAAAGCTGCAAGATAGATCAGACCAAGAACCAGGTTATCTTTCATTTTCCTAGTCATCCTCTTTCTCTCCTTTCTTCAGAATCACATTTAAAGTGATATTGATTAACATGATAAAAACAAATAATACAAGACCGATGGTAAATAATACCTGCCTGTGTAAACCACTGGCATATCCCATCTCACTGACAATCGCTGTTGTCAGGAATCTTACAGAATTAAACGGCAATGGCAGATTAACCGAACTGCCGGATACCAGACTGATCGCCATGGCCTCTCCTATTGCACGCCCGACTCCCAGCACAATCGCTGTCATAATGCCCGATTTGGCTGCCGGTATCATCACCTTGAAAATCGTCTGGATGTGTGAAGCTCCCAGTGCCAGCGAAGATGCTTTCAACTGTGGGGATACGGCCTTCAATGCCGATTCGCTGATATTGATCACCGTAGGCAGTATCATGATTGCCAGTACCAGTACAGCCGATATCAGATTGGCGCCGCCGGTAAACTGATGTGTGTCAGAATCACGGAACAATGCTTTTTCCCACTGATACATCAACGGATTTAAAATCATCAATCCCAAGAGACCATAAATGACTGAAGGGATTCCTGCCAAAAGCTCCACAGCCGGTTTTACAACCGCTGCCAGTTTCTTAGGTGCTACCTCTGCCAGGAAGATTGCCGTAAACAGTCCCAGCGGCACACCTAAAATGATTGCCATGATCGTACCGACAATGGAAGTTAATATGACATAAAGGATACCGAAAGACGGTTCCGATGCGGTCGGCTTCCAGACAGTGGAGAACAGGATATCCTTGATCCCCACCTGGAAGATTGCCGGCATGCCGTTTGCAATCATATATAATGTGATGGAAACGACTGCCAGCACCGCAAAGAATGCACATATTGTAAAAATCGCCTGCGCTATGCCTTCTATTCTTTTTATCTGACGTGAATTACTTGTCAATGAATTTGTATTATCTTTGCTCATTTCTTCCTTACCATGCCCATTTATTAGTCCGGAATAATCAGACCTACTGATTTGATCAGTTCTTTTCCTTCATCAGACTGTAAATATGTAAAGAGTTCCTGTACCGCATCACTCTGTGCGCTGATCTCACCATTGGTTGCCATTACAAACGGTCTGCTGAGTGTGTAGTTGCCTGCCTTGATGTTCTCTTCTGTTGCTGCAACACCATCCAGAGATAAAGAGGTAACTGTGTCATCCACTACATCCAGAGATACATAACCGATAGCACCGGGTGTAGAAGCAACCTTAGCCATAACTGCACCGGTAGAATCCAATTCATTAGCATATGCACAAGCATCTTCAATTCCAAGTAATTCCTCAAAAGCTCCACGGGTACCGCTGCCTGCTTCTCTGCCGACAACTACAATAGCCTCATCTGTACCGCCAACTTCGCTCCAGTTCTTGATCTCGCCTTTGTAGATACCTACAAGCTGATCTGTGGTCAGGTCTGTTGCTGTGTTCTCTTTGTCTGTAACAACGGCAATACCATCAATTGCTACGATATTCTCCACTGCACCGGCTGCTTTCTCTTCATCCTTTAAGTTTCTGGAAGAATTACCGATATCTACGCTGCCACCCAGAACTGCTTCCACACCTGCGGAAGATCCTGTAAATTCTGCTGTTACTGTCACATCAGGATATTTAGCCATAAAGCTTTCTGCTACTGCATTCGCAAGCTTCTCCATGGAAGTGGATCCCGCCATGGTGATTGTACCGCTGACTGCTTTATCTGTTGCTTCCTCAGCAGGCTGCTCGGTTTCCTCTGTTGTCTCTGCAGCTGCCTCTGCTGTTGTATCCTCTGTTGTTGTCTCTGCCGCATCCTGCTGTGTTGCCTGTGCAGCAGTGTCATTGGAACTACCACAACCTGTCAGGCTTCCTAACATAAGAGCTGCAACACCAAGTGCTGCCATTAATTTCGTTACTTTGTTCTTTTTCATTGTTTTACTCCTCTTTCTTATAATGTTTTCTTATGGAAGCAGATACATCACATATAAGTAAGCATCATATATAAGTAAAAGTGATGACCGCTTCAACTGCACTCAAGTGTAACAGCCGGAGTGCTTTACAAACTATCATGTTTCCGTAATTTGTTTGTAAATCTTTTTTTACCTTTTCTTTACAATAAACTTATGCTTCTTCTCGCAGCAGATATACCACGCCGCCAACATATCCCAATACAAGAGCGCATACAGCACCTACCGTAATGATGTAGGACAACATCAGATTGCCGGATGCATGCGTGCAGGCAGCCCAAACATATCCGACCGCTCCGCCCAGCCCAAACCACAGAAAGGTATGCGCCACCAGTGATAAAAGTGCTGAATTTTCCGGTTCCATATTTCCTGCCTTGGCAATAAATGACCTTATGATCTTCATAAACTATCCCTTCCTTAATTTATCTGTTGTTATAGATTTGCCTTTCACATACTAAAATACGCACAAAATTCTGCTCCCACTATCACGCATCTGCAAAATCAGAGTAAATTTTGTGTAAAATCAGTAACCCTTTCTTATTTTCATGTCAGGGAAAAGCATCCGGGTCTGAATTGCCACACTTTTTAACAGAAATGCCATTATACTGTTAAGAATGATAGGTGGAGCATTGTATATTCTCCTGCTATAATATGTTAAGAAACGTGGCAAAAGTTGTAAATGTATGGTAAAATCATACATAGAAAGGACAGACAAATGAGAAAAAACTACATAGACAATATTCGCTGGGGAACTATTATACTGGTGGTCATTTATCATGTGATTTACATGTTTAACGGAATCATAACGGAAGGTGTCATCGGCCCTATCACAACAGTACGCTATCAGGATGCAATCCAATATATGCTGTACCCCTGGTTTATGGTCATTCTGTTTATCATCAGCGGCATGTGTGCAAAATACTATCTGGACCGGCACACTGACAAAGAATTTATCAGAGCAAGAACAAGAAAGCTTCTGGTTCCATCCACCATCGGCTTATTCGTCTTTGGCTGGATTCAGGGATATTTCAATATGGCAATCAGTCACGCATTTGACAGTATGGCCGGCAGCGTACCGGGCATTGTCATGTATCCGATTATGGCCTTTTGCGGAACCGGAGTCCTGTGGACTGTCCAGGTTATGTGGTTATGCTCCATGTTACTTCTGCTCGTCCGCAAAATAGAAAAAGGCCGCCTATATCACTTGTGCCAAAAAGCAAATATTCTGGTACTGGTTTTACTGGCAGTTCCCGTGTGGGGCGCAGCACAGATCCTGAATATGCCCATAATCTGCGTGTACCGGTTTGGCATTTACGGCTTCTGCTTTCTGCTCGGTTACTACGTCTTTTCCCATGATGAAGTGATCGAACAGCTTGAAAAGTATTGTATCTTCCTGTTGATTGCGGCCGTTGCTCTTGGCGCAGTATATGTCTATTGTTATTTCGGGCAGAATTATACAGTGGCTCCCGGCGTTAACTGCCCTCTCGCTATCGGCTTTGGCTGGGCAGCCTGTCTGGCGGTGTTAGGCTGTGTGAAACGTTGGGGTAATAAGACCAATGCTTTCTCGGAATACATGACCAAAAAGAGCTTCGGACTGTATGTGTTCCACTATACGACCTTGTCCGCAACCGCATATGTGCTGACAAAGTATACCCATACGGCCCCTGTAATCATTTACCTCTTAACAGCGATTGCTGCTTTTGGCGGCGCTCTCTTACTGAACGAAATCATATCCGGAATACCGGTTGTCAGATGGTGTGTACTGGGTATCAAAAAGGAGAAAAAACAGAATGTTCAAGGATAATTTGATTTCTCTTAGAAAAATGAATCACATGTCCCAGGAAGAACTGGCAGACCGGTTGCATGTCAGCCGCCAGACCCTGTCTAAATACGAGACCGGCGAATCACTGCCTGATATTGAAAAATGTAAGGCCATAGCAGACGTTTTCGACGTATCCATGGACGACCTGGTTAATTATGAACAAAGCGATTACGGCCTGGGCGTACCGCCCAAAGGAAAGCATATGTTTGGAATGGTCAAAGTCGGCGACAAAGGACAGATTGTGATTCCCGCCAAGGCAAGAAAGCTGTTTCAAATAAATCCCGGTGATAACCTGATCGTCCTGGGAGATGAAATGCAGGGAATCGCCATGCTTAAGGAAGAAAATTTCCTTGCGATGGTAAATGCATTTAGGGAAGGATAGTGTTACGCAATTATTTGTGCCTTGCGCAATGTATGCATAGCATACATACAAGTTTGCAGGCCGAGAGAAAGGCATGGTTATTAGCATGAAGGACTATAAAAGAATACCATTAAAAGGTCTGAGGAATTGCCGGGATTTGGGCGGATATGCCTGTGCTGACGGCAAAATGACCGGATATCATTTACTCTACCGCTCGGAGGCTCCTGCCCACTTGACGGACACAGATTGGAACATGATACAGGAAATGGGCGTAAAGACAATCATCGATCTTCGCTCTGACAGTGAACAGCAAATGATTCCCTATACGGTTCCCGACTCCATAGAACGCATTTCCTATCCATTACAGCAGTATGATCTTCCTGCAATGCCCTCTGAAGGAATCGATCAGGCAAAGCTTGCAGAAATTGATAAAAGTAAGCTGGAGAAAATGGCCGCCACGGCCTTCGGCCGGAGCCTTCTGGACGGCTATACCAAAATGATAGAGGATACCCCGGAAAGAATGGTTTACTTACTGGAAACAGTTGAAAAAACGCTGGACAAAGGTGCTGTCCTGTATCACTGCACGGCAGGCAAAGACAGAACCGGCGTACTATCCGCCATAATCTATCTGCTGTGCGGCGTTGATGATGCAGATATTATTGCAGATTATCAGGTCACGGCCACCTATCAGACCGGGAATCCGATGTTTGATATGCTTCCGCCTGAGCTGAGAAAATACCTTCATTCTGCGCCGGAAACAATGTCATCTTTCCTTCAGGCAGCACATGAAAAAGACTATATTACCCTTCTGAAGAATAACGGATTATCAGATAAGACGATAGAAGCAATTATAAAAAAGGTAACGGTATAAAAACCGTTACCCGATTGCTTTTAAGAATGCTTCGCAGCCCTCTACCACATCATCATAGGTTACATCAAAATTACCCGTATACCAGGGATCTGCTATGGCCCTGCTGCTTCCTGCATATTCTAAGAGTTTATGAATCTTATGATCCGGATCACCGCCTGCTATCCGTTCCATGTTGCGGATGTTGGCATCATCCATCCCAATCAGATAATCATATTCCTCATAGTCCTGCTTCGTCATCTGTCTGGCTCTGTGAGGCACTAAGGGAATACCCACCTGACGCAGTTTATTAACAGTTCCGTAATGAGGCGGGTTGCCGATCTCTTCCCTGCTGGTCGCTGCGGAATCAATGTAGAAATCAGCTTCCCTGTGACGTTGTGCTACCATATAGCTCATGACGCTCTGGGCCATGGTGCTGCGGCAGATGTTGCCGTGGCACACAAATAATATTTTAATCATGCTACTAAAACTCCCTAATTTCCTATATTTTCAAGGCATTCAGCCATTTTCATTGTTCTTTGGCTTCACGCATTTTTCCTTAAATCGTCACATATTTTCTTAGGTTTTCGTCTGCAAAAATGGTAAAAATCATGGTAAATTATTCTGTTTTACCATTTGCCTATTTGCAGACAAACCAGTTAATCTCCCACCACACGCTTCAATTCACTTTGTGCATCTTCAAAATTCACATGCGCATATGTGTTTAATGTAACACTTATATCAGAATGTCCCATGATGTATTGCAAGGTTTTCGGGTTCATTCCACTTTTTGCCATGTTAGAACAGAAAGTATGTCGGCATACATGAGGGGTAACTTTGGGCATCTGCACCTTGTAAATGCTGTTGTACTTTTCAAGGATATGTTGCATATATTTTTCCCAATGCAGAGCAACCATAGGCATATCATTTTTATCCAAAAACAAAAAGCCTGTATATCCATCTATGATTGGCTCTACTTTCGGTGCTTTCCGATTTTTGATGATTTTTCGGAAACTCTCTGCAACCTCGTCAGTCATAGGTACATAGCGAATACCGTTTTCTGTTTTAGGTGCTTCTATCACATATTCCATTTGGCTTGTACGTTGTAACTGATGATTAACCCGAATACATTTTTTCTTAAAATCAATATCCGCAATCGTCAGACCGCAAAACTCTGATATACGCAAGCCTGTATGGAATAAGATATAGATACCGTCATAATACTTAGAAAAATGCTTGTCCTCTTGAACAAATTTCAAATATTCTCTTTGTTGTTTTCTTGTGATGGCTTCTCTGGTCACACTATCGTTTACAATGACAGATGCTAACTCAAACTGGAACGGATTTTTACGAATCAAATCGTCATTCTCTGCCATTTGGAAAGCAGGTCTAAGCACTCCTCTGATAGAATGAATAGAACTGTACCCTCTTCCGTCTATCTTCTGCAATTTGATTAACCAAGCCTTTGCATCGGACAGTTTTACTTTATCAATCCGCTTATTTCCGAATGGGTCTTTTTTCAGAATGTTTATAACGGTCTTGTAACCTGCTTCGGTGTTATGTCTTACCCCAGTTTTTAAGGAAACATATTTCTCTACTAATGTCTGCACCGTATAGTTTCCACCGTTTGATACAATCTGATTAAACATATCCTGTTCAATCTGCTTTTCCTTTTCACGCAATGATAAATCTTTGCGTTTGCCTTTGGGATAAGGGTCATTATGGTCTAACCGCCAACTATAAACATCTTTTGTATTACCGTCTGTATCTTGATATGTAAAACGATATCTACCGTCAGCCCTTTGGGTCTCTCCATTATGTAAAATTCTGTTTCTTTTATCTCTCCTTTTTTCACTCATAGTTATTTGTCTCCTTTCAGAAAAGAGACCCAAACTCGTGATAATATACTAACACAAATCAAGGTCTCTTTCCATAGCCAACCGTCATTTATACCACTGTTGCTCTGTCTAAATATTCTTCAAACTTCTGTCTCTTAATCAAAATACGGTTGCCATTCATGATAATAAAATCTGCTTGTGGATGTTCGTCTGCTATCATGCGCAGTTTATTTTCTCCTATATGGTAATATGCCGCCGCTTCTGTAATCGTTAATGCGTATCTTTTCCATACAGGAATTGTGTCACTTTGCATCTCTTTTCTTTCCATGCTAATCTCCTGTATTATTTTTCATATTTGCTGATTTCCCAATAGTGGGATTTTAGGAACTGTACCATAGTAAGTGTGCCGTTATCACACAGTATACGAAACCAATCTTGACGTTCTTCCTTCGCATACAGAAGCAGTTGCGCATAACTTACTACACCATTCTGTAAGCAAAATTCTATCATTTCTCCGATTGCACTATACTTGTCCGTTGCAAGATTTATCATTGTGTAATAATCCGCACCCGAACAGGAAATAACATCTTCAATGTTATATTGTGCCTTTTCTGGGTTGTCTAAATGACAAAGATAACGTGCATATGCCCTTGCACACTTTATAGGTTCAATTCCTACTCCACCAATGACCGAAAATACTTCCTGAGCCTGCTCACTGGTCTTTACTCCGTCAAAAAGTATCATCACATGGTAATGCTCTTTTTTTAGTGTTCCGTCAGTATTGATGTCATTATTATGAAGCGGAGAAATCAGAGCAGGTACACATTGTTCCTGTAACAGCATTATCCAGTCAGCAGGGGCAGAGTCGGGATAGACCACCGTAGCATAATTCCTTGTTCTCCTTTTCTCCATATCTCTTCCATGAACATTGAACAATGTTCCCTATGGGGTGTCGTAGTGCCCCATAGGGGCGGTGGCGGTCGCTCCGCTTGTTTTCTTCGAAAACTAACCGCCACCATCTCAACACACTATTCTCTGCTCAATGCTCCTTTCTCGATAAATGGGGCTAAAAATTCTCGTGGCTTACTATCTGCCCCCTGCCTGTAAATAAGTCCCGAACCAATTTCCCGCCTAAGGTTCTTCACATCTGCAAAGTCAGAACCGAACGCCATCTTATAGGCGGTATCGCTCATTTGTCCCATGCAGATACGACAGCCAAGATTATCACGGATTGCTCCTTCAATAAAATTAGTGTCTGGGCGTTGCAGAATCAATCCCGCATACACTCTCTTGCTTCTGCCTGTGACAACAATAGCTCCTAATCTTCTTGCTGTTTCCTCATATGTCTTTTTTTCCGAAACTTTAGCAAAGGCAATGAGCTCATCAAATATCAGAAAAACAGGATTGAACTCTGCTTCATCAATACCAATACTTTGTAAGTCACGCTCTCTAAACCTAACTTCTTCCTCTGTTTCACGCACAATCTTTGCAATTTCATTTTCTGTTGTAACATACTTTACAGAGGGATGACATTGCATGAATCGGCGCATATCATCATCCTTCTTTGGGTCACAATAGACTACTCTTACTCCCTGCTCAATAAGGCATGATATTATGTATTGTGCAAGCTGAGTTTTACCACTTCCGGTATTTCCGGTAAGTAGGAGATGCGGACATCTTTTCCAGTCCCATACAATATCACTTGAAAAAGCAATTTCATTTTCTCCAACTGTCGGAATATCTTCGCAGGACTGAATTTTAACTTGTTCTTGCTTATTCAGTTCAAAGCAGTATGTCAGATAACCTCTTTCCTCAATTTTGCCAGTACAGATTGTATGGAACATATCTGCCAGTTGCTGCTCTAAGTCCCGAAATCGTTCAGAGCGTAGACAACCGTCCATGCGGATTCTGATGCAGAAAATATTTTCCTTGGATATTACCTTATATTCGATAAGTGGGTAATAATCTATTCTTTCTACTCTGCGCTCACCCCAAATTCCCTGTCCTGTAATATAATGAGCTTGATACAGGCTGTTTCTCCTAATAAACCTTTCCATCATTTTTGAAAATTTGATAATTTTTGCAAACTTGATGAAAAACGTGATAGTGTACAATACACCAATAATACCTATTACAGCCAATCCCTGTATCATACTGCTATTCTTAAACACCATATAGAACAGCAAGAGCGCAAGCATTGATACAATCCATATAAGGATTGAAG
This sequence comes from Lachnospiraceae bacterium, assembly GCA_051878995.1. Classification (GTDB taxonomy): domain Bacteria; phylum Bacillota; class Clostridia; order Lachnospirales; family Lachnospiraceae; genus UBA3282. The sequence goes on along the minus strand of JBJELE010000034.1, from coordinate 5,684 downwards.
CGTAAAACCATGCGAATTGCCGATTTTTTAATTTTTTCCACTTATTCTTTCTCATGCCTCATTTCCTCCTATTTTAATCTGTTTTCCTCCAAGCGAACGAATAGCTTTTGCAGTAATGGAAAGTTTCAATTCACCCTTATTACTCCAGTCTTGCCAAACCTTTGCTTCCAGTCCATCAAATTCAACAGGAATAGGAGTACCGTCAAACTCAAAAGGCAGTTGCATAAGCCCTGCTATCTTTATTTTTATTTTTTCAAAATTCATTGTCTCCGACAAACAGTTGAAAGCAAATCCTTCTTGTTCACCTTTAATACCTTCCTTATAACCCGCATACGGACCAGCTTCAAGCAATAAGAGCTTGTTCCCTATCGTTTTCTTAACGTCAATCACTAAATATTTCACAATTTGATTTGCCATGCATTATTCCTTTCTGCCTACAATTAGGCTTACAAATTATCTTTATTGTTCCACTAAGTTACGTAACTTACGTTGATTATAATAGACCTGGCTGAAATATTAATCTTTTGAAAAAAGAAAGGACAGAAGCTAGACAAAACCTGGAAAAAGCAGATGTTTAAATTATTTAGTGTGTTCTCAAATGGCTAAAAATCGTTCTTATTTTCTTTTGTAATATGAAAAAAATACAAAAAAAATACACATCGTAATTCGATGTGTATTACGTACTCTTTTTGGTTTTCCTTGGTCGTCTCGTACAGACTCCCAATCTGAAAGTTTTTTTAATTCCAATTTTCTTTAATATCTCATTACATTCTTCAACAGTTTTTCCTCTGCATTCTGTGAGAAGCATTATGTATGCAGAGTCTCTTTTGCTATGCGGATTAAATGATGAACCTTGACTTCGCAATAACTCTTGTGCAATTTGTAATCCTACATTATATCCAACACAGACAGAGACTATTGAACCTTTACTACTTGGATAATCCCTATTAACCCATTTCTTCAAATTGTAAAGCATTTGACCCCGTAATCCTGTTTTCTCTTCAAATTCAGCAGGAGTGTCTGTTCCAACAATGTCAGCAAATATTTCCTTAAAGGGCTTTATCATTTTTTGACTATTTGAATAATCTTCATTATATCGGCTTATTATTTGTTGTTCCTGTTCTTCTTCATATTTTTCTATAGCTTCTTCTTTAATCTTTTCTTTTACAAGTTTGTCGTCTCTAAAAATACTCATCATTTCACTTCCTTAATTCATTAGGGATTATTGATTATTTTTCATATTATCCAATGCATATTCACATGCTTGTATCACAAATCCGGAAAATGATACGTCATTATCTGTAATCGCTTTGTCTATTCTATCAATCAATTCCAATGGAAAACGAATAGACTTTGTCTCTGTTTCTTTACGGTCAGATTTAATTTGAAAAGCCATTAGAACACCTCCTATAATACATATCATATTGCAAATCCCTTCTCTTTTAAGCAATACGTTTAGTATTCTTTATGTATTGCATTTTGTAATGCATTATGATAAACTATTTTGGCAAAATATTCTAAGGAGGAGAAATATATATGAATAAGAAATGGTTATGTGGGATTGCTACATTTGCACTCTGCTTTGTGCTTATAGGGTGCGGACATGAGCATACATGGGTAGATGCTACCTGTACAGAGCCCAAAACTTGTAGCGAATGTGGAGAAACCGAGGGAGAACCTTTAGGGCATACATGGGTAGAAGCTACTTGCGCAGAGCCAAAACATTGTAGTATATGTGGAGAAACAGAGGGCGAAGCACTAGCGCATACTTGGGTGGAGGCCACCTGTTCAGAGGCAAAGCATTGTAGTGTATGCGGAGAAACAGAGGGCGAACCTCTAGAGCATACTCTGTCCGAAGCAAATTATCAGCAAGCAGCTACTTGTGAAGTGTGTGGTGCAACGGTTGGAGAACCACTACAGGCCGACTTTGAAAAATATGGATTAACCTGTGATACGCAACTGAATACTAGTTATTCATATACGACAAATTGCAAGGACAAACCCGAAAATACGTCAATAGGAGCAATTATTTTCTCAGATTTTGATATCTTTACATCTGATGAAACACATGAGGAATTAGAAGGTTATGAATGGAGAACAGTTACTGCCACAATTAACTTTGATGATGAAAATGCTCATAATTATGGAATAAATATATTAGGGACAGTTACAGATTATTATAATATAGCAGGCTTCGATGACTCCTATAATGATAGCACAGATACTAACACCATTAATTACAACGGTTTAGATTATTCAATATATTGTGGCTTTGAAGAATTACAAGATGATTGGGGTGAAAGTGGTGCTATTTATCAGTTACAAGTTTTTTGTCGTGTTCCAATCGGCTATGATGGAATGGTTTTAGCTTTCTATAATGCCGCTAATGAAGATAATGGTAATTATATAAATGAAGTAGCTGATGAAAATTCGATATTTTTCCGCTTAAAATGATTGATATACAATAATAATCAAGGGGTATTCCTAAATAATGCATAGGAATATCCCTTTTTCTATTGTTTGTCTTATAGAAATACTTTACATTCGCCTGTAAATCCCCACTCTAACGAGTGCCTACGGTAAAGGGATTGACAGACTTATGAAATGAGTATACGAGTTTGAGTCTGTATTTAAAATGGTAAATTCATGGTAAATTACTTATGTCCTCAGCTGTATGCCTTGATTTTTCAGCACAAGAAAGGGTTAGTTAGAGTCTTGCCGTGGCAGATGAATAATACTTTTATCATAGTTTTGATTTACTCCTTTTTGCCCGGAAATGCCTTGTTTTGCGAGGATTTTCGGATGTTTGTGAAATGTGCTCTTAGTCTGTCATCTTGGCAAAATAAGGCAAGATGGTGCAAGTTGTGACTACCTGTTAGTAGTAAAATTGGTAGTAAAACGGAAAAGTTTACTACTAAGGATTTTTAATTTCAGTTGGGAGAGTATGTTCTTTCGGCTTAATTATTTGCTCTGTACCCTTAACCAAAATTTCAAACCCATCCTCTTGATTATAATGAGCTCTCTTTTCCACATCCCAATAATCTAATAGGATACTAAAAGGCACTGTTTCTTCCTTTCCCATGCTAATAATCATAAAAAGATTCACTGTTTCATCTTTAGCAATAGATATTTTTTCAGAAAAACCATTTACGCTAACCTTCATATCCACGGCACTGGCAGCACCAATATTTCTAATTATATATTTCAAATATATATAATTGGGTACTGATTGTCTCATTTTTATACACTGTTCATCCATTGATGTAAAACCATATCGAACCTTCTCTACTGTCCTCTCTTTAATGTCAAATACTCTGTCATTTAGCCCAAACTCCGAATTCTCATTAAAGAAAATATATCTAGTATCAAGGTATGGTCTAACTGCATACTTCTTTTCTTCTGTCAGTTGCTCTTTCTCGAGTTTTTTCTGCTCCTCAATTTTTTTATTATTGTCTGATATAGTAATAAAAACGGCCACCAGGGTTGCTATTCCACCTAAATAACTTCCTAAAAAGCCTGCCCACGCTTGGTTTTCAATATTACTTGGAAATGAGTTACCAAATATACAAATATCAATTAATAACGGTATAGCAATTACCAAAACGGCAAAACCAATTCTCTTTAAAAGCTTTTTCATTCTTTTTATCCTCCAACAGACCTACATTTTGTGCCATGGAATTTTCCTAAATATGTTTTTTTATCCTATTGTAGATGTCCAAACCTTTCTTTTGACCAAATTTTTGTATTATTGCTCTATATATGGTCTGCAAAGCATTCTTCTCATCACAATGTTTAATTACTAATCCCGGCACATAAGCAATAACTTCCTTGCCAACATTTGCCTTACTCAAAATCTGCTGTATTTCATTATGAAGTAGTGTTTTATTATCGCAATCAGCTTTCTTATCCTGATTTGTTGCATATTTACTTAATATAGACTTGATGTCTCCATATACATCAAGATAGTCCTCGGGATACATCCCGCGCAAAGCATTATGAACATCATTCATGAATTTTTCATTGCCATACAACGAGGTTACAACCTTTGCAACTTCATTCATCACACCAGGTCTATACTGTGTTTCAGAGGAACTCAAAGCTTGTTGTATCTGTTGATTCAGCTTTGTTTTCTTTGCCGGATCCACCTTAGATACACTAGTTTTCTTTTCAGCATTTTGTTTCACTTCTTTTTTCTGTGTAACTTGTTTGAGAGCAATCGTACTTCTCCTCGAAACAGATATGCTATTTCCACACTCATCTCGTAGGAACTCACATACTTTATCATAGCCTTTGTCCGATGATATAATCACATACTCAGTTTGTATATTAGCATTCTTTCCCACTAAATAACCTAAATATGCAATTAAATGTTTGTCCAACGATTGGTCTCCCGCCGGAACTTTTTTAATATCAAGTTCCGCTTTACCATGATTTGTAAAAATATCAAGAGTTGTATTTTTTGAATTATCAGTGTAAAATAAGTGAATAAAATCAGAAATAGTAAGTTTCTCACATCCCTTAAGTCCATTTTTTCCATCATTTTCATAATCTATTAAATAATGTGTTTCCACAATAATCACCCTCTTCTTGAAAAAAATTATTCAAAATAATACTATCATACACCCTTGTTTTTTTCCACACAAAAAAATGCCCCAGCCATACACCAGAGCATCATCTATCTTCTCAATATTAAACTACCTTGAACATCTTCTGTGACACTGGCTTTTCACCTTTCTGCTTCTCCATTTCTGCCTGTGCCTTTCTAAACTCTTCCATCCGTTTCAGCTCTTCCTCGGCATCATCAAATCCTATATGTGTGTACACATTCATTGTGACTGATATGTCCGAATGCCCCATGAGGTATTGCAAGGTCTTTGGATTCATCCCAGCTTTCGCTTGATTTGAACAATAAGTATGTCGGCACACATGAGGCGTGATATTCGGCATCTGCACCCGGTAGATATCATTGTACCTGCCTACCATGTGATTGAATCGGTGCTGCCAGTGCATTGCCACAAGTGGCATATCGTTTTCATCGTAGAAAAGGAATCCGCTATAACCGTCAATAACTTTCTCAACCTTTGGAGGTACTCTGTCCTCAATAATTGCCTGAAACATCTGCGCTACATCCTCTGTGATAGGAATTTTCCTTGTTCCGGCATCTGTTTTTGTAGTTTCAATAATGTACCGCATATCCGATGTTCTTTGCAGTTGATGGTCGATGTTAACAATTCGCTTCTCCAAATCAATGTCTTTCAATGTCAGACCACAGAATTCTGAAATTCGCATTCCCGTATGAAAAAGGATATAGACTACTTCATAATATTTACAGTACACCACATCATCATGTACAAATTTGAGGAACTTTCTCATCTGGTCTTTGCTGATAGCCTCTCTTGTTACCGAATCGTTTACCACAACTCCGGCAAGCTGGAATCCAAATGGATTTTTCACTATAATATCGTCATCCACCGCCATCTGAAAGGCAGGTCTAAGCACTCCACGGATGGTGTGGATAGAACTATAGTTTTTGCCATCTTCCTGTTGCAGTTTAATAAGAAACAGCTTCGCATCAGATGTTTTCACACTTCGAATTGTCTTCTTGCCAAAAGGCTCCTTTGCAAGCACCCTCTGCACTGTAACATATCCCTGTTTCGTGCTTTGCCTTACTCCCGTCTTGGTTT
>JBJELE010000033.1:0-33718 GCA_051878995.1 Lachnospiraceae bacterium | reverse complement strand
TATACGGACATATGAGGATACAGAGCGTAGTTCTGGAATACCATTGCGATATCTCTGTCCTTAGGCTCTACATCATTAACAACTCTGTCACCGATCTTTAACTCACCGGAAGAAATGTCTTCCAGACCAGCGATCATACGAAGTGTAGTAGATTTACCACAACCTGAAGGTCCTACGAAAATAATAAATTCCTGATCTGCGATTTCAAGGTTGAAATCCTTTACTGCTTCAAATCCGTTAGGATATACTTTGCAGACATTTTTTAAAGATAAACTTGCCATGATTGCCTCCTAATTATTAAATAGTTTTTAGTTGCCTCAATGATTATCCGTGATAATCAACTCTGTGATAAGTATAACGGACTTTTTCCGCCTTTGCTATGCCATTATTTCACAAAGATTTCTCATTCCATTGTAGAAATTGCTTACTTTCCATTTTGTTTTTTTGAACTTTAGACAAGTTGACCAAGAATTCAAAACTTTCCTATGCACTTTGACCAATCATCTCCTACTGCATTTTACAACCCAGCACTTTATAACCAGCTTCCGTAACCGCATCGGTCAGCAGGCTGTCTGACACTTCCGCCTCCATGCTAACCCTTGCCTGATTCTCTTCCAGGCTGACTACTACTCCTGTTACACCTTCCACGCCTTCCAATGCCTTCTGTACATGAGACTGGCAGTGCGCACACATCATTCCTTCGATATCCAATATTTTAACCATATCTTTCTCCTCCTTTTTTTGCAGCATAGTGCCCTCTTCTTTATCCTGAAAACCGGCTGTCAATTCCGGTATAGGAATCCTCTTTTTTCTCTTATCCTTCCTGCTGTTACGCACATCAAGCAGATTAAGCCGCAGTGCGTTGGTTACGACACAGAAACTGGATAAGCTCATTGCGGCAGCGGCAAACATAGGATTCAGGCTAAGCCCCATAACCGGCACCAACACACCTGCTGCCAGCGGTATACCAATGCAGTTATAGAAAAATGCCCAGAACAGATTCTCATGAATATTCTTAAGCACATGTCTGGAAAGTCTTACCGCTGCCGATACATCTGTCAGTTTGGACTTCATCAATACAATATCCGCCGCATCAAGCGCTACATCCGCACCTGCTCCGATAGCAATTCCGACATCTGCTCTGGTCAAGGCCGGTGCATCATTAATACCGTCACCTACCATAGCCGTTTTGCCAGATTCTGACAGCTTTCTGATCACCGATTCTTTATCCTGCGGCAATACATCTGACACAATAGTCGTAAGCCCAACCTGCCTACCGATAGTCTGTGCCGTACGTTGGTTATCTCCTGTCAGCATAACTACCTGAATGCCCATACCCTGAAGTTCTGCAATTGCCTGTCTACTGTCCGGCTTGACCACATCTGCCACAGCCACAATGCCAAGCATCTGCTCTCCCCTGACAAAAAACAAAGGAGTCTTACCCTCTTCGGCAAATTTCTCACCCTGTCTTTTCCAGGAAGAAGATAACAGGCCTTTTTCCGACATTAATGCGGCATTGCCGCCCGCAACCGGCTCCCCGTCTATCCTGCCTTCCACGCCCCATCCGGGTAACGCTTCGAAGTTGCTTATCTGAGCAGTCTCTAACTGTTCTTCCTTTACCCGTTCACAGACAGCTTTGGCAAGAGGATGCTCGCTTTTACATTCCAGCGCAGCCGCTATCCCAAGGAGATCTCTGTCACTGATTCCTTTTGCCGGATAAATATCTGTCACCCTGGGTTTTCCTTCCGTCACAGTTCCCGTCTTATCCAAAACCATAAAATCCACTTTGCCGGTTTGTTCCAATGCTGTCGCATTTTTAAACAGAATACCCTGTCTGGCTCCTATTCCATTACCAACCATGATTGCAACGGGAGTGGCCAGTCCGAGAGAGCAGGGACAACTGATAACAAGTACACTGATGGCATAAGAAAGAGCCTTACCAACTCCCGCTCCCATTACGAGCCAGATGATACCGGTTAATACTGCCAGGAAAATAACCACCGGTACAAAAATACCGGATACCCGGTCTGCAATCTGCGCAATGGGCGCTTTCGTTGCTACAGCATTTTCCACCATATCTATAATCTGCTGCAAAGTCGTGTCCCTGCCCACACGGATGGCACGGCAGGTCAGCGCACCATTCTGATTGAGCGTAGCAGCACTGACCCGCATACCGACGCTTTTATCCACGGGAAGACTTTCTCCGGTCAGTGCTGATTCATCCACAGCACTTTCGCCTTCTATGATCTCTCCGTCCACCGGAATGCTCTCACCCGGCTTGACAATAAACAGATCCCCTTGCTGCACTTTTTCTGCAGGCAACGTTACTTCTTCTCCATCGCGCAATACATGTGCTGTCTTCGGTGCCAAATCCATCAGGCTCTTAATGGCGTTAGTCGTCTTGCCTTTACTGTATGCCTCCAGCATCTTTCCTACTGTAATCAATGTCAGAATCATAGCTGCTGACTCATAATACATATCATGCAAGCAATGGAATGCCATCTGACGGCTTCCCTCTCCCAGATAGCTTCCCATACGAAACAGCACTGCCGTACTATATACAAATGCAGCTCCGCTTCCCAATGCAACCAGTGTATCCATATTGGGGGCCTTATGCATAAGTCCGGCCAATCCGTTTACAAAGAATTTCTGATTAATCACCATCACCATTCCGGTCAACAGAAGCTGATACAGCGCAATTGCCCATGGATTCTCTGCAAATGCACCCGGCACAGGCCATCCCCACATCATATGTCCCATAGATACATACATCAAAGGCAGCAACAGACACAAGGATGCAATCAGTCTGCGCCGCAGCCCGGGTGTTTCATGATCTTCGAAGGCTTCCTTATCCTTTTGATCCGGTTCCTGTCCCGCCACAGCAGCACCATAGCCGACCGCCTCTACTGCTTCACAAATTGCCTGCGCCGTGGCCGGCTCTTCATACTCCGCTGTCATATTGTTCATCAACAGATTCACACTAACCTGCTTTACGCCCGGCACAGAGGCTGCTGCTTTTTCCACATGAGAGCTGCATGCAGCACAGGTCATTCCGGTTATTATAAACTTTTCGCTTTTCATAACCTCTCATACCTTTCACTATAAAGGATTTCATTCTTTCTATGTGCATACTATTTTAACTTTTTGATCAGTTCTATAGCCTCTTCCATAATCTCTATGTTCCCCTTTTGGACCTCTTCCGCAACACACGTCTCCAGATGATCCTTCAACACAACATAACCAAGATTTTGCAATGCACTCTCTACTGCCGCAATTTGGATTAGAATATCACCGCAATATCTGTTATCCTCTATCATATTTCCAATCCCATTAAGTTGTCCCACAATGCGGTTAATTCTGTTTTGTAGCTGTTTCCGTTCCTTTGCATCTCTTGGAGTGTTTTTATAATGACAGCATACACACACATTTTCTGACACTTTATTTTCCCCCATGTCCATACTTCTTATAACTTTTCTTTTCTTATCTTTTATAAAATATACCCCCGAGGGGTATATGTCAATAGGCCTTTTTGATAAAGATTTACAATTCCCTATTACATAACAAAAGACGGCAGGTAAACTGCCGTCTTGCTGCCTTGCTATGATATTTTACGTTTCTCCGTTCTTAGGCTGTGCCCATTCGTCACGGTAAAAGGCCAACTGATTTTTACCTCGCTTCTTAGCCTTATATAAGCCCTGATCTGCGGCCTTGTAAAGTGTCTCAAAATCATTACCTTCCTGTGGGAAAATTGCCACACCGATACTTGCCGTCGCAGCATATTTCACATATTCTCCGGCCTGGAATCCCTTGAAGAATGTCTCCACCTTCTTAGCTTCCTTTCTTATGGATTCCTCATCCGAAATACCCTTTAGGAAGATCATAAACTCATCACCACCGATACGACCAATGATATCGGAAGCCCGGAATATCACTCCAATCTGTTGTCCCAGAGAGCGAAGCACCTCATCACCGAATGCATGCCCCATGGTGTCGTTAATCTTCTTGAAATTATCAATATCAAGAAGGAACATCATTGACTGGGTCTGCGGATTTTGCAGCATATATTCCTTGATTTTGCGTTCTGTAGCCAACTTATTATTCAATCCTGTCAGTAAGTCCGTATCAGCCTTATCCTCCAACTGCTTCTCCTTCTCTGTTCTACGAATCTTACCAATAATATTCACTACCATAACAATACATATAAAGATAAAGATAACCGCAATCAGAGCTGTCAACATACTCTTGGTGCGCTCCCACTGGAGGCTGACCTGCCGGTCTACATATGCCTGGCTGACTCCCAGAAACAGCTCCCACTGATTTGCCCCAAAAGGGATATACACCAATGTATAGGACTGTCCGGCAACAGTAACGGCAGAACTTCCTCTTGCGCCGTTCTTCATACGATTACGAATTGTTTTGGCAGCTTCCTTATTCTCGCTCTCAACTGACTCTACCAGATTGCCACTTTCCAGAATCCCGCTTTTGGCACCACTGGTACCTATTATCTTCCCTTCCGAATCCACAAGCGCCAAAAATGCATTAACCTCTAAATCCGATTTAGACAATAGGTTGCTGAATTTATCCAGAGAATAATACATCAACAGGTAGCCTTCATCATCGTTGCTCGTAACCACAGGTTCCGCTACAACAATTACATTTGCGGACACATCGGTTTCTTCTTCCGTATATATGTAGCTCGTTCCGGACGAACTCAGGATAGTCTGAAAATACTCCTTGTCGGCCAGTGAAATATCTTCCCCTGACTGATTAATACCCCGTCCTGTCTTATCACAGAAATATACTTTACCGGCACTGGAACCGGAAGCAAGCACATCAATGAGCTCAGCAACATATTCTTTATCCTGTATACCTTCCTTCTCAAGCAGCTTCTTAATCGGCTGCGCAACCGCCTTCAAAGAATTGAGTTCAACCCAGCACTTATTGCTGTACTGTTCTGTAGCTTCAATCAGGTTTTTAGATACGGTTTCAGTTGCTTCGGAACTGCTTTTTAAAGAAAAGCTAAACAACATGGTAAGCACGACTATCATTAAGATAGCCGATGGAACAATCCATGAAAATGCAATTGATCTATTCTGATTCTCCATCGTTCTGTTCGTTCCCCTCCTCAACTTTTAGAGAAAAATCCAAATCTGATGCCTGCTCTTCTTCAGGCTCCAATTTCTTAAAAATACCACTATAAATCCATGCTGCCCCATAAGCCGGTAAGGAAATACCAAACATAAAAATAAAAATAATGGAATAAGTGGAAAAATAACCTATAATAAAAGGCAATGCATAAAATACTACCATCGCAAGCGTTTTAGGCAGATTAGCGATTGCAAGAAGAACTGCATTCTTGACTGTATTCTTATTCGTATTGTCAAACCTTGCCAGCAATGGGAATATGTATACGGCAACCATCAGAAAGACAACCGCTACCGCTACCACCGCAATAATGACTGCCTTGGGAAATTCCAACCCGGAATAATTAAAAATAAATATGTCGCCCACATAAACGGCTATCACAAGCAACATTATAAGCCACAAAGCAGTTGCCTGCTTAAAGTTTCTGGCAAAAGACTTAAAAAATCCTTTGATCAGATAGCCTTCCTCACCCCGAATCATCTTAAGGACTACATAATGCATGGCCGTATAAGCAGCACCGATTGTAATAACCGGTATACAACAGATAATCATCAAGATATTCAGGATCAGCAAGTCCCCTACACGGTTTAAAAACCGCATAACAGGACTGTCCATATCAAATATTTTTCCCATATTACCTCTTCCTTCTTAAGACATTATATTACAAAAGTACTAAAAAAAGCTATATAATTTACAATTTTTATAAAAATTTTTCAAAAATTAAATTTTGTACTTTTTGCTGACTTGTTCATATTGGAGATTCAGGGTCTGATACATCTTGAGAATTTCTGCTGACTCCTTCTTCACGCGATTGATAACCGAATCATATGAAATCACAAGCGTATTAACTACCTGTTTTTTCAATCGGTTCTTGGCAACCTCTTCATTCAGGATTGCAATTACCTTTTCTTTAGGCATGGCATCACGATAACTTCTCTTATTAACAAGCGCACTTACCACATCCGATACCTGTAATATCCGCTGCGGCATGTTCATCTGATAATCCTTAAGGTGCAGGGGATATCCGCTTCCATCCCCTCTTTCATGATGTGCCAGCGCAATGCTGACCACTTCGTTTTTCATCCGCTCCGATAGTTCCTGCCCGGCGATATCAACATGTGTACGCAATAATTTAATTTCTTCCGGCTCCAGTTTACGCGGTGCCTCAATAATCTCTCTGGGAATTGCCAGCATTCCAATGTCATGGATCAGCGTTCCATAATAAAGGATTTCCTTTTCAAACTCCGACAGCATCATTTTATTACCGATTTCTTCACAGATACAGACAGCCGTTATCGTATCCACGACCATGCTCTCACTGGTAAAGCCCAGACAATACATAAGCATTTCCAGGAATTTCTTCTTATCTTCGTTAGAAAAGATCATAAACTCAGTAATAGCGTCCAGTTCCTTTTTATACTCACCGCTCCGGATCTTATCAAATATATCATACTTGGCTTCGCATTGATAGAACCGGTCCAAACCGGCTGCCGACAGCTTCGTGCCCGCCTGCTTCTGAAACATATGTATGTCAAACTGGCTTCCCATAGAAGACGAATATATATCCATCTTCTCAGCAATATTAATATAGGCAGCAACATTTTTATATTCATAATCTACCTTCTGAAGCTGCTCATAATCTCTGTGATGATACATCACTATCTTAGCCAGATCCGGAATCGGAGACAGATACTTCAGAAATAAATATCCGTAAATGGAATGGGCCATGCTGTCCCGCGACTCATATCTGAGCATGTCATTGATTCTTCCGCGCTCCGTCTTGTAAGCACCTATATCATGGAAAGTTGAGACCATAACAATATCCGCCAACTCGAATTCTTCATATTGCCCCTCTTCCTGCAGCATTTTATATACCATATATGCCACTCTGGAACCATGCTCCATCAGCCGGGGATGTATCAATTTTAGAATATCACGCATCAGCAGAAAAATATCTTTACTTTTAATATACTCCATAAGTACCCCCCTTCTACAGTACAAACTTCATCGGCGTATAAATAATTCCGTCCTTCTCCTCCTCGGGACGCAGATCCTGAAAGCCCAGCTTATGGTAGAAATCAACTCCATACGGAGATGCATTTACCGTTACATAACTGACTCCAACCTCTGTCAAAAGGTAATTCGTCAGATACTCTATCAAAGCACGCCCAATTCCTCTTCTGTGATACTGCTCATCCACAAACAGCAAAGAAATATGGGTAGAATTCCGCAGGGTAATCATTCCTACTATCTTATTCCGGTCTAATGCTACAAACATCTGATATGCTCCCATAATAAACATCCGGTGCAATGTTGTATCCGTAATAAAATCCTCAAAATGCTTCACGCCCTCCGGTGAATAGACATCCGCTTCAAACCGCAGAAAGGTTTTCCAGGCCAACGCCATGGCATCATCCCATTCATCCCGATATGCACTTCTGATCTGATATTCTGTCTCCAAACCTGTCTGCGGCTCCTTTATCCTGTTACTGTTATTTTACCATATTTTCTATTTTATACAACCGTCGCGGACTATTTCGCCGCCTCAGCACCTACCCGGTTGACCAACGGAAGACCATTTTCCAACGCGTAGGCATTCTCCAATGTCACCCGGGCAATTGCCTGCATAGCTTCCTTGGTAAAGAATCCCATGTGGGAGGTAATCAATACATTGGGAAACGTCATAAGCCTTGCAAGATTTTCATCCTGCATAATTTCATTGGATTTATCTTCATAGAAAATTCCTTCTTCCTCCTCATAGACATCCAGTCCGACTCCGCCAAACCTGCCTGCCACCAATCCCTCAATCAGTGCATCCGTATCAATCAGTGCACCTCTGGAAGTATTGACAAGATAAACTCCCTGTTTCATCTTACCTATCGTATCCCTGTTTATGACATGCTTCGTCTCCGATGTCAACGGACAGTGCAGGGAAATGACATCCGCCGTCGTTATCAGTTCCTCTAACGATACATATTCTACATCCAGCTTAGTATTAGGATAGGGATCATAGGCCAATACCTGCATCCCAAAACCGTTGCAAATCCTGATCATTGCCTGACCGATCTTACCGGTACCGATAATACCCGCCGTCTTATGGTACAAATCCACACCCATCAGTCCGTTCAGACTCATATTAAACTCTCTTGTTCGATTATATGCTTTATGGGTGTATCGATTGACTGTAAGAAGCATTCCCATGGCAAATTCGGCTACAGCCTCCGGAGAATAGCTGGGTACACGCAGGATCACAATCTTATCCTCCGCCGCTTTCACATCCACATGATTAAACCCGGCGCTTCGAAGCAGGATCGCCTTAACCTTCATTTCATAAAGTTCCTCTATCATACAGGCATTCACATAATCATTGACAAAAATGCAGACCGCATCAAACCCGCGGGCAAGCGATATGGTTTCCTCGTGAAACGGCACCTCGTAAAAACGGATGTCAAATCCATACTCCTTTCCCATAGGTTCAAACCAGATTTTATCGTACGGCTTTGTACTAAAAAAAGCTATTTTCATTTTGCTGCCTCCAATCCTGTTACTAATTTGTTTTCTATTAGTATAATCCGGAAGCCTGAAATCATTCTGCCATTTCATACAAAAACCGTCCTGCACCCTGACAGCACAGCGACGGTTTGTTCACAATACTTATGCAGATAACAGATTTCTAAAGAAATCCGTCACCGTTTGTTTCAAGCTTTGGAAAAAACTGTTGACCGCATCTTCCACTGCGCTTTCCACAGCTTCATTGATGGCATCATTCGCCTGATTCACCAGCTTTGTACTGTATTTCTGATACAGATCTTTAGCCTGATCCATAAAATCCTCAGCGCCCACCTCAATCGCATCCAATGATTTTACAAAATCGACAATCCTGTTTTCCTCTTCCTCTGTTAATGTAACAGAAAGCTCTTTCTCACCTGCTTCGATTGTCTCCCTGATACTGTCTTCGTCAGAAATCTCTACTTCTCCGTCCGCGATCTTCTCTATCATATAACCAACGATAGAGTCGGATACTTTTTCCTCAGATGCCTTTGCCGTTATGCTCCAGGTACATATACCAGCCAAAAGGCACAGCATAAAAATCCACTTTATCTTTTTCATTTTACAATCTCTGAAGAATCCAGCGGTAAATATCTCCATAAACATCCTCTCTGTCTGCCTCATTCAGAATTTCATGCCGGTCACCGGGATACAGCTTAAGCTGCACATTTTCCATCCCTGATTCCTGATAAGACCGGTATACCCATTCCACACTCGCTCCATAATCACCCATCGGATCTTCTGCTCCGGACGCCAGCAATACCGGCAGATTCTTTGGCACAGCCTTCAGCTTCTCCTCATCATACAGATTCTCAATCAGCTTAAACAATGTCTGAAACCCATTTGCCGTAAAGGTAAATCCACACAGCGGATCTTCCAGATAGCTCTGAACATTTTCCCGATTGGCAGACAACCAGTCCATCTTTGTCTGTTGATCCTTAATTCTTTTATTATATGAGCCAAAGACCATTTTATCCAATAATTTACATACATGCTTTGCACCGCAAAACAATCCCTGAACAGTTGCCAGCACTGATGCTGCCTTAACCGCTGCCTTTGGCTGCATACCGGTGCCCAGAAGAATGGCGCCGTCTATACCGCTTCCGTAACGCATGAGATAATTACGGGTAATATAAGAACCCATACTATGTCCCAATATAATGTAAGGAATTCCCACATATTGTTCCTGCATCATCTTTTTCAGACGATGCTCATCCCGTACCAGAACAGTGGCTGCATCCTCCTTACAAAAATATCCGTATGGCTCTCCGGGATTTACGGTTTTACCGTGCCCCAGATGATCATCTCCCACCACAAGGATTCCCTTATTGGCAAGATATGTGGCAAATGCCTCATAACGGTTGATGTGCTCAGCCATACCATGCACAATCTGGACAATACAGACCGGTTTCTCTGCTTCCGGCACCCATTTTACTGCATAGATCTTATGCTCTCCATCTCTGGAATCAAAATAGAATTCTTCTTTGTTTATCACTCAGTAACCCTCTCTTATCGTATGAATCCCTTAAAAGCCTAGCAGATTTCAGCCCCTGCCGGCATAAATTTCTCCGGTGTCATGACAGCCAGATTGCCGTCCTCGTCTGCAGCACTTAAGATCATTCCCTCGGACATCATGCCTGCGATTTCTCTGGGCTGTAAATTTACCAGTACCATGACTCTCTTACCCACCATATCTTCTGCCTTATAATACTGCTTAATTCCCGACAGGATCTGTCTGGTCTGGGAACCGATCTGAATCTTAAACTTCAAGAGCTTCTTGGATTTCGGTACTTCTTCGCACTCCAGTACCAGACCTACCTGGAACTGACACTTATCGAAATCATCATAGGTGATCATCTCCTTTGCTTCCAGCTCTACCACTTTCTCGTCCATACCTGTATCCTTATCCTCCTCAATACCTGCTGCCGCTTTACGCTCTGCAAACATAGCTTCTACTCTCTCCATCACTTCTCCGAGATCCTGTCTGGCAAAGAGAATCTCCGGTGTCTCCGTCACCTTATTGCCGGAAGGATATAAGGAAGAAGCTCTTACAACATCCTGATTCTTTGCACACTCCTCCAGAACAGCAAAATCCACCAACGAAGTATTCAACTGATCTGCTATTTTCTGTGCTGTTTCAGGCATATAAGGTTCCAGCAGGGAGGCGCCCACAAGGATGCCATTTAGCAGATTATATAATACTGTTGCCAGTCTGTCCTTTTTGGCATCATCCTTTGCCAATGCCCAGGGCATTGTCTCATCAATATATTTATTACAACGTTTGAAGAGCACGAAAATCTCCGTGATCGCATCTGCCACGCGAAGTTCATCCATTTTCTTCGATACCCTTGAATAAGTATCCGTCAGGACACGGTACAGATCTGCATCCACATCCTCGGCTCCGGCATCCACACCGATCTTCTTGTTCTCAACCACGCCGCCAAAATACTTATTGCTCATGGAAATGGTTCTGTTTACCAGATTACCCATAGTATTGGCAAGATCAGAATTCAGACGTTCCACCATCAAATCCCAGGTGATCACGCCATCATTCTCGAAAGGCATCTCATGAAGCACAAAATATCTCACGGCATCTACACCGAAGAAATCAATTAAGTCATCCGCATAAATCACATTTCCTTTGGATTTGCTCATCTTACCGTCACCCTGTAACAGCCACGGATGTCCGAATACCTGCTTCGGCAGAGGCTCTCCTAAAGCCATCAGGAAAATAGGCCAGTAAATCGTATGGAAACGGATAATATCCTTGCCGATCAAATGTAAATCAGCGGGCCAGAATTTCTTATACTGCTCACTGCTTTCTCCATCTGCATCATAACCGATACCGGTAATATAGTTCGTCAGAGCATCCAGCCATACATAAACTACATGTTTGTCATCAAAATCTACCGGAATACCCCATTTAAAAGAGGTTCTGGATACACACAGATCCTGCAGTCCCGGCAGAAGGAAATTATTCATCATCTCGTTTTTACGGGATACCGGCTGAATGAATTCCGGATGGGTATTGATATGCTCAATCAGTCTGTCTGCATATTTGCTCATTTTAAAGAAGTATGCCTCTTCTTTGGCCGGCTTGACTTCCCTGCCGCAGTCAGGACATTTACCGTCCACCAGCTGGGACTCTGTCCAGAAGGATTCACAGGGCGTACAATACAGGCCCTCATAGGCTCCCTTATAAATATCTCCCTGATCATATAATCGTTTGAAGATTTTTTGTACCTGTTTCTCATGATACTCATCCGTGGTACGGATAAATTTGTCATAAGAAGTATTCAAAGCATCACAGATTCTTCTGATTTCTCCTGCCACACCATCTACGAATTCCTTCGGGGTAATGCCTGCATCCTGTGCCTTTAATTCAATTTTCTGGCCGTGCTCATCTGTTCCTGTCTGGAAGAAAACATCATAGCCATCCTTCCTCTTAAATCTGGCAATACTGTCCGCAAGCACGATTTCATAACTGTTACCGATATGCGGTGTTCCGGATGTGTAAGCAATCGCTGTCGTAATGTAGTATTTTCCTTTGTTCATGATAAACTCCTTCCTATCATATAAAAACCGCCCTCTCAGATTCACTATGCGCCCATAATGAATATAAGAAGACGGGTGTATGCCGTGTTACCACTTCTCTTCACCGATTCCTCACGAAACCGGTCTCAATGAGTACAATCATACTCTGCCGCTATAACAGGCGGAACCTGTTGTACCCTAACCGTCTACAGCTCAGGTACACTGCTCAGAAGCCATATTCCGTATATTTTCCCTTCTTCCCTCTCAGCCATCCTGCCGCACCGCCCATATAAATGCCATGGCTCTGTGCCGCAATTCGGGAAGTTCTCTGTAAAGCTGCTATATACGTACTCTCTTCGTCACTGCTTTCATGGTTTCAATTCTTTTTAAGCCTATCATAAACAAAGTCTATTGTCAATTACCCGGCACAACCAGCCCTATAATCTTTACCTGCGCACTTCCCGACCTTATATCTATATCCGGGTTTGCCACATTTATACAACATTTATAAACTCCGGGACTATTTACCGTAAGACGCGGTCCAATCCCCAGCATATTGCCATCATCATCTGTCCACAGCAGTTCGTCTCCTTCCTGCCACACAAACTGCTCATAGCCCTCCCCCTGTTCCAATTCTGCCTCCAGCAGAATGGTACCATCATAATAATCCATATCTGTCCCCCGGATATGAAGTACACCATAAACCACATCCGTTAATCCACAGACAATATCGTGATGCCAGATTGTTATCTTATCAACGCTCTTATGAGGACAGGTTCCGGGCGAGCTATAAGTACCGTCATGAACCGGACACGTATAATACCCACCGTGCCAGGTTCCACCATCCGGATGATCTTCCTCGGGATACCAGAGCGGTGGATTATATCTAAGTTCCCGTTTGCATCGCCTGGTCTCTTCCTTTACCTCAGAATAATTATGAAAGCATCCGCTTGTACCATCCCGGTCTTCCGCAGCTCCAATATGTGCATGCCGTATTTCCAATGTCACATCCTCTGCCGCATAAACGGGAAACCAGCCTTCCGGCACAGTGACATTTTCACCATCTTCCAAACCTTTGCAGTAAGCCCTGTCATTATCTGCACCGGTACCAAGCAGAAGAGTTCCGTCTGCCCAGGCCGCTTTACCGAAGGAGATATTGTCTGCCACAGCAGTCTCATAACAGTCCTTTCTTTCTTCCACACCTGCAATCCCCATGGCATATTCAGGGTGTAATACATTAAGCCCCGCGGGCACGGTCTGGGATTCTTCCACTGCCTTAACCAGCACATTCCAGTCAAACAGACTGTTATCGACGGTTTCCCCGGTACTGTCAGGATTCCGGTCCGGATGGATTCCTTCTTCATCCTGCCGGAACTTAGTCCCCAACTGCAGCAGAATATTTACCACTGTACATTGTTTCTCAAAGATATGGTCACAGATATTATGCAGATCAGCCGCATCCAGAATGGCATCTTCACACTCTATCCTTCCTGTGCTGCGCAGTCTTCTGTCTGCGCTTTCTGCCGCCATCGCCGGAAGCTTATACTGACAGCTTGCAGCCACCTCCGCGATGAACAACAGAATTGTCCCTGCTTGTATAAAATGCTTAAATCTCTTTTGCACGATAACCGATCCACCTTCCTTCCCCGTCATACAACGTTTCATATTCCTGATAGCCGTTTCCTTCCATCCATCCCCTCAGATAGCTTTCCATCAGATCATGGTTGTTACCGCGCAGCAGACTGCCGTCCGCCCAGGCTGCCCGCCCCAGTGTCAGATTATCAGAAGATGCAAGGACATATTCCTGCGCATACTCCGGCGGAAGTGTCTGCGACTGTGCCAAAGCCTGCAGCAGAAAATCAAAGGAAATCTGCTGCATCTGTTCTGTTGTCTCTATGGCTAAGATACTGCTTTCTGCCTGCGGATTTCTGGTATAGGTCCATCCCGTCTCTTCCGGGATCAGCTTCGTTCCTATGCCGCCAAGGGCTTTGGACAGCCCGGTCTTACCCTCAGCGGCATATTGAAAAAGTATATCCAGGTCCCGTGCATCCCAGATGATTTCCTGCCCGCTGCTATCCTGATAATAAATAGCTCCCTGACTTTTAAACCGTTCCGGTTCCTCTGCTGCCACTGTGAACACCACTGTTGCCAATGCTGCCATTCCCGCAAGACACGCCATCCGGATTTTATGTTTTTTCTTCATTCCACCTTCTCCTTTTCTTTCTGCATATTTGATTACCCACAGCATTATATTCACTCCTGATAGGGCATCAGATATAAGGTATTGCTTGCCGCATCATAGCGATATTGCAATGTGTTCAGCGCCAGCCGGCCGATCCGGTTTTCCACTGTTTCCAGCTGACCAAGCAGCACATCAATCTGATTATTTACTTCCGCCATGTTCTGATTCATGGCTTTTTCCAGACTGCTTTCCACTGCACCGATCTGCGCCCATAGCTTCTCATCTTCCTTCTTCAGGGCTGCAATCTGTGTATAGATATCTGCTATATCCGTATGCACCTCGTCCATATCTTCCTGAAGTTCCCTGATCTGTTGCTGGACAAGCGGTATCTTCTCCTGATCCAGTACCTGCACGATATCCGACAAATCACAGAGCCTGACCTGCGTCTCCTTCAGATTCTGGATAATGGTACGAACCTGCCGGTCCAGTGCATGGATCTGTTCCTTTGCGGCAGCATCCTCTTCCTCATACTGCTTCAGCACATTTTCCAGATTCTCCTGCACCTGTGTCATGGTCTCTAGCAATTCTTCAACTTTATCTCCCAGATACGCAATACTGGTCAGATATTCCTGTTTAATCACCTCTTCCCCGGAATCGTCTGCCATATACATCTGTATCTCTTCCGTATGTGTTCCCGCTTCCTTATCTTCTGCTTCTTTCTTCCTCTTTTCCTGCATCACGCATCCCCATAAAAGAAGCAGTAACAGCACGATAATCACAACCGCCACTGCGCCTATTACTACAATACTGATCTGATTATCTCTTCGATGAGGGTCATTTCGCCTTTCATCCAGATAATCTGATATCTTCGCCATCAATTCTCTCATTGATAAAGAAACCTCCCCTTACACCTGTCACTCTCCATATAAATTTTCTTCATACTCTGCCTTCTTTCTTTAATGATTCCTATGCTTTTTAACCTAATCCCAACGTTTGGAAAACAGTGGCGATCTGCCATCGATCCGTATCTTTATGATCATAGGATACGGAATAAAGTATACTTTAAGATGAATCCAAAGATTGTATAGATACAATACCAAATCAATTTCCCATTTACAATATCGGAAAATTGCACAATTTTTACATAAGAAAAAAGCCGGAATACACCTGAATCCATGATGTACACTGGCTTTACCTTTTACAAACGAAATATCGTATATCAAAATATTTTTCAAAACTGAATCCACGGACAGACCCGTGCAGAGACTAAATGTAAATTAATATGTCAGAATCTCATAGCCGTCTTCCGTCACGGCAAGGGTTACTTCCCACTGGGCGGAGGGCTGACCGTCATCTGTATAAACAGTCCATCCGTCTTCATCATCCACATAGATATCTGCCTTTCCCATATTAACCATTGGTTCTATGGTAAATACCATACCCGGAACCATCAGCATTTCCGTGCCTTTCGTGGTCACATAGCTGACAAAAGGCTCCTCGTGGAATTCCAGTCCCACTCCATGGCCGCCTATCTCACGGACAATGGAATACCCGTTGGCTTTGGCGTGATCATTGATTGCCTGTGCCATATCTCCCAAAAAATTCCATGGTTTGACCTGTTCCAAGCCAACGTCAATACACTCTCTGGCTACCTGTACCAGTCTCCGCTTCTCCTCCGACACGTTACCAAGCATAAACATACGGGAGGAATCGGAGAAATATCCCTTATAAATAGTGGACACATCTACATTCACAATATCGCCATCCTGCAGGATTCTCTCTTTACAGGGAATTCCGTGGCACACCACCTCATTGATGGAAGTGCATACACTCTTCGGAAATCCGTCATAATGAAGAGGCGCCGGTATCCCGCCCATTTCCTTCGTCATATCATAAACCAGCTTATCAATCTCTTCCGTACTCATGCCCACATGAATCTGTTTTGCAATCTCATCCAGAATAGCTATATTGATCCTGCTGCTCTGTCGAATCCCTTCTATCTGCTCCGGCGTCTTGATGATATCGTGATCCGGCACGATATGACCTTTCAGGGCATAGCTTTCTATCCTTTCATCCATGGCCATATGGCATGTCTTATATTTCCTGCCGCTGCCACACCAGCAGGGATCATTTCTTCCCAGTTTCATCTTTGCAAAATCCTTCTTCCATATGTTTACCGTCCCGACGTATTGATACGTCGCTGCATACCCATTTATTGTATCGTAACCTGTCTGCAAATACAAGCCGTTCTGCTATACCATCTTCGTCGTCCACTTCGTACAATCCCAGACTTCCGTGGCAAGCCCTTCATAAAACTCCGGTTCATGGCATACCATCAGAATACTTCCTCTGTATGCCTGCAACGCCCGTTTCAGTTCCTCCTTGGCATCCACGTCCAGATGATTGGTAGGCTCGTCCAGCACCAGCAGATTACTCTCTCTGTTGATCAGCTTACACAGGCGCACCTTCGCCTGCTCCCCGCCGCTTAAGACCTTTACCTTACTTTCAATATGTTTGGTAGTCAGCCCGCATTTAGCCAGTGCGGAACGGACTTCATACTGGGTAAAGCCGGGAAATTCCTGCCAGATCTCTTCGATACAGCTTGTATTGACATCCTGACTCATTTCCTGCTCAAAATAACCGATCTCCAGATAATCTCCCTGCTCTACCTCCCCGGAAAGAGGCGGGATCAGCCCGAGGATACTCTTCAACAGTGTCGTCTTACCAATACCGTTAGCTCCTGTCAGCACGATTTTCTGGCCTCTCTCCATTTCCAGGTCAAGCTCCTTTGACAACGGCTCATCATAACCGATGATCAGCTGCTTCGTTTGGAAAATATATCTGCCCGGCGTACGCGCTTCTTTAAAATGGAACTCCGGCTTCAGCTTCTCTGCAGCCAATTCGATCACATCCATCTTATCCAGCTTCTTCTGTCTGGACATCGCCATATTTCTGGTTGCCACACGGGCCTTATTGCGCGCCACAAAGTCCTTCAGATCCGCAATCTCCTTCTGCTGCTTATTGTAAGCAGCCTCCTGCTGGGACTTCTTCATCGCATAGACTTCCTGAAACTTATCGTAATCCCCCACATACCGGTTTAACTGCTGATTGTCCATATGATAGATCAGATTAATCACACTGTTCAGGAAAGGAATATCATGGGAAATAAGGATAAAGGCATTCTCATATTCATTCAGATACCGCTTCAACCACTCAATATGCTCCACATCCAGATAGTTGGTAGGCTCATCCAGAAGCAGGATATCCGGTTTCTCCAGTAAAAGCTTACCAAGCAAAACCTTGGTTCGCTGCCCGCCGCTTAAATCCGTCACATCCTTATCCAGACCAAGATCCAAGAGACCCAGTGCCCTTGCCACTTCCTCCACCTTCGCATCTATCATATAGAAGTCATGCATGGTCAGCAAATCCTGTATGGTACCCAGCTCCTCCATATAGGTCTCCAATTGCTCGTCTGTGGCGTCAGCCATCTTATCACAGATCTCATTCATCCGTGTCTCCATCTCAAATAACCGGTCAAAGGCCGATGCCAGTACTTCCCGGATTGTCATCCCCTTCTGCAAAACCGTATGCTGGTCCAGATAGCCGACACACACATTCTTCGCCCACTCCACCTTGCCTTCATCCGGCATCAGCTTCCCGGTAATGATATTCATAAATGTGGACTTGCCTTCCCCGTTGGCTCCAACCAGTCCGATATGCTCTCCTTTCAGAAGTCGGAAGGATACATCATGAAAAATGGCCCTGTCTCCGAACCCATGGGATAAGTGTTCTACATTTAATATACTCATAACTGCTCCTTTTGAAGTGTTCCTTTCGACATATTCCTTTTCCGCATGTCGTTTCTATAATTGTTTCGTTCTTATTCAGTATGCAAAATCCCCCGCAGAAAGTCAACGCACATTTTATACCGGATATGATCGCTCCATGCTCCTCCTGGATTAACCTTTCATTTACTTTTTGTTTTATATCCTTATATTTTTATTCAAATCGTTTAGTTTTAATTTTTTTATATATAGATATAGTACAATGTAACAGCAAATTACATCTGACGTATGATGCAAAAAGGGGATTTATAATACATACAGAGAAAGGCACAGTTGTTAATATGGAATTTGGTGAATTTCTGGCTGCACTGCGCAAAGAAAGAGGTCTTCTGCAAAAAGAGGTGGCAAACTATCTGAACGTGACGGTAGCCACCGTCTCCAATTATGAGAAGGGTGTGCATACACCGGATCTGAACACGCTGATCAAGTTGGCAGATTTCTTCAACGTATCCACAGACTATCTGTTGCAGAGGACCAGCTATAAGGCAGATATGAATACACTCAACAGAACACTTACCGCCGACTACCGGGTCAGCGACCTGTTGAATACCATATTGGAGCTGGATCAGCACAGCATGGAAGCCCTGCTAGATTACTATGAATTACTGATGCTCCGCAATGCTTCCAGACACCATTAGAAAACTTCCCCGGAAGGCTACTGTTAAAGCTTTCTGAATGATACATAATCGATGATACGTACTCATATATAAATATAAAACATGGCGCAGTTTCAAACTGCGCCATCTATTTATGCCTTATTTCTGTTTGAAGCTTATGAAGCTTGCTTCGCCTTCAGGCTGTCTCATAAACTCCGCTTCTGCAAAACACTGTCGAATTATTTTATAATGTGTGCTTCTATGTATAATTCCTCTGTTTCACTCAGATTGGTAACAAAGAAATAATATCTGCCATTCATCTCAATATCAAAGGTATGGGATATCTGTCCTTCTCCTTCTAAATAATGCATTATCTGCTTAGGATCTTTAATGCCGGTCTGGTAGGTAATATCATCCGGATCTGCACCAACTGCAATTGATACCTGATCTCCTTCACTCTCAGTAAAGCCGGAGGTCATATAGGTAGTGTCTGCGGGGACATGCCATACCACATTAAGACTCATCCCGTAAGGCTCTATAGTGTCATCGCCAATCATCACCACTTTGGCCGGGTCCAGATCATAGGCTCTGCATATTTCCTCCATTGCCTGAAGATCCGCTTCGTCTGTTGACAGCGCAGATACTTTATCACTTGTCTTCTGTGCAATCTCTTTATAGGCATCCGTCAGTTCATTGCCTGCTGCCAGGGCAGTCATGCTGCTTCCCAACAGGAAACATGCCGACAGCACTAACGCTGCTCCTTTCTTTATACAACCGTGCTTACGATATTCACTCATAAATTTTACTCTCCTTTCGTAGTCCGATTCGGTGTCAACCAGTGCAAGCAGCTGATACCGTTCTCTTCTGCCTTCCGTCAGCAGCATTTCAAGGATCGTCCCGAAATATTCCCGGTCTGTATAATCCTCTGCCGCCTTCTCACAAACCATTCTGTCACAGCATTCTTCACAGATCAGATCCATCTGTTTCAGCAGAATATGGGCTATGGGATTCATCCCATGGAGCAGTGCTACCAGGATAGCCCATGACTTGAGGAACATATCCCTTTCCAGATAATGACACAACTCATGGTAGAGAATCACATCCAGTTCCTGTTTCGTATACTTTACAAAGGGTAAAATAACCACCGGTCCGTGGCTGTAAGTCATGCAGGGCACGTCAATGGAATCATTACGGCATAACGTCACTTTCCCTGCTATGCCCAGCTTACCGCAGATTTCCAGGAAACGCCCTTGTATCATTGCATCCTCTTCGGGAATATTGCCTTTACAGACAGTTCTCCACTTATGATAACGATACAGCCGGTATCCCAACAAGATCAGGAACGCACCAATCCATACCGCTCCAAGTATTGTGAACAATCGGATTGTTACAGGTGTGTTGTAAAACAGGTTGACATCACTTTCTATGTCAACTACTTCGACGATGCGTTTGCTCATGTATAAGAAAAGATAAACAAACGGCACCGTAAAGGCACAAAGAGTGGCTATCACCACCAGCCTGAGAAGCCTTGCATCATTCTTAAACCATTTCCTTCTGAAGAATATACCGATCAGAAAGAACAGCGTTCCCGTGACATTCGTTAATAGTAACGCAATAAACAGGTTACTTACCCAGTCCATTAATCAGTTTTTTAATCCTTTCGATTTCATCTTGTCGTAACGCTCTTTCATTGGTCAACGCGCACAAGAATTCATCTGCATTATCATGATTCCAGAAGCTCACATAATCATTCGTAAGCTGTCCCTTGTATTCTTCCAACGGAATCAGAATCTGATAGAAAAATACACGGCCCTGACGGTAATGTTTCAGATATCCTTTTCTTACGAGGCGTGCCAGGAAGGTTGAAACGGTCTGAGGCTTCCAGTCTTTATTGTACTTATCATTCACTCTGTCCATAATTTCCATAAGACTCAGCTCATCCTCTGCGTCCCATACTACTTTCATGACTAACTGTTCGCAATCTGTTAATTTCTCATGTGTCATAATAGACCTCCACTAATTTCTACAACTACCATGGTAGATAGTAATAATATTTAAATGTTTCTTATACCATACTATTTTATTATTCGTAGAATATCAAGCATTAATTGTCTATAAATGCACCAAAAAATAAACTGATTGTGTAGTTCGTCATAGGCAAAAAATATGAGTCATGAGGCACATTGCATATCCTATGAAGATAGTGTAAAATGTCTATCAGACTCACGCCAATATATAGTATGAAATAAGCAGAACCATACCGTATACTTTTTTATTGTATGAAAAACAACTTTTCTGCTTTAGTCGCACAACGCATTGTTGTATGGCGTGCCGGAACATGAGGTGCAGGATGGAAACAATACAAACTAAGAAAACAGGATTTATCCGCAAATTGATAGGTGACAAAGCTTTCTACAAAATGGTGCTGGCTATTGCTGTGCCCATTATGATCCAGAACGGTATCACTAACTTTGTCGGTCTTCTGGACAATATCATGATCGGTCAGATCGGCACCGAGCAGATGTCCGGTGTTGCCATCGTCAATCAGTTGTTTTTTGTCTATAATCTATGTCTGTTTGGCGGGGTGTCCGGCGCAGGGATTTTTACCGCCCAATATTTCGGTCAGAAAAACGAGGAGGGTATCCGTCAGACGGTACGCTTTAAGATCTGGATGGTTATTGTGATCACTGCCTTAACCGTAGCACTCTTTCTTACTTCCGGCAGCAGACTGATAGAACTGTATCTGCAGGGAGAAGGTACTGCCGAAAGCGCTGCTTCTACTTTATATTATGGAGAACAATACCTTTGGATCATGTTGATCGGTTTACCGCCTTTTATGATGGTACAGGTCTATGCCAGCACCCTGCGGGAATGCGGGCAGACCATCCTTCCCATGAAGGCAGGCGTGGTAGCCGTTTTCGTCAATCTGATCTTAAACTATATTTTAATCTATGGTAAATTCGGCTTCCCCGCTCTGGGTGTACAAGGAGCCGCACTGGCAACCATTATTTCCCGTTATGTGGAAGCTGCCATTGTACTGATCCATACCCACAGACACAAGGCCGAAAACCCCTTTGTCAATGGTTTATATTCTTCTATGAAGGTGCCCGGAGCTTTAGCAGGAAAGATCCTGGTGAAAGGGTCCCCTCTGCTTTTTAATGAGACACTGTGGGCCGCCGGCATGGCAATGCTTGCCCAGTGTTATTCCGTGCGGGGATTGAACGTAGTGGCTGCCCTGAATATTTCCAACACCATCAACAATGTATTTAACATCGTATTTATTGCTCTGGGAGATTCCGTCGCCATTATTGTGGGCCAATTACTCGGTGCCGGTAAGATGGCTGAAGCGCGTGACACAGATAACAAGATGATCGCTTTCTCTGTTTTCTGCTGTACCTGCGTAGCTGCGGTTATGCTGCTCTTGGCACCTTTCTTCCCGATGCTCTACAACACCAATGCCGAGGCAAGAGAACTGGCTAAGTATTTTATCATCATTACCGCCCTGTTTATGCCACAGAATGCCTTCCTGCATGCCTCCTACTTTACGCTTCGTTCCGGCGGTAAGACAATCATTACCTTCCTGTTCGACAGTGTATTTATCTGGTGCGTCAGCGTAACAATCGCATTTACTTTAAGTCATTTTACATCTCTGCCCGTGATTGCCATCTATACTCTGGTGCAGATTGGAGACTGGATCAAGTGCCTGATCGGATTTATCCTTGTGAAAAAGGGTGTCTGGCTGCAGAATATCGTATCGTAAAACTCTTAATACATGTCTTGGAAAAATGAATGGCGCAGTTTAAAACTGCGCCATGATTGCTTTCACATTTTCTGTTATATTCCCTTGAAAGACCGCGGAACCGGCCACGATCACATTAGCTCCGGCATCCAATACCACGTGTACATTATCTTTGGTAATGCCACCGTCTACCTGGATATCCAGATCAAGTCCCTGCTCGTCAGCCATCCGTCTGATTTCCTTGATGCGTTCCGTAGATTCCGGTATATATTTCTGTCCACCGAAACCGGGTTCCACCGTCATCACAAGCAACATGTCCAGCTTCGGCAGATATTTCTCCACTGCCTCCACCGGCGTCCTGGGCTTAATAGACATTCCTGCCTTACAGCCCAAACCGTGTATCAGATCAATAATCTCATCTACATCCTCGGTAGCCTCTATATGGAAGGTAATACTGTCGGCTCCGCATTCTGCGAATTCTTTGACAAACCGTTCCGGCTCCACGATCATCAGATGTACATCAAATATTTTCTTCGTCGTTTTACGGATGGATGCAATCACAGGCATACCAAAAGAAATGGACGGTACAAACACGCCATCCATTACATCAATATGAATATATTCCGCTCCTGCCTCATCCGCTTCTTTAATCTGCTCTCCCAATACAGCAAAGTCTGCTGCCAGTATGGAAGGCGATAAAATATTTTTCCTATCAGACATCTTTCATGCCTTTCTTTCTACAATCCCCCAAACACATATACAATATGAATGGGGGAATTGTCAAGATACCTATTATTATTTCACAAATGCTTTTACTTTCTCGTAAATGCCCTTGCCGTCAAGGCCATACTTCTCAACCAGAGCAGCTGCCGGTCCGGACTCACCGAACTGATCCTGCATACCGATCTTCAAAACCGGCGTAGGATGCTTCTCGGATAAGCAGTCACATACAGCACTGCCCAGTCCGCCAATAATTGAATGCTCTTCAGCAGTTACGACCTTACCTGTCTTCTTAGCGGAAGCAAGTACAAGTTCTTCATCCAGCGGTTTAATGGTATGGATATTGATCACCTCTGCACTGATACCGTCTGCTGCCAACATTTCTGCAGCTTCCAAAGCGGAAGCAACTGTGATACCGCTTGCAATGATCGTTACGTCCTTACCTTCTTTTAACAGAACACCTTTGCCAATCTCAAACTTATAATCCGGTGTATCATTGATTACCGGCACTGCTGCACGTCCAAAACGCAGATAAACAGGACCGTTAAACTCGATTGCTGCCCTGACGGCAGCTTTTGCTTCCACATCATCAGAGGGAACAATGACCGTCATACCGGGTATCGTTCTCATCAGAGCCACATCTTCATTACACTGATGGGTTGCGCCGTCTTCACCTACTGTGATACCGGCATGGGTAGCACCAATCTTAACATTTAAATGCGGATAACCGATGGAATTACGCACCTGCTCGAAATTACGTCCTGCCGCAAACATAGCGAAGGAACTGATAAAAGGTATTTTACCACAGGTAGCAAGACCTGCTGCAATACCTGTCATATTACATTCTGCAATACCGCAGTCAATATGTCTGTCCGGAAAAGCTTTCTTAAATACACCTGTCTTGGTAGCGCCTGCAAGGTCTGCATCCAGAACTACCAGATTCGGGAAATCTGCACCACATTCAGCAAGTGCATTACCATAGCTTTCTCTTGTTGCAATTTTCTTAACATCTGCCATTAGTTTGCACCTCCTAATTCTTCATCAATCTTCTGAAGATCTGCCATTGCTGTTGCATACTCTTCATCATTAGGCGCTTTGCCATGCCAGCCAGCATTGTTCTCCATGAAGGATACGCCTTTACCTTTGACAGTCTTACAGATAATCGCTGTGGGCATACCCTTGGTAGCTTTAGCTTCTTTAAAAGCAGCATCAATCTGATCAAAGTCATTGCCATCGATATTGATTACATGGAAATTGAATGCTTCAAATTTCTTGTCAATAGGATAAGGAGAACATACATCTTCCACCTTACCGTCAATCTGAAGGCCATTATTATCTACGATCACTACCAGATTGTCCAGCTTACGATGTCCCGCAAACATAGCAGCTTCCCATACCTGACCTTCCTGGATCTCTCCATCACCCAGCAGTGTATAGGTTCTGTAATCTTTATTATCCAGTTTAGCAGCCAAAGCCATACCTACTGCAGCAGAGATGCCCTGTCCGAGAGAACCGGAGGACATATCCACACCCGGAGTTTCCTGCATACAGGGATGTCCCTGTAAATAGGAACCTAAATGACGAAGGGTCTTAAGATCCTCAACCGGAAAATATCCTCTGTTAGCCAGTGCAGAATACAGACCCGGTGCTGTATGACCCTTAGACAAAACGAAACGATCTCTGTCTGCTTTCTTAGGATCCTTCGGATCGATATTCATCTCCTCGAAATAAAGATAAGTAAAAATATCGGCTGCGGATAAAGATCCGCCCGGATGACCCGCCTTAGCACTGTGTACTGCGGTCACGATACCTTTACGAACTTCATTAGCTTTTTTCTGTAACTCTAACTTGTTCATCGTAAACCTCCATATCATATTTATTATCAGGCAATTGCCTGTACTTATTAATACACAATATCATCATAGCACAATTTCTATTATGCCTCTACACAAATCTTGCTTGAGTTCTTACAATTTATAGCTTTTTATCAGGTTAGGAACAATAAGCCTATTTTCCCTGTCCGTAATAAGCATTTGCTCCATGCTTTCTGTAATAATGCTTATCCTGCAGCTCCTGCGGTGCCGGCTGAATGCGGGGATTGATCGTCTCGGCACGGTAAGCCATCTTGGCAACTTCCTCTAAGACGACTGCATTATGAACCGCGTCATTGCCGTTTTTACCCCAGGCAAAAGGTCCGTGATTCTTACACAGAACTGCCGGAACGGCCATAACATCCTTGTTCATTTCCTTAAAAGCATTCACGATCAGAAGTCCTGTATTTTTCTCATAAGCATCCTCAATTTCTTCCTTGGTCAGACACCTTAAGCATGGTACTTCACCATAGATATAATCTGCATGGGTTGTACCGTAGCAGGGAATACTTCTGCCGGCCTGTGCCCAACTGGTAGCATAGGAAGAGTGGGTATGTACCACACCGCCTATCTCCGGAAAAGCTTTATACAGCTCCAAATGCGTAGCAGTATCGGATGACGGGTTATATTTCCCTTCTACTTTATTACCATTCAAATCCATCAGTACCATATCATCAGGTGTCAGCTTATCATAATCCACACCACTTGGTTTGATTGCAAAGATGCCGCTCTCACGGTCAATCTCACTGACATTACCCCATGTAAAAGTAACCAGTTCATATTTGGGAAGAAGCATATTTGCCTCATAGACACGTTTCTTCAAATCTTCTAACATTGTTATGCCTGCCTTTCTTACTTCAAATTCTCTACTGCCGCTCTCTCAATGGCAAGTCCCGCACTGTAACGCTTCATGAATTCGTCAAAGCCTTTCACGTCTTTGGCAACCGGCTCAAGCTTTTCGCCTTTCTGTCCGGCAAATACCTTACTGTCAAGGAACGCTGCCAGGCTTTCGTCTGCGCCTTTGTTGATCATGTAAGATGCCAGAAGGGCAATACCCCAGGCGCCGCCTTCACCGGCAGTCTCCATAACGCTTACCGGTGCATCGATAGCCGCTGCCAGAATGCTCTGTCCAACACCTTTTGTCTTAAACAGACCGCCATGTCCTAAGATTTCATCTACCTGAACGCCCTCTTCTTTCAAAAGAATGTCCAGTCCTGTCTTCAACGCGCCAAGCGCTGTAAACAGATGTACCCTCATGAAGTTAGCCAGATTGAATTTTGCATCCGGTGTACGAACAAACAACGGACGTCCTTCGTTGAAGCCGGTTACATGTTCACCGGAGAAATAATTGTATGCCAGCAGACCACCGCAGTCGTCATCTCCTTCCAGAGCCTTGCGGTACAGATTGCCGTACAGTTCATTCATATCAACCTTCATGCCCATGACTTCTGAATACTCCTTGAAGAGATTGACCCATGCATTTAAGTCAGAAGTACAGTTATTGCAGTGTACCATTGCTACCAGACTGCCGTCAGGTGTGGTAACCAGATCGATCTCATCATATACCTTGGATAATTCCTTCTCCATAACGATCATGCCGAATACACTGGTTCCGGCAGATACATTACCGGTTCTCTGTGCCACGCTGTTGGTAGCTGCCATACCGGTGCCCGCATCACCCTCCGGAGGACATAGCGGCACACCTGCCTCTAAGGTTCCGGTAGGATCAAGCAGCTTAGCACCTTCTTCTGTCAATGCGCCTGCCTGCTGTCCTGCCGTATAGACTGACGGAAGAACATCTTCCAGCTTCCAGTCATATTTGCCTGCTATCAGCTCATCAAACTGTGCGATCATCTTCTTATTGAACTGACCGGTAGCAATATCAATAGGGAACATACCGGATGCTTCGCCTACTCCCACTACCTTCTGCCCTGTCAGCTTCCAATGGATATATCCTGCCAGCGTAATCACAAATTTCAGATCAGACACATGCTCTTCACCATTCAGGATTGCCTGATACAGATGCGCGATCGTCCATCTCTGCGGAATATGATATTGGAACAAATCCGTCAGCTTCACAGATGCTTCCTCTGTGATAGTATTTCTCCAGGTACGGAAAGGAACCATCAGTTCATCCTTCTCGTTAAATGCCATATAGCCGTGCATCATGGCACTGAAACCGATAGCACCAATCTTCGTCAGTTTCTCGCCATACTGCGCCTGCACATCCTCAGTCAGCTTCTTATAACAATCCTGTAATCCGGTCCAGATATCATCCAGACTGTAGGTCCAGATACCGTTCTCTAATCTATTCTCCCAGTCATGTGCACCGGATGCGATCGGCTTATTATTCTCGTCTACCAGAACCGCTTTGATTCTGGTAGAACCAAACTCAATACCCAATACTGATTTACCGTTTGCAATACATTCTTTTGCTCCCATAATTACCTCCTGCTTACCTTTTATATTACTTTCTGCCTTTTTAGCGATAGGCTGCTTCATTCCATCTTAACTCGTTCTTAAAGTTACGAATCGTTGTATCCTTATCAATGACAACGCTCTCAATACCCATAGCTGCTGCCCAGTCTACCATCTGGTCTACTGTCAGATCGTAGGAGAATGCGGTATGGTGTGCACCGCCTGCAAGAATCCATGCCGTTGCACCAATCTCCATGTTAGGCTGCGGTGTCCAGAATGCAGTACCAACCGGCAGCTTCGGCATAGGTTTCTCAACCTTCTTACAATCAACCGCATTGATCAGCAGTCTGAATCTGGTCCCCAGATCAACCAGTGAGCATGCTACTGCCGGGCCGGTTTTTGACGTAAATACCAGACGGGCAGGGTCCTCTCTGTTACCCATGGACAGAGGACAAACCTTAATCCCAATCTCGCCATCAGCTACGGAAGGACATACCTCCAGCATGTGCGCCTGCAAAATACCTTCTTTGCCGGGTACTAAATTGTAAGTGTAATCTTCCATCATGGAAGTACCCTTGGCACCCTTGATATCTGCTGTCATCAGCTTCATGATACGAACCATGGCAGCTACTTTCCAGTCACCCTCTGCGCCAAAACCGTAGCCCTTCTCCATCAGTCTCTGAATAGAAAGACCCGGAAGCTGTTTCAAACCACCCAGCATACCGAAGTGTGTTACCACAGCATGATAATTATTATCAACCAGGAATTTCTCGATACCGATCTCCTGCTGTGCCTGTACTGCCACATGTCTTCTGAATTCGTCTAAATCTCTGCCTTCATCGATAATCTTATATTTGCTGTAATATTCCTCAACAAGTGCGTTCACATCACCCTGGGAAACAGCATCTACATATTCTACCAGGTCATTAACGCAGTAATGATCGATCTCCCAGCCGAATTTGATCTGTGCTTCTACTTTATCGCCTTCTGTTACGGCAACATTGTTCATGTTATCACCGAAACGGCATACTCGTACGTGGGAAGACTCAATGACACCGATTGCAGTTCTCATCCAGCTTCCAAGCTGCTTCTGAACACTGTCATTTGCCCAATGTCCTACGATAATTTT
This sequence comes from Lachnospiraceae bacterium, assembly GCA_051878995.1. Classification (GTDB taxonomy): domain Bacteria; phylum Bacillota; class Clostridia; order Lachnospirales; family Lachnospiraceae; genus UBA3282. The sequence goes on along the minus strand of JBJELE010000033.1, from coordinate 4,990 downwards.
TCTCTCGATCCCCATACGGCTTACGATATGGCCATACTCTCTGTCTCCGTGAGCAGACTGATTTTCATTCATGAAATCCATATCAATCGTATCATAAGGAAGCTCTTCATTAAACTGTGTATGTAAATGGCACAAAGGTTTTCTAAACTCCTTTAAGCCTAAGATCCACATCTTAGCAGGGGAAAAGGTATGCATCCATGTGATAACACCTGCACAATCGGGATCATTATTTGCATCATTAAAGGTCTGACGAATGGACGCCTGACTGATCAGGGTCGGTTTTAACACTACTTCAAAAGGAAGATTCCCGGAAGCATTTAAACCTTCCACGATTTTAGCAGAATGTTCTGCTACTTTTCTTAAACACTCATCACCGTACAAGTCCTGAGAGCCTGTACAAAACCAGAATTTGTAATTTTTTACTGCGTTCATTTCTTACCCTCCATGTATATATTTTTGAGCAACTTATATATTAAAAAGTCTATCACTTATATGCATATGATTGCAAGCAATCTGAGAAAGTTTTTTAGAAAAATCTTAAATAATTTACATTTTATTATTGTTGTCTTATGATTTGAAGCATGCAGTCTGTTCCGACAAATGATTGATAACACCCGAAACCTGCTCCAAAGCACCGATAATATCCTTCATATTATCAGCAAGTGCTGTTGTGTTGCTTACAACTCCCATAACTCCCTGCGCACTCTCCTGAACATTATTCGTGATATTGTCATTAGATTCTGCCATCGTACGCATCATACCGCCAACCTGTTCCATGGAATCCCTGATCTGTGCCATCATCCGGTCTATCGTAATGGAGTCGTTCAGATATTGTTCACCGGTACGCTCCATGGTCTCATAATCGGGCAAAATCCGCTCATTAATAAAGCTTACCAGATTCTTGGCATTTTCCGCTAATGCGGTAACCGCTTCCACCACTTCCTCGGAAATTGCCTGAATATTGTTGGCTGTCTCTTTGGAATTATCGGCCAATACCCGGATTTCATCCGCAACTACCGCAAATCCCCGTCCTGCTTCTCCTGCCCTTGCCGCTTCAATGGAAGCATTCAAAGCCAGCAGGTTCGTTTTAGAAGCAATACTTAAGATATCTCCCGTCAGGTTACTGATATTCTCAATCTTATGGCTATCCTCAATAGAGCTTTGCAGCATAACATCGAATTCCCCTATCATACTGCCAGCAGACTTCCTGCTGTTCTGTGCAACCTTCTGCAGTTCCTGCGCACGTTCCCGGATTTCTTCCGCAAACTTCGTTCCGCTCACTGCCTTATCGATCATCATTTCCACAGACTCTTCTGCCTGCTTCGTATTTTCATTTACGTAAGCAACTGTAGATGATACTTCCTCAATACTTGCCGCCAATTCTTCCATCGTGGAAGATGTCTCACTTGCATTGTCGTTTGTTTTATCTACAACTGCCGTTACATTCTGCTGCTGTTTCTCTATCTCCTGTCCGCAGGAGATCACTCCTCCGATCATGTCCTGCAGAATATCGAGGAATTCATTGACTCCTTTTGCCAGCGTAGATATCTCGTCCTTAGTTTGTACCGGCACCCGACTGGTCAGGTCTCCCTGCCCATTATGGATATCCTCGATCATTTTATTAATGACTTTAGCCATTCTGCGAATCGGCACTACAATAATCCTAATCGCAATAATTGTTACCAGAATCGCTGCTGCCACAAGCAGAATCATGGCTGCCAGAATCACGCCTTCGGACTCAGCTGCCGTCTTCTGCAAATCCGCCTTACCTGTCTTCAGTTCCTCAGCAGAATAATCCAGCAGCTTCTGCATATTGAGCTGAATCGTATCATTTAACATACTGAGATTATTGGTAATAAGGATATTAGCCTGTTCCTTATCATTCTTCCTGCTGGCTTCTATGATAGTATCAACACATTGATCGAAACTGGTCAGCCTGTCCTTAATTGTATTATAGGCTGTCTGCGCTTCCTCGGATGTAATCTGCGCCTCATAAGCTTCCATCTTCTGCCACATCTCTTCTCTGGTAGCATAGATTTCCTCAGCCCGTTTATCCATAACAGCCGCCAGCTTCGTATTCACATGGGCATACAGATTCATATACATATCCAGATAATCTTCATAGATACTGTGTATCATGTCGGTCTTCTCGACCTGATTATTCATAAGCTCCTGGCTGCTTGTCGTGATGGTCGTCAGGCTTCCTGCCAGAATCCCCAATGCAACAATTGCTATTAAAGTTAAAAGCATAATCGCAGCCGCAAATTTGTATCCGATTTTTTTCATATCCGAAGCCTTTCCTTTCTGTTCCTACAATATGAAACAGTAACAAAACAGGGCGCGCACATACATGCGCGCCCCTATAGAATTACTTATGGGTTATGCTTTTTTACGCTCTTTGATATTCGCTAAAATCGCCTGTAATACAATGAAGAAGCACAACAGTATCGCAGTCACGATATTAGCCCAGGAGCTTACCAGCTTACCGTTAGACTTAACCAAGGTGGAAATCGTGCCGTTAATCAGCACACCGAATAGCGTACCTATAATGTTACCAACACCACCGGTAAGTAGCGTACCACCGATGACTGCCGAGGAGATGGCATCCATTTCCAAACCGGTAGCCTGTGTGGTCGTTCCGCACATGGTATTCAGGCAGTAGCAGATACCGCCTATAGATGTTAAGAAGCTGGACAGCACATAAGTCTTCATCTTGGTCTTGCGCACATCCAGACCCATCAGCGTTGCAGACTGGCTGTTACCGCCTACTGCATAGATACTTCTACCGAATCTGGTATATCTTAACATCAGGAAGATAATCACAACGATAATCAGTGCAACTAATACGCTGGCTCTCACATATGGAATCTGCAATACACCTTTCTTATTCGCATAGGCGCCAATACCAAAAGGTATATTTAATTTAGTACTGGATAATTTCACAAACAAAGCATCCGAAACAATGCTGACCTGATCCGTACAGATTACTGCGGTCATACCTCTGGCAAAGAACAGACCTGCCATGGTAACAATAAACGGCTGAATATCCAGATATGCGATACAGAAGCCCTGTACAGCACCGAACACAATACCAATCAGTAATACGAGAAGCATCAGCACAGGACTCTTCATGCCCCAATGCTCCATACCTACCGCAAGGAACATACAGTCCATGGCCACCAGAGAACCTACGGAAATATCAATACCACCCGTCAGCATAACACAGGTAACACCACATGCTACACAGATAAGTCCGGCATTATTAATCAATACATTCAGGAATGTCTGCAAATGGGTAAATCCCTTGTCGGCGTATATGATACAGCCTGCACCGTACATTACTACAAACAGGACGATCGTAATAAGCAATAAGATACTGTTACCATTGATTTTCAATTTCTTCATATCTTTTTACGCCTCCTTTGCAGCTGCTTTCTTAGCAGACAGTTTCTTGAAATAGGTTTTCACAGGTTCAGCCTGAATGACTACGATCAAAATAACAACGATAGCCTTAAATACAGGTGCCTGTGCGGAGGATACACCAAGTGCATACAGAGTAGTTGTTATAGCCTGGATGGTATATGCACCGATAATAGAACCGGCAAGATTAAATTTACCACCGCCTAAGCTGTTACCGCCAAGCGCTACCGCGAGGATGGCATCCATTTCCAGATTCAGACCGATATTGTTGGTATCTGCGGAATAAATACGGGATGTAGCAGTAATACCTGCAATACCTGCACACAAACCACAGATTGCATAACACATCAGAATAATCTTAGCAGAATTGAATCCGGAGATTCTTGCCGCTTTCTTATTGATACCAACACTCTGTACAAAGGTACCCAGTGCCGTGAATTTCAGGATCAATGCCATAATCAGTACACAAATGGCAGCAATCAGAATCGGAGTCGGAAGGAATCCGATATAGGAACCGAAGAACTGGAAGGACGGAACACGTACATATACAATAGCACTGTTACATAACAGAAGTCCTATCGCACGTCCTGCCGACCAGAGAATCAATGTAGCAACCATCGGCTGAATATTCAGGTATGCTACCAGGAAACCATTAAACAAACCGCAGACAACTGCAACAAGAATACCGGCACCAATACCCATCCATAAAGGATGTGCATACTCAGATACATTGGTAACACCATAACCTGCCAACAGCATACAACACATACCACCGGATAAACTCATAACAGAACCAACTGAAATATCCGTTCCGGCAGAAGCTGATACAACAAGCGTCATACCGATTGCCAGGATGGCAACCTCACTACCACGATTCAGAATATCAATCAGACGACCATACAGAATCGTATTACCGGATGATGTGAGCTGGGTACTGATTGCGAAGAATGAAAAAGGTGCGTTGCCATTCGCAATATCATAAATTACATTGACTAACATTACCAGAATCATACTGAAGATAGGCAGGAACAACTGCATCTTCGTTATTTTTTTAATCTTACTCATGTGCAGCACCTCCTCCTGCAATAGCGTGCATTACGCCTTCCTGTGTCATTTCCTCGCCGCTGATCTCGCCAACCTTAGCACCGTCTCTTAAGACTGCCATACGATTACAGGTACGAAGCATTTCTTCAATCTCTGAGGATATGAAGATCAGGCTCTTACCTTCCTGAGCCAGCTTGATGACCAGCTTCTGAATCTCTGTCTTGGTACCGATATCAATACCACGCGTAGGCTCATCCAAAATCAGGAAATCCGGATTGGTTGCAAGCCATCTTGCCAGTATAACCTTCTGTTGGTTACCACCGGAAAGTCTCTTGATAAGGGTCTCACGACTTGCTGTTTTAATCTGCAGCATATCTATGTACTTATCCGCAATCTCAACCTGCTTTGACATCGGTATCTTCTTAAACATGCCAAGTTTTGCCTGCATAGCCAAAATAATATTCTCACGAACAGACAAATCTCCGATAATACCCTCTGCCTTTCTGTCATCAGGAAGAAGACCCAT
>JBJELE010000032.1:0-7075 GCA_051878995.1 Lachnospiraceae bacterium | reverse complement strand
CTTATATGCCCGTTCCTTTGCACTGTCTCCCTTCTGCACTCTCATATCAATCGGCAGCAATACGGAGTCATCAACCGGAAGCATATTGTTGAAGTTCAGACAGCCTATCAGCTTATTTCCCTTGTCGAACATTCTGGAAAAATCCCTATCATTCTTCATTGTCTGATGTTTTGGTTTCGGTGATGTCAAAGGAATGCAATATTTCTTCTGATTACAAATAACAACGATTCCCACAAAAGGGCGGCTTTCTTTCCCTATCTGTGGCGAAACTGACATAACCTTATCATCTGCCCTGGATAAATCTCTGACGTACTTCATATCTATATGATGATTCGAGGGTCAAAAGGTATGTCCTAACATAACCTTGTAACCATAAATTTGTACCTTGAAAACTTCACATAAATGAGATTTTTCAAGACATAAGTAGTATAATTAGAGTATCTTATGGAAGTGGAGATTTACTTATCTCTTTTAAAGAAAACGATTGTCAACAGCTTACATTAAACGATGCCGTCTGGGGGCTTACCGAGCGTGAAAACAGAATGCTGCAAAAATCCTGGGCAACACATTTTGCAGACAAAATTTTCCCATTGATTGATGAAAACAAATTTGCCTGTTTATACAGTGAAAAGGCCTCACGTCCCAATACACCGGTAAACGTAATTATCGGAGCTCTTATTATCAAGGAGCTGTTTAACATGACGGATGATGAACTTGTTGAATCTCTTATGTTTGACATCAGATTTCAGTATGCCCTCCATACTACGAGTTTTAAGGAACAGCCTTTAAGCGATAAAACATTAAGCCGCTTTAGAAACCGATGCTACAATTATGAACTGACCCATGGAAAAGATCTGATCCATGACACGATCACTGAGCTTGCTATGGAAATGGCAAAGCTTATGAAAATCAATGGCCAGATTCAGCGCATGGATTCCCTGATGATTGCATCAAACATAAAGAAATTAAGCCGCATGGAGTTGCTCTATACCTGCCTTTCCAACTTTGTTAAATATCTTCATAAAAATAAAGAGGATGACAAAATTGAAGGTCTTGAGTACTATTATGATCCAAAGGATTTTAACCAGGTTATCTACCATCAGCGGCAGGAAGATTATGCCAGCAGGCTTGCAGGCATCCTGTCTGATGCAGATTCGCTTATGAAAAAATGCAGTGGCGGCTATGATGGTGTTCCTGAATACCAGCTTCTGGTCAGGGCTTTTACGGAACAGGTATTCGTGGAAGAAGACGGATCCCTTAGACTGAAAACTGCGGAAGATGGCGAAATGAATTCAACGATTCTCCAGAATCCATCAGATCCAGATGCAGCCTACAGGGAAAAAGCAGGCAAACAGCATCGTGGGTATTCTGCGAACATTACAGAATCTGTTGGCGAAGGAAACTCAGTGGTAACTGACTATCAATATGATCAAAACATCCATAGTGACAGCGACTTCCTCAAAGAACATCTTGATGCCACAGAAAAAAAGCCGGAAGGAACAACACTTGTAGCAGATGCTGGATTCAGTGGTGAAGAAAACCGTGCCCTTGCAGAAAGCAAAAACATCAAGCTTGTAACCACAGATTTACTTGGCAGAGATACCAAAGATATCTATGCTGACTTTACTTTTTCCGATGACGGAAAAGGCATACTTTTATGTTCGGCAGGTAATCAGCCCAAGAGCACCTCATTTGTCAAAAGCACAGGAAAAGTACGTGCATCCTTCAACAAAAGCAAATGTGAAAATTGTCCCCACAGGGATCAGTGCAAACCGCAGATATCCAACAAAACCAGTGCTGTATATGTTTCAAAGGCATCCCATGAAAGAGCCAAAGCCCAGCGATTTACCCAGACATGGCAGCATAAATATCTGGGAAGAATCCGAAACGGGGTAGAAACAATTCCGTCAATTCTTCGAAGAAAGTATGGTGTAGATCATATGCCTGTGCGTGGAAAAATCCGTACCAAGCATTGGTTTGGATTTAAAATTGGAGCATTAAATTTTCGTAAGCTGCTAAAATATTCAAGCAGCATGGATAACTGGGTCCAAATTGCCCAAAATGCATAAAGAAAAGCAACAAAATCATTCTATATAACAACAATAGTGATGAAGTAATTATTACTTCACCACTATTTGTAATGACGAAATCAAATAATCGGATTCTGATTTCTTATGAAATTGTGAACCGATCAATAATATCAGAAATCTTCTCTGCGCTTTCTGCATTTGTTTTTGAAATATTTCTTAAACGTTCTACAATTACAGTAGTACTTTCTGTCTTATCTACAATGTCCTTAACACCAATTTCATTCTGCTCTGATGCAGCCTGAATGGTCTCAATCTTGCCAAGCAATTCATTAATAAATTGTGCAAATGAATCTGCAATACTCTTGATTCCGTTAATATCTTCCTGCAACTTCTTAGCAGATTCACTGTTTTCTTTTGAAGTACAAGAGAAGTCAGCAAACTGTGCAGATACCTGTTTTTCCAAGAATGAAATAATTTCATCAAAGCAACGGTTAATGTTTTCAATATTGCGATTTGTTTCTTTACAAATATCCTGAATGGTAACAGCAGTATCCTTCGAATTATTCGCTAAATTGCCAATCTCATCTGCAACAACAGCAAATCCTCTTCCTGACTCACCGGCTCTGGCAGCTTCAATACTCGCATTCAAGCTTAACAAATTCGTTTGTGTTGTAATACTCATAATCTCTTCTGCCAATTCATTAATCTTTGTCAGTGATTTCAAGTTTGAAACAGCAGAATCAATATTCTGACGGTTTTCCTTAATATTATTCTCTGACATTTCAACCGAAGCACTTGATAACTTCTCAATGTCAATTATGCTATCATATAATACACTACTCTTATCGTATCCGGATTCAACCTGTTCTCTTAAGCGCTCAACATCGTTGTAAATCCTGTCAATATCGGAAGAAACACTAACAATGGAATCATTTGTAATATTGATACCGGCAGCTAACTCCTGTGTTGTAGCTGAATTGTCTGTCATATAGTGATTCAAAGTAACGGTTTCTTCATTCATCTGATTCGTTGCAAGATTCAATTCATCCGAACATTGCTTCAAAACACAAACCATTTCGTATAAGATATTTCTTAAGTTACTGATTTCCCTTGAAATATAACCAATCTCATTTTTATTATTCGCATATGGTTTCAATGTTGTATCTTCTGAAATATCAAGACTACCCAATCTGATAATTGACTTTGTAGCAACCTGTAATGGTTTTGTTACATAAGAAACCGCAGCAAAGGTTAATCCTACAATCAAGATAAATGCAATAATACAGATACCTAACAATACATTGCGATTGCGATTTGCAGAAGCATAAATATCACTTTCTTTCGCTGTAAGTACAACAGCCCATCCACGATCCTCAATTGCTACATACTTAACAAGAACGTTTTCTCCATTCTCATCTTTTGAACTAAATTCCGATGTTGGATTCCCATCTTTAACTCTCTGTATAACATCTAATAACATTGGATTCTCAACTTCTGTAGCGAGTAATTCTACATTCTCATCAAAGATATGCGTTCCGGTCTCAACATTAACCATGTAAAACTTCGCACTGTCAATTCCGCTTGCAACCGTTGTATCCAAAAGCTTCTTTAACTAATCACTAAATACACCACCGCCAACATATCCAAGCGGATTACCGTTCTCATCCTTCACAAGCGAATACATTGACAAGCACAACTGACCGGTTCCCGGTGATACAATAATACCTGCATCATAAACTCCGTTCGGCGACTCTAGCATGGCATTTCTCAACTGCTCCAGTCTCTCACCTTCTCGTAATGTTTTACCAATTACCGCATCAACATGATAAGTCAAACAAGTAGAATTCCAGTTACCGACATATAAACCTTCCCAGTTATCCAGCAGACCAAAACACTCAACCGTATGCTTTTGTGCAGCCTTAAACGCCTCTTCGTCATCTTGATTCTTCAACAAATTGGCCACATCCGGAGAAGTACCAAATATACGTAGTGCTTCTTCACTATCCTTCACGAACTGGTTAATAATACTAACCTGTGAATTCAAATACGTATTCATGTTGTCAATTGCCTTTTCCCGCATTGACTCTGTCGCATTGTTGTTCGCTAACACAAAGAGCATACTCAATCCAAGCAATGTTACAAATGCCGCCACCAATGCAACAGACATATTCAATTTCAATTTTTTAAGTGAAAACATCGAAATCTCCCCCTTTAGCATCTTTTCTTTCGTATTTCGTCAAACATTGTTATTATTATATCACTTTTCCTCTAAAAACAAAAGAAAATCATTTCCGATTTTTCAGTATCATTGTAAATTTGTTCTTTACTAAATACTCTGCCTACATCAACTTATTAAACAATATATAAACACTATGATTCACTTTCATTTGAAACACCTGCCTTCTTTTCCAATTAATGACATATATCAGATACGGTGCTTGCCATATCAGCAGTAATACCAATTGCACTGTTCCCAAAACTTTCAGGTAACAAGATACAATCCATTTTTTACAAAACATTAAGTTTTTCTCCGCATTTATAAATAGATTGATCAGGTTTGCATAAAAGTGTGAGCCGGAACGTATTTTTGTCCGGCTCACAGGTTACATATAATTCTATTTTTCCCAAACTTCTTCTGCAATCTCTTTTACTAACTTAAGCTTAGCCCACTGCTCTTCCTCAGTAAGCTTGTTACCAATCTCACATGAAGCAAATCCACACTGCGGACTTAAGTACAATCTGTCAAGTGGAACATACTTTTCTGCCTCATGTATTCTTGCAATCACCTTTTCCTTATCCTCTAAAACAGGGGATTTTGTAGTGATAAGTCCAAGTACGACTTTCTTATCCTTTGAAACTTTTTCAAGAGGAGCAAAGCCACCGGATCTTTCATCATCATATTCAAGGAAGAGTGCATCCACATTTTCCTTGGCAAATACATAATCGGCAACAGTATCGTAAGGACCGCTTGCGAAATAGGTTGAATGATAATTACCTCGGCAGATATGTGAAGTAATCACCATATCATCCGGTCTGCCTTCCAGAGCAAGATTGTTAACTGCAAGAAGCTGCGCTTTTACGTCCTCTAAATCAATACCAAGAAATTGATACCTCTGCTTTGCAGCATTTCCCACGATTGCGCCCCATGTGCAATCATCAAACTGGATATTACGGCATCCTGCATCATAAAACTGCTTAATCACATCCTGATATGCCACACCAATGTCCTGAATCAACTCCTCATTTGTAGCATAAAACTTTCTTGTGGTTTCATAATTTGCAGGTACAATCATCTGTTGGAAAAACTGTGCCGGAGCAGGAATGGTATATTTGGCAACTGTATTCTCATCTTCAAACTGCTTCAAAAATTTGAAATACTCAACAAAGGGATGTGCTTTTGCCTTAATCTTTCCTACAAGATAAGTGTCATCAAGTACTGCCAGTTCCGCATTGAATCTCACGCCGTTTCCGGTATTCTCATGGGCAACTCCTTCAAACCCCCACATAAAATCAAGGTGCCAGAATGTTCTTCTAAACTCTCCATCAGTTATTACATGAAACCCCAGTTCCTTCTGCTTAGCTACCACTTTCGTAATTTCTTCATTTACAACCTTATCAAGTTCATCCTTGCTGATTTTTCCATCCTGATATGCTGCCTTTGCATCCTTAAGTGCCTGTGGTCTTAAAAAGCTTCCTACAAAGTCATATCTAAAAGGTGTCGTTACTTTACTCATTATCTGTCTCCTTTTCATTATTGATTTTCTCTTTGCATTATAACCGAAGCCTTTTCGTCTGCATAATACTAAAAAAGCATGATGTTCATAGTTTCAAACTATGGACATCATGCTTTCACATATTTATTCTATTGTTTGCATATGTTTTCTTGCCTTTTCCTCTATCCCGTAAATATCCCCTGTTGTGTATTTCATTAGTGCCTCCAGATAAGAATTGCCCAGTCTGCTGATGATTCCTTTTCTGTGGGTAATATACCCAATCCGCATGTCACTTTCATCAGCTAAGGAAACCGCAATAATTTCACTTCCATTCAGCTTCTTGTCAATTACACCACTGCATACAGTATATCCATTTAATCCAATTAAAAGATTGAACAAGGTTGCCCTGTCTCTTACACGGATATTTTTCTTTCTCTCGGATTCGGAAAATATCTCTTCCGAAAAATAGAACGAATTATGTTCTCCCTGTTCAAAGGACAAGTATGGATATATTTCCAGTTCCTGATTCGTAATTACCTTTTTTTCTGCAAGAGGATGACTTCTGCTGATAAAAACATGAGGTTTGGCAATAAACAACAAATGAAATTCCAAATCATATGATTTCAATATCTTATTAATAACCGCCTGGTTAAAATCATTTAGAAACAGAATCCCGATTTCACTTCTCAGCCTTGCCACATCCTCTATAATTTCATAGGTCTGCGTTTCCCGAAGACTGAAATCATATTCCTCCTGTCCGTATTCCTTAATCAAATCCACAAAGGCATTAACCGCGAAAGAATAATGCTGTGTTGATACACAGAACTGTTTTTTTCCACCACCATTTCTTTTATATTTGTCTTCAAGAATTGCCGCCTGTTCCAATACCTGTCTTGCATATCCCAAAAAGCCTTCCCCTTCTTTGGAAAGGCTGATTCCCTTATTGGTTCTGTTAAAAATAACTATATTCATCTCTTTTTCCAATTCATGAATAGCATTGGTCAGACTTGGTTGAGAGATAAATAATTGGTTTGCGGCCTCTGTGATAGTTCCTGTTTCTGCCACTGTTATCACATATTTTAACTGTTGAAGTGTCATATTATCACCTGCTTTCTAATGATTAATCCAATATGTGCTATTCCTCTTTCTTCTTATCCTTTATCCGGTTCTCTAATTCAGAAGCTGCAATACTCAACGAAATACCTCTCCGTTTCAGAAGACAAATATTTCTGGCAGGGATGTCTGGTGCCATGTTGAGGATAACCAGATTCTCCCTGTTTTCCTTTTCCAGAAAATCCATTGGTACAAAGCCAATACCCAGATCGGATTTAA
>JBJELE010000031.1:0-7091 GCA_051878995.1 Lachnospiraceae bacterium | reverse complement strand
TATTTGGAATAATAGGGAAATACGAGACAGGTGTGGATTTTACGTTTGCACCTGTTTTTCTTTACCATTTATGCGGGAATGTAATTGAGGGAAGAAGTGTGATAAGGGAAAACCAAAAACAAAGAGAAAAATAGGTTTGCTATGATACAAAAATGATGCAAACGTGTTTTATAATACGATAATGAACATTAGTATGGAGCTGGTTACAGGGGAATATCAGAACATGACTAAATACGGCAAGATAGTATTATGGCTAATAATAGTCACAGGAATAGTGACCTTTTATCTACAATACAATTATGTGGATGAGATGGCAGTAAATAAATATAAGCATAAGATAAAAATTCTATTTCTTGTGTGTCTGATCAATATTATGTTTTTATCGGCCTGTGGGGTTAAAAATGAAAATAAACAGGCTGAAAGTTTGTCGTGTGATGTAACCCCAAAAATTGAAGAAGAAAATACGGAGTCAAATAATCGTATATTTCGCTATGACATTCCTCTGGAAGAAATTGCAAAAAGAATAGAAGCTGAATATCTCTATGAAAATATGATTAATCATATATCAGAATGGCAGCAGAAAGAACTGGGATTTTTGCCGGTGGGAAAAGAGATTAAATTAGCAGTATACATTGCGGAAGGAAATAAATTGTTGTTTTTGCCGGAAGAGAAAGCAAATACAACTGTAAGGGTAAATGACGAACTATGTTCGGTGTATTATTCGGAAAAGGCTAAAGGATATATCTTTTATGTGCTTGTTGATTGGCAACTGTCTGAGAATGGAGTACCGGTCAATTCCTTTGAGGGCGATGCATATCACAGAATCAGGGATTGCATTGTGCAGGAGAAAGATACTGATTGCGAAGAAGTAGAGGAAGTGGATTCACAGGAATATTACTACTATAGATTTGATTTGGAAGATATCGTGAAATTTGGTGAAATTAAAGTGACATTTGATCCGGAGGCAACTCAGGATTTGCCGGAAATATCAGTTGATGAAAATGAATATATAGATGAAGCCTTAAAATTTGTGGAAGAGGTTTATGGAGAGCATCAAAGATATGGAAATTATCGTATTTATTTAGAAACATATGGTCGAGTGCAAGGCAATTATGGGGCATATACGGATTGTAAGATTAGTGCGGCTGTTGTGGGAAATGACCTGGAAGACTATTTTTTCTGTAGCATAGGCGATAATGGAGCGATAAGTGATGCATATTTCTGGTATTTCCCAATGAGAGAATCGCCGCCTTTCCTAATAGATCAAACATATTTAGATACAGAGTCGGAGAATTTCATACCTGAAATCGTAGGGTTACAGCGAGAAGTAATTGATTTGGAGGTTACGGAGGATGTAGAAGAAGAGGAAGAAAAAAACCAGGGATCTGCCGGTCTCCCGGAATATAATCAGGAAATAGATTTTCGAACTATGAGTGAAGAAAGTGCAGCAGAATGGATTGAATATATATATAGCTATGGGGAATGGTTCGGAATGAATGAACTAGGATATCAGGCAGGAGAATTGAGTGGGCTATGTGATGAAGAAATAATTATGTACACATGGAAGAATAATGGAGAAAGTCTTTTGATTGTGCGCAAATCTAAAGTAAATACGTGGATTACAGGCGAAGAAGGACAAGCATATCCGGTGTATGTGAATAGAGATGGGGAGATGGAGTTTTATCAACTGCAGCGCAATATTTATGCAGGAGAAAAAGGGCAGTTGAATACGAGTATGTTCATGAAATATTACAGTTTACCTAAGTATGCAGATACGATGCTTAAGCTAGGCGAAACGAGACTCACAACTCATGAATTACAGCAGTCAGAAGTGACAGAGGTAGAGGAAGATGAGTATATAAAGGCGTTTGAGAAATATATAGAGAATTTATTGTCATTAAATAGTAGAGAAGGTAAGTATGAGATTTATATAGGAGAATATGAGGCACTACACACAAATAAGGTATGCTTGTCTGCAGCAGTTTCAGGAGATGAAGAGTACTATTTCAGGTATATGATTGTGAAATCCCAGAAAGGGAATTACTATTTCTGGCCAGTCGGATTTGGCATAAACGGCAGTTTGGAAGAATGTGAAATGAACATGCATTATATGAATGCAGTTTGTATTGAACGAACAAAACAGCTAAGGCGAAGTAAAATAGTGATAGAAGTTGGTTAAAAGGACATTCAACCTGGCAGTTGTAATTTCCTGTGTCACAGGAATATGGAGTTTCTCGGACGATATGGGAATGTGGTCTTATGGACGGAAAAGCTAACGAGAGTATAAAGGTAAACGCAAAGGAAATATATATGCAGAGAAAAATGAAAGCTATCATAATTTTATCACAATAAAATTATTATGCGTTGGTTGTAGAGGGAAATCTGCACAAGGACAGGCGGCTATGGAACAGACTGGGACTGAGCAGCAAAACGTCTGTGTAGAACAAGAGGTAATAGAAGGGAAAACAGAAGAGGGAACAGCTCTGATACAGAAGATTTGGGAAGATAATGAAGAGGAGTTTCAGGGACTTTACCAAAGAAGAGGAAAAAAACTCTGGTATGGTGGTACGGGAGCACAGGAATTGACCGAAACCAAAGAATATGTCTGGGAGGATAAGAGGCTGAAAGAATATGAGCGGTTGTTTGATACATCAGAAACCACTAAGTTTTCAGAAATAGGCAGTGTTTACTACAGCGATAGGGAATATAGGCTGTACTGTGATACCGCATAGTAATATTTTATGGGAAACCCTGAAAAAAGAAAGTTGTTGGGAACGTATAGTTGCTATGATTTGCAAAACATAGCTTTAGAATATACCTTAAAAATAGATTCCAAAGCTGCTTATTTTCAGAAGGTATAATGGGTCGGGGAATGTTGCTGCATATATGGAGGAATATAACAATGCAGAATGGTAGAAAGGAATGCCAAAAAATAAAATGGCAAATCACGTGTTTATTTTTGCTTTTGTGTTTTATTATCAGTAATTTTTATTTTTATAACAAAATAGAAAAACAAAACAAAACACTTGAACAGTCAGAAGAAACTTTTTTGGAATTTCCAGCAATAGAGACTATTATCCAAAATGAAGATTCGGTACAAATGGAAAATGGTGATTGGGAATGTGTTTTGGCAGAGGATTATTTTGAAATATTAGAATATCAAAATATTATAGAAGAAGTAGTAATCGAACAAATTATAGATACTTATGAGTTAAGACAGGAAGAGTGGGATATCCACCTAATGACCGCTGATTTGATTACTATGTCAGATGGGACTAGGCAAAAACTTTATCTGTTTTGGCATAAAAAGGGAAACGATCCGACAAGTATGACTTATAGCGGAATATTGATGAATTATGTTGACGGTAACAGTACATTACTCTTTCAGACAGATAAACTGTATGATGATTCATCTTTTGACTCATTTCACGAATTTTATGACATGCAAATCTGTGATATTGATGGAAATGGTGAAGAGGATATTCTTCTTCTGTTAGGAACACATGTCAGTACAGGCACAGAATATTATCTGCCTAATCTTTTTTGCATGATAGGGCTACAGGAGAATAATGAGTTCCAGTTTGTGACCAATCGCAATCAAGGATGGCTGGAACTGGTTATGGATGATTTATATAGGGACGACAGTACTAATTGGAAAATTCCTAATATCTTGGAAGGTTTGAAAGAATATTATGGGAATACCAATATAAATATAATAGAAAAAGCTCGAAACAGCCAAGGTATTGCTCCATATGTTGATTTAAAAGAGTCTATAATAATGACCAAAATAGATAGACGCTCATTATATTATGACAGGGAATTGCTGTGGGAAAAAGCAATTAAAAATGATGAAAATGGTATGCAAAGAATAAAAGTGTATAAAGAATTTGGCGAACAGGGGTGCTCTGCGAATGTAAGAATTTCGGTTTATGTCTTTGATTATATAATGGAAGAAGCAGAACTGCAGGCAGTACCGGCGTTATATGCGGAACTCAGTAAAAAATATTCGGATATGGACAGAGGATATTTGACGGATATAAATCTTGATAAAATTGTATCTGAGGATGTAAACGGTGATAATCTTGAAGATATAAAAATGACTATTTATTGTATTATTAAGAACGCTGAGCAGAAAGAAATGAAAGGGAGATATGAAATAGTTTATTTTCAGTCAAAAAGTAATAGTGGCATGAAATTGTTTGATGAGGTAAGTATTAATGAATTAGACGGCTTGGATCTATCGGAGGACATAATGGTGTCTCGTTACCGAGCTTTGAATTAAATCCTGATGAGACAGAAAATGAAAGATTTCATGTTGCATATGATTATTCTGTATATGAGTTATATGAAAAATATTCGAGAGGCGAAGTGGTAGATGGGTATGTTGTGTTGGAATAATATACGTAAAAACGTTATTGCGTTTTCTATTTTGGGTGTGGTTACATGTGGAGCCGGTTGTGCAGATAAAGATGTTAAAGAATTTGAAGAGAAATACATAGAAGAAGAGAAACATGTATATGTAGAAGAAGAAAAGTATACAAAAGAAAAGGAATATGTAGAAGATGATTTATAGGGGGAGCGGAGGGAATCAATATGATGTCTATGCTCTTCTGTAGGCGCGGTGGCATTATTTGTGCGAGGGAGTCAGGACAAAGTGTTGTAATCGGGGAGAATATATTTACAGAACTAGAGACGGAATTGTTGGAAAAATTCAATCAGTTCTTTGCGTTTGAAAATTGGTCGCAAGAAAAAAGGAATGTGCGCAAGCAATATGGCAAAAATTTTATGTTGAGGGTGGTTATGATGCGCGTTTTGTTGCCGGATTAATAGGTAATATGTTTGGCGAAGGACAGTGTGGACAGTTGCAATATGCAGATTGGAATCAACCGTGGAATGTGAATAACTTGTGTCAGAGTGGTAAGGTAATATCTAATATTGAGCAAGCGAGAGTGGCATGCTTATTATCGACAAAAGATTATGGCATCGGGATGGTTCAGTGGAGCATTATCTAAAGAACAATTGATACAAGCAGAGATAGATACTATGTTTACTGAATTGACCAGTAATGATAGCGATTTCAGTGAGATTCTACCAACGTATGAAAAATATTATCAAGAGAATAACAATTTATCCGATGATGTTACTTTTTCTGCCTGTCTATTATTCAGAGATTATGAAATATCTGGAACATATAAGGATGTCAATAAAAAAGATAATTATGCAGTAGCGGATGGGGTATGGGATAAGGCTCAAAATGCGGAGTCCGACAGTGATATTCCATCCATTTGTAAAAGAATCATAGCGGCAAAAGTAGCATATGAAGAATTTGGGAAATAGGTAGATAGGGACAGATTATGAAAAAATTAGTAAGTGTAATAAGCCTTGTTATTTGTCTGGTATGTTTATATATGTATGCAAGGATGGGAGTAGATTATCCAAATCAGCATGTAAAAAAACAAGATATAGCATTGGACAATTTGAAAGAAATAAAACTGAGCAATGATCAGGTAATTAATACAGAAACAGAAGAAGTGATTTTTGAAAAGGCTATCACACAGAGCGATATTATTATGTTATCAGGGGTAAATAATATAAAGAGGTTAGATATCATAATATCAGGAGAAGATATCGATTTATCCCCGCTTGTTAGTCTAAGTCAATTGCAAGAACTGGCAATTACTTTTTCAACGGGTGATAAAGTGGATTTAGATTTTATAAAAGAGTTAAAGTGTCTTACAAGCGTGTCGATAGACAGATGTTGCGAATTAGAGGATTTATCTGTATTTGAGGATATGCCATACCTGCAAAAACTGTTTGTTGAATATGTAGAAGATGTGGATTTGAACTATCTTGCACGAGACCCAAATCTAAGAGACATACATATTGTTGGCGGACATATCAGAAATGCAGAGGGAATTTCCGGGTTCCCCTTTTTGAAAGATGTATATTTATTCGATAATCATAGGTATCAGCAGAGTGAAGAACAAATATTTTTAGATATGGATTCGTTTTCAGATATGCTGGAATTGGAATGGATGCTTTTGGCTCATATTAATATAAAGGATATTGAACCGTTGATTGGAGCACCAAATTTGAGAGAGTTAATTTTGATAAAAACGGGAGTTGATGATATTGAACCATTAAGTAATTTGCCTAATCTTTCTTGCCTCAGTATTTACGGAAACGAAAGTGAAAGAGTAACGGAGCAGGCAGGAATATACTTTGATAATACGCAAACAGTGATCGTTACGGAAGATATTCCAAACCCATTCTATTTATAGTAAAGCGTTAGCGAAAGAAACAGGAGGAAATACAAATGAGCAACCTAATCAGATGTCAGAACGGACATATGTTTTCCGGCAGAAGGTACGGAACAGTATGTCCTTATTGTAATATTGAAACTGCGACCAGAGAGAAGAAGGAAACAGGACAGACGGAAATCGAAGTGGAAGAAACGCTGTTCCTACAGGAGGAGAACCCCGTATGCGGATGGATCGTCTGCGTGGCAGGTCCAAGAAAAGGCAAAGATTACAAAGTCGTGGCGGGCAAAAACTTTGTCGGCAGGGCAGACGACATGGATATTCAGATTCTGGGAGACAACAAGATTTCCAGAAGAAATCACTGTGTCATCGTATATGACCGGAAACAGGGCAAAACCGTGATTCTGCCGGGAGACAGCAACGGTATCGTGTATCTGAATGAGGAAGCCGTATACGTGCCCACACCACTTAACCAATATGATGTGATAGAGAAAAGCAGAACTGCATACCCCTGCGGAAACAACCGCCGTGTAGGCAAATAATAAAAACTTTACTCTATAGATGGGAACCTGATATACGGAAAATATTTTTATGGGTAAAATTATATTAGATAAAAAATATTTGCCCCAAAACTGAAATTCCGTCAAAAAATGATTGACAAACAATGAAACATATTCTATGATATAACCATCAGAGAAATTCTAAATAATGTACATCTCGTACAATCAGACAGTTTCTGTCAGATTTTCTTTTACTTTTAACTAAATAAGGCAGGAACACTGAACCTGTATGAGCATCAGAGCACCTGCAACCCGAACTTGCCTGTGCGTT
>JBJELE010000030.1:101445-105359 GCA_051878995.1 Lachnospiraceae bacterium | reverse complement strand
TCTCTTTTGTGGCAAAAGGATTGTCCACAAACCGCTCCGCTGTCAGATCCGGGCGGTTTAAATATCCAAGTCCCACGCCGTCTCCTGCGATGCACAGTTCTCCCGGCACACCAATAGGCACCGGATTTCCATGTCTGTCCAAGATGTATATCTGGGTATTGGCGATTGGTCTGCCGATGGTGATGTCATCATCCTCCACCCTTGCATTGCTGGACCAGACCGTAGTTTCTGCCGGTCCGTAGATGTTGAATATCTCCGCTGTGGTCTGGCTTTTCAGTTCCTCATATAGTCCTTCTGTCAATGCTTCCCCGCCAAGGATAATGACTTTCAGTGTTGACAGGTATTCTTTCTGTGTATTATCAAAAAGATAGCCTTTCATCTTTGTAGGCGTAGTCTGAAGTACTTCAATCTGATTCTCTGTAATGATCCGGTTTACCGCACTCTGGCTGAACACTTCCTCATCGCTCGTAAGATATACGGTCATACCGTTTAAAAGAGGCAGAATGCTCTCTGTCACAAAGATATCGAAGACGATATTCGTTACCGAAATAATCTTCCGATAACCCTCTTGAATGACTGCGTGGCACACGTTATTATTATTATTATGGCTGTAATTCGCGACGTTCTGATGATTAATCATCACACCCTTAGGTACTCCCGTGGAACCGGAGGTAAAGATGACATAGCACACATCCCCTGCTTCATTCCGGTTCTCTACAGGAAGCCTTTTTTCTGCCCGGGCATTTTCCAGATCAAGTTCATCCAGCTTCAGAAGTTCAATTCCTTCCAGTTGCTCCTCATAATCAAGCACACACCCAACCTTACTCTTTGCTTCGTTTAGGATGAACTGTACCCTGTCTTTCGGATAATCCGGGGCTACCGGCATATATCCTGCCCCTGCCTTTAGGATTCCGAGCATGGCTGCAAGGATATGCCAGCTTCTTTTGCCAATAATGGGGACGATATCTCCCCGTCTTACACCTTTTTCACGGAGCAGATGTGCCAGCACGTTTGACATCTCATCCAGTTCCCAATAGGTGATCTCTTTTTCCCCGAATACGACTGCAACATCATCCGGGGTCTTTTTTGCCTGTTCCATAAACAGTTCATGGACACACTTTTCCTTGGGGTAATCTACTTTCGTATTGTTGAAGTCATATAATATCCGTTGCTTTTCTTTTTCCGGTACAATGGAAATATTTTTTATTGATATCGAATCACTTTCAATCACTTGTTCTATGACATACTCTAAACGTTCAAGAATATTATTTACTTCCTTTTCTTCCCGAAACAGTTCTACATGATAATCAACAGTCAATGTATAGGTATCATTGCTATCACGATTGTCTACATGAAGTGCAAACGAGACTTCACTATAACCATTGCTGTACCATTTCGTAATCGAGTCCGTATTTGTTCTGGCATTTTGGAAACTGAACATTACATCATAAAGATTGCCTACAAAATTCTGTTTCTCACGCAAATATTTTAATATCCTGCTATACGGATACTTCTGATGCCGAAATAACTCAAAATGTGCTTCCTTAATCTTTTCTGCCAGCTTCTGAACCGTATCTTCTTCTGATATTTCTACTGTTAAGGGTATTGTTGATATAAACATTCCGGCAGTCTTCTTTTCATACGCTTTTGTTCGATTTAACACAGGAATTCCAATTGTAACTGTCTGATTATCCGGATTGATTTTGCAAAGATAGCAATTCAGCGCTGTTTCAAAAACTACTGCTTCTGTTATTCTAGTTTCTGCACAATAGTTTTGAATTTTTTGGGTTAATTCTGGAGATATTCTCTTTACAATACGTTTTGCTGCAATAGAATTCGTTGTAACAGACTTTATCTTAATCGGTAAATTCTCCGGTTTTGAGGCATACTTTTCCCGCCAATATAATTCGTCCCTTTCGTATTTGACCGAACGAAAATAATCCTCTTCCGAATGGACATAGTTTATATAATCCCCACAGGTATCATAATTCTCATTCCCTGTCAGCAGATTCCGATATGCCTCATCTACTTCATTTACAATCAGACTGAAAGTCCATGCATCTGATATAAGATGGCTTAGAATTGCGAGTACCCCCTGTTTTTCTCCGACATACACAATTTCAAACCGATACATGACACAATTTAGAAATCCAATGGTATTAGATGCACATTTTTCAACATAACTTTCAAATTCTTGTTCATCTTTAAATTTATGTATCGGAATGTTTATATCGGAGTATTCTTCCACATACTGTTTAATGTCACCATTTAGCTTAATAAATCGCAATCTTAAAGCAGTCTGGTTCTTGATTATCTGATTGATTGCTTTTTGAAGCATTTGTGAATCATGTTCTTCATAATAAAAAACGGCTCCACAAATGTTTGCAATAGCAGTGTCTTCATAGAAATTTTGTAAGTTCCAGATATTTTTTTGAGGTGTTGTCAGATCATAATATTCCATTCCTAATTCTCTTTTCTTTTGTTTTTCTATTTTGCAATGTATACATTGCAATTATATTCTAAAAAAGCACTAGAATCAATAAAAATGCAACTTATTCATTGCAATTTTTAATTGGAGTACATGCATGTCACAGAAAATAAAACAAGATATCCAGATAGGTAATAATATACGACGTCTGCGCAAACAAAATGGTTTAACACAAGAACAAGTCATTACACATCTACAGCTTCAGGGAATAGAAATCTCACGAAGCAGTTATTCTCAAATCGAATGTGGAACCTACAATATTCGTATTTCTGAACTTATTGCACTTGCAGACTTATTCCAAGTTGATTTCAATGCTTTTTTTGAAAATTTGCAAACTAAAAACATCCAGTAGTGAAAAAACAAAAATATATTTGTTTTTCCTCTATTGGATGTTTTTTAGTTAACAGATTAAAGCTGTTTCCAGTCAAATCCGGCATTTTCAAATTTCACATATATTATTCTTCTTCCAAGGTCTCTCGAAAACCCGGCTGCTTCGTATACACCACATTTTGTATATTACTATCTTGTGCTAATATAAACTACATAAACTATCATTTTCACTTTTTCTCCTTGAAACTTTATCCACCGCATACTATAATAAACATAAAGAGAAGCAACCGCCTACAAAGTGGTAGCCTCGAAAGATGATTAAAATAAGTCACCTGTCCGGCTAAGACAAAGGTGGCTTATTTATTTTCGCTTGTTGCTCCTATCTATGTAGGCAAGCAGTGCAATAAGGAACGAGCCGCCTAAAAATAACAGGCTTAATACTTCGTATATATCCATCAGCACCACCTCCCCTCTTCTTCAAGTATGGGAGGCTACCACCAACTTTAGCTTGGCTAAACTTGTATTTGATTACTTCTCATGTTGGTAGTGTACCATAGCTTATCTGATAGGGCAATCAGCT
The DNA here is from genome assembly GCA_051878995.1 of Lachnospiraceae bacterium. Lineage (GTDB taxonomy): Bacteria > Bacillota > Clostridia > Lachnospirales > Lachnospiraceae > UBA3282. The sequence goes on along the minus strand of JBJELE010000030.1, from coordinate 101,961 downwards.
TTGCTAAAATATTTTCGATATCTTGTCTATACATTATTTATTTTTCAATATCCTGTGTTATGTTTATTGCACATTTATTCATTTCTACAAAAGCAAAAAAATCCCGCACTTATGCTGTTTCCAGATATGTGCGGGATTATCACTTTTGAATAATTATACGTTACACGATTCCCTGTGCCTTCATAGCCTCAGCACAAGGATTCAGTATTTATGCGCCTTTCAGACCTTTTTGTATATTATAAGTATATTACGATCATGTATTTCCATCTGCTTATACCAACTTTCAAACTTTACCACGTTAATATTTTATGAGCTTTCTCTTCTACAACCATGACATTATACCATCTATATCCGGTGTCATTGGATTTTTCTTCCCTTGCTCGCATTCATATAGGTAATTCTGACAGGCTGTTATAATATCCTTCTCGTTTTTATCCAGAATTGATTTGACTTGCTGCATTTTTGTTGCAGAATTTGGTGGAAGTGCAAAATATTGGTTCTTAGGAGTATTAGCCG
>JBJELE010000030.1:0-101345 GCA_051878995.1 Lachnospiraceae bacterium | reverse complement strand
TTTGTTGCAGAATTTGGTGGAAGTGCAAAATATTGGTTCTTAGGAGTATTAGCCGCAATATTAGAGCGAAGTGGTACTACAAATTTATGGTTTTGTCCTTTGTATTTTAATTTCACTATTAAAACACATGGTCTGCCACTTTTGTTAAATAGTAATTCTTTGTCTGTCCCATGCTTTCTACATTCCTGATAAAACTGTTCCCCTACTTTTACTAATTGCACCTATGTATCTCCTTAAATTGCTTTCTCTATTATTTTCAGAAATAGTTAAAGCCACCAAAAAGGTGGCCTTAAACTCTTCAAGTGAATGATATTCTAAATTCAAGTCCCGTCATTCGCGGAGACCAAACATACAAGTGAATAAAATTCGAAGCGTTATTCGCGCTGAACAAATCTCTTTGTTCACCTATAGTATATGCAATTTCTATATTTTAGTCAAACACTTTTTATAAACGATAAGAAACATTTCTTTCACTACAAATCCTGCAATCACACAACTCATACACCTTTCCTAAATATTTATTCAAATTATTTGCTCTTCTACATTTTCTTTCCTGCGATATGAAAACCTTACTGTATACTACGTGTAACTTTTATGTATATTACACGTATATTATCGGTTTTAATCATCTAAATGTATTGTAAAACTTGCACAATTTCCTCAAATCTCGCAAAATAAAAAATGCCGGATTTAAGCCATTTCTGACCCTTCCGGCATTTCATTATTTCCTCATGTATTTGTGCATTTTTACTATTAAACAATTCCCTGAGCCTTCATAGCCTCAGCAACCTTCAGGAAACCTGCTATGTTAGCACCGGCTACATAGTCTCCCTCTTTGCCGTACTTCTTGGAAGCTTCGTCTAAGTTGTGGAAAATGTTAACCATAATCTGCTGTAACTTAGCGTCAACCTCTTCGAATGTCCAGGAAAGTCTTTCAGAGTTCTGGCTCATCTCCAGTGCGGAAGTTGCAACACCACCTGCGTTGGAAGCTTTACCGGGGCAGAACAGCACGCCGCTCTTCTGTAAGTACTCTGTAGCCTCTAAGGTAGTAGGCATATTAGCACCCTCTGCTACTGCGAAGCATCCGTTAGCAACAAGTGCCTTAGCATCCTCAAGATCTAATTCATTCTGTGTAGCACAAGGAAGTGCGATATCACATTTCACTGTCCATACACCGTGCTCACCGTTCTTCTTCTCATGATACTCAGCATTCGGTCTCTTAGCTGCATACTCTGTCAGACGTGCACGTTTTACTTCCTTAACCTCTTTTAAGGTAGCTACATCGATTCCGTCGGGATCGTAGATCCAGCCTGTGGAATCAGAACAGGTAACAGGCTTAGCGCCTAACTGCTGTGCTTTCTGGATTGCGTAAATTGCTACGTTACCGGCACCGGATACAGCGATTGTCTTGCCAGCGATGTCTTTACCATTGCATTTAAGCATCTCTTCTGTTAAGTATAACAGACCATATCCTGTAGCCTCTGTTCTTGCAAGGGAACCACCATATGTTAAACCTTTACCGGTCAAAACGCCTTCATACAGATTACGGATTCTCTTATACTGACCGAACATATAACCGATCTCACGTCCGCCTACACCGATATCACCTGCCGGTACATCAGTGTCAGCACCGATATGTTTACAAAGCTCTGTCATGAAGCTCTGGCAGAATGCCATTACTTCTCTGTCGGATTTGCCCTTAGGATCGAAATCGGAACCACCTTTACCGCCGCCGATCGGAAGGCCTGTCAGGGAGTTCTTGAAGATCTGCTCGAAACCTAAGAATTTGATAATACCTAAGTTAACAGAGGGATGGAATCTTAAACCACCCTTATATGGTCCAATAGCACTGTTGAACTGTACACGGAAACCATTATTAACCTGAACCTGTCCCTTATCATCTACCCATGGAACACGGAACTGTACGATTCTTTCCGGAACAGTTAATCTCTCTAATAAAGCATCTTTTCTGTAAGCTTCCTCATCTGCTTCGATTACTACACGAAGAGACTCCAAAACCTCTTTTACTGCCTGATGGAACTCGGGCTGTGCAGGGTTTTTCGCTACTACTAACTCATAAACCTCATCAACGTATGACATCTATATGTCCTCCTTATAATTTGTATATCAGCAGTCTGCTCATGCGATATAAAAACGAACAATAAATCCGCTTTACGCCGGACCAAATTTCAATCACATAAAAAAGTCGCAGACATAAGTCTCCGACTTTACAGACTCCTTTGCCCATGTATCATTATAGTATGGGACACCGAAATTCACAACCCTGATTTACCAGATTAAAGCGTAAAAATTTTATGCGTTTTTTTATACATATTGTACAATGATACTAATATTCTTGTGTTCATGTATACAATTATACCATTTCTTATAAGAATTCTTTGAGTCTCTCTATATTTTTTTCTTCAAAATCTACCAGTTCTTTCGCCAGCTCCACGGACTCTTTTGTTGCCAGCTGGTTATGTTTCATAACCTTCCACATGCTGGTAATGCCGCGGTTACTGCCCTGAATCAGCATTTCCGCCAAATGTTCTCTGCTGATATTAAATGCTGTATTCATATGAATGCTTCCTTTCAGCATCATTTCCGTGATCTGGTTGCCCCGGTATACTTCTCCCTGATTCTCTAATATTTTATCCAATGCCATATTATGGATCTCGGAGTACCGTAGGGACTGTTTCGACAATTGTAACGAAAAATCGTCATTTCCTATCTTGTCCAGGAGGGTGTCAATAGCAGTCATTCCCATCTGGGTATTTTTCTGTATTTCCTTTAACACCACCGCGTCATCATGTTTCATTATTTCGGCTCCTTTCTCTTAAAACCTGCGCCTTCTCATTCCGTGTATCAGCAGATTCGAAATGCTGCGCATTTTTTATACACGCAAAAAGAGTACAGGATATTCTCCCATACTCTTTATCTTTACCATTATTCAACAATTTAATCCATGTCTGATAAGAATCGGATATTACTCCACGAACTCAGACTTCACATAAGCTGTTTTGCCGTTATATTTAATCTTTGTCCAGCCGTCTGCCTGTTTCATAATAACTTCCAGCTTCTCACCCACATAGGCAGTACCCAGTTTCTCTCCATTTTCACTGGCTGATGCACGGACACGGACATTTTCCTTAACGGTAACAGTACCTGTTGTAGATGTAGAAGCACTGTCATCCGCCTGGGTTTCTTCCGTATTATTCTCAGATTCGTCATCATTTCCGGCAGATGCCTCCATAGTCTCTGACGGCTCTAAGAACTCGCTCTTAATATAGGCATCTCTGCCTTCATATTCAATTTTACTCCAGCCGTTACCCTTCTCTTCCAACAGGGTAAACTCATCTCCGACTGCTGCTTTGCCAAGCTTATCAGCGGTCTCACTATCAGAAGTTCTGATATTTACCACATCAGTAGCTTTCACTTTGGTAACAACCGTCGCAGGCTTTTCTGTCGTCTCAGATCCTTCTGTCTCTGCGGCAGCTTCCCCATCACCTGACTCTTCTCCGCCTTGCTCGCTTCCTTCAGCCTTAGCCAAAGCTTCTCCTACATTTTTATCAATCTCGTTATTCAAATCAAGAATAAAATCAACCAGATCCTCATCCTCGGCAAGCATATCGTTATAAGCAACTGCCGCTTTATTATTCAGGTCTACTACATCATCCTGCAGATTCACTTCGCGAATATAGTTTAACTCGCTCTCATTCTCTTCGCCATCTTCATTAATATAGTAGTTTCCGTTCTCATCCTGACATACAAAATAAACTCTCATGCCCGGAATTGTCTTATCATAATCATAAAACTTCAGTTCGGCATATACATATGCGATATAGCTTCCCTCTCGGGGTCCCACCTTGGTATATATTTCCAATGTAGGATAAGCTTCAATATACTCACTTGTCTCCTTTGCCTTCAGAATCTCGGTTTCATCCAGATGGTCTACCAGTTCAGACATGGTATCGGTGTCGCCATCCACCATTGCCGTATAATATTTATGAAATAATTCATTAATCTCGGGTACTGCATCCTGCTCCAACGGTACTTGTGGTACGGCAATCAAATTACTTGACATATCCACTTCTTCACTAGCTTCTACGGTCTCCTCCTGCTCTGCCTTCTTACGATTGGCATTTACTGCTATTACAACTGTAATCAATACACAGATGACCAATACAACAGGCATTACGATTTTGGAATATCGGATCAACCAGTTTTTTAGGATTTCCAGCTTTGCTTTAATGAAACCCTGTATTGTGTTATTTGACGTATTCATTTACAACAACCTTTCTATTAATATGTGCTTAGGGCAAATGGAACCTTCCGGCTCCAATTTGCAGTTCTCCTTTCCCTATAATGATAAGGAAAGGAGAACTTATGCACCCGACAGGACTCGAACCTGCATCAAAGGCGTCGGAGGCCTACGTTTTATCCATTAGACTACGGGTGCCCACTGAGATATAAATGTTACAATTTTGTTACATCCTGATTATCATATCACAAGTGGGCACTATTGTCCAGTGAACAATTTATTTAAGAAAGAATTTCCTCAATTTCCGCCTTTTCCCTGCAATATCGGTACAGACTGTAAGACAATACTTCCTCCGGCTCTACCTGGGTTGTATTGACCTCCTCTACCATTTGTCTGTAAAATGCATATTCATTCTGCCCGTCGTCCGGCAAAAGCAGCACTTCATGAATGGAACTGGGCAGGATCAGCAGATCCGTCTGCCACCTTTCGGCCAGCTTTTTCATATGCTCCGAGTACAGCATGGCAGCTGCTCCGTAGACCTTCTCCTGATTGGTCAGTACATACATCGGAAGATAAGTATCCTCTCCCATCTTAAGCCCTGCTGTTTCCTCCAGCAGTTCTTTCATGGATACAAGAAGTTCCGGCATACTCTTTTTCATATTCTCCTGTGCCACGGCATACAAAGTATCCAAAGACTGCTCCCACATCTTTAAATGTTGATGATGTATCGTAATAGAAGCCCTTCCAATCCTCTCTTCCTCCATTGCATAATAGAAGATAATCGCCAGATCATTCCATTTATAATAGGGAAGCTTCTCCAACATTTTTCTGTTTTTATCAAAGCTTACCAGCTTATAGAATATCCTGTCTTTTACCTGTTCAAAATTCTGAAAAAAATCCATATCAAGTCTTCCGGCAGGCAGCTGCTCCTTATAGAATCTTATGATCTGTTCTGCCAGATCTTCTATGTACGCCCCATCCTGATACTCTGCGAACAATCCATCCAGATAGATCGTCGGTGATAAGTTATCAGATTCCTTCATCAGGACCAAACCGGTCAGCTCAATATCATTATTCTTGGTTACTTTGGTCACTTTGATATCATACTCGTGACCCATTCTCTGTTGCAGTACATTCACAATATTATCTGTAAAAACATTAAAATCCATTTTACCCTCTTTCCCATTCTCTCCGGGGCTGAGGCAGGTTTCATATGTTATTTTGCTCCGCACAGGAGCCATTTTCCATCACATAAAAAGACAATGGCCGCTTACGCTTCCATTGTCTTATAGGCTTGTCTGTTAATAATAATGCTATTTATACTCTGGATAAATACTCGCCGGTTCTGGTGTCGATCTTGATAACCTCACCCTGATCTACAAACAGCGGTACCATAACCTTAGCACCTGTCTCCACAATTGCAGGCTTGGTAGCACCGGTAGCTGTATCACCCTTGAAACCGGGCTCAGTATCGGTAATCTCTAACTCTACAAACAGCGGCGGCTCAATTGCAAATACATTGCCATTGTAAGAACAGATCTTAACCATCTCATTCTCTTTGACAAACTTGAGTGCATCTCCGACTGTATCTGAATTCAGAGCAATCTGATCATATGTCTCTGTATCCATAAAATTATACAAATCACCGTCAGCATATAAATACTGCATATCTTTTCTGTCAATACGTGCCTGTGGACATTTCTCTGTTGGTCTGAAGGTTTTCTCAACTACACCACCATTGATGATGTTCTTTAACTTGGTTCTGACAAACGCTGCTCCCTTACCGGGCTTTACGTGCTGGAACTCAATAATCTGATAAACATTACCTTCGAACTCGATGGTGATGCCATTTCTGAAATCGCCTGCAGATATCATAAACTAATCCTCCTAAATTTTCACAAGTATAATTCTTATTTAGTTTATACTATAAATTATCATTTTTCAACCTCTTTCCTAAAAAAGGTTAAATTTTTTCAATCAGCTTCCAATGCCCTTCTGCCAAGCTCCAGTGCGCCCATAATGCCCTGATTATCATTCAGACTGGGAGCCACAATATAGTGCTCCATGTCATCTAACTGTTTCGTCTTGATATAACCGGCCAGTAATTCCTTCACATATCCGCGTATTAACGGGAAAAGCTGTTCCTGATGCATCACACCGCCGCCTAAGATGATCATTTCGGGAGACAGCGTCATTATATAGTTAACAAGCGCCTGGGCAATATAGTAAGCCTCCAGATCCCAGACTTCCGGCTGATCTTTTAATTCAATCCCCTTCTTACCCCATCGGGCTTCAATCGCAGGTCCGGCAGTCATCCCTTCCATACAGTCCTTGTGATAAGGGCATTTACCTTCATAAGTATCCCCCTGACGTCTGCGTATCAGTACATGTCCTGCCTCCGGATGCATCATACCATGCAGAAGCTTTCCTTCCGCATATACACCGGCTCCTACACCGGTTCCAATAGTAATATACATAATATTCTTTTTGCCCTTAGCCTGCCCAAAGGTGGCTTCGCCCAAAGCGGAACCGTTCACATCCGTATCAAAGCCGATCGGACAACCCAGAGCCTTCTTAAAATAACCAACCACATCACAGTTGACCCATGGCAGCTTCGGTGTGCTTGTAATATACCCATATGTCTCGGATTCTTTGTTTAAATCTATCGGCCCGAAACAACCGATACCAAGAGCTTCCACATTTCTTTCCCGAAACCACTCTGCCAACTTCGGCAGGGTAATCTCCGGTGTTTCTGTGGGAATCGACACCTGCTCATATATGTTGCCCTTCTCATCTCCGATAGCACATACCATTTTGGTACCGCCTGCTTCCAATGCTCCTAATCTCATTCCTTTATCTCCTCTGCCAAATTTCTAAGCCTTGCCCAGGATAAAATCAATAGCCATCAGGTATCCCTCCAACCCGTGACCATAAATCTGCTTATCACAAACCGGTGCCGTTACCGATACTTTACGAAATTCCTCACGCTTTGTTATATCGGAAATGTGAATCTCCACTTTGGGAACCGTGATGCTTGCCAGGGCATCCCGAATAGCATAACTGTAATGGGTAAATGCACCCGGATTGATTACGATGCCTTCCGTGCCATCAAAATAAGAATCCTGAATACGGTCAATAATGGCACCCTCATGGTTACTTTGGAAAACCTCAATCGTGCAGTTCTCCTTTTCTCCTTTATCGGCAATCATTTTAAGAAGATAATCATAGTCCTGCGTGCCGTATACACTCTTTTCACGTATCCCCAGAAAGTTCAGGTTAGGTCCGTTTATTACCAGTAGTTTCATGTTCTCCTCCATTCTCCGGCCGCCTTGCGGCATCCCGTATATATTCTTTTATCTTATTTGAGTACCAGCGCCTCTATCTCGCCTATAATCTGTTCAAAATCCTTGCCGTCCACATCGATGATGATATCCGATGCTTCCTCATAATTCTGTTCTCTCTGTGCCATCAGACTTCTGATTTTTTCCTGTGGATTTTCCCCCTGCAGGAGTGGTCTGGTAGTATCATATTTTAATCTATCATAGATGGTCTCAGCTTTGGCACGAAGATAAACCACCTGCCCCAATTGATGCAAAAGCTGCCGGTTAACCTCTCTCATCGGCAGACCGCCTCCCACAGAGATAATCTGATTACCCGATGTTTTAAGCAGTTTCTTAAGACATTCCGTTTCTTTGTCCCTGAAATATGCTTCACCTTCCGCCTGAAAAATATCCGATATGCTTCTCTTCTCAGTCCTTTCGATTTCCTTATCCGTATCAATTACTGATTTTCTGAGACGATATGACAATTTCAATCCTACAGTAGACTTACCGCAACCCATAAATCCAATCAGTATCACATTTCCCATCTTCTGTTACAACTCCCGTTCGTGTTATCCTAAGCAAAATGTTCTTTCATCTTATCATATACAATCATCGCATCTTCTTCAGATACCTGCACATCATTCCACAATTCATAGGCTATGATCCCCTGATACAACAACATCTTAAGCCCGTTATAGGCATTGCCTCCGTTTTCCCTGACAAGCTGCATGAATTTAGTCTCCCAGGGACTGTAGATCAGATCAAACCCGGTATGGATCTTCTGATAAAAGGCACTATCCGCAATGACTACATCCTCCACATTCGGAAACAGCCCTACCGAAGTTCCCTGAATCGCCAGAAACTGTCTATCCGGCAGCTTTCCGTAATCATCAAGCGCCATAGGTACAATTACCTCTGCGCCTGTCGCCCGATTGACTTCGCCTGCCACCGCCTGTGCTTTGTCTATGGTACGATTCAGCATATACACCGTAGCAGCACCTTTAGAAGCACACAGATAGGCTACTGCTCTGGCAGCGCCCCCGGCACCCAGCAAAAGGATATCTTCGCCTTTGATACAGATCCCCTCACTTTCCATGGCCCGGTATAATCCTTCCATATCAGTGTTGTATCCCTTATAGCCGCCCTCTATCCTTACCAGCGTGTTCACTGCTCCGATATTTCCTGCCAGTGAATCTATTTCCTTCAGACAGTTTATCACTTCACTTTTATATGGGACTGTCACATTCATACCAAGCAGATTCAGTGCATAGGCGCCTTTCACAGCCTCTGCCACGCGGCCTTCTTCCACCAGAAAAGGTACATATACCATATTGTGTCCCAACCGCTCTGCCAACGTATTGTGGATTACCGGCGACAGCGTATGTTCCACCGGATTACCGATCAGTCCACAGGTTCTCGTCTTGCCATCTATCGTCATATTATCCGCAGTTCCTTTCTCTTTTTCTTCTATAGAAAAACAGCACGATCCATTCCAGGCGTCTCTTTAAAACGATCTGAATCTCTTCCCTGGGATTGATGGGTTTTACAAGAATTGATAAAATACCTGCCTTTTTCGCTCCCCACACATCCGTAAAAAGCTGATCTCCCACAAACAACGTAGTTTCTTCTGTCGTTTTCATAATCTCCATTGCTTTTCTGTAATTTTTAGGGGAAGGTTTTCCTGCCTTATAGATATAGCGGGAATGTACCGCATCACTGAACATCTTGACCCTTGGTTCTTTATTATTAGACAGAAGCATACTGTCAAATCCTATCTCCCTCAATCTCTCAAACAGGGCAATGCTCCTTGCATCTGCAGGCGCACCATGCATAACCAGCGTATTATCAATATCAAAGATGATTCCCCGATACCCCTTCCGGTAAAGTTCCTCAAAATCAATCTCATATGTGGAATCCAGATATACATCCGGATAAAAGTGTTCCAGCAAAGCCATACTACTCACCATGCCTTTCTCCAATCCCATGCCCGATATCCGATCCCTCAAAGCATTTCCTATATCATAACAAAACCCCTTGCAACTATGCAAGGGGTTTTCAATATCTGCACTAAGATACTTCTATAGATTATTCTTCAGAATTACGACACCATCTTCCGAAGTCTGACCGGCAAACAGGTTGCGGGAACTTCCCACAAAATACTGATATCCCTGCAGTACCTGATCCTTACGCATATCAGAGATGGCTTTCTGCATATCCAGGTTATCCAGACTGCTGTCATTACCAATATAATCAAAACTGTCTTCTTTGTTAAACTTTAAAGATATATTTTCAAGATCTGCGACACGGCTTGCCTTGTTAATCTGCTCAGGCTCTGTTGCAGTGGCTGATAAGTTATCACTTTTCTCAGGTGATACGACTTCTTTGGGCTGTTCATCAAGTTTTCCTGATTTCACAAGCTGCTCATCATTAACAGACGGAATTCTCTGCATACCGTAGCTATTCTGAAAAGAGTCATAAACGCCACCTATTGTCATAACTTACACCACCTTTCTATCATAATATCCAGTCAAAACACCGATAAAAATAATCTCTGATTCCCGGCTGTTAAATATATCGGAACATTTTGTCGATTTCTTAACCCTACAGCTTCTTAACAATCTTATTGTATCTTGCCGTAAACACAATTCGCAGAATATTGCTCAGAAGCATTAGTGCAATATCCCACAGCAAGAAAACATATGCCTTGGCTGTAAATGCATCGTACCACGCTATACCCTCCCATAGCTTATTGCCAAAGAAAAGGAACAGCACCAGTAACAGTGCAATCACTAAAAACAACCAGCGAAAACCGTTCGCTATTGTCATCGGCACACTCGCTTTTGCTACAATTTCTTTTTCCTGATCTGTCATATCCTATCCCTGCTTATCCTATTTATCCAGCACTTTCTTAAGTTCGTCCATAAAGGTATTGATATCCTTAAACTCCCTGTAAACTGATGCAAACCTGACATATGCAACAGCTTCAAGATCCTTCAGCTTATTCATTACAAGCTCTCCGATTACCTGACTGGGGATTTCCTTCTCTTCCATATTGAAAATTTCCGTTTCCACCTCATCCACCAGCTGGTTAATCTGATTCGCGCTGATTGGTCGCTTATGACATGCCCGTAAAACACCTGCCTCAATCTTAGATCTGTCATAAGTCTCTCTGTTATTATCCTTCTTAATAATAATAAGCGGTATCGTCTCCACCTTCTCATATGTGGTAAAACGCTTATCACACTCATCACATACACGTCTTCTGCGGATTGAATTATTATCTTCAGCAGGTCTGCTGTCAATTACTCTTGTGTTTTCATGACCACAAAAAGGGCACTTCATTCGGATATCCTCCTTAAAATCTACTCATCGTATTATTTCAGTCGATATATTTATTATATGTGATGATAATATTTATGTCAACTATTTTATGGAAACTATATCCTATAATTTTCCCTTTTTCTACACTTAAAAATTACGTGCAAGATTCACATCTTACACGCAAATATCAACAATAATAATATCCGGCCCTATCTGTTTAATATCCTTATAGCAGATGACATAACCTGTATCGTTTCCGAGCAGTCCGCACCATTTATTGTCTCCCGGAATAATCAGTTTAAAAATCTGTCCGGTACACTCATCAAATTCAAAATCATGGACTCTGCCAAGCTTCTGGCAGTTTTTCATATTAATGACTTCTTTTTTCTTTAATTCCGAAAATAACATAGGAACCTCTCCGGGCTTTTTATTATCATATGCATCTGCCCGTACAAGGTTCCTTGTTTTACTTATTCTTCTATCATGACATAATCTTTAAAAACATAGCCTGTAGTACCGTCCTCCAGTCTGATTTCATACCAGCTGCCGTCTTCTACACTTCCATAACACTCATAAGTTTCCCCGGCTTTGGCTACCTTGATTACATTAGTTCCTTCCGTACCGGGATTGTCACGTACATTCACATTCTTGACAATCGTCAATGTACGCACGGCATTGCCGCCATCATCTGCAGGCAATTCCTCCTGCTGTTCTTCCAGTTCCTGTTCCTGTGCCTTCTCATAATCCTTGGGAACATACTGGCGATACAGGTTGTATGCAAGAAACGCTATTACAACCAGGAGCACACAGCCTACTACTGCTGTCATGATTGTAATGGCATCTACACCTTCCTCGTCATCCTCTTCATCCTCCCAGTCCTCTTCTTCCCGACGGACCGGTCTCTTTTTCTTAGGCGGCGCATCCACAGCTGTTTTCTTCTTTTTGGGAGGCTCCGGAGACCGCCTTACGGAACTGTCTTGTGCAGCTCTTGGTCTGTCCGTCTGCCTTCTGTGAAGGATTTCCTCTTCTCCACGTTCTGCTATAACCTTAGCCTCAGTTTCTGCTACAATAGTCCGTTCTATCGCTTCAATCGGAATATCCAATGTTTCCTCTGCTTTATGATGAGAGCTTCCCGTATTCTCCACCAGTCGACCACATTTATGGCAGAATTTCGTTCCTTCACGAAGAACTGCACCGCAATCCGGACATCTTCTCTCTCTTATTACCTTGGCGCCACACTCAGGACAGAACTGATCCGTGTCCAATATGCGGGCACCACATTTCGCACATATCATACGTATCTCACCTCGTTACGTTTCTATATTTTATCTATGCTCGTATTCTTCTACTAATGTACCAAAAAACTTTCATTTTGTAAAATAATAAGCAAAGTTTTTTCCTTAAGATTTCATGAATAATTCCGGCTTAATCGTACATCCTTGTTAGAAAGGTTATTTATTAAAAATACGAAAGGCTGGTAAATCTATGATACAGGGTAAAGTAGAAATCTGCGGTGTCAACACTTCCAAACTTCCACTTCTGAAAAATGCGGAGAAAGAAGAACTGTTCAAACGCATCAGTGGCGGCGATAGCGCCGCACGCAGAGAATATATCAACGGTAATCTCCGCCTCGTCTTAAGTGTCATCAAACGGTTTCATTCCAGCAACGAAAATGTGGACGACCTCTTCCAGATTGGTTGTATCGGCCTCATTAAAGCAATCGACAACTTCGACAGCTCACTAAATGTCAAATTTTCCACTTATGCGGTTCCGATGATCGTCGGGGAGATCCGTCGTTATCTGCGTGATGCCAGCAGCATCCGTGTATCGCGTTCCTTAAAGGATACCGCCTACAAGGCAATCAATGCCAAAGAACAGCTGACCCGGAGAAATTCCAAAGAACCTACCGTAACAGAAATTGCTGCAGAAATCGGGGTTTCCAAAGAGGATATCGTTTATGCACTGGACGCCATCCAAAGTCCCATGAGTCTTTACGAACCGGTTTATACTGATGGGGGAGATACTCTTTATGTGATGGATCAGATCAGCGATAAGAAGAACCGTGAGGAACTCTGGGTAGAGCATATTTCCTTAAGTGAGGCCATGAAAAAACTGAGTGCACGAGAAAATGAAATCATTACCCTGCGTTTTTTCGAAGGAAAAACCCAGATGGAAGTAGCTGATAAAATCGGCATTTCCCAGGCCCAGGTATCGCGATTGGAAAAGAACGCTCTAAAAACAATGCGAACTTATCTTACCGCATAGCCTTATATAACCCTTTCCTGTTACAGAAAAGAAGAACCGGGATGATCATTCACCCCGGTTCTCATATCTAGCGAAAATCTGCAATATCATAAGTGAGTGTAATATCTTTACCACCATATAGCTTAAAATAATTCTGTACAATACGATCTGTCACAACATGAATGTTTTCCTTCTCCGTGCCCATCAGCACAACCAGGAACTGGGAACTGCTATATCTGGTACCCACATCCACACCTCGCAGTGACTTACAGATTGCCTGCTCCATGCACTGCATGGCAATCTCCATCCGCTCCAGCTTGATCTCGCTGCCATCCGAAGAAAACAAAGTAAATAGCAATAACTGTGTTTCCTGATTGCTCCTCTGTGAAAAATGAGTCACAAAATCATATATATGTTCAAATTCGCCATAATCAATCTGGAATGCGCCCTTATATGCCTGTCTGTTCCGAATCAGATCGATCACTTTCTCCAGATCAAACTTAGACTGTTCCGGTGTACGAACCAGTCCGGTACCCTGATAAAATCCATACCGCACATTTTCATTCTGTTTTACATGATACAACGCTTTATCAGCCCGCCGGTATAATTCCTCATACTCATATCCATCCGTACCGGACATACTGATACCGATAGATAATTGTGTTTCCTTTAATATGTCTGCTTCTTCCTGCTTCCTTGCAAATGCATCCAGTATTTCGTTTACTTTGGCAACAGCAGTCTCTCTGCTTTTCACACCTTCTATGTAATATAGGAATTCATCCCCGCCGGTTCTGCACACTGTATCCTTATTACATACTTCACGCAGCACATCGGCAGTCAGCTTCAGAGCGTAATCACCTGCCAGGTGACCATGATCCTCATTGATCCTCTTAAAGTGATCCAGGTCAATGATCATAAGACATCCGCCTCTTACCCGAAGGCTGGCAGAAATCTCATGCTCTCCCTGGCGTTTACTTAATAAGCCGGTAAGATAATCTGTGGAAGCCTCCAGGATACTCTCATTACCCATAACGGTTCCATATATCTTCTCACTGCCAAAAATGGGTGCAGCCATATCGTCTTCAGGCATCCATGCCTGTTCCAGTGCACCTTCCTGTATCAATTGCAGGAAAATATCCACCAGTTCCGGGTCCCACTGGGTTCCCTTACCCTTCTTCAGTTCCTCCATGACAATATCATCACTGAGCCGTCTGCGATATACACGATTGCTGGTCATGGCATCATAAGCATCCACAAGCCCGATCACTCTCGCAATCAACGGAATGGACTCTCCCTTCAGGCCCTCCGGATACCCTTTGCCGTCATAACGTTCGTGATGGTATTTTGCACCCACATTTACATTCGGGAACATTTTAAAATCCTTCAGGATTTCCGCTCCCATAATGGTATGTCCCTTGATCAGACGGAATTCCAGATCAGTCAGCTTAAAGGGTTTGTTCAACACTGCATCCGGCACACCAATCTTACCAACATCGTGCAGCATTGCAACATAGTATATATTCTGTATTTCTTCCTCGCTCCATCCAAGCCGCTGTGCCAATATCTCAGAATAAGCAGCAACCCGCACGGAATGACCCTTGGTATAATCATCCTTCGCATCTACCGTGTTGGCAACCGTCATAATTGCCTGAATGGTAATACGCTCCATCTCTCTCGTTTTCTCATCCAGTCTGCGCTGGAGATCCCGACGATATCCATCCAACTCCAAAGTACTGTCAATACGGCTTAACATGATCCGTGGTTCAAACGGCTTTGATATAAAATCGTATGCACCCATACGGAAACACTCCACCTCTGTTTCCGAACTACGGTCCGCGGTCAGAAAGATAACAGGTATTTTACACCAATGTGCATCTGCCTGTAATGTCTTCATGAATTCGAATCCACTGATCTCCGGCATATTAATATCCAACAGAATCAGATCCGGTGTATATCTGTCTAAATATTTGTACGCCTGTTTAGCCGAATTGACAGCTACAACCTTATACTTATCTCCCAATAGATTCTGTGCTGTTGATAATGTTAACCTGTCATCGTCGACAATTAAAATTATTTTCTTCATTCGCCCTCACGTATATAATGTATTTTGCCCCATTTTTTGTGCATATCTTTCAAAATTTTACAGAAAGCGTATGCTTATTTATCTATATTATATGGTACAATGCCATAAAAATCAATTCTCTTTACTCATCTCCTTTTTAAGTCGTCGCATTATTTTCTTTTCTAATCTTGAAATATAAGACTGGGAAATGCCCAGCATCTCAGCCACCTCTTTTTGGGTTAATTCCTTGCCATCCGGATTCCCCAGGCCAAACCGCAGTCTTATAATGGTCTGTTCCCGCTCGGAGAGTTTTGCAATCGCTTTGATGAGAAGTTTACGCTCCACCTCATTTTCAAGGTCTTTATAGATCACATCTTCATCCGTTCCCAAAATATCGGACAGAAGAAGTTCGTTGCCGTCCCAATCCACATTAAGAGGCTCGTCAATGGACACCTCCATTTTATGCTTGCTGTTTCTTCTTAAATACATTAAGATTTCATTCTCAATACAACGTGATGCATAAGTTGCCAGCTTTATATTTTTCTCAGGATTAAAGGTATTAATGGATTTAATCAGTCCAATCGTCCCGATTGAGATCAGATCCTCCACTCCCACTCCTGTATTATCGAATTTCTTTGCGATATATACTACCAGTCTCAAATTATGTTCTATCAGAATAGACTTCGCCTCATCTGCATATTCCGTACCAAGATCACTGATGATCTCATTTTCTTTCTCGCTCTCCAGCGGGGGCGGTAATACCTCTGCCCCTCCTATGTAATGTATATCCCCCTGACTATTCATAAGGAACCTCGTGTCCTTATGTACCATTTTAAACTGAATTTTTCCGGGGATTGCCACTTTTAAAACCATTTTACTTCCTCCTAGCTTTCTAATAACCGGGGATGAAGTATCATCTGATATCTACTGTCTTCAGATATTCCTGCATTACAAATCGCAACAATAACATGCTCTTTTCTTAGCTGTTTTCCATGATTTTCAATGGTTATCACAGGCAGTTCATAGGCATTCAGGATACCCTTGTCTTTTCCCACGCTCTGATAAGGAACGGCATGATATTTCTCCGGGCTGAAGCAGGATGACATATTTCGCGCCATTTTCCTGCTAATCACGCTGACCGGCTCTCCATGAACAGGCTCTGTCAAATGATTCCCTGTATCCACCAGGGCTTTAATCCTGATCTCTCGTTTCAAATCCGGCACATAAATCCATACCGTTGCCAGACAGTCAGCTCTTTTTGCCTGCATCCATCGAATCACTTTATAGCAGATAACATATGCAAGATAGCCTATCACAAGCGTTATGAACAGGCTATTTCTTCCCTTCAGAATACTTCTCATACGGTTCATAATCCATATCATGATGCTGCCCAAAAAAAATCCACAGCCAGCCATCACAAGACTACTATGAATCAGCTTCCTTCCGCTATGTTCTCTGTAAGTAATACACAGCATACCCATACTGACAGGTATGGCACTTATCAACAAACGGCTTCCCATTGTACCGATTGGTATTACCATTGCCATACAGCTAATTCCTGCTCCCGTTATTGCCCCAAGCCAGATTCTTTTATGCGTGGCAGTACATCCAAGAATCAGCCCTGCCAGAGACAATAAGTACACATTAGTTGTCAGTTGCAGGAGAAAAACACTGTCAATATATAATTTGTAATACACATCTCACCTCCGTGCTTCTGTTATATTATAGAAAATACAGCACAAATATTCTGTCGTAATCAGGGAGTTGTTTCATTATTTTTACAGACAGATAACAACAAAAAGCCACAGGATTTTCTCCTGTGGCCATAGTCTTTCATCTTCTATTTACTTCTAAGGAAATCCGGAATCTTCAAAGATTTCTCTTCTACCGAACTCTTAATATCTGTCGTTCTGTTAATTCCGGAAATCGGCTTAAGTGGTGTCTGTCCGGCAGGATGTCCGGCTGTTGATGCTGCCGTAACCGGCTGCTTCAAGCCCGGATTAGCCGTATTGAAATTACCAAGCCCTGCTCCTGTTCCCATTGTAGGTTTTCCCTGAAGAGAGGTAGGTGTTATGTATCCACTCTTAAAGCCAAGACCGCCCTGTCTTGCTGCCTTCTCCTCAATACCCGTTGCAATAATCGTAATGTTGCATGTATCTGTCATACTTGCATCGTACATTGCACCAAAGATAATATTCACATCATCACCGGTAAGCTCCTGCACATAGCTTGCCGCATCGGAAGCGTCTGCCAGAGAAATATCTCCCGATACATTGATAATAACATGAGTCGCTCCGGAAATCGTAGTCTCCAATAGAGGACTCTCCACAGCCATTTTAACTGCCTCACTGGCTTTATCATCACCTTTACCCGTACCGATACCGATATGGGCAATACCCTTGTCCTTCATAACGGTCTGTACATCCGCAAAATCCAGATTGATTACGGAAGGTACATTAATCAGGTCTGTAATACCCTGAACTGCCTGCTGGAGTACCTCGTCTGCTTTCTTAAGTGCATCCGGCATAGTAGTCCGTCTGTCTACAATCTCTAATAATTTATCATTGGGAATCACGATCAAAGTATCTACATTATCTTTGATCTTCTCAATACCGGCAATCGCATTGGTCATACGTGCCTTTGCTTCAAAACGGAAAGGTTTTGTTACAACACCTACTGTCAGGATACCCATATCCTTGGCCAGCTTAGCCACAACAGGAGCTGCACCGGTACCGGTACCACCGCCCATACCGCAGGTAACAAATACCATATCTGCACCTTTCAGGGCTGCTGCTACCTCTTCCGAGCTTTCCTCCGCTGCTTTCTCACCGATCTCAGGCTTGGCACCTGCTCCCAGTCCCTTGGTCAGCTTCTCACCGATCTGTAACAGCGTAGGCGCCTTGCATAACTGCAGGGCCTGCTTGTCCGTATTAATACCAATAAACTCAACACCGTCTATTTCTTCATCTATCATTCTATTTACAGCATTATTGCCTGCACCGCCTACACCGACTACGATAATCTTGGCTGCAGACTCAGCATCATTTGACTTAATCTCAAGCAAGGTAATTCCTCCTCCTATTTCCACATAAACTCATATAGTTTATCATATAATTATTTTTCCAAATTCGCAACCCATTTTTTGCATTTTGTATTTATTTTCCTAATTTAATCCTGTTCAAAACTATAAGATTTGGTATCTTCACTGTACTCCCGCATATCCAATGTACCGCTCTTGCCAACCAGATCCGGCAGAATATACTGCAGCTTCATAATCTTCTCATCGATATCCCTGCTGTCTCCCAGCGCAATCCTTGCATCTCCAAAGATCAAAGTCACCTGATAGTCTGCATCAAAATAAATCTTGTCCACCGACAAACCATATTTATCCAACTGTTGCGTGATATTAAGGACTTCCTCAAACACTTCTGGATTTTCTACCGGAAGAGGCTCATGTAAGATCACATGATCAAACTTGAGACCTGTTACCTGAGGAATCCCCTGGGTCTCATCCTCCGAGGTTTCCACCACGATTCCATCCTTATCAAAATAAACATATCGTCCCAGATAAGAAACATACCCGGCAAGGGCTTTCTCATATACCGTGATCCGTATAGTATCCTTTGCCTCAATGGTGACATCCATAGTCTCAATAAAAGGAACGTCATTGATTCCCTTATCCCTGTACTTTAACGACAGAAGCAACGAGTTGTTACCGTATCTGCCTCCCATAACCATCTCCATAATCTCTTCGTTGGTGTAATGGATATTCCCTTCCACATGCACTGTTGTGACAGTATAATTATTGATAATATAGATATAAGCGCCAACAAGACTAACCAGGAGAAGTGCCAGCATGCTTAACAGGATGACCATCCGTTTGGATTTTCCGAATCTCACCTTTTCGATCTTATTTCCGCTTTTTGCCCTGCTCTTCTCCGGGGAAATTGTCTCGTTTTTGACCAGCCTTAGATTGGGATTCTTCTTTTTTACTTTTTTAACCGTTTTCTTACTGCTCATCCAAAAACCTCTTACTGTCTTAAGCGTTGTCAGGCCAGCTCAACCTCTGCCCCCAATTCCCGCAAATCGGATACAATATCCTCATATCCCCTGTCTATATAGTGACGGTTTGTTACAATACTTGTTCCTTCTGCCGCAAGAGCAGCTACTGTCAGTGCCGCACCGCCTCTCAATTCCTCCGCTTGTACAATGGCACCATGCAGCCTTTGCGTACTTCCAATATATGCCCGATTACCCATAACTGTAATATCCGCGCCCATCTTAACAAGTTCAGGCACAATACGGAACCGATTCTCAAAAATCGTCTCTTCTATTCGCCCCGGTCTGCCCGACACTGCCATAGCCACCATAAACAGGGATTGCAGATCAGTGGGGAAGTCCGGATAACAGCCGGTACATAATCTTTCACATCCGGCAGGCTTTGCCTTACACATTACCAGCATTCCATCCGGCTCATAGCTAAGCTCTGCACCCATTTCCTTCGCCTTGGAGAGTACACTTTCCATATGATGACACGGTGCATCCTGCAGGAAGATACGTCCTCCGGCACACATACATGCAGTCAGATAAGTACCTGCCACAATCCGGTCTGCCGGAATCCTGAAATGAACCTGAGACAGTCTGTCTACTCCATGAATCGTCAATCTATCCGAACCAATCCCTATAATATCCGCTCCAGCCTGTTTTAGAAATTCACACAAGGTCTGTATTTCCGGTTCTCTGGCTGCCGGCTCAATGACCGTCGTGCCCTCTGCCAGCACTGCCGACAGGATCAGATTCTCTGTAACACCCACACTGATTAAAGGTAATTGGTGAACCGTTCCCTGCAGCCGGCTTGACCTGGCGGAAAAACCGTCTTCTCTCTCCTCTATCACAACTCCCATTTTACGCAAAGACTGTAAATGAAGATTAATCGGCCTTGCTCCGATTACGCATCCTCCCGGATAATCCATATCCACACTGCCCACTCTGGCAAGAAGTGCTCCTAAAAGCATAATAGAGGAACGCATCACGCCCACGGAATCTGCCGGCATATCACCTTCCGCCAGATGATCCGTGTTCACCCGCACAAGCGTTCCTTCCCTCATCACTCTGCAACCCAGACTTTCCAATAATCTCAGCATATGGTATACATCCGAAATCTCCGGGCAATTCTCTATTTCACAAGTACCTTTTATCAGAAGCGTCGCTGCCAGAACCGGCAGGGATGCGTTTTTTGACCCTTGTATCCTAGTCTGTCCATCCAGACATTTACCACCATAGATACGAATAGCGTCCATATACTTACCTCAAATTAAAATATGACCTATTCTATCTATATGGTTTTTAAATCAAAAGTTATCTTGTCTCTATAAATCTTTTAACCGAATGCCCTTAGCCACACTTAAAACCAGCCCGATCTCTATCAAAAGGAACATAACCGATGAGCCTCCGTAGCTGATAAACGGTAATGAAATACCGGTATTCGGAATCGTATTGGTAACAACCGCAATATTTAAAATCACCTGAATGGCAATATGTCCCATCACGCCAACTACCAGAAGTGCTCCAAACAAGTCAGGCGCATTATTGGCGATGATCATAAAGCGCCATATCAAAAGAATAAACATGATGATAACGGCAATTCCGCCGAATAATCCCAATTCCTCACAAATAATGGAGAATATCATATCATTCTGTGCTTCCGGAAGGAATCCCAGCTTCTGCATACTCTGCCCCAGTCCCTTACCTAATACACCACCCGAGCCTATCGCATAAAGTGCCTGTAAGGTCTGGAATCCCTTTCCGCTGGCATAAGCCGTCGGATCAAGCCATGCTAAGATTCTTTCACCACGGAAATTCAAAGAATCTGTAGAATTAGCCGCCATTTGTACAATCGCAAAGACAATAATTGCGGCACCGGCAATGGTCAGAAGCCCAAGAATAATAAACCTCTTGTACTCCGGTGAAGATACAAACAACATCAGCACCGCAATTCCCATAACAATAATTGCTGAACTCATATTATTCGTGATTTTCCAGATCATAAGAGCAATAGGCGCCGGTGTTAATAAAACCATCCAGAAGCCTTTCCTGCCCCGTATCTGTTTACCCATCGTACAGATCATACTCGCAAGGAACAAAATCATTCCAAGCTTTGCCACCTCTGCTGGCTGTAAGGAAATAGGACCTATGTACAACCATCTCTTGGCACCGCCCGCCTCATATCCAAAAGGAATAATCAAAAGAATCAGCACTGCCGATACCACATAACCAAGTACTGCAAACCGCTCCCAGAAATGATAGGGAATATTAGCCACCAACATCATGGCGATCAATCCCAATATGGTAGCAAATAACTGCTTCTTTAAATAATATGTGGAATCCCCGAAATCCAGATTTGCCTCATAGGAACTGGTGGAATACACCATGATCAATCCAAATCCCAGTAGAAACAGCACAATAAACAGCAGACTGTAATCCATGAAATTATCACTATTCTGTTGTCCTCTGCGGGAATTGTTTCGCTGCGCCACCTATCCTTAATCCTCCAGCTTGTTGACATACTCTTTAAACATCTTGCCACGTACTTCATAATTGGGGAACATTCCCCAGCTTGCGCATGCCGGAGAAAGTAAAACCGCATCTCCGCTTACCGCATTCTTCGTACAAATCTCCAGAGCCTCTTCAAACGTATCTGCTAAAATGATATTATCAATTCCATGCTTTTTCGCACATTCGGCAATCTTCTCTCTCGTCTGTCCAATCAACACGAAACATTTTACTTTACCGTCAAAGGCCTCAATCCACTCATCATATTCACTCTGTTTATCATAACCGCCACCAATCAGAATAGTAGGTTTACTCATTGCTTTGATTCCCTGAATCGCCGCATCCGGATTCGTTCCCTTGGAATCATTGTAATAATCCACACCTTTCTTGGTTGCAACAAACTCTATTCTGTGCTCCACGGCCTTAAACTGACGCACCACAGAAAGGATTGTCTCCATAGGCACTCCCATTGCCTGTGTAATGGCAATAGCTGCCATGACATTCTCTACATTACAGGTACCAACCAGATTCATATCATGTATATTCATGATATGGGTTATCTTACCACCCGAAGCCTGATAGATTTCCTCCCCTTCCTGATAAAAACCTTCCTCCAACTTACGTGTGGAAGAAAACCATACTACGCGGGCAGGGCAGTTGTCGCCAAAGGCACGGGTATATTCATTCTCATAATTCAGAACACATACCTGTTCTTTTGTCTGGTTGCGGGTAATTGCTTCTTTGGTCGCCACATAATTCTCCATCGTATGATGCCTGTTCAGATGGTCCGGTGTGATATTCAGAATCGCGGACACATCGGGCTTAAACTGCTCAATCGTCTCAAGCTGGAAGCTGCTGATTTCTGCCACTGTTACAGTAGTATCTGTAGCATCCAAAGCAGTCAGTGTGTAAGGATTGCCAATGTTTCCGACTACATCTACATCCTCACAGAAGGCAGACATAATCTCACCTACCAGCGTCGTTGTGGTGGTTTTGCCATTGGTGCCGGTAATGCCAATCACCTTGCCTCGACCAAGCTCATATGCCAATTCAATTTCTCCCCAGATTCTGATCCCTCTGTTTCGAAAACCTTCCACAAACTCTGTATCTGTAGGAACGCCGGGACTTAACACAACCAGCTCTATGGACTTCTCATCCTCTGCAGGCAGAGTGCCAATTACAATCTGCGCTTTAACGCCTTCAGGCAGTTTGGCAGCAATCTCTTGTGTTGTCAGTTTTTCATTAGAATCAAACAAAATTGCTTCTGCTCCGGCTCTGTTTAACGCTTCTACCGCTCCGATACCACTGATACCGGAACCTACTACCAATACTTTTTTACCTTGTAAATCCATCACTATATGCCTCTCTATCTTATCATATTGCCTGCATCTGACAGGCTATGGTACTTACAAACAACTCACACCGCCACACATAAATCCTTTTAAATCCCCATCAATGCCACCAGACACAGCAATGCGGTTACAATAGAGAATACAGCTACCACTCTTGTCTCAGACCAGCCACACAACTCGAAATGATGATGAATAGGTGCCATTTTAAAAATCCTCTTACCACCAGTAGCCCTGAAATATGTGACCTGCATAATAACGGAAATAACCTCTATCATGTAAATAAATCCAACTATCACAATGAATAACGGCATCTGCATCATATAAGCTGCGGCTGCCACAAATCCTCCCAAAGCCAGAGAACCGGTATCCCCCATAAATACACTGGCAGGATGCACGTTAAACAGAAGGAATCCCAACAAAGCGCCCACTACCGCACAGGTAATAGGTTCAATCCCACTGTTCGTACCGATTGCCACTACCGTAAAAAATGTGGCTACCAGAACAGTGACAGAACTTGCCAGTCCGTCCAGTCCATCCGTAAAATTGGTTCCATTGACTGTTCCGATCACAATAAAAAACAAAAGCGGAATGTTAAACCATCCAAAATCCAGATAAACACCATCCATAAAAGGAACTTTCATCGCCAGAGAAACATCTGTGTAATTCAGCAGATAATAGGTAAATATCCCTGTCACAACAATCTGCAGGCTGAACTTCTGCCACGCATGAAGTCCCATGGAACGTTTCAACACCACTTTAATATAGTCATCCAAAAAACCAATCAGTCCAAATCCCATCGTCAAAAACAAAATAGGAATAATCTTTGGATAATCCTTTACAAAAAAGAGAGAAGTCACTACCACACTGAACAATATCAGGATACCTCCCATAGTAGGGGTTCCGTTCTTCTTCAGATGGCTTTCCGGTCCCTCATCCCTGACCGTCTGCCCTACTTTCAACCGCTTCAGAAACGGGATTACCACCGGCCCCAAAACCACACTGATTGCAAAAGATATCAAAACTGACATTAAAATCGTTGAATTCATAACTCTCTCCACACACTCTCTATCAAGAACCGCTCCTCTATTTCAAGAACAACTCCTTCATTTCAAGAATAGCTTTGCTATTCTTGCGGACATGATTTAGTTTAACTTGGGTATTGTTCTTCAAATGCCCTAGTTAAACTTCATGTCCTATTATACTTCATCTTCTCCAAATATGGAAGGATATTCTCAAAAAGCTGTCGTATCACCGGCGCCGCAATCTGCCCTCCGTAATAGGTCCCCTGGGGATGATTGATAATGGCAATAGCCAGAACCTGCGGGTCATCTGCCGGCGCAAAACCAAGAAATGAGGCAATATATTTGCCGCTTCCACGTGGAAGTGTCTGACTGGTCGCAGTCTTGCCGCCAATCCGATATCCCTCCACAGCACCGTTCCTGCCACTTCCTTCCGCTACCACCTGTTCCAGGATATACCGCATGGTTTCAGAAGTCTCTTCAGAGACCACATTTTCTCTTACAGGATACTCAAAACTTTGACTGTTCGAGCCATCTCCATCTGCCACCCTGACCCCAAAATGAGGGGTCACACGTCTTCCGCCATTGATAATGGAAGATGCCGTCGTTGCCAATTGAATCGGCGTAATCTGAAAGGACTGACCGAAGGAGATCGTTGCAAGCTCCACAGGTCCGATATTCTCTTTCTGATGCATAATAGTTCCTGCCTCTCCGGGCAGATCGATGCCGGTTTTATCTAACAACCCGAACTGCCTGAAATAAGAATAAAACCGGTCCACGCCAATCCGCAGACCCACTGTAATAAAAACCGGGTTACAGGAATTCATTGTACCTTGCACAAAGTCTTCAGCTCCATGCCCTCCTACCTTGTGGCATCGTATCTTGCGATCCTCTACCATAATATAACCCGGACAGCTAAAGGTGTCTGTGGTCTTAACCGCCCCGGATTCCAGCCCTGCGGCTGCGGTAATAATCTTAAAGGTGGAACCCGGCTCATAGGTATCGTTAATGCAGCCATTACGCCACATTCCGTTAAGCAGCTCCTGTCTTTTCTCCTCACTTAAACCTTCGCTGTCCACACCTTCCGGCAAAGTATAAGGATCATTCAGATTAAACTCCGGCACATTTACCATGGCCAGTATTTCACCGTTCTGCGGATTCATCACAAGGATGGAAACACTGTCAGCCCCTTTCGTCTCCATCGTCTGCATGGCTAACTGGGTCGCATAGCTTTGTATATTCATATCCAGACTGATATACAGATCCTGACCGTTTACCGGTTCTATTCTTTCCTCTCCGGCTTTATCCACTTCTACGCCTTTGGCATCAGTCACCGTCAGGATTGTTCCCGCTTCACCCTGTAAATATTCCTCATAGATAACTTCCAGTCCAATAATTCCCTGATTATCTCCTCCTGTAAACCCAAGCACTTTAGAGGCAAGGGAATCATAAGGGTAATATCGCTTATAATCTTCATCCACCTTCACACCATCCAGATCATATTCCCGGATGGCATCTCCTATACTCTTATCCACATTACTCTTGATCTTTTCAATGGAGGAATATTTCTCCACTCGTTTTCTCACATACTCCTCAGAAAGCTCCAGTTCTCTGCACAATACATCAATAACCTTCTCCGGATCCGTGATCTGGTTATGGATCACGGAAATCGTACAGACTGTCTTATTATCTGCCAGGATCTTGCCATTGGCATCTATAAGACGTCCTCTTGCCGCTTTGATGCTTCGTTCCCTTTCATGCAGTTCCTTGGCCTTCTGAGTATAATATTCCGACTGGAAAATCATCAGATAAGACAGTCTGCCGATCAATACAATAAAAATTGCAAGACACATGAAGAAGACAACAACCGTCTTATTTCTATGATACGTTTTATGTAAATAGGATTTTTCCTCCTTCATAAAGATAACCCCACAAAAAGGTATTAATATAATTTATTACCCTTTTTATGAGGTTATTCTTAAATATGCCTATTCTGTGTCTTCCTTCGTTTCTTCCGGAGTATCTTCTTCGCCTTCCTCTTCTTCACCTAACAGACTTCCACCGCTAACTACACTACCGGTATTCGGATCAATCAAATAACCGGTATTCGGGTCCTGTGCATATCCGGTAACCGGATCGATAGGGAAGGATTTCCACACTTCAATGTCTACCTTATTCTCCGGATCAGTTCCCTCATCTTTCTCAGAGTCTCCGTCTTCTCCCTGTCCGGTTCCATCTTCTCCCGCTTCCTCCGGTGCAATAGGATTGCCGTTTTCATCTAAATGCGGCTCCTCTTCGTCCGGATTCTGCGGCATTCTGATCTGGATCTGCAAAGCCTCCAGTTCTGCCCGTTCTTCATCACTGAGTTCTTCTGTCATGAAAATATTCATATAGGGCAATACTTCCGTAAGGATTTTCCTGACGATTCTGGTGGCATGCTTGGCATCATCCTGATACAACACATTAGGTCTGTCCACCACCACATAAATTGCAATCTGGGGGTCATCTGCCGGAGCATATCCCATAAAGGATACGACATACTGGCCATTCTTACGGGGCAGAGTCTCTGCCGTACCGGTCTTACCTCCGATCATATAGCCTGCCGGTCTTGCCGTCTTACCGGTACCATGCTCACCCGTTACTACCGTATTACAGAATTCCTTGATTGTCTCACTGGTTGAATTAGAAATCGTCTGTTTCAGCACTCTAGGCTCCACATTCTCTATGGTGGCACCGTCCGCCGTGGTAATCTTCCCGACTACATGTGGCTCATAATAATAGCCGCCATTGATCAAAGAACAGAAGCCCGTAATCATCTGAATCATGGTTGCATTAAATCCCTGTCCGAAGGAGTTCGTTGCCAGCTCTGTAATACCGATTGTATTGTGATTGTATACCATACTGGCAGTACGGGCTTCTCCCGCCAGGTCAATATTCGTCTTTAATCCGAATCCAAACAAATGCTGATAGTCAACAAAAGTATCTTTCCCCATGGCGAATGCCACATCCATCAGTACCACGTTACAGGACCGCTCAATACCTTCCTGTACGGACAGATCACCGTCTCCGTAGATCTGATGGCACTTAATATCATAGTCTCCGACATGAAGCTTTCCCTCACAATAATAATGCTCATTACCTTTGATAGAACCGCTTTCCAATGCAGCAGCAACCGTAAAAGGCTTGGCTACCGATCCCGGCTCATAAGCATCAACAATACAGTAATTCTTCCAAAGAGCATTCAGATGCTGGTACATGGTCTCATCATCCATGGCATCTATCGCTTCCTGAGTGACATATTCTCCTGTTTTCTTTCCTTTTTCATCCAGAAGCGGCATACCAATCAGGTTGTCGGTATTTCTTGTGTCGTTCAGATCATAATTGGGATAGCTGGCCATAGCAAGAATATTACCTGTATCGACTTCCATAATAATACAGCCAATATTCTCTGCCCCATTTCCCGGACGATAATTATCCTTATACTCCTCATTATATTCCTTCAGATATTTCTCTACGATACTCTGAATATTGGCGTCAATGGTTGTCTGGATATTATAGCCGTCTACCGCTGCGATAGTTGTTCTCTCCAATGTAGAATCATCATTCAGATATCCGTACTCTCTTCCGTTGGTTCCGCACAGAACATCATTATAATATTCCTCCAGTCCATAGGTACCCACATTGTCATTGGTAGTAAACCCGATTACATCACAGGCCAGAGAACCGTTAGGATATTCTCTCTTATATTCATCTTCAAACCAAACTCCACGGATATTCCCGTTTGTTTCAGGATCATTCCTCATTTCCTGAAAAGCATTCATCTTATCATATTCCACACGCTTGGCCATGACATAATAGGAAGATGTAGGATGCTCCGCGATATAACTTCTGATTGCATTGGTATCAATGCCAAAGCATTTTTTCAGCGCAGTTAAAGTAGGCTCTAAATATTCTTCCTTCTGCAGCAAAAGCTTTGTGTCCAAAATAACATTATATACTTTATTGCTGGCTGCAAGAACCGTGCCATTGGCATCGGTAATTGTTCCACGTTTAAAAGGTATTGTCGTGGAATCATATTCCTGCTGCGACAATACCTGTTTTTTATAGTCTTCTCCGTTATCTCTGTTAATCAGAATCAAACGTGCACTTAACCCTATGAAAGCTGCTAATATAATCAGGTATAATAACAACAGCTTTTTTTGCATTTTTACCGTAAACTTATTTACAGCATTTTTCCTACCCAGATTGCTCAAATAATCACTTTTCTCCTTACCTGTTATATGGAAGAACGTTGCTATTGCGGAATGTCAGCCATCTGTTTTACATAATCGCTGTTCTCACTGGCAAAGGTAACAACCTGTCCCTCCTCAGCATACTGCATTCCCAGTTCCTGTATCGCAATCCGCTTAATTTCTTCCAAATCCACACTACTTGTTATTCTACTATATTCCTCATCATTTGCAAGCTTTAAATCATTGAGTTTACTCTCCAGCGCAGAAATATGCTGCACACTATTGGTAATATCTGACTGTAACCCAATATAATTGATCAGAATAATGCTTGTGGCAATCAGCGCCATACATAAGAAAGCCACATAACCGGCATTCATATGTCTTGCCTTTTCTCTATTCTTACGTGTCGTATTACTGACTCTCTTCTGTGGCTGTCTTTCGATTTCTCTTGTGACATCTAATTTTCTGACAACATTTCCCTGCACATAATACTGCCCGCGGCTGTTTGCCGTGCGGTTTCTGTTCGTTGTTCTTGCTTGTCCGTTTCTTTGTGATGATGCCATTTCCCAATACCCTTCCTACGAGTTTTATGTTCTCTCAAATACTCTTAGCTTTGCACTCTTCGATCTCTTGTTGGCTTCTGTCTCTTCCTCCGACGGTAAAATCGGTTTTCTGGAAATTACCCTTCCTTTCGATACTTGTCCGCATACGCATACCGGAAAATCCGGCGGACAGGTACACGGATTCTCATTCTTGCGAAAAGCTGATTTCACAATTCTGTCTTCCAGAGAATGAAAGGTAATAATACAAATCCTTCCTTCCGGATTTAACATATCGATCAGGTCATCCAAAGAATCCCTCAGCACTTCCAGTTCCCTGTTACACTCAATCCTGATTGCCTGAAAAGTTTTCTTGGAAGGATGCCCCCCTGTTGCCCGCATTTTGGCAGGAATGGCTGCCTTAATAATTTCATTCAGCTCTCCTGTGGTTTCAATAGGCTTGTCCTTTCTGGCGTTCACGATATGCTTTGCAATATTTTTCGCAAATTGCTCTTCTCCATAATCTTTGATAACCCGGAACAATTCCATTTCGGAATATTCATTTACAATTTCTCTTGCACTCAGAGACTGCCTCGTATCCATTCTCATATCCAGTGCTGTATCATATTTATAGGAGAATCCTCTCTCCACATTATCAAGCTGAAAAGAAGAAACTCCCAAATCAAGCACAATACCGTCTACCTTGTCAATGCCGATCTGCTTCAGTGCTTCCCTTGCATTGCAGTAATTATTGCGTATCAGTGTGATTCTGTCTGCAAATGGTTCCAGCCTCTTACCGGCCGCTTCAATGGCATCTCCATCCTGATCAATCCCAATCAGTCTGCCTGCATCGGTTAATCGGGAAGCGATTTGATAGGAATGTCCACCGCCACCCAATGTTCCATCCACATAGATACCATTCGGTTTTATATGCAGATTATCAATTGTTTCCTCCAAAAGAACTGACGTATGCTTAAATTCCATATACTAAATTCCTAATCCAAGTTCTGCCATATGCTCCGCTATTTCATCCATGTCCTCATAAGCAGTCATGCCTTCAAACCGTTCTTTACTCCAGATCTCAATCCTGCTGGCCACGCCGATGAGCACTACATCTTTATTCAATTCCGCAAACTCTCTCAGGACATTCGGAACCAAAATTCGTCCCTGTTTATCCACTTCTACTTCTGCCGCACCCGCCAGGAAAAATCTGACGAACTGTCTGGCCTCTTTATTTGTAATCGGCAGTGATTTCAGTTTCTCTTCGAAAATACCCCACTCTTCATTATCATATACAAACAGACAGCCATCTAATCCCTTCGTTACCACAAAGGTATCTCCCAGGGTTTCCCTGAACTTGGAGGGGACGATCAGCCTGCCTTTTGCATCGATTGTGTGATTGTATTCTCCCATAAACATACGCAATCACCTGCCTCAAGTGCATGTCAGCAGTGTTTACTACCATCTATACACTTCATACATCCAAGCGGTCTGCCACGGAAAGCTATGGGATGCAGAATTTCGGTTGAAATCTACCACTTCGTTCCACTTCGCACCACTTTCCACCACTTTTAACCTAATTCTATACTAAAAGAGAGTATAATGCAAGGAAAATTCAAGGAAACCTTAAAAAAATCTTAAAAAAAATAATCCGTGCAATCTCTGCACGGATTATTCCGAGATCTAATGATTATTTAATTTTTCTTCTTCAAGCGAATCCTGACAACGATATCTGCCACTACCGCGAAGCAGAAAAGCACGATTGCCAGTACCTGAGACACGGCAATAGTCGTATGGGGAATGAAAAGTGTGTCAGTACGGATTCCCTCAATCCAGGCTCTGCCCAGTCCATAACCGCCCAGATACAGAAGCCACTGCTCTCCCTCAAACTTCTTATGCTTTCTGTAACACAGCATAATCGCAAGCAGTGCCAGATTCCACAGACTTTCATATAGGAAAGTAGGATGTACCTGAATAAAATTAGTACCTTCTATAATATGTGTAGCAATGGACTCCGAGATATCTCCGCCTCTGACCGCATCAATGGGAATCCGCATGGCCAACAGGGAATTCGTATATTCACCAAATACTTCTCTGTTCGTGAA
The DNA here is from genome assembly GCA_051878995.1 of Lachnospiraceae bacterium. Classification (GTDB taxonomy): domain Bacteria; phylum Bacillota; class Clostridia; order Lachnospirales; family Lachnospiraceae; genus UBA3282. The sequence continues at coordinate 70,335 of JBJELE010000030.1, read as the reverse complement.
ATTCCCCCAGCGGCCGATTACCTGTCCCAATACCAGCCCCGGCACACAGATATCCGCAATCTGCAGAAAACTCTGCTTCTTAATCTTGCTGTAAATCCACAACGTAATGAAAGCTGCTATCACTCCACCATAAATGGCAAGGCCGCCATTCCTGAGATTTAATATCTCAAGCAGATTGTCCTTATACATATCCCATTGGAAGACCACGTAATAAGCTCTTGCACCTATAATGGAAAAAACAATGGCATAGATTGCAAAATCCCAGATCACATCAGGGTCAACCTTTTCTTTCTTTGCCACATGTGTTGCCAATAACACACCGCACAACACACCGATTCCGATAATAACTCCGTACAGAGCTATTTGAAACCCGAATATACTGAAGCTCTTCGGCACATTCCTAAGATAAATTCCCAGATTTGGGAATGCAATATCTTTGATATCCATGATATCCTGCATGATAACATTCACGTCCTTCTTTATACATTAAACCGGAACAGGATTACATCGCCATCCTGTACCACGTAATCCTTACCTTCCATACCTACCAGACCTTTTTCTCTGGCTGCGGCAAGAGAACCCTGCTCAAGCAGATCCTTGTAATTCACAACCTCTGCCTTAATAAAGCCCCTCTCGAAATCGGTATGTATCTTACCGGCTGCCTGAGGTGCCTTGGTTCCCTTCTTAATAGTCCACGCCCTGCACTCGTCCTCTCCGGCTGTAAGGAATGACATCAGACCAAGCAAATCATAGCTCTCGGCAACAAGCTTATCAAGACCGGAAGATTCAACTCCAAGATCTGACAGGAACATTGCCTTCTCCTCCTCATCTAATTCAGACAGTTCCTCCTCAAGCTTGGCAGAAACCGTAAAGCATTTAGAGCCTTCCGACACAGCAATTTCTCTAACAGCCTGCACATACCGGTTGGATGCTCCATCATCAGCAAGATCGTCCTCTGCCACATTGGCTGCATAGATTGTCTTCTTAGCGGTAAGAAGGTTGTAGCCCTCAAAGCACTTCACAAGATCCTCATCCTCCGGAAGTTCAAAAGTACGTGCCATCTTACCACTCTCTAAATGTGCTTTAACGCCTTCAAGCATCTCCAATTCTTTGGCAAGAGTCTTGTCCATTCTGGCCTGTTTTGCGACCTTAGCGATTCTTCTATCTAAAATCTCGATATCTGAAAAAATAAGTTCAAAGTTAATTGTCTCAATATCTCTTCCGGGATCAACCGAACCATCAACGTGAACTACATTCGTGTCTTCAAAGCATCTGACAACATGAACTATCGCATCTACCTCACGAATATTAGCAAGGAACTGGTTGCCCAGACCTTCACCTTTAGAAGCTCCCTTCACAAGACCTGCAATATCTACAAATTCAATCACTGCGGGCGTAACCTTCTTCGTATGATACAACTCGCCAAGCTTCTCAATTCTCTCATCCGGAACTGAAACAACTCCCACATTTGGGTCAATTGTCGCAAACGGATAATTAGCCGCCAAAGCTCCTGCCTTTGTCAAAGAATTAAAAAGGGTACTCTTTCCCACGTTGGGAAGCCCCACGATTCCTAGTTTCATAATACATTTTTCTCCTTCTAAAAATAAAACTACGCATAGTGTACCACATCAACACCAAAATGTACATTTCTTTCTTTTGTACAATACATTTCCCTCATTAATTCTCCTTATCCCAGTTCCATTTATACTTTGTATAACGACCATTTCCAATCTTTATTATCTTTTCTGCCTTAACCAAATCTGTTAATGTTCTCTGTACCGTCGTTGTACTTATTCCCGGTGAGGCATCATCAATCTCAGCCTTAGTTATTGTACCCAAATGATTCTTTATCAGTTTCTCAATCCTATCCGGCTTAGACACTTTCTTTTCTTCCACAATCTGTGCTCTATCAAAGAATTCTCTGTATGCTGCCGTAATAATTCCAAAAATGTATTTTACAAAAGGCTCGTAGTCATTCTCTTCTTCCATCCACCCCCTCGAACTTTCCTGAAGAGCATCATAATAACTGTCTTTTGTTCGCTCTATCAGTTTTTCCAAACTAATATATTTACCTACCATATAGTCATTCTGATATAGCAATAATAAAGTCAATAATCTGCTCATTCTTCCATTTCCATCATTAAACGGATGAATGCACAAGAAATCTATGATAAACATTGATATGATTAAAAGCGGATCTGCTTCGCTTCTGTTAATTGCCTCATTATAGGCAGTGCACAGGCTTATAATTGCTTCCGGAGTTTCCCATGCAGGTAAGGGTCTGAATCTAACAGATTTATTTCCATTTGTATCTTCTTCCTCAATTATATTGTCAGCAGTCTTAAATCTACCTCCATTAGAGACATTCTCAAATTTATACAAATCTCTATGAAGTTGTAATATGAATGTGTCACGGATTGGAATGTGAGGAAAGTTCTCGTGTATTGTGTTAAGCACATCCCTGTATCCTGCAATCTCACGCTCATTTCTTGTCTTTGGCATTGTCTTATCCAAAACAATCTTTTTCAAACGTTCATCAGAAGTATAGATACCCTCAATTTTATTTGAACTCTCTGTACTTTGAATCTTAGCCACCTCAACAAGACTTTCTAATACATCAGCATGGTGTTCAGCAATCAAGCGCTGTTCCCCCTTGTATTCATGAATTGTTGTAAGGTAACGCACAATCTCTGGTGTGAGCAATCTTTTCCATTTATCCGTGTAATCAAATTGCCTCATTCTAATTACCTCATTTTGAATTTAACTTCGTCATTTCATTCATTATGACTCAATTGAATTATATATCTCTACTTCGTCAAAATCAAGTTTAACTTCATCATTTCTATCAAAATGACCAAATTAAAATTATTTTGACGTAATTAAAAAGGACCAGTCCAAGCCGATCCTCTACTGCCTTTTCAAGCACAAATAAGTGGCATTATGAATCCGTACACTAAGAATTGTTTAAGCGCCTTAAAACTCTTAACCTGTATTCAATAGCCACTCCGCAATATCATATACTTCAATTCCTTCATATGTGTACTTCGGATGTTTCGTTCTGGCAATAATCATCTTAGGAAAAGCATCCTTAATCTGTAACAATGGTGAATACTCTCTTTCAAAAGTTTCCTGATTAGAAATGTTGTCGCTAACTTGAATATATATTTTCTCACTGCCACGCTGAGCAACAAAATCTATTTCCTTTTGATAGAGTTTTCCCACATAAACCTCATAACCCCTACGCAAAAGTTCCACACAAACAATATTTTCATACACACGCCCATAATCCATATTTCGACTACCTAATATGGCATAGCGCATTCCTATATCACACATATAAAACTTATCCGAGGTTTCTAAATACTTCTTACCTCTTATGTCATATCTCTTGATGTCATAGAATACGAATGCTGTGCATAGATATTTGATATACTTTCCTATCGTGACATGATTTGTTGGCACTTCATTCGCCTTCAAAATATCACTCACTCTGTTCGGTGATGTCAAATTACTAATATTATCCATCAAGAACTCGCTCAATTGACGAAGCACCTGCGTATCCGGCAAATTATACTTTTGCACCAAATCTCTATTCACGATTGTCTCATATACTTCTTTGATGTATGTTGTTCTATCCAAATCCGTATTATATGCGTATAATCCGGCTAAACCGCCTTTCATAAAATACTCATCAAACAGTTTATCCTTATCGTTTTCTTCACTATAATACTCACAATATTCCCTAAAACTAAATGGGAACATGTGGATTTCAATATATCTTCCCGTAAACAGAGTTGCCAAATCAGCACTGAGTAAAAAGGCATTGGATCCCGTTACATAAATATCATATTTATTTTTTACAACGTCTAATGCCGGTAATAATTTTTATATCAGGAGTATCTTTTAATGCCTTTATTCTTTCTAAATATCCTTCTCGGATAATTGTCTTCATTTACTTACCGCTTTCGAAACTCTAAAAAATTTTAATTTTCGAAATTATAATTTAATATTTCACCAAAAAAACGAGAGACTGTTTTATTTCAGCCTCTCGCTAAAAACTTCCGAAGTCATCACAACCACTTATTAAGTGTTCTGGCAAGTGTCTTCAAATCAAGCGGCTTTGCAATATGCTCATTCATTCCAACTGTTTTAGCCGCCTGTACATCCTCCGCAAATGCATTTGCCGACATGGCAATAATCGGAATTTGCCTGCAGTAACTTCGATCCATGGCACGAATGGCTCTTGTTGCATCATATCCATTCATTTTTGGCATCTGGATATCCATAAAAATCATATCATAATAACCATCTTCACATCCACGTATTTTGTCCACAGCATCTGTACCATCAGCAGCATATTCCACCTTAAGACCTGTCATTTGTAAGACTTCTGTTGCAATTTCTGCATTCAACTCATTATCTTCTGCCAAAAGCACCCGGCATCCGGAGAAATTCAGATCTTGCAATTCCTCAAAAGGCTCTTGGAATTCTTTCTCCTCTTCCTCTCCCACAAGCGCATTAAAGGTTTTAACCAATCTGGAACGAAATAACGGCTTGCTGATAAAAGCATTGGCCCCCGCTGCCCTTGCCTCCTGCTCAATATCTGACCAGTCATAAGCAGAGACAATAATAATAGGCACATCATCTCCCACAGCCCTGCGTATAGCCCTTGTTGTCTCTATTCCATCCATATCCGGCATCTTCCAGTCAATAATGCAGGCAAAATAATCTCTCTTCTGCTCATGACGCATAAGAATCTGTTCAACTGCCTCTCGACCTGTTGACGCCCCTTCGGCTTTCATTCCCAAATCATTCAAAATACTGCAACAGGACTCCAGACTCATTGCATCATCATCTGCCACCAGAACATCCAGATCCTCGAACTTATCATACATATCCTCTACACAATCCTGAATTTTCAGATAAATGGTAACCACAAATCTTGAGCCAACACCCTGTTTGCTTTCAACGGAAATATCACCACCCATCATACGCACAATATTGCGACTGATGGACATTCCAAGTCCCGTGCCCTGAATCTTATCAACTCGTCCGTCATCGGCTCTTGAAAAGGGCTCAAAAATCTGTTCCATATATTCCTCACTCATGCCAATGCCATTGTCCTCAAAAACAAATTCATAGCATCCAACCTGAGCCTGATAACATGGTCTCTCATAAATAGACAATTTAATTGTACCGCCATCCGGCGTAAACTTCACCGCATTGCCCATGAGATTGGTAAATACCTTCTGTATTCGAAGACTGTCGCCTATAACAGCTTCATGTATCACACCGGATATATTAACAGATAATTCATGATGATGTTCTTCGATTTGGGAACTTGTCATTGTAATCAGATTATCAACCAAATCAGACAGATTAAATTCTTCCTCAATCAGCTGAACCGTTCCCGATTCAATCTTACTCATATCCAGAACTTCATTGATCAGATTGAGTAAATGCTTACTTGCCTTGGTAATCTTCTGAAGGCTGTCCAGAACCCTTTCCCGGTCATCAATATGTGCTGCCGCTATCGCAGTCATACCAATAATGCCGTTCATAGGTGTACGGATATCATGAGACATATTGGATAAGAAATTTGTCTTTGCCTTATTAGCAGCTTCCGCTGCATCATATGCTGCCTGCAATGCCATTTCCTGCTGTCTTTCCTTCTTAATCAGGTCATCCACATTTCTGGTCCCGATTACGGTAACAAATCCTCCGTCTTTCTCCCGTACAAATGCAACTCTCGCCTGCAGATACATGATGCCATTATTTACTAATTTCTCATATGTAAAGGAATAATCTCTTCCTCCTTCCCGTATACGTTCAATGGATAATTTCCCCAGAAATTCGCTACGACTTTGTTCCGAAACTAATTCTTCCGCATAACTGCAAATTCCCTTCGACCAACAGGAATTGTGTCGGATAAAATGCTCTGCGATTGATTGTCCGTCCTCATCTTCCGCACGATAAGTTGTAACTGTATCCATCTCCGGATCAACCAGAAGTACAGAGTAATATTCCGAACCGAGACCTTCTATAATCTCGCTCTGTGCTTCAATATCTCTGGCCTGTGCCAACTGACACTGCACCTCTTCGCTCACATCACGAAATCCCATAATAAATACAATCGCTCCATCTTCGTTAACCGTTTTAGCGATATTCATTTCATAATAGGAGATCACACCATCCATACATCTTCTATATCCAAGCTTGTACAGCCCGACCTCCGGAACTTTTTTCAGAAGGACATCCATATCCGTTGCTTCTCTGATTCGCTCCCTATCCTCCCGAACAATATACGTATCAATATATTTGGAAATAATCTTCTGATAACAGCCTCCATCCATCAAATGCTGAAGCCTATCACTGTCCATCCCCCTTCCGTCGGTTCTGTAAAGAGACATTTCCCCGGTCTTTACATCAATTTTAAACAGACTGTGATATTCCTGAATCAACGCATCAATAATACGAAGCTGCTCATCCTGCACCTTCCTATGTCTCCGTTCTTCCTCTACAACGGTGTCTACATTGCGAAAAGCCAATATAATCTGGCTTTCTGCAGCCCGTTTAGAATACATTCTGAAAAAGGCGACCTGAAAATAATGAATTCCCGAATCATCATATTGCACCCGATAGCTGCAGATATATTCATCGCTCTGTTCAAGCGCCTGCTGCACAACGTCAACAGCAACAGCCTCATAGAGTGCTTTCCGGTCCTCTTTGACAACATATTTGTTTATATAGTAATCCCATGCATTTTTATAAGAACGTCTTGCAACTCGCTCATCTTCTGCAAAAATTCTACCTTTACATTTAATCGTTGTTGCAGTATCATTGGCAAGATCCAGCAGCACCACATCAGGATAATCCTTACTTAAAGTTCCTGCAATTTCCATTTCATCCCGCAGAATTTTATTCATTTTTTCAAGCTTGGCAAGCGCCTGTTTCAGATTATTCTGAGATTCTATAGTAGTCTTTTCCTGCTCTAATTCCGGTTTTGTCAATTTGTTCATGAATTATACCCCAATACTATTACATCATATCTTTAACGACTCTATGAATTTATTCAGCCCTGCGGGTTTCTGCAAGCTTCTCAAACTCTTCTCTTGTATTCCCGAAGCAGTCGAGAATCTTAGGTGAAAACACCCCACATTCTCCCTCATTGATCATCCGGAATGCTTTTTCTTTGGTAAAGGCGTTCTTATAGACTCGCTCATTGACCAACGCATCATAAACATCCGCAATGGATACAATCTGGGCTGAGATAGGAATAGCGTCTTCTTTTAAGCCATCCGGATATCCCCTTCCGTCATAACGTTCATGATGATACCTGCAGATTTCGTAACTTACTTTTCCATATTCATCATCCCATGCATTATCTATTCTATTCAAAATCTCACACCCCTTAGTGGTATGGGTTTTCACATATTCAAATTCCTCGCTGGTAAGCTTACCCGGTTTAAGAAGAATAGAATCAGGAATAGCAATTTTGCCCACATCATGTAATGCACTGGCTGAAACAATTACCTCAATCCGATTTTGTGTCAATCCATACTCCGGATAATCCCGCATCATTTTTTCTGCCAAAATTCTGGTATAGCCTTTTACCCGCTTAATATGTTCACCACTTTCCAAATTCCGATATTCCACTACTGTGCCCAGAATATCAATAACATTTTCTTTGCTTTGCCTAAGCCTGTCAGCCTGCTGCTGTAAAAGTCTAAACTGTTTCCGAAGTACCTCTGTCTGCTTCTCAACCTTTTGTTCCAATTCCTGCTGATACTGATACAATGCCACAACATTGTGCACTCTCTTTTTGACCAGTCTGTTATTAAAAGGGCGATGAACAAAATCGGCTACCCCCAGTTCGAAACATTTAGCTTCTGTCTGAACAGTATTATCACCGCTGATAATCATGATTGCAATCTGCTTGCTCCATGGTTTTTGGTTCAGTTCCTCAAGCACCGCAAAACCATCCATTTCCGGCATGACCAAATCAAGCAGTATAGCCGCTATTTCCTCGTGTACCTTTTCAAGTATGTCCAGTGCCTGCGAACCGCTTTCTGCCATTAGGATCTCATACTCTTCCCCCAAAATTTCAGCCAAAATGTCCCGATTAATTTCCACATCATCTACAATTAGTATTTTGTCTCGCATTTCTCCCGCCCTTATCACACTAATGATTCTTATCTGGTGTATTTCAGTAATACGTTACACTTAAAGAGGAAGTCTTAATTCTTTTGCCCCTTTAAGGTTGTGATTGCTTCAATCACTACCCGATAATCGGCACATACCTGATCAAAAAGTTCCATGCATCTTTCTCTATCAACAGGTACAGTTGCTCTGTTTCTCAACAATTCCGTCAATTCACCGGAAGATGCTCCGAGTTCACCAAAACTCAAATTTTGGCACACACCTTTCAACGTATGAGCTGCCCGGAAAGCTTCTTCATAATCCTCTTCCTCTACTGCCCTGCAAAGATTTTCATAACTCTTATCGTTAAGGAATTTAAATGTAAGGCGAAGAATCAGTTCATCGCTTTGCAAGCGTTCCTTGATCTCCTGATAACTTCCCCCCAGCATTTCATAAAAATCCTGTAACTGCATATCACATTTCTCCTTCATGGCATATATGATTAATTTAATATTATCAAGTAATTCGACTATTTTCAACATGATACATTCGATATACACACAAAAACCCGTATGCAGATCAATGCTCTGATACGGGAATTGCAAAACTGATATGAAATTAATACCGTTTCATCTCCTTGAGTTCCTGATATAACACCTTATAATTCTCATACCGCACCCGGCTGATCTTACCCGCCTCCACGGCATCCTTCACACCACAGGACGGTTCACTGATATGGGCGCAGCCACTGAACTTGCAATAGGGTTCATATTGTACGAATTCCGGATAATAATTGCCCAGCTCTTCCTTGGTAATCTCCGAGATATCCAGGGAAGTAAACCCGGGCGTGTCTACGATATAGGTTTCCTCTCCTATGGCAATAATCTCGGAATGTCTGGTCGTATGCTTACCCCGTTCTATCTTCTCACTGATAGCACCGGTCTCCATATTGGCTTTAGGAGCAAGCTGATTGATCAGAGAGGATTTGCCCACGCCACTGGGGCCTGCCACCGTAGTGGTCTTTCCTGCAAGCAGCTTCCTGATCTGCTCTATCCCCTCATTCTCCAAGGCACTTATGAAGCACACCTGATAACCGCAGGTCTCATATGCCTTGCGCAATGCCTCCTTCTCTTCCTCTGTTGCGATGTCCTGTTTGTTAAAGCAGATAATCGTAGGCAGGTTCTGGCGTTCCATCCGAATCAGGAATCTGTCTAACAGATTAAAATTCGGATTGGGTTTCACAATGGCAAAAATCACAAGTGCCTGGTCCACATTGGCCACTGCCGGTCGGATCAAAGCACTTCTTCTCGGCAAAATCTCGCGGATATTGCCCAGCATCTTCGATTCATCCAGGACATCCACTATCACATCATCGCCTACCAACGGCTTCACATGGTCTTTTCTGAAAATTCCCTTTGCCTTACACTCATATATGCCATGTCCTTCCACATAGACGTAATAGAAACCGGCAATTCCTTTAATGATTTTCCCTTGCATACCGCTCTTCCCAGTCTTATAGTTTTCCTACATATGGATTTTTCACATTATTCCTGCGTAAAGTTAATCTCTCTTTTGACGGTCTTCTCCTGCGAACTGCCGGGTATCGTCACTGTTTCTCCGGTATCCGGATCGGTTGTTGTTGTATCCTCTGTCTGAACCGTAAAAGTAAAGGTAATCACACCAGTAGGTGACTTAATACCCGTATAATTAACCGATACAGGGAAAGAAGAGGTCTGAGTACTGAGTAACTGTGTACCATCCGCGGTAGTCACAGTAACCGTAACCGCCATACCGCCCTTGTAATCGGGGTCCTCCGTGGGCGCTGTAATGCCTTCCGAATAACGATAAGTTACCTGTTCAGGTCCTGCACTTACCTTCAAATCAATAGCTGTTCCTTTATCTACATAGGAGCCAACCGAATAGCTCTGATAACACACCTTGTCTGCCAAAGCCGCATCTTCATTAGTGACCTCTGTCACAGTACCTACTGTCAATTCGCTTTCTGTCAGACTCGCTACGGCATCCATTTCCGTCAGACCAATGACATTAGGCACTCTTACTTTGTTCTCCTCTGTTCCCTGACTGACACGGATTGTAATGGAAGATCCTTCCGGTGCCGTAGTCGCTTCCTCCGGGGACTGTGAGATAACAAATCCGCTTTCCACCGTAGAATCGTAGCTCTGCGTTACATTTACTACAAAACCGGCTTTTTCAAGAATAGATGTTGCCTCTGCCTGAGATTTGCCGGTCACTCCGGGTACCGTGATACCCTCGGAGCTCTCTGCCACCGTCAGTATAATATTTGTATTCTTATCTACCATCAGGCCATCCTGCACACTGGCACGTAATACCGTCCCAACAGCATAGGCACTGGTTACTTCATATTGAATCTCCGGGGTCAGTCCTAATTCCAGTAAGGCTCTCTTAGCATCCTCCACATTCATTCCCACAACCCGGATCATCTCTACCTGCTCTGTTTCCTCCTGGGCTGCCTGATCCGCTCCGCCTGAACCAAAGTTGAAGATACCAAAAGTCCTTCCAATCAGGAAAATGACAATACAGGCAATCAGAAGTGCTGCAACAATGGCTAAGATCGTTGTGATCTTCTCCATCTTGGGATCATAATCTTCATCATCCTCATCTTCGTCCCAGTCTTCGTCTTCCTCTTCGTCTTCTTCGTCCTCCTCCACGTAATTACGCACATGATCTTTCTTTAAGCGCATGGCATCATCCATGGAATCACGTTTATTGGACTGACGCTTGATCTGTGCCATGTCCTTATCCGTAATCATTCTGGTAGAAGCTTCCTCATCAGGATCGATGACCTTAACAAAATCTTCGTCCGGGTTGATTAAGGACTGCTTCAGATCTGCAATCAACTCCTCCATAGACTGATAACGTCTGTCAGGACTCTTCTGGCAGCACTTACATACAATCTGCTCTACACTGACAGGAATCTCAGGCACAAACTCTCTCGGAGGCGGTAACTCCTCCTGTATATGTTTAATGGCAATCGCCACCGTTGTTTCTCCATTAAAAGGCACTCTGCCCGTAAGCATTTCAAACATGGTAATGCCCAGCGAATAGATATCACTCTTCTCATCACTGTATCCGCCTCTTGCCTGTTCCGGAGAGGTATAATGTACAGATCCCATGACATTGGAAGTAATGGTGTTGCTGGTCGCTGCCTTGGCAATACCGAAATCCGTAACCTTTACTTTGCCCTCTTTTGAGATAATAATATTCTGTGGTTTAATGTCACGATGAATAATGTGATTATTATGAGCTGCCTGTATTCCCATTGACACCTGAATGGCAATACTGATTGCTTCTTTCACAGAAAGCCTTGCTTTCTTCTCAATATATTTCTTTAACGTGATACCTTCTACCAATTCCATGACAATGTAGTAGATACCACCCTCTTCTCCAACGTCATACACATTAACAATATTAGGATGCATAAGGCCTGCTGCCGCCTGTGCCTCAATTCGAAACTTGGAGACAAAATTGGCATTTTCACTGAATTCCTGCTTCAGCACCTTAACCGCAACAAATCGATTCAGCTTATGATCTTTGGCTTTATACACATCTGACATTCCGCCGGTACCGATCTTTTCCAGTATCTCATACCGGTCTCCAATCATCATTCCTATCTTAATCATGTAAACATCCATGCCTTTCTCTCAATCTGCAGCTTAATCATACTCACCCTCGGACGGCTCGATAACAATTACTGAAATATTATCTTTGCCCCCGTTTTGATTTGCTGTTTCCACTAATTCTTCCACTCTGTTCTTAAGGCTTCTGCCACTGGTTAAAATTCGGTATATTACGTCGTCCTCTATCATGTTCGTTAAACCATCCGAGCAGAGTAAGATCATATCTCCCGTCTGCAGTTCCAAATTAAAGAAATCTGCTTCTACATAATCCCTTGCACCGATAGCACGGGTAATAATATTCTTATCGGGGTGATTTCTTGCCGATGCTCTGTCAATACCGCCCATACGTACCATCTCTTCCACCAGAGAATGGTCCTGAGTTACCTGCTCTATCCGATTCTCATGAACCACATAGAGTCTGCTGTCTCCCACATTAGCCACTTCCAGATACTTTCCCATGCAGGTAGCAATCACCATGGTAGTTCCCATACCATTCAGTGATACATCCTCTCTGGCTCTTTGCCGAATCATTGCATTGGCCTTATCAATTGCCCTGCCCATGATCTTAACAGGATTTTTCTCAAAGGAGGCACCTATTTCTTCTACCACGGTCTCCACTGCATAGCGGGATGCATAATCCCCCGCATTGTGTCCGCCCATACCATCTGCCACAATAAATACATTGGGCAGATTACCGATAGGAGTCTCTGACAGATAGATAAAGTCCTGATTCAATTGTCTTTTTCGTCCGATATCCGTTATCGCATAGGACTTAAGCACCTTAAGTTCCTCCTAATGAAGCCTTTTGCTTCTAGTATTTACCACATCAGTCTCAATCATAACACAGCGAAATCCCAAATTCAAGATAATAGATCAGACGGCTGCGCTGCTGCCTCGATATGTCTTCTGCGCAGCTGACCACAGGCGCCGTCTATATCTCTTCCCATTTCCCGTCTCACGGTAGCTGTAATACCCTGCTTCTCCAGTCTGCTCCTGAAAGCCTCTACGGCATGTCTTTCAGACTGCACAAAATCCCGTTCCTTAATAGGATTGACCGGGATAAGGTTAACATGACAATTCAAATTCTTGATCAATGCCGCCAGTTCTTCAGCATCCTCTTTCGTATCATTGACGCCACGAACCAGGCTGTATTCAAAGGTAAGCCTTCTGCCGGTCTGCTCAAAATAATAAGTGCAGACCTCCATCAGCTCCTCTAAGGAATACCGGTTGGCAATCGGCATCAGCTTCTTTCGTTTCTCATCTGTTGAGGCATGAAGAGATAACGCCAGCGTGATCTGAAGCTTCCTATCCGCCAGTTCACGCATTCTTGGTACAATACCGCAGGTAGATACAGTCAGGTTGCGCTGACTGATATTAAGACCGTTCTCATCTGTCAGGAGAGTAATGAACTGTAGCAGATTATCATAGTTATCCATAGGCTCTCCGGTTCCCATCACCACCACATTCGATACTCTCTCTCCGGTCTCTAAAGTAATTGCATAGATCTGGTCAAGCATCTCGGACGGTAGAAGGTTCCGTTCCAGCCCATCCAGGGTAGAAGCACAGAAACGGCACCCCATGCGGCATCCCACCTGAGAAGAAATACACACAGAGTTACCATGTTTATATTTCATCCAGACACTCTCCACCACATTGCCATCAGCCAGTTCGAACAGATACTTCTTCGTTCCGTCTATTCCGGATTCCTGTACCTTAAGCATATGCAGCGAAGTGTATGTATAGTTCTGTCTGCATTTTTCCTTAAGGCTTGCAGGAATATTGGACATATCCTCATAATCTCTTGCCAGCTTCTTATGCATCCATTCATACAACTGCTTTGCACGAAACTTCTGTTCCCCCAAGGTCACCATTTCTTCCTGCAGTTGTGTTAATGTCAGCGACTTGATATCTTTCCTGTATGTTATTTCCTTGCATCCTGTATTCTGTTCCATTTTCCCTGACCTGCTCTATGTCATTATTTTTTCCTGAGTTTTGCCATAAAAAATCCGTCTGTCTCATGCACGCCGGGAAGTAGTTGCAGCATACCCGTCTCTGCCTCATGCTGCAATTTCTCCGGCATATAGTCTGCCATACTCTCCGGTTCGAAACCAAACTCTCTGCAGATCCACTTTGCCATTTCTTCATTTTCCGATGGGTTCATGGTACAGGTACTGTACATCATAATACCGCCCGGTTTCACATAAGATACCACGTTTTGCAGGATTTCCTTCTGTAGCTGCACAATGGCCCCCAAAGACTCCTCTGTTATCCGATACTTTATATCCTGCTTCTTACCGATTACTCCCAGCCCGGAGCAGGGAACATCGGCAATCAGCACATCTGCTTTACTGATAAAATCCGGCTCCTGCACCCTTGCATCCAGCGTTCTTACTGCTACATTGGAAAGCTTAAGCCGCTGCCTGTTCTCTTCTATCTTATCAGTCTTATATTCTGTCACATCACAGGCAATTACCTGTCCTGTGCCATGCAGCTTCGTTGCTGCATGAAGTGCCTTGCCACCGGGGGCCGCACACACATCAATGACTGTATCTCCTTCTTTGATTCCGGCTGCCTCCACCACCAGCATGGAACTCACATCCTGTACCGCAAACCTGCCCTCTTCATAACCCTGCAGGTTCCGGATACCCTCTGACTTTTCTACCGTCACAGCATAAGGCAGATAAGGATGTCTGAACGTTTCTACTCCTTTTTGCTTCCATAAGGAAAGCATTTCTTCCTGCTCCTTACGACTCATCCTTTCATCCAGCCTGATACTGACCGGCTGTCTTTGCAGATAAGCCTGCAGTATTTTCTCACAGGCTTCTTCTCCGTAAGCAGTACTGAAATGCTCTACAAGCCATAAAGGCATGGAATAGTATACCGACAGATATTTTGTTTTCTCACTCTGTCTATCAGGATATGTGATGTCCTGCTTATTTCTGGCAATATTGCGAAGCACTCCATTCACATAACCCTGCAAGGTCTGAAACTTTCTCTTTCTTGCCAGCTTTACTGCCTCATTGCAGACTGCCGCATCAGGAATATGCTCCATAAACATAATCTGATAAACACTCATCCTGAGCAGTTCTCTGATCAGAGGCTTCATCTTTCTGACAGGCACTTTGGAAAACTGATCCAGTATATAGTCTATCTGGATTCTTCGCTCAATGGTTCCCTCAGTAACTCTTTTGATAAAAGCTTTCTCTCTGCCATCCAGATAATCATATTTTTCCAACACAGCAGCAATCAGAACATTACTGTATTCATTTTCTTTGGATAATTCCAGTAAGATATCCAGAATCAATTCTCTGCTATTCATGTTGCTCCGTCCTCTGCCACTCTGTATTTTCTCCATGGAAACTGTCAATCATCATTTCTTCTTCCGAACAGAAGAACCAGTCTTAAAAGCTGCAAAATAGCAGATGCTGCCGCTGCCACATAGGTGAGTGCTGCTGCCTTTAGCACCTTACGGCATCCTCCCACTTCATCCTGTGCCATCATTCCGTAATCACCCAGCATCGCAAGGGCACGGCCGGATGCATTAAATTCCACAGGAAGGGTTACCACCTGGAAAAGGACTGCCAGAGCAAATACCCAGATACCGATCTGAATCAACACCTGATTCATGCCAAGAAGCGCTCCCAGAATAATGAGCGGAATGCCCGCTTTGGAACCGATATTGGCCGCCGGAACCAGAGCCGATCTGATCTTAAGCGGCGCATAACCCTGCTGATGCTGCACCGCATGACCACATTCATGGGCTGCCACACCGATAGCGGCAATAGAAGCGGAACCATATACCGAGTCCGAAAGACGAAGCACTTTGTTCGCCGGATCATAATGGTCTGTCAGACTTCCGCCTATACGTTCAATTCGCACATCATAGATACCCGATAAATCCAGAATCCTCTGTGCTGCCTGTGCTCCTGTCAACCCGCTTCTGCTTCTGACTTTAGAATATTTGCTGTATGCAGAACTGACCCTTGCCTGTGCATACAGGCATAAAATCGCACCGATTAGTACCAACCAATATGTCGGATCAAAATAGAATCCGTAAAATCCATAATGTCCCATTCCAAACCTCACTTCCGAGCGTCCAGCCGCTCATTTATTCCTGTCCTAACTGCTCTCCTGCTTTCATCTGACAGCCTAGTAGAAAATCTCTGACAGCCATGCGCTTCTTCCCTTCCAACTGCAAGGAAAGGAGTTTCAACACACCGTTACCGGTCTGCACATAGACTGCATCTTTTTCTACACCCACAATCGTACCCGGTGCCGCATCTGTCAGCTGAAGACCTGCTTCTTTTGCATCTATTGCTTTTTCTTCCCAGATCTTTAGATTCTTCCCATGGTAAGTGGTATAGGCTCCCGGCCAGGAAATCAGTCCTCTGATCAGACAATCCAGCTTATCCGCACTCTGCTGCCAGTCAATCCTTCCCATGGACTTCTGCAGCATCTTAGCATAGCAGGATTCCTCATCGTTCTGTTTAACCGGTGTCACATCTCCTGCCTCAATCTTCGGAAGTGCTTCCACAATCAGTCTTGCTCCCGCTTCAGCCAGTTTATCATGGAGACTGTCTCCGGTTTCATCAGCGCTGATCTCCACTTCTGCTTTAAAAAGCATATCTCCGGTGTCCAGCCCTTTATCCATCTGCATGATGGTAACACCGCTCCTCTTCTCTCCATCTATAATTGCCCACTGAATCGGTCCTGCTCCTCTGTACCTGGGCAGTAGGGAAGCATGAATATTAACACAGCCATACTTGGGTAAATTCAATATCTCCTCAGATAGAATCTGTCCGAAAGCCGCCACCACAAAAATATCGGCACCATACCCCCGCAGCACTTCCACAGCCTCCGGTGTCTTTACCTTCACTGGCTGAAACACCGGAATCCCATGCGCAATTGCGCAGACCTTAACCGGTGTCATCTGCATTTCTTTTCCTCTTCCCTTAGGCTTGTCAGGCTGGGTCACAACTGCCACAACCTGATGGCCTGCTTCTATGATTGCCTGCAATGCACCTACTGCAAAATCAGGCGTTCCCATAAATACAATCTTCATACGCATCCTCGTCTTTCTCTTCTCTCAGCCTGCAAACTATTCCTCTTCGTCCCGCAGATCTTCTGTGTTCACAAGCGGCCCCTCCACCTTTTCCACATAAAGGTGCCCATCCAAATGATCTAATTCATGACAGATCGCTCTGGCCAGAAGTTCTGTTCCTTCTATTTCAAAAGGCTCCATATTCTCATCATAGGCTATAGCTTTCACGTAATTGGGTCTGGTCACATAACCACTCTTGCCCGGCACACTTAAGCATCCCTCATAGCCTTCCTGTTCCCCGCTGGTCTCTATAATCTTGGGATTGATCATAAGAATCGGATCTTCTCCGGTCACATCTATTACCACTATTCTCTTTAAGATACCTACCTGAGGTGCGGCAAGTCCTACACCGTTAGCCTCATAAAGTGTCTCAAACATGTCATCGATCAGTTCCTGAATTCTGGGTGTGATCTCTGTCACTTCCTTACAACGCTTTGTTAAAACCTGATCTCCCATTTCTCTGATTTTTCTGATTGCCATTCTTTTATCCTCTCTTCCTGTTCCTTAATATGTATTCATCGGATCAAAATCATATTGCACTGTCTGATTTTTTAATTCCTGTTCTTTACAGAATTGCTCCAGCCGATCCTTTACTTCCACCAGAATCTGATAATCGGCATGCCTTACATAGAATACATGCCGGTACAGATCATTGATCTTACCAATCGTAGCTTCCGCAGGTCCGATCACCTGTATTCCGCTCCATGGTTGTTTCTCCGCCTCATGCTCTCCGTATACTACAGTCGCACTATTGTCCGGGTTCACTATTTTCCTGACCAATTCAGTCATTTTCTCGCATAATAAAGCACCCTGCTCCTGTTCCCCGGATGTGATTAGAACCGCCAGCAGATGTGCCACAGGCGGATACTGCATAAATTCGCGGTATGCCATTTCTTCTTCATAGAAGCCCTCGTAATCCTGTTTGGCTGCATGTACAATGCTATAATGCTCCGGCTGATAAGTCTGGATTACCACTTCTCCCGGTTTATTTCCTCTTCCGGCACGGCCTGCCGCCTGTGTCAGCAGTTGGAAAGTTCTTTCTCCGGCACGGTAATCGTTCTGATTCAGGGATAAATCTGCTGCCAGCACGCCCACCAGCGTCACATTCGGGAAATCATGCCCCTTCACAATCATCTGGGTTCCCACCAGAATATCTGCCTTTTCATCTGCGAACGCGGACAAAATCTTCTCGTAACTCTCCTTTGTTCTGGTCGTATCGGCATCCATACGCAGAACCCTTGCTTCCGGAAACTCCTTATGGATTGCTTCCTCAATCTGTTCTGTACCGGCCTTAAATCCCATCAGATATTTGGAACCGCATACCGGACATTTCGATTTCTTGACTTCCTCATATCCGCAATAATGACATACTAACATACCATTCCGGTGTTCGGAAAGAGAAACATCGCAATGGGGACATTTCATCACATGCCCACAGGCCCTGCAGGAAATAAATCCCGCATATCCCCTGCGATTTAAAAACAGAATCATCTGCTCCTTCTTCTGCAGTCTTTCTTGCATCAGTTCCTGCAGCTTACGGCTGAAAACAGAACGGTTTCCCTGTTTTAATTCTTCCCGCAAATCTATCGTATATACGCCCGGAAGACTGCTTCCTCCCTGACGTCCTGTCATCTTGTATAATTTGTATTCCCCCTGCTTCGCCCTGTAATAAGCTTCCATAGAAGGGGTTGCCGATCCAAGCACCACACTGGCACCATGCATGGAAGCTATCTGTATCGCCGTCTCCCTGGCATGATACTTGGGCATGGACTCACTCTTATAGCTGCTCTCATGCTCCTCATCCACAATAATGACTCCCAGATTGGGAAAAGGCGTAAACAGTGCAGAGCGCGGACCGATGATTACATCAATCAGCCCATTCTTAGCCCGCTCAATCTGATCGTATTTCTCACCCATGGAAAGGGTGGAATTCATCACCGATACACGATCTCCGAATCTCTGATAGAACCTAAGCAGCGTCTGATAAGTAAGTGCGATCTCCGGGATCAGTACGATAGCCTGTTTCCCCATGGAGATCATCTGCTCTATGATTCCAAGATACACTTCCGTCTTACCGCTTCCGGTAACCCCATGCACCAGATAAGTTCCCGGATTTCCTGCCCGGTACTCCTGTATCACATCCTCTATGATATGCTGTTGCATTTCGCTTAAGGCAACCCGCTTATCCCCGGTCTTTACATGTCTCACCGGGTTACGGTAATAGGCTTCCGACTCAATCCGTAAATATCCCTGTTTCTCCAGTGCCTGCAGGGTCGCCGCCGACACGTTCAATTTCTGCCTGATCAGTTCATAGGGCAACACATCATTCTCAGTAAGAGCCTGCAAAACTCTGACTTTAGCCGTCTGATGTTTCCGCTCGCATTCCTCAATCACTGCCGGAAGCTCCTGTCTGTCAATCAGTGCGGTAACCTTCTTTTTCTCCGGCATCTTAAACTTCTGTTTTACAGGCAGAACCGTCTTTAAAGCCGTGATCATCGTGGAACCGTACTGCCGCTTTAACCAGTACGCAATCTGTATCTGGCTGCTTTCCGCAGTAGTACTCTTCTCATCCACGGATGTAATCTCTTTCAGTTTTTCTTTCGGATACTCTGTCTCTTCCGAGATGTCTACCACATATCCCAACCTATCCTGATTGCCTCTTCCAAAAGGCACATGCACCCGGACTCCCGGATAAACGGCATCAGCCAGTTCCTGCGGAATCTTATACTGAAAAGGTCTGTCTACTTTTTCATGGGATATCTCTATGATAATATCCGCATACCGCTCAGCCATGCCGTTCTCCTTTCAAAATTACTTATTCACTCAAACTCCTGCGAGGATATCCCTGATCAGATCTCTTTCATCCATCGGGTATTTCACACCGTTGATCTCCTGATAATCCTCATGCCCTTTACCGGCAAGCACAATAATATCTCCCGGCTCTCCATGACTGATGGCATAGGCGATGGCTTCCTTACGATCACAGATTTCCACATACTTGCCATCTGTCTTAGCCATACCGATCTTAATGTCATCTATAATTGCCTGAGGCTCCTCTGTCCTTGGATTATCCGATGTAATAATAGTCAGATCGGCCATCTGCCCGCTGACTTCTCCCATTTCATATCTTCTGGATTTCGCCCGGTTTCCACCACATCCGAACAGACATACCAGACGGTGCGGATGATATTCCCGTAACGTGGACAGAAGACTCTTAAGCGCCATTGCATTATGGGCATAATCAATCAATAACGTAAACTCATCGGATACTTTAACCGGCTCAATTCTGCCCTTTACCTTGGCATTTAAAAGTGCCTGTTTCACATTCTCTTCCTGCACTCCGAAGTGTCTGCAGATTGCAATAGCCGTCAATGCATTGTACACACTGAATTTACCCGGTGTTGTAATTTGAACATGAAAATTCATCAGTCCTGTCACATCAAAGGACATTCCCAGCGCACCCGCTTCTTTTAAGAAAGAAATATTTTCTGCCCGAAGATCTGCCGGTGTATCAATACCGTAAGTTTCAAGGCTGCAGGTATGCCCCTCGGTCACAGCTTCCCAGTGAGGATCATCATGATTCACAATACCTACCCTGCACTGTTTGAATAACAGGCTCTTGCAGTGCAGATAGTCATCAAAATCCTTGTGTTCCGCAGGTCCGATATGATCCGCTTCCAAATTCGTAAAAATACCAAAATCAAATATAAATCCCTGGGTTCTGTGCAGCATCAGTCCCTGGGAAGACACTTCCATTACAACGGTATCACATCCCGCATCTGCCATTGCCCTGAAATACTTCTGAATCAGATAAGATTCCGGTGTGGTATGATCCGCATGAATATGGGTATCTCCTATAATAATCTCTATAGTGCCGATCAGACCTACTTTTCTGCCTGCCTGTTCTAAAATGGACTTAACCAGATAAGTCGTAGTCGTTTTTCCCTTGGTTCCGGTAATACCAATAATCTTCATCTGCTCTGCCGGATAGCCGAAGAAAGCTGCCGACACAAATGCCATGGCATAGTGGGTATCAGTCACTTTAATCACAGTCACTTCAGCCTCTGCCGGTATCTCCACCTCTTTTTCCACAAGCAAAACAGATGCGCCTGCCTCAACCGCTCCTTTGGCATAATCATGACCATCCGCCTTTGCTCCCGGAATGCAGACAAACATGCATCCTTTTTCCACCTTTCTGGAATCATATACGATATCCGTCACTTCCTGCTCCACACTTCCCCGGATGCATTCATATTCCACTTTAGCAAGTAACTCTTTTAATGCTGCCATGTTCTCTCTCCTTTAATAAGATCCTTGTAACTATATAAGATAGCATGAAAACTGCTTTTTTTCAACTTTTCCACTACCGATACACAGTCTTTTTTATTTCATATTCTCTTTAATTTTTCTTTATTTATTTTTATATTTTTATAACATTCTCAACACATTTTGGACACAATTAGACTTTATGATAGTACTCAAGATAGTTGAACAACTCACTATCTCCCCCCTCATAAGAAAATGCGAAAAAGTCTGGGAATCCCCAGGCTTTTTCGTTTGTAAATATGTCATTCTATTATTGAATATATGCAGCTTAAATATCATAAGTGATATCCGCAAAAAGCAGATGATTAAAGATTACCTTTATGATATAATTTCTAAAAAGCACTTATTCAAATGAAAAGTAAATTGAGGGGTACATATGAATTTTTCTGAAAAAATAATAAATGAATACCAAGAAAATGCTGATAAGCGGCTTGCGCTTGCCTGTCGATTAATGATTGGATTTATGCTATTGGTTGCAGGCCTGAACTTCTTCGGCATATTTAAAATTGATCCATTACCTCTATATCTGACTGTTGCCATTTCCATTTTTGATTTCTTTTTGCCTACTCTGTTTTGTGACATTTTGAAAATACGATCCGTAAAAATGAGATATATCGTTTTAACAATTATTGTTTTTCAATCAGGATTGCAATATGCTGCTCTTTCCTATCACACCATTATTATGTTAGTGTTTCCGTTAATAATGTCTTGTTTGTATAACGAAAGAAAATATGTCATATACACCTCCATCATCAGTATGCCTATGATCGTGATATCACATTTAGCGGCATATTATCTCAAGGTTGTTCCAGATGAGCCGTTAGTTACATTAAAAGGGACCATCTTATATGGTATCGTTCCGAGAAGCATAGAATTCGCTGCCATGGTCATAATATGTCTCTTTATTTCGGAAAGAATAGAAAAACTGGTCAGCACGCTTGCAAATAAGAACAAGGAATTATATGAGGACCAGGAAAATCTCATATTATCACTTTCTCAAATTATAGAAAACAAATCGGAAAATACCGGGCAGCACGTAAAGAGAGTTTCCGAATACACAGACATCTTATGTAAAAGTCTGGGATACAATGATGAGGATAGCTGGAAGATCAGTCTGGCTGCCATGCTTCATGATGTGGGCAAGATAATGATTCCTGAAAGCATATTGGAAAAACCCGGCAAATTAACAAAGGAAGAATTTGAAATAGTAAAAAAACACATAAAATACGGAAAACAAATGCTTGAGACATCCCCCGGAGAGTTATTTAATATCTCAACCCAAATAGCCTATCAACATCATGAAAAATGGGACGGTACAGGATACATGGGTACGACAGGCGATGAAATTTCACAATATGCAAGGTGTGTGGCATTAGCAGATGTTTTTGATGCCCTGGTTAGCCGCAGGGCATATAAAAATCCATGGACACCGGAAGAAGCATATGAAGAAATCGTCTCCCAGAGAGGAAAACAATTTGATCCCGATGTTGTAGATGCATTTATCCGCAAATTTGAAGATTTCAAAGAGATTGTAAAGCGTTATCCGGACGAATAATTACTTTCCGTCCGGAACCTTTTCTACTGCTATCTTAGGTAATAGAACATCTGCTGTTTCCATCGGAATATTGGCGCTCTCAATCGTCGTCGCATTGGCCGCAGAAAGTGCACCGGCACGGCGAATGGCATTTTCTTCCGTTTCACCGTTTACAGTCGACATCGCATAAGAGGCAACTACGCTGTCTCCGCATCCAACCGTATTCACTGCTTTGATTCCTGCTGCCTTTGCCCAATATGTGCCCTCTTCCGATACACTGATCAGCCCTTTTCTGCCCATGGATACGATTACTCTGGCGATTCCCTGATCATGCAGGAAACGGGCAGCCTCTATAACTGCCTCACGATCTTTCAGCTTATGTCCAATAATATATTCCAGTTCTTTCAAGTTAGGTTTGATCAGATCAGGCTTCTCCTGTATACCAAACCGCAAACTCTCACCACTGGAGTCTAAATAGACCGGCACACCCTTTTGAACCGCCAGCCGGATCAGATCTGCATAAATATCCGGCTTCAGTCCTCTCGCCACGGAACCTGACAGGATAACCAAACCACATTCCGCTAACAAAGCAGTATACTGCCTCATAAACTTGTCCTGTTCTTCTTCTGTAATCTCCGGGCCCGGCTCCAGGATTTCTGTCACATAGCCGTCATCTGCCACAATATTCATATTGCTTCTGGTCTCTCCTACAGTCTCTACGAAACTGCACTGAACGCCTCTTTTCTGCAGTTCCCCTTCTATGAACCTTCCGCTGTATCCTCCCAGGAAGCCTGTTGCCGCAACCTCACATCCGTACTGGCTGAGTATCTTTGCCACATTAACTCCTTTGCCACCCGCAATTTTAACGACTGTCCGCATGCGGTTTACATGACCCGCAATCACAGTCTGAGTCGTATAGGTATTATCCACCGCCGGATTCAATGTTACTGTCATAATTTTCTTCATTGCTTCTTCCTCTTCCTTGTACATATAAAAATTAGATACAATAATCCTTCATAACCATCTGCAGGCTCTCTCTTCCCTGATAAACATTGATATCCGGGTAATAGATTACACTGATCTGTATCCCATCGCTGCCCGTCTGATAAAGTCTGTCCCGTTCTTCCTGTCCGAAATGCTCCATCAGGAAATCATGCCACTTGTCCAGATTGCCAAAATATATCATGTCATATTGCCTGCCGGTTTCATCCTTTACCAGATATTTTCCTACATTACTGTTCTTTCCCAGGATTCTCCCCTTACAGATATGCAAATTCTTCTGGGCAAAAACAGGCTTAGGATTGCCGTTGCCAAAGGGCTCTAACACCGAAAGCTGTTTTACAAAATCCGTTGTCACATAGGACATAGGCATGGGAACATCAATCAGAATTCTCTCCTCAAAGTCCTCAGCAGACAATTCACAATGTTCATTCAGATAGCGTCTGAATTTCTCCACATTCTCTTCCGGCATGGACACCCCTGCTGCCAGCTTATGCCCGCCGTATTTCGTATACAATTCCTTACATTCACTCATCTTATCATACATATGATAAGCATCAATGGAACGCCCGGAACCCTTTACGCCATCCTCCGCTTTCGTCAGCACAAAGACCGGCTTCTGATAGCATTCCCTGATTCGTCCTGCTATGATCCCAGCCAGGCTCTCATGACATTCCGGCAGATAGATTACCAGAACTTTATCCTCTTTCAATGCGGTCTGCTCGATCAATTCGATTGCCTGCTCCGTTCCCTGCAGAGTCATACCTTTCCTGCTGTCATTGAGTTCTTTCAGTTCTCCAGCGATAGTCACCGCCTCTGCCTTATCCCGGGTCAGGAACATCTGTAAAGCTCTCGTTGCCGTATCCAGCCTGCCGGTTGCATTCAGGCACGGCCCCAGCACGAAACCGATATGATAAACAGAAAGCGGTTTATCCTGCAAACCGTTTACCGTGATCAATGCCTGCAAACCATAATTACCGGAATGGGCAATCAGTGGTAATCCGTATTTTACAATGATACGGTTTTCATCCACCAGCTCCATCACATCACCGATTGTGGCAAAGGCCGCAAAGGCAAGTAGCTCCTGTCGGATTCTCTTTACTTCTTCTACATCGGGATTACTACATTCTGATATCATTCTGTCGAGTAGAACCTGCACCAGCTTATAAGCAACCACAGCACCACAGATACCGTCAAAAGGATAGGCACAGGCCTGTTGCTTGGGATCTACCACTGCATCTGCATCGGGCAGACATTCCTTTCTGCTGCCGTCGGGCTGCACTTCATAGGGTACCTCATGGTGATCTGTCACGATCACTGTCATACCAAGGGATTTGGCATATGTAATCTGGGCGGCGGCTGCAATGCCGTTATCACAGGTAAGAATGGTATCAATCCCTGCTTCATAGGCATCCCGGATCAGCTTGTCATTCAACCCGTATCCGTCCAGCACCCGGTGAGGAATCACCGCATCTGCCACTGCTCCGCAGGTCTGAAGTCCGGTCATCAATATATAAGTAGAGCATACACCATCAATATCATAATCCCCGATAATGCGTATCTTCTTCTGCTCTGCAATCTTATTCCTTACTATGTCTGCTGCTTTCTCCACATCCTTTAACAGATACGGTGAATGCATATCCTCCGGTGTACCATGCAGGAAACGGTCAATCTCCTCTTCTGTTACCAAATCTCTGTTCCGAAGAATCCTTGCGATCACAGGATCAATTCCGAATCGCTTTGCTATACCGTTAAAATCCGCTTTCTTAGCAGACACCATCCATTTGGCCATAAAAATACCCTCTGTCCGTGTTATACGTACAAGAACCTGCAGCATGGTGCATGGATTCTTGTACCTTTTACAGTGTAACACTTTTAGAGGGTAATCTCAATCAACTTAAACACAGCTGTATTTGCATAGGTCAGCGGTTCATTATGGACAAAGAAAACAATACCGTCTGCCGGTGCGGTCAGAATTTCCGTCACAGCTCCTTCATAGGGATCTATTGTTTCTGCCAGCACCTGCCCCTTGACCACTTCGTCACCCACCTTGACCTTCGCTTCAAAGATTCCGGACACCCCGGTTCTGACCGGTATCATATCCGTATCATTTACTACCTGGGACAGATAACCGTCATGCCCCTTATAGTCCACAACGCCT
The DNA here is from genome assembly GCA_051878995.1 of Lachnospiraceae bacterium. Lineage (GTDB taxonomy): Bacteria > Bacillota > Clostridia > Lachnospirales > Lachnospiraceae > UBA3282. The sequence continues at coordinate 44,416 of JBJELE010000030.1, read as the reverse complement.
TCCTTTGCCAGAAACATCAGAATGCTCCGCACAGCCATTTTGGCACTTTCCTTGTCAATGGATTCCGTTGTAGTCGTATAGATACTGAAAGCATGGGTTTCCCATATCTGCCAGTTATAATTAAGAGTTGTGGTGTCATAGGGTCTGGTTTTCCGGATCACCACATAAGGCAGACCAAATCTCTTCGCCAGCTCCACATCCTCAAATCCGGTCTTCATCATACGCACATGGGGTTCAAAATTGCCCGGCATATAGAAAGAGGTAAACTGAATCCCATATTTATAATCCTTGATCTTATCAAAAATACCGGCCGCGATCCGCTGGGTTGTTTCTCCCAGATCATATCCCGGAAACATACGATTGATATCCGTATTGTCAGTAGGCCAGAACCTCTTCTTGATATTCATGGAATAAGGATTTGCAGTCGGAATGATCAATATCTTATGTCCGGCATGAATTCTGCCCTGCTCTTCCAGTTCTTTAAATCTCTTAACAAGCCGGGAGCACACATAGAGCTGCTGTACCTCATTGCCCCGCAGACTTCCCAGAATACAGAGCGTTTTCTCTCCTTCTCCAAATTCATACCCGATAACTCGAAGATCATCTCTGTATAGCGCTTTTATCTCATACAATACTTTCTTTTCCATCTCAGCATTCCATTCTTTCTCTATTCATAGCCACACACCGATTGGCCCATTACATCCGGCATAAATCGGTCTCTCTATCTATCCAGGATTTCCTCCCGTAAAAGCCTTCCCAAAAGAGATCCTGCATCCACCACCGGATATTCCCGAATGGTAAAAAGAATACCGTTAACCGGTGACACCACATCATCTAATACCTTACCGCTTAACGGATCTATAATCTGTCCGACCAGATCTCCTTTTTTCAATCGCTCCCAATGCCTGAATTCTTATAAATACCAAACTTTACGCCATACCGTGCCAGCAGTTCATTCACTGTATCGGTATGCTCTAACAAATCCAAATCATACATAAATATTCCTCCCATCCTCCGTCTGGTTCTGCCATTCGCATAAACAGACTCGAAATGCTCCACTTATACGCGCAAAAAAGGCGTCCTGCTATTGCAGAACGCCTTCGTCCAACTTTTATATGTTGTATACAATAATACAACTCGTGTCGTATTTTGTCAACACCTTGAGTTTATAAGAAATATTTATTTCTTCTTCGCAACTGCTTTTTTACCAAGCTTGGTGCGGAATACAAACCACATAGCACCTGTCAGGCAGATGGAAGAATAAGTACCGCATACAATACCTACCATCAAAGGAAGGGCAAATTCCCTGATAGAAGATACACCAAATATCTCTAATGCCGCTACCATAAAGAAGGTTGTCAGAGAAGTAAAGATACTTCTGGACAAGGTCTGTGAAATACTTTCATTGACCATATTCTGTAAATCATCCTTATTACGCAGACCAACCATATTCTCACGGATACGGTCAAAGATAACAATGGTGGCATTAATGGAATAACCAACAATGGTCAGCATACATGCAATAAAGGTACTGCCCACGGATACTTTTGCAACCGCATAGAATGCCAGAACCACAAGTACATCATGAACCAGTGCGATAACACTGCTGGCACCGAAACGGATATCTTTAAACCGGAACCAGATATAGAGAAGCATCAATACCGTAGCTACCAGAATCGCTTTAATAGCTCCGCTCTGCATCTCGGAGCTGATGGTTGCACTGATCGTCTCAGCCGTAATACTGTTCTCATCTACACCGAAGTTCGTTGCCATCACATTGGCAAACTCTTCTCTTTCATCAACATTCAGTGTCCTTGTCTTAATAATAACCTGATTAGAACCTGCCACTTTTGTGGTCTGTACATTACCGTCACCGGTAATCTTTTCTACATAAGGAACAATCTGTGCATCAATATCCTCAATGCTCATATCTTCATTCAGTGTCATTGTGGTAGAAGTACCACCCACAAAGTCCAGACTGTAATTAAGCGGCATACCGATCTTTGCCTTATTCACACCCATTACAACAAATCCGGCAAGGATTACCGCTACGGAAAGTCCAAAGAACACATATCTCTTGGATAAGAAATTGATGGTCTTCTTTTCTTTTCCCACACCGTATGCTTTCTCGCTCTGGATGCCCAGTCCGTAGAACACATTCAACAGGAACTTGGTAACAACCAACGCCGTAAACATGGATAAAACAATACCAAGCATCAATGTGATGGAGAAGCCCTTGATGGTACCGCTTCCCATGAAGTAAAGTACAATTGCTGCAATAAAGGTTGTGATATTGCCATCTAAAATAGCAGATAATGCTTTACTGAAACCAATCTTAATGGCTGACTGTACGGTCTTGCCTGTACCCAGTTCCTCACGGATACGGGCGAAGATAATAACGTTCGCATCTACTGCCATACCCACACTAAGAATAATACCTGCGATACCCGGCAATGTCAGGGTTGCTTCAAATGCATACAGCAGAATGACCATTAATTCCGTATATAAAACAAGTGCCAAAGATGCTGCCAGACCGGCAACATAATATACAACAATCATAAAGACAACAACCAGTGCAAAACCAACGGCTGCTGCAATCAGGCTGGAATCGATTGCTGCAGAACCAAGCTGCGCACCTACTACATTGGAACGTAATTCTTCCAGTTCCAGTTTCAAGCCACCAATACGGATTGTAGAAGCAAGCTGCTCTGCCTCTGCCGCACTGTCCTGTCCGGTAATAACCGCATTACCATCGGTAATGGCTGCCTGTACATTCGGAACACTGACAAATTCATTATCATAATAAATAGCAATGGTTTCGCCATTTGCATAAGCCTTCGTAGTTGCATCCGCAAAAGCTTTCGTACCTTCCTCATTAAATGTCAGACTTACCACATTTTCCAGATTACCCATAGAATCCTGCTGTGTTCTTGCCTGTGCACTCTCAACCTCTGTACCGGAAAGTACAATGGAACCGTCTGCCTGTAGTTCTTCCAGTGACTTCGTAAGTTCATAAACCGGCCTGACGATGCCCTCTGCATCTACTTCATAGGTAGACATCGCATAATTGAGATTACCTTCGCTGTCTGTCTCGGAAATAAAATACAGACTGCCGGGCTTACCCAGTTCTTCCAAAATTGCATTTGCATCGGAAACACCGGGAATCTCTATATTGATTCTGTCACTGCCTTCCTGATATACCTGAGCCTCGGTGCTGTAATTCTCCACACGCTGCTGAAGCTTGTAAATGGTATCACTCATATCCTCAGCACTGGGATTCTCATCTCCCACTACCTGGTATGTAATACTAACACCGCCTGCCAGATCAAGTCCCAGTTTAATACTGGAAGCCGAGCCCGAATGATCCGAACCGACACCAAAGACTGCTGTATATCCCAGTAATCCAAGGATCAGAACAAATACAATCAGACTAACAACCGCTTTGCTCTTTTTCATAATTCATTCTCCTTTTCCTCATCGGCAAGTGCCGCTTTTATCATAATGGCGCATTCAATTCTCTTTCTCTGCAATTCACAGCCGATTTCATATGAACCATTTATATTGCCGCTGAAATTGTAGGCATTTGCTGCACAACCTCCACTGCAATAGAACTTTGCGAAGCAATCCTTGCAATGCTCTTTCGCATATACATTACAGGTCTTAAAAGTATCCCTGATATCTGTTCGTACAATGCCGTCATCCACATTGCCCATCAGGAATTCTTCCTGCCCCACAAACTGATGGCAGGGATAAAAATCTCCCCAGGGCGTGACCGCCAGATATTCGGTACCTGAACCACAGCCTGACAGTCTCTTGGCAACACATGGACCACCTTCTAAATCTATCATAAAATGAAAGAAATTAAAACCTTTTCCTGCTTTTTTTCTTCTGATATACTCTAATGCCAGCTTATCATATTCCTCGAGAATCCGCGGAACATCCTCCGGCCTGATCGCATAATCTTCTGTCTCGGCCGCCACTACCGGCTCCACAGAGATCTGCTCAAAGCCTTCATCTGCCAAATGTTTGACATCCTCTGCAAAATCCAGATTATTTCTGGTAAAGGTACCTCTCACATAATAATTCATCTGGTTTCTGCTCTCGGCCACTTTCTTATATTTGGGAACCACTTCGTCGTAGCTTCCCTGCCCGCCTCTGTGTGGACGCATCAGATCGTGCACTTCTTTACGGCCGTCAATACTCAGCACGATATTAGCCATTTCTTTATTGGCAAACTCCAATATCTCTTCATTCAGGAGCACACCGTTGGTCGTCAGTGTAAAGCGGAACTTCTTATGATTAGGTTCTTCCAAGCTTCTGCCGTAAGCTACCAGATCTTTGACCACCTGCCAGTTCATAAGCGGCTCGCCGCCGAAGAAATCCACCTCCAGATTCACCCTGCTGCCGGAGTTTGCCACCAGGAAATCCAATGCCTTCTTACCCACTTCAAAGCTCATCAAAGCCCGTCTTCCGTGGTACTCGCCCTCTTCTGCGAAACAATATTTGCAGGCAAGATTACAGTCATGAGCAATATGTAAGCACAACGCCTTAACTACAGTCTGCCTGTCCTTGAACTCTCCGATATATTTCTCATAAATGTCTTCTGTAAAGAGCATTCCCGCTTCCCGAAGCTCCAGTATCTCATCCACGGTTTCTGCCACCTCTGAGACATCCCTGCCCAGCCCGGAAGCCACCTGTGCCGTAATCTCTGCCTTATCCTCTACCTTTTGGTTCAGAAGCTCTTCTATGATCGGGATCGCACGATAAGCCGGTTCATCCACAACATGAACACAGCCGCTGTTCACATCCAGCACGATACGATATCCGTTGTTTATATATTGATGTATCACAAAAATTCTCCTAACTATAACGCATAAATAAGCAGCGACCTGAATCGCTGCTTATATTGTCATCCTCATAAGCTAAAAGTAAATGCTCTTATCTTGCTTTCTCACAGCTCTGATTACCTACTGTACAAGATGTTTTGCAGGCAGACTGACAAGATGTCTGGCACTCACCGCATCCGCCTTTTTTCATGGATTCCTTTAAATCTCTTGTCGTCAATGTCTTAATATGTTTCATTTGATTAATCCTCCTTATGTCACCCTGCAATATCATATTCTTCGATACCATACGCAGATTATTCTCATAACTTGTTGTAGTATACCATAATTTTATCTACACGAAAAGTATTTTTACAAATTTTTTTCTTCGAAAATCAACTAAGCATACCGCCCATCATTCCGCTGCCTGCACACAGGAAGAATACCGTCGCCATGTTTCCTGCCACAGCCTGGGCTCCCTTATTAACGATCATGGACACAATGACCAGAATCATATAATAGGTAATCCCCATGGCAAGTCCCCACAAAAATCTTCTCTTGCCTGCTTTCTTACCGGCAAGCATGCCCGCCAGAAATGTAACCACTATGTAAATTGCAATAATACAGATTGACACAACCTTCTCGGACAATCCGAATCGATACAGCATGAAAGCAAGAAGCAAAAGCAGTCCTGCAGTCAGAATATACGCCATCAGCATACATTTGGTAATAAAGATTACCTTTTCGGTATAAATTTCTCTTTTTTCCATATTTCCCCCTTATTTTCCATCTCTTTGACTCAGCTTCCAGCCCGGGAAGCTGTCATTGTCGACCCCTTTTCTTTCATATATATATTCTACATTCCAGAAAAACTTGACATAATCTTATATTCCATAGTAATATTTTCTACTAAGAAACAATATTAAAAATAAGGAGTGAATTTTTCATTGGATACCACAGGTGTCATACAAATCACAGCATTAATTGTTCTTGTCATTTTATCAGCATTTTTTTCTTCTGCCGAGACTGCTTTCTCGACAGTCAATCGTGTGCGGCTTCGCACACTAGCCCAGGAAGACCATAAAGGAGCTATACGAGTGCTTCATATACTGGATCAATACGGCAAAATGCTCAGTGCCATTCTGATCGGAAATAACATTGTTAATCTGTCTGCTTCTTCCGTAGCGACTACCCTCGCGATCAGGCTTTGGGGCAGCCGGGCAGTAGGTATTATTACCGGTGTTTTGACTCTCGTTATTCTGATGTTTGGTGAGATCATACCGAAAACATGGGCAAGACAGAAGGCAGAATCCATTACACTTTTGTACAGCAGCCTGATTAAGATACTGATGACCATTCTTACTCCCTTTATTTTTCTGATTGATAAAATATCAAGCTGGATACTGCACTTATTACATATTGATGCCAACGGTAATGATTTAAGTATTACCGAAACCGAGCTGAAAACTTATGTAGATGTAAGCCATGAAGGTGGTGCCATCGAATCGGAAGAAAGAGAAATGATCTATAATATCTTCGATTTCGGAGATACTGTAGCCAAGGATATCATGGTTCCCAGAATCCAGATGACTACCGTTCCCATTGATGCCACTTATCAGGAACTGTTATCAACCTTTCAGGAATCTATGTTTACCAGAATACCGGTCTACGACGGAGACCCTGACCATATCATCGGTCTCGTCAATGTAAAAGATTTCATTCTGGTCAAAGATAAAGAGAAATTCCAGCTCAAAAAGATTCTTCGGGATGCCTATTATACCTATGAATATAAGAATGTAGCAGACCTGCTGATGGAAATCCGTGAAAAATCCTACAACATTGCTTTTGTCTTAAGTGAATACGGGACCACAGTGGGCATGATCACAATGGAAGATATGATTGAAGAGCTGGTAGGTGAAATCCGTGACGAATACGACGGTGATGAAGAGGAACTGATTCAGGAAACAGAAGACGGCAAATATCTGGTAGAAGGCGGCATGAAACTGGATGATATCAATGACGCGCTGAATATCGAAATGGTCTCTGAAGATTATGACTCTATCGGTGGCCTGATGATTGAGAAATTGGAACGGCTGCCTGAGGATCAGGAAAGCATTCAGTTAGAAAATGGTATCATCTTACAGGCGTGCGGTATTCAGGACAATCGTATTCTGAAGGTACTGATCACTCTGCCTGCTGCAGACGATACAACAGCGGAAGAAGCTCCTGCGGAGTCCTGATCATATAGTCATCACTCGCTCCCGCTTCCAATAACTGTTCTCTGGTCCGGAAGCCCCATAGAGCACTGATGCAGGTCATTGGCACATTCGCAGCTGTCTGCCTGTCTACTTCAGAATCGCCCACATATACTGCATTGGATGCAGCTGCCGAAAGCTCAGCCAGTGCCTGATATACCGTATCAGGTGCCGGCTTTCTTTGTACAGTGGCACTCTCACCGATTGCCACTGTAATATATTTTGCAAAATACTTCTCATTCAGTTTCTTGACTGCTCCATCAAATTTGTTAGACACGATCGCCAGCCGGTATTTCTCCTTATGAAGCTGTGCCAGCAACTCCATAATTCCTTCATAGGGACAGGTCTTGTCCTCGCAGTGCTTTGCATAATGCTCCTTGAAGGTATCCAAAATTTCCTCATAGCAAGGATTCTCTCTTCCCTGCGGAATTGCCCTTTCAATCAGTTTTCCCACACCGTTCCCGACATATCCGCGTACCTTCTCCAACGTATGCTCCGCAAGTCCAAACTGCCGCATGGCATAGTTCACACTGTCTGTTAGATCTTCCAAAGTATTAAGCAGTGTCCCGTCCAGATCAAAAATGATGGTATCTATCTTATTCATACTAAAACTATGCCCTTCCTGTAATGTTTCATAGATCCGAAGACTTCTCTGATGATTTTACAATGTATTGCTCCGGAATATATTCCATCAAAAGCTGTTCTAATGCAGTTCCTTCAATAGGCTTGGACAGATACGCATCAAATCCCTGTTCCAGATACATCTCTTTCATTCCCGACATGGCATTGGCCGTCAACACAATAACCGCTGCATCCATACTCTTATTGTTCGGCATCTCTTTCAGCTTTTGAAGGGTTTCTGCTCCATCCATCTCCGGCATCATATAATCCAGGAGAATAATATGATACTGCTCCCATTTCACAGCCTCCAGACACTCCTTACCGCTCATAACACAGTCAATATGCATCTGGGTCTTACGCAAAAGTCCCTTAACAACTGTCAGATTCACCTTGTTATCATCCACAACCAGCACTCTGGCATCCGGCGCAACAAATTGCGGCACATATTTCTTTCGCTCTTCGTGTTTCCCGGATTCTTCATGAAGCACACCAATAGGCTGATCCTCTATAATATGCTGCGGCAGAGAAACGGTAAAGGTTGATCCCTCTCCGTATTTACTCCTGACTTCTATCGTACCGTGCATAAGGCTAAGCAGTCTGTTTACAATATTCAATCCCAGACCCGTACCTTCGATTGCATGCACCTGTTCCTCATTGACTCTGTCAAATTTATCAAACAGTCGTCCGATATTTTCCTCTTTGATACCGATACCGGTATCGCTAACAGCAAAAGTAAGCTGAATTTCCTTATCAATTTTCTTTTCATAGGACAATGTCATTGTCACACTGCCCTTCATCGTATACTTAATGGCATTGGTCAGAATATTAAGCAATACCTGACGTACTCTTACCTCATCGCCCAATAAAACATTCGGTGTATCCTCAGGCACAACAAATTGGAAATTCAGTCCCTTATCCTCAGCCCTCATGCGGCATTCCTTCTCCAACGCCCGGAGCATTGCTTTCAGGGAATAGGCTTCCTCTACTACTTCCAGCATACCGGACTCTATCTTGGAGAAATCCAGAATATCATTCACCAATGCCAGGAGAGTCCTGCTGGCATCCTGAATGTTATGTGCATATTCAACAATAGAATCATCCTCACATTCCCGGATGATCATCTCATTCATACCCATCACCACATTGATCGGTGTCCGGATTTCATGAGACATATTTGCCAGAAACGTTCCCTTTGCCTCATTCGCCTTATCGGCACGACGTCTTTCCTGATCCAGCTTCTCCATCATATGTACACGTTCCGTAATATCATGAACGATAACAATATATCCGATGATATCCTGATAATCATCATAAATCTTATCAATACTGATGCTGCAGATATTATGGTTCTGAATACACCGGGCCTCCACCCTGTTCTTTACTCCCTTAAAGCTAAATGCATTCCGGCTTAATTCGAAAATCTGATTCAACCGAAGTTTACAGCATTCCTCCGCGCTCATCTGCAGAAATACCGTTGCGCCATTATTAACGATACACAGCCGTTCTGCCTCGTCAAACAGAAATACAGGCTCATCTACAGAATAATATACAAACTGGGACATATTCTCCAGATTCATCTGAAATTTCTTATAGTAAAGATATGTCTGGTAAATAGCAAGTACCCCTACAAACTGCCCAAGCGTACTGCCCGGAAACGCTGCAATGCCAAGCATAGGCATGACAGTATCCAGAACACTTCCTAAAGCCACTATAACAATACTCATAATCAGATTATATGCCAGAATACGCTCCCTTTTACGGATACTTTTGCGCAGCATATAAATAACAAGCAACAGCATGTTAAGCGGTATTATCACGCAATAGAGCGTATAAAGTCCACTCCACCAGCCGTTACTCATCCGGTATGACATACCATAGCTTGTCATTTCAAATATAAGATTATCCTTCTGTACCGTAAAAGGATACAGCGGTACTCCCAGCCACGCAAATCCAATTACCCAGGTCTTCATTTTACCCTGAACGCCGGAAAAATAAGCCAGCATATGGGTAATGGAAATAAGCAGACCAAAGGTACCAATCTGTCCCAAAGTACGCATCAGCGCCGCTCTGTCGGGATCACTCTGTACCAATACCATGCCAAAAAAGAGACTCCACCAGCCACTGAACAACGTGACAAGGAAACAGAGCAGATTGATCCTGTCCTTTTTGATTCCTTTCTGCAATACAGAAAAAGAAAGGCAAAAAGTAATTATTGCAAAAGTATAGATGCTATAAGCCAACACCACTACCATAATTTTCCTGCTTTCTACATTTGTGTAACAAGACTCATAATTGCTTCAATCTCAGCTCCGTTATCCGGTGCCGGCTCCACCAGTTCATGTTTGCCGTCAGCCATGATCCTGCCGATATAATTTCCCTGCTCAGTCTTCTCCAGTGTATAATACACAATCTCTTCCGCATCCCGTTTCCAGACAGCATAAACACGATAACACATTCCCTTTTTCTTCATGGTATCATCGGGCATATCTACCCGTGTAAGCTGCACTGTATCGGTAATGTTCAAGGTCATAACAGAGAAATCCTCTGCCGTATAAGAAGTTCTCCGGCCTTCCGGGTATACTTCATCATAGAAATGAATCAGAAACTCTCCTTCTTCCTTCTGCAGTTTCTGTAATCCCTCTTCTTTGTGTTCAAATAAATACCGTGGCATAAGATACATGGCCACCCTGTTATGTGCCAGAATCTCAAACTGCTTCTCCGTCACCTTAATCGTCTTAGTCTGAGGATTGCTCATGGCTTCCTTACGTTTCTGTGCCACTTCCAGAATAGCTTTGTTCAGTACCATACTATGAGAAAAAGGATTAACCACAACGGCTTCAATCTTCTCCTTGTTTGCCATTACCATTCCGAGCATTCCGAAAAACGGCATCGCAATCACTGCAGGACTTTTCTTATCCTGTGGGATCTGTGCAAAAGAGGTAAAAACGGGCAATGCCATTTCACCGCTTTCCTTCTTTAACAGACAGGGTAAAATCTGCGCATTCTTGGGCAGCTGCACCTGTTTTCCTTCCTTCATCAGCTTCTGTGTCTCCTCGTCCAGATTCTGAGGCTGCATGGAGGGCACCAGGACAACTGATTTCTCTAATAGTTCCATCACTGCTGCGTACTTTTCCTTCTGTCTGTCTTTTGCAAATTCTCCTAAAGCTTCCTCCAGCTTTGTATTGTCTAATTTATGATTATCTGCCATAAACTGACTCCTTTTCATTTCTGCTCTATACAGTATCCAAACTATATCATTATGCCAGATTTTTAATCTGTTCTATTAACTCTAAATCATCTGCACTGATCTTCAGATTGGAATCAAAGCTCTCGCCCTCGGCAGTGGTAACCTTGATTTCGATAATACTGCCCTCTTTCATTCCATTCTGTGCCACAGCTTTCAGGTATTTCGGAAATTTGGGATGATTATTCTGAAAGCGGTTCCACAGATTCATTATCTGAAAAAGCGCTGCCGGATTCTGCAAATTCATTACGCTTCCTCCCCTTCCTTCTTCGGTGCCTCTGTAATGGCAATCTGTAATTCCTCAAGCTGCTTCTCGTCCACCGTACCCGGTGCCTCTGTCATCAGACAGGAAGCATCCTTCACCTTCGGGAATGCAATGACCTCACGAATGCTGTCCGCATGCACCAGAAGCATCACGAAACGGTCAAGACCGTAAGCTAACCCTGCATGAGGCGGTACGCCGTATTTGAAGGCACTTAACAGGAAGCCGAACTGCTCCCATGCTTTCTCTTTCGTAAAGCCCAGCACCTCAAACATCTTCTCCTGAATATCATCCTGATGGATTCTGACGGAGCCTCCGCCTAATTCCACACCGTTTAAGACAATATCATATGCCTTGGCACGGACACGTCCCGGATCGGAATCAATATACTGCCAGTCCTCTTCCATCGGCATGGTAAAAGGATGATGCATTGCCATAAACCGATTTTCCTCATCGCTCCACTCAAGTAACGGGAATTCCACAACCCACAAGAAATTGAACTTAGACTCATCAATCAAGCCTAACTGCTTGCCCAGTTCCACACGCAGTGCGCCCAGCACACTGTACACAATATTTTTCTTATCGGCAGCAAAGAGAAGCAGATCTCCCTTTTCGCCTTTCATTGCCTTAACCAGACGGTCCAGTTCCTCTTCTGTCATGAATTTTGCAAAAGAAGACTTATAGGTGCCGTCCTCCTGTACGCTTAAATAAGCCAGTCCTTTAGCTCCATAGCCCTTGGCGAAATCAACCAGTGCATCGATCTTCTTACGAGGCATCGCTGCCTGTCCCTTCACATTCAGACCACGGACAGAACCGTTATTCTCAAGTGCAGAGGTAAACACACCAAAGCCACAGCCTGCCACCACATCAGACACATCGGTAAGCTCCATCTCAAAACGGGTATCCGGCTTATCGGAACCGTAACGATCCATAGCCTCCTGCCAGGTCATACGCGGTAACGGGATCTGCACATCCAGACCGATCGCCTCTTTGCAGACATGCTGGATCAATCTCTCATTGACTTCAATCACATCATCCACATCTACAAAAGATAATTCCATATCCGCCTGTGTAAATTCCGGCTGCCTGTCGGCACGCAGGTCCTCATCACGGAAGCATCTTGCAATCTGGAAATATCTGTCATAACCGGAGCACATCAATAGCTGCTTGTACAACTGTGGAGATTGGGGCAGTGCATAGAAGCTGCCCGGATGCACACGGCTCGGCACCAGATAATCTCTAGCGCCCTCCGGTGTGGATTTACACAGAATCGGTGTCTCAATCTCTAAGAACCCTTCCTTCGCCATAAAAGCGCGCATCTCAGATGCAATCTTGCTTCTGAGAATCATTTTCTCCTGTAAGTCCGGTCTTCTCAGGTCCAGATAACGATACTTTAAGCGGATTTCTTCTTTGGTCTTAGAATCGGCTTCAATAGGGAACGGCGGTGTCTCGGATTCTGATAAAATCCGAACCTCTCTGGCACGAACCTCAATCTCACCGGTTGCCAGATTCTCATTAACAGCACCGGAACGCTTCTCCACCTTACCGACAACCGCGATCACAAACTCGCTTCTCATCTTCTCGGCCTTGGCAAATGCTTCCGAGCCGCAATCATTCTCCTCAAAAATAATCTGTAAGATACCGGAACGGTCTCTCAGATCTACGAATATGATACCACCTTTATTTCTCTGCTTCTGTACCCATCCCATGACGGTTACTTCTTCGCCTGCATTCTGTGCAGACAGTTCTGCGCATCGATGGGATCTCTTCCATCCCTTCATGGACTCTGCCATTGTTATCTCCTCCTCTATCTGATTCTCTGTATGTTTATCCTATACACTTTACTATAAAGCAACCTTGCGTTTCTAATGCTTCAACTCCTCACGGTAGAACTCCTTGAACTCCTCATAGCCCTGTGCGGTAAGCTGTTCCTTCTGGAACTTCTTATTCTTATTCATACGTGCCACCAGAATCTGATTGCCCTTCGCACGCTCTGCCTGTGCCTCCTGCATCACTGCACACAATCTTTCGGAAGGAATTCCCTTCTCCATCAGATAGGCAATCTTCTTACCCTCTTTAGGCACCTTAAAACCACTCTCCATCAGAAGCAGTATAATACGCTCAAAGCCAATGGAAAAACCGCATGCCGGCACATCATTGCCGGTAAATTTACCTACCATCTTATCATATCTGCCACCGCCGCCACAGCTGCCGCCGAATTCCGGCATGGCAATTTCAAAGATTGTACCCGTATAGTAGGACATGCCGCGCACCAACGTAGGATCAAATACCAGATCAAAGAAATCTCCCTTGGTAGCCTCCACGCTGTCAATAATCTCCTGAAAACTCTCTTTCACACCCTCCGGAAGCACATCCGCGATTGTTTCCGTGATATATCCTATGGCATCATCGGCTTCTTCCATCCCTTTGAACAACGCCATATATTTCTCGACACATTCTTTGGCATATCCGGCTTCCAGAAGTTCTGCTTCCACGCCTTCCATACCGATCTTATCCATCTTATCCAGAATAATAAATACCTGGTCGTAATCTTCCTCAGTAAAACCACTGTAAGCAGCCATGGCCTTAAGGATCTGCCTGTCATTGATACGGATTTGGAAATTCTTAAATCCCAGCTTGCCAAGTGTTGTGGTAGTAGCCAGAATCAGCTCAATTTCTGCCAGATTGCTTGCCTCGCCCAGAATATCAATATCACACTGCATAAACTGACGATAACGTCCTCTCTGGGGTCTGTCCGCTCTCCATACATTGCCCATCTGCAATGCCTTAAAAGGAGCCGGCAGTTCATTAGCGTGATTGGAATAGTAACGCACCAGCGGAACCGTCAGATCATAACGCAGACCACCGTCTACCAGATCTTCCTCACTCTTTGCATCCTCAAGTCGAAGTTTCTCTCCTCTCTTAAGAATCTTAAAGATAAGCTTCTCATTCTCGCCCCCTGCCTTACAATTCAGGTTTGCGATATTCTCCACACAGGGAGTCTCAATGGACGTAAATCCAAAGTTGCCGTAAGTTTCTTTGATCACGCTTATAACGTAATCTCTGATTTCCATCTCCTCCGGCAGAATATCCTTCATCCCGGTAACCGGTTTCTTACTAAGTGCCATATTATAACCATGCCTTCCTCTCGCCTGTTTATCCAACATACAGGCTCGAATTTCTTCATCTGCCGCCAAAATCTTTTTCAAGACTTCAACACAACATCAACTTGTTAAATTCTACACTGTTTTATGTTGTTTTTCAAGCCTGTCTGAACATATCCTTATGTTACACTTGAAAAATACTATATGATACAATAAAATAAATCTGTATCACATAAAACACAGGCAATTGCAAACCAATACAGTTAATAAAAAGGGGAAATGAATATGATTAAAATAGCAAGAAAAACATCCTGGCTTGCCGGCATCCTACTGTCTGCCGGTATATTATTATCCGGTTGTTCCCAGAATGCAGCGACACAGTCTTCGACACCGGCCAATGCGACGGAAGAAACATCAAATGACAGCACATCGATAGAAGCAGTCGACAATCCAGAACCGGATGCATACGCAGAAGAAACCGCTATAGCAACTAAGACAATTACCATTTCCGTTCTTAACCTGAGCAATGTCCAGATCGGCATGTTTTCCGTTATCGATCCGGCTACTGGAGAACAGATTAATCTTGACAGTCTGGAACCCGGTCAAAGCGTTTCCATGGATTGTAACTGGCCATCCGATGTTTCACAGTTCCAATGGGCGCTTTACAACATGAACGGAGAACTTTGTATAGAATCATCTACAGATATTTCAGAAGCTAAGAAATCTGTTGCCCTGGTTCTGTCCGGAGAAGACAACATTGAGGATGTACAGGCTCTCTTTGATAAAGAATCATCCGATGCCGAATAAAACATATCCGACAGTCTTCTGAGCACATCCCGATTACACGAAAAGCTGCACAGACTATTTACAGTCTGTGCAGCCTTTTATTTTACATTTCTATGAAGCAGTCGGGCTTACTCTTCCACTTTAATTTCTTCTGCTGCTTTCTTCTTTTCCTGATGCTTTCTATACATCTCATATCCTGTTGCACCAAGAATCATAACAATCAACAACCACCACCAGGACATCTTCTCCTGATCAATGGAAGCATCAAGAGGTGAAGCCTCATCCTCGATTGTAACAGTCTGAGCATCCTCTTTGATCTTCTTCGTGTCTGTAGCATCCTGATCGTCGATAGAAGCTGCCAAAGGTGCTGCTTCATCTTCAATTGTTACCACACCCTGGTTTCCTGCTGCTGCGTTGCCTGCCGCATTACCTGCTGCCGCATTGCCTGCTCCTGCTCCGTTTGCGGCTACTGTCTGTACTGCCACAGCTGTATTAGCAGTTGCTGTTGTTGTCACAACTGTAGCAGGACCATCTGCTGTTGTATCAGCTCCGGTACCACCATCTGTCGTTCCGGGTGTTCCGCCTCCAGGATTACCGTTTCCGCCATTGCCGCCATTTCCGCCGGGTGTATTCGGAGTCAGTCTGTCTACGACTTCGTCACGTGTAACGCCTGCATCCTCAAGTTTTTTAAGAATATCATTCAGAGTCTCTTCAGCTTCATCTCTGTCTGCCTGAGCAATTACAAGTTTAGCTGCCAGCTCTTCCAGTTTCTTCGTATTGGTGCTCTTACCCTTCAATGCTTCAATCTCAGCCTTAAGAGCATCAACCTTAGCCTGTGCATCAGCCACATCCGCATTTGCCTTCTGTGCTTCTTCTAACAGACGATCATATTTTGCGGTCTTATCTTTTGCATCATCAACAAATGCACGATAGTCCGTATCCTTCTGTGTCAAGAGAATGTTGCCGTCAATATAATTCTTATTCTGAATAATCTGTCCGCTCAGACCGCTTGCATTGCCATAAGTTTCGGTTGCAACAGTCTTGTTCTCGGTAGTCTTTGTAGCCTGCTCCAGATAATCAACACTGTAGGAATAGGTGGTATGTGCAAGCTTATCGGTACCTGTTGTCTTAACGTTATAAACACCGGTTGCACCATTTGCCTTAGCCTGTTCAAGCGCAGTTGTCTTTACATCATTCTTTGCATCCTTTTCAGTCTGCTGTTCATCTGTTGTAACCTTAACACCTGCTACATAACGGATGGTTGCCTTATTAAAGCTCCAGTCAGCCCACTCTGCACTGAGGAAAATGCCGCCATCTGCTTCAATAGCTTTTCTGGCTGCTTCTTCCAGTTTCTCATTGGTAGATTGACCGCCAAACAAAGATTTGATATCCTCCCAAAGAGCACCGAACGTACTCTGGCTGACTGTCTGCTTGGTTACCTTCGCATAGGTAGCAGATACCGTACCGGATACTAAGAAGTCGGCATCATCAAAGAGACTGCCCTTAGTCTGACCGGTAACAGCCAGATCACTCTTGATACTGATGCAGTATAAATCATCATCTTCAAGATCTTCGCGTAATTCCTTCTCCTGCTCCTTCGTAACCTTAGCAACCGCTTCCGCCTCTGTCTTCACACCGGCATCAGTTATCTTATTTGTATGCTTCCACTCAACTTCTTCATTCTTTACATTTACTGTCTTAGTAAAGGTCGGGATATAGGTTCCGGTTGCGGTATAAGTATAGGTTGTATCCTCTGTTTCATTTATGGTTGCATCCTTACCGGTAGCTTTTTCCAATTCGTCCTTCTTAGCCGCTGCAGCCGCATCTCTCTCTGCATCGGTTGCATAGGACTCATCGGAAGTGAAGGTTTTATCCGTATAGGTAATGGTCGTAACATCTGCCGTTACGGTCTTCACCAGTTCGCCGGTCTCTGCATCATACTGCCAGCTTTCCTGCTTACTGGACTCGTCTACAGTAACATCCTGTTTGCTGGTTCCTGTAATCTCACTGTCAGATACAAGTGTATTGTCTTCTTTTGATCCATATTCATAATACTTGCCATCGGCATCTACAACCGTACCATTCTCCAGTCCTGCTGCCACATCAACAACAGTCTTCTGATCATCATCCTTTGCATACTGATCCGGAGTATTAACGGAAGCTTCTTTGTAATTAACTTCTACTTCTCTCTTTTCGAAGATTACGATGTCGTCCTTGGATTTACCGTTGTCATCCATCTTGAAGTTGTAATACTTTATCTGCTCGTTACCATCTGCATCCTTATAAACAGCTTTGAAATAATTATACTCATTATTATCCCATCCCTGTACACGGGTTACTGTTGCACCCTGAATACCAAGCTTCTCCGGCAGATAGTACTTCTCCATAATGGCAATAAATAATTTATCTTCATTTCGCCAGTTCAGATCACCATCGTTTCTCGTCAGGTCTTCCAACTTGGCAATTGCCATAGCATCTGCAGCGGAAGCATCTACGGCATCCTTTGCTGCTGAAACTGCCTGCTCTAATGCAGCAGCATTTGCCTGAGCTTTCTCTAATTCTGCCTGAGCTGCGGCAGCGTTACTGTCAGCATTTGCAACTGCTTTATTATAGGCCTCCTCATACTCTGCCACTTTAGCTGCTGCCTCATCATAAGCAGCCTTTGCCGTATTGTAGTCAGCCAGCTTTGCATCAAAGTCCTTCTGTGCCTGATCAGCGGTTGCTGCCAATTCATCATAAGCAGCATTGGCATCTGCAACCGTCGTTGCATCCTTAATCTGCTGAACCTGCTCGTCTGCTTTCTTATTTGCCTCGTCCATTGCATCCTTTACATCAGATGCAATATCTGCAGCATCTCCAGCAGCCTTGTCTGCCTGACCGTATGCGGCATCCGATAAACTGTCGTTTGCTTCTGCCACATCAACCTGATCATTGGCGTTGGTAATGTCATCCACAGCACCTGCAACGGATGAGCCATTCTCCTCATCTGTAGTATTCTCTGTCAAAGCAGCCGCATCAATGACATCCTGTGCCAGGTCATTGCCTTCGCTGTCTGTTCCTGCTTCTCCTGCCTCTACACTATTTTCTACATCACTCTTAACTGTGTCTATGCTATCCTTGGCAGCATCTGCACTAGCAGATGCATCATCTCCTGCTTTCTGTACATCAGAAGCCGGTTGGGATTCCTGACCTGCGTCTTTTGTTCCCTCACCATCACTGCCTTCCTCCGCAGCCAGTGCAGTCATAGGTGTGGTGGTTGCAAGCATGGCAGAGATACCGATTGCCATTGCACGAATTACTTTGTCATTTACAATGTTCTTCTTCATGTCTTTCCTCCATTTTACATCAATCACTTGTATCTGTATTACAGGTTATTCCCCTGCAATATGTTCAAACAAATATTCCAACACTTCGGTTGTAAACTTTCTGGCGCTGATACCCGCTTCAAAGCTTCCATCCTCTTTCTGTTCCTGTCGTTTCACATCCGCATACATGATCAGCGTTTCTGCCACAATGATAATGTCCTTGCCTACCAGATTCGGACAATCCTTGGGCAGATGCAGTCCCATTCCCAGAGGACTTACATTTTCTGTTTCAACATAGTACTGCTCTCCGGTCTCACATACCACAATGACACTTTTGGTCGGGTATTGGACCCTATGTATTTTTCTTCTTTCTTCCATCCGTATCTCCTTTCTTTTACACACAATTCAGAATCCATTGCTGAAAATTCATATGCAAATGCTATGGAATCCGTTAAATCGGTATTATTATAATGAATTATCTTCTTAAATGCAACCCATTATTACCCAGAATTTCCATATCCTTAGGTAGTATAGCAGATTATTTTTCAAAAGGGAACTATCCAAAAGGATAGTCTGCATATTTTTTTCATTTTTATCATTCATTCTATATATTTTTTAGTATTCTTACTATATAATAGATGAGAACAATAACATTGTTCATAAAAGTTTGTATGGGATTACATAGAAAATGAAAAAAGATTATTATAGAATCAAAACGCGAAGAATCCTTGCGCTTTCTCTCTATTGTATCTGCCTTATACTGCTGTCTGCCTGCGGCAGCAGCCCGGGCAACAGTCCTGCCGGGGAACCGGCGGCTCCGGTTACACAGCCGGCAGATACCCCCTCTGAGGAGACTGCTGCAGCAGAGGATCCCAAGGGCACACGTGATAACACTCCAAAGTGTCTCGTTCCGGAGGCTTCCGGAGCTGTCACCTATGGAAACGATGTGGTTTCCATCGATGCTTCCAATATTAATACCGGATACTTGTGTGTCAGCTATCTAGGCACCTGCCCCAAAGTAAAGCTTCAGATTACCGGGCCGGATCAGATAACCTATACCTATGATCTTTACGGTCAGGATTATGAAACCTTTCCCCTGACCAGCGGAGACGGCACCTACAGTGTAGGCGTATATGAGAATATATCCGGCACCCAGTATGCCACTACCTTTTATCAGGAACTGAATGTTACTCTGGCAGACCCTTTTCTGCCTTTTCTGTACCCTAATCAATATGTAAATTTTACACCTGAGTCCGAAGTGGTGCTTAAGGCTGAGGAACTGGCAGCTCCTGCCAATTCCGATCTGGATGTTGTTTCCAATATCTATAACTACGTTGTCGGCTCCATCTCCTATGATGATGTTAAAGCAGTAGACCTGCCAAACGGTTATCTGAGTGATGTGGATGAGACCCTCCGCTCCGGGAGCGGTATCTGTCTGGATTACGCTGCATTGATGGCAGCCATGCTCAGAAGCCAGGGCATCCCGACCCATCTCGAGGTCGGCTACGCTAAAGAGGCTCATCATGCCTGGATCAGCACCTATGTGGATGAAAAAGGATGGATTAACGGCATGATCGAGTTTGATGGTACAAGCTGGTCTATATTAGATCCTACCTATGCCGCTAATTCCCGTGAAGAATCTTTAAGGAAATTCATCGGCGACGGTAGTAATTATACGGTTAAATATGTATATTAAAGATAAATAAGGGAGTATTCTTTTTATGAAAAATCAAAAATTATTAACAAATTCCGAAATCGCTTCATTCTGTGGTCAGACTGCGATGATCCTGCAGGCAGGCATCACCCCGACGGAAGGCATGAACATCCTGCTCTCTGACACCAAGGACCCGAAGGGACGCACAATTATCGAGACTATCCTTCAGACATGCAGACAAGGCGAACCTTTCCAGAAGGCACTGACTGCTTCCGGTGTGTTCCCTGATTATGTTTTACATATGGTAGCTCTTGGCGAAGAATCCGGTAATCTGGACGATGTCATGCAGGCACTGGCCTCTTATTATGAACGTGAGGAGTCTATCGCAGAAAGCATCCGCGGAGCAGTCCGTTATCCCTTCATCATGATTGGCATGATGTTCCTTGTTATCTTTGTGTTACTGACCAAAGTGCTTCCTATTTTTAATCAGGTATTTATCCAGCTTGGCAGTGAAATGAGCGGAATTTCTTCCTATCTTCTTTCATTAGGCCATTCCCTGAATCGATATTCCCTGATTCTTCTTCTGATACTCGTCGCCTGCATTCTCATATATATTCTTGCCACCAAGACAAGAAAGGGCCGCCAGATCAGCATGAAGCTTCTGACTGCTTTTCCCCTGACCAAAGGCTTTTATGAGAAGGTGGCTGTCGGTCGATTTGCAAGCGGTTTTGCAATGACATTAAGCAGCGGGCTTAACACCTACAACAGTTTAGATATGGTGTCTGCCCTGATTGACCACAAAGAAGTCCGGGAAAAGATAGCTGTCTGTAAACACGCAATTGAAGACGGAGATAACCTGGCGGAAGCCTTGGCCAAATCAGAGATTTTCTCCAATCTGTATGCCCGCATGGTAGCCGTAGGATTCCGAACCGGTTCCATCGATCAGGTAATGACGAAGATTTCCGAGAATTATGATAAAGAGGTTGACAAGAAGCTGCAGTCCATCATTGCCATACTGGAGCCTACGCTGGTGATTATCCTCTCCCTGATTGTAGGTTTCATTCTTCTGTCCGTCATCCTTCCTTTAATGGGTATCATGTCAAGTATTGGGTAAAGGAGCAATAAGCCATGAATCGTTTTGAATCGCACAAGAGTCTGAACAAAATCCGGTTTATACCGCTTCCCATACTCGGTTTTATCCTTTTATTCCTTCTTTTCCTTGGAGGGGTATCTTCAGTATCCGATACTACCTATGAGAAGCAGGAAGAAAGCCTGCACACCGCTATCGAACGAAGCGTGATACAGTGCTATGCCGTAGAGGGAACCTACCCACCAAGCCTTACCTATCTGGAGGAGCATTATGGAATAACCTATAACCATGACCTCTTCTTTGTAGACTATCAGGCCTATGGCTCCAATATTTTTCCGGATATTACGGTCTTAAGAAAGTAAAGGTAGTGTAAAACTGAGAGAAAGGCAGGGTTATAGTATGAAAGGGAAACAGGAAAATCATCATATCGTAGATGTACTTTTCGTTCTGGCACTGTTTTGTGTTTTCGCCGTTTCGGCACTTATGCTTTTGCTGATCGGTGCCAATGTCTATCAAAAGACCGTAAATGATATGGAAGCAAATTATAACGGTCGTACCGCCGTATCCTATATTACTGAGAAAATCCGGCAAAATGACAGTGACTCTGCCGTTTCTGTGGGCACATTGATGGGAAAGCCTTCCATTATTCTTTCTCAGGAAGTGGATGGGAAGGTATACCAGACTTATCTGTATGAATATGACGGTTACCTGACCGAACTGTTCACCGATTCCAGTCTTGATCTTGGCGATAATATTTTGAAGGCAGGGCATCCGCTATTTCCGATAGAGGATTTTAGTGTAACGGAAACCACGCCTTCCTTGTATCATTTTGTGTTGAC
Organism: Lachnospiraceae bacterium; assembly: GCA_051878995.1. Classification (GTDB taxonomy): domain Bacteria; phylum Bacillota; class Clostridia; order Lachnospirales; family Lachnospiraceae; genus UBA3282. The sequence goes on along the minus strand of JBJELE010000030.1, from coordinate 22,433 downwards.
AACAGAGGACTCACAATCCATTCATTTATATATAAGTACAAACAGTTAGGGGAACCTGTATGAAATCATCAAAATCCAGTTTATTTCTTATGGAACTGATTCTTTCCATTTTGTTTTTCGCTCTGGCCAGTACTGCCTGCGTTCAGTTGTTTGTAAAGGCACACTTGTTGGGTATAGAAACCGAAGAAGAGAATCATGCTCTTTTGCTTTGCCAGAACCTGTCGGAAATATATCTCGGCACTATATCGGAGGATAACGCAGCCGATCCTGAACTGCTGCAGGAGAATATGCTTCTGCTGATGAAGGGAGATGAATCCTTAGCCGGTGTTCAGTCATCTCCCGGCAGTACGGAAGATTTATCGGCGGAAGATGGTTTTACACTTCTTCTTTGTTATGATTCCGAATGGCAGCACTGCAATATTGAACAGAGCTGTTATCAGGTTATTTTTAACTATGAGGGATATGATACAGATAAAGATGTCTATGCTGCCTGCGTCACTGCCTGTCGCAATGATGAGGAAAAAGAAATCTATCACTTAGATGTAAGTAAACATATTCCGAGAGAAATGAAATAGTCCGCATTTTGTATGCAGACTAAAAGAAAGGTGCTGTTTCTGTTATGTCAAAAAAGAAAAGTATGGGAGTCAATATCGGCTCCTCCTCTATCCTTTTAATATTCGTGTTACTCTGTCTTGTATCCTTTGCTGCACTCAGTATCGTCAGTGCCAATACGGACCATAAGCTGGGACAGAAAATATTAACGCGTACCGCTTCTTATTATGAAGCTTGTAATCTGGCCGAGGAATCCATTGCTTCCCTCGACCGTGAATTGTGGGATATCTATGCAGCATCTGAAAATGCGGAAGAATACTTTGCCGCTGCCGGTTCACAACAGTCTTATCGTTTTCCCATTTCCGACTTACAGGAACTGGATATTCAAATCGAAATCCTTTATCCGGAAAAGAGTGGCGATACCTGTTATCGTATTGAAAGCTGGAAGGTCATAAGTAAAGACTCTCTGTAATCAGATATTCCCACCATCTTAGCCGTACTTTTCAATGCATGTACCAGAATACCGTAATTTTCCCAATCCGCCTGTCTCTCATATACTCTCATTTTGAACGTTCTGTATCTGCTGCCAGAGGCTTTAATCACTTATATCTTTGTACTTCTTCCTCCGACAGATGGTATTCCTCCATAATCTCTCTGGAAATCTCTTCTTCCGATATATGACACTTTCTTTGCAGCATGATAATCTTCCTGATAGTTTTATCCAGAGTCTGATTCTGTTTATCTATGGTGTTCTTCTGCTTATCTATTGTGTCTTTCTGCTCATCTATGGTGTCCTGCATTTCATCGATCATATACTGCACTGTGTTCTTGTCAAGTTCATACAGTTCCTCTGAAAACATGTTCATCACCTCTTCTATGTTTCTGCATATCATATAGGCTTCATCGTACATTTCACGGAACTCTGGATGTCTCTCTATAAAGCCAACAAGCCGTTCCGGATCATCCTCGGAAAAGAACGTAAGCCATGCATCTCGTCTGTCTTCCTCTTTATTGTGCTGGCTTTTCCGGAAGATGTCAAGATTCTCTTCCGGTTCCTTATAGATATGTTTCCATACTTTGTCAACAGCCGGGAAAATAGTCCCGGCTGTTTTATAATTCAATATTTACACTGAAGCCTACTTCATTCCCTCCGAAATTCCCAAAAGCAAAATACCGGCTATCAGTATCGCCAGGCAGGCGTACTGCTTTTTCTGCAGCTTTTCTTTTAACAGCATACGCGCGGCCAAAATAGTTACGATACAGTAAGATGATGTAATAGGCGTTACCAGAACCGGATTGATGGCAACGGCATAGGTATAACACACATTACCAAACAACTCCATTATCCCGCTTGTGAATCTTACAGACTCTGTTTTCCGAAACGGATTATAGGGTCTTTTCATTTTATAGCAAAGAAAAATAAAGGAATAAAGACCAATCACCACAAAGGCCAGGCTCTCCACAATCAAAAAATCCACTTCGCCCATCGCAATATTTCCCTCATCATACAGAACAATACCGCTTGCCGCTGTGCAGATAGCATCAAAAATACTGTAGACAAGAGGAAAAATTAAAGCTCCGGCTCCAATCCTCTTCTTCTTTCCGTCGGCAAGCACAGTTTGATCCGAATCCGCCAGCTTCTGCTCTATCCTGCCGATCAGTACCACGCTGGCAATAACAAGTAAAATTCCAAGAAAATCTAATCCGGAAACCATGCTTCCTATGCTTTTAATTGTCCCGGTCACAAGGAAAAATATCAGCATAATAATGGGTGCAATTGCACCGTCAACATTCTCAAGCGGGGATGCTACCGAGATATCCAGATACCGCTTTCCGTTTAATCCTATCATAACCGCAACCGGATATGTCAGCGGAATCAGTATGTATACCGGATTTTTCCAAAGTAAAACAGGTAAATTTGCTCCACTCTCCGACATAGGAAACAGCACAATGGCAAGTATACCCATAATAATTCCCTGCCAGACAATGAATTTGTAACAGGAAAGTTCATCCTCTCTGGTAGAACCCTTTTTATAGAGGATATCCGTCAATCCCCAGCTTGTCATACAAAGTAAAGCAAGTACCAACCATAACATAATTATATTTCCTCCTTTTCAAACCGAAAGACATTGCGGTTGTAGCTTGTGGTAACCAGATGATTCTTTCTCTTTTGATATGCCATCATATTCGCCACCAGATAGCTTCTCAAGGAGAATACGGCACTGTCCTCATCTGTGATATCAAACAGCACGCCGTTATCCCGGAAGATCAGTTGAATATCCTCACCGAGGATCAGCGTACACTCCGCCATCACCTTTTTACCCGGATTCTTTTCCAAAACCAGCATTTCCAGTTCTTCCGTCAGTAACATAATCCGGGAAACCAGCCTTTTACTGATCTGCCTCTCCAAAAGTATCTTTTCTATCTCATCCCTCAATTCCAGAATCGTCTGTTCTGTAAGGACAAGATCAAAATCTCTGATTTCATCTTCCTCCTCCGGCAAAAGAAGGGGGAAATTTCTACGTCCGTAACGTAAAGACACAAGAAAAATGCATATTCCCATGGAAAAGAGAGGTGCAATTCCAAATCCTGCCCAGACACCGTTCACACCAAACAACATTCCCCCCAGCGTCATCAGGGAAACAAGCGCAACGCAATCCTTCAGGGCCGTAATCACCATAGCAAGTAACAGCTTTTCTATCAAAAGATAATAGGTTGTAAGCAGAAACAGAACCGCAGAGAACACGAGAAACGGACAGACAAAGCGGATGGCCGTTTCACATAAAAGAAGCAGTTTTGGATCTGTGATTCCAAGCATCCGTGCCAGATATCTTCCAAACAAAAAGAGCAATAGGGATGCCCCGATTCCCTCCAAAGCGGCTGTCTTTCCAGCCATGCGCATCACCTTGTAGATACCCTCCGTATTTTTCTCACCCCGGTATACATTAACAAGAGGCGTGATGGCCTGCCCGATTCCGTCAAATATGATTGTCAGTTCAATCACACTGATAATTACGGAAAGGACAGGCAGATAATATTCTCCGAATCTGGCAAGAATAAACTTATTGGCCACACAGGCAGTAATTCCCCAAAAGAGGTAAACGACAGAATCCATCATGCCGTTTCTGGCTACTTTTACGATATCTCTGCCACATAAATAACAAACAAATTTCAGGGAATTCTGCTTTCGGAAAAAGTGGACCAGAAGAACCGCCAGACTTAAACCAGTCCCAATCAGGGTGCCAAGACTGGCACCACCCACACCAATCTTATGGCATAGGATGACAGAAGCCGGAATATTGATTCCGATCTGTGCTACATAGGAGAGATTACAGATTAACTCATCCCCATCAGAATATACCATATCAATCAGAATCGCATACATGGGATACAGCAGCATGATAAACTGATAATATCTGTAATATTCCCTTGCATAAGTTCCTACAGCCTCCGAAGGATTCATGAAACTGAAATAGATATTTTCCCCAAAGAATGCCAGAAGGAAAAGGGCAATTCCGGTAATCACAGCAAGCAGCACCCCCTGTCCAAACAGGCAGTCTGCCCTGTCCTTCTGAAATTTTCCCATCTCATAAGAGTACAGCATGGATGTCCCGATACTGATCATGGTACTTAGAAACACTGCCACCGCAAAAAGCGGTGTTACCAGATTAGAAGCTGCAATTGCCGCTTCCCCCAATATATTTCCGATGATTATCGTATCGGAAAGTAACATCAGATACTCCATTCCCATAGACACTGATGCTGTCAGCAAAAGAGTTTTGAATTTTCCAGAGCAAAAAGTTCTCTTATTTCTGTCTGATACTTTCATTTTTCATCACCAAAGTTTCTTTATGGATACATTTTTTCGGATAGTGCTTTTTCAGCCTGGCAAAATATAATATTTACTAATATAACACAGCAACCGTAACTAAACCGTAACCGGCAATTCTCTTTTAAACATAATTATTGACTGTAACAAAAAAGGCATATGAAACGGTTACATCTCATACGCCTTACGCTGTTACAATTAATTTGTTTTTACATTTATTTTTTACTCCTGTAATAATACACGTTTCCGCTCAATCATTTCCTCAATTCTCTCGATATACAGCCCCACATCCTTCACATTATCACATCTCTCTATCCTGCCATCCGGATACACCCGCTTTGTGATGGTTCCCGCGCCGCAGGCAACGATAGTCTGTTTCTCCTCCATAATCAGGATATTATAGATACCGTATTTCCCCTCTTTGGCATAACCCACGTTCTCGAAATTGCCGGACATATTCTTCTGACGGTACAGATAATAAGGAAGCATTCCCATATCGGCTGCGCCCCTCGCAGCAATCTGCATCATTTCTTCCGTATTATTGATCATATCGATGCCGTTTTGTTCGATCCAGTTGCGAAGCTTAGATGCCCTCTTTACCGCTAAAGAATGCACTGTCAGACTGTCCGGTTCCAGTTCCCTGATTGCCTCGATAGTTGCCTGCACATCCTCTGCCTTTTCCCCCGGGAGCCCTAAGATAATATCCATATTAATATTATCGAATCCTACTTCTCTCGCCAGATGGAAGGCAGCAATCACCTGCTCCACCGTATGTCGTCTGCCAATAAAATCTAATGTCTCCTGCTTCATGGTCTGGGGATTAACTGAGATTCTTGTTACCCCGTGTTTATAGAGCACTTGCAGTTTCTCTTTGGTAATGCTATCAGCACGGCCTGCTTCTACCGTGAATTCTTTCACATAAGTAAAATCCAGTGTGGTTCTGATCCTATTAAGAAGCCGGTCAAGTTCCTCAGCCGACAAAGAGCTGGGCGTACCGCCGCCAATGTAGATTGTATCCAGTTTCTTCTCCCGATACGCTTCCGCTGTATAATCAATCTCTTTTTCCAGCGCGCCGAGGTAATCTGCCACCCTGTCCTTCCAGGCGCTGATTGGGAAGGAGGTAAAGGAACAATACAGACATGTGGTCGGGCAAAAGGGAATACCTATATATAAGCTGTAACCATCTTCATAATGAAGCTGATCTAATAAAGCTTTCTCCCGTCTGGCTATGTCGATACCCAGCTTAGTCTTCTCCTTGCTTACCAGATGCTTGTCCTGTAAGAAAGCAGCGATCTCTTCTGCACCTTTCCCCTGTTCCATCATGGTCATGGCAATCTTAGTCGGACGGATGCCGGTCAAATTGCCCCATGGAAGCGAGATGCCGGTCTCTTCCCGCAGGGAAGTATAGAGGAAACGTTTGAAGACGTTTTTATAATCAGACAAATCCCCTTCTGCAATCTGCCAGGTGTATGTATGCCCGGCAAGTTTCAGAACGACTTCCGTATCTGAAAAGTCCAGTGTTATCGTTGCCGGAAGCTCCTTTATTTTCCTGTCCTTAATCACCGATTCCGGGGTCAGAACCTTTACCTCCTGTTCCGGGTAAAAGGCTTTGACCAGGGAATGGATATCGTATTCATATTGTGCTTTATTAGTTTGGACAATTAACATTTTCATTTCCTCTCATAAACAGGTGCTTCTTCTTATCGGATTATACACTGTTTACAAGTTTCTTACAATCAAAAAAGCAACATATATATCCTGTTATATCTTATTAAACGGCTCCTTATAGCATGCCACGCTGCCAAGATCTTCCTCGATGCGGAGAAGCTGGTTGTACTTGGCCACACGGTCACTACGGCAGGGTGCTCCGGTCTTGATCTGTCCCGCATTGACAGCCACCGCCAGGTCGGCGATGAAGGTATCCTCTGTCTCACCGGAACGGTGGGAGATTACAGCCTTGTATCCGTTCTTCTGAGCCATCTCTATGGCATCCATGGCCTCTGATACGGTACCGATCTGATTAACCTTGACCAGAATCGCATTGGCTACATGCAGCTTGATACCCGCATCCAGTCTCTTGGTATTGGTCACAAACAAATCATCTCCCACCAGCTGTATCTTATCTCCCAGTTTCTTCGTCATCATCTGCCAGCCATCCCAGTCATCCTCGGCAAGCCCGTCCTCGATGGAGATGATTGGATATCTTTCTACCAGTTCCTCATAATAGGCAACCATCTCCTCGGTGCTTCTGGTAATCTCAGATTCATTGCTGTGTCCTGAGAAATCTGCTCCTGCTTCATAGCACTCGGTAACCTGGGAACCGGCCACCTTCTGTCTGCTACGCTTCAACTCCGTTTCCCCCGGGAAATGATACACACCGTCCGCCTCATTATACAACTCCGAGGCTGCCACATCCAATGCAATCTTGATATCCTTACCCGGTGTATAGCCTGCTGCCTTGATAGACTCTACGATCAGGTCAAGCACCGCAAAGGCATCCGGCAGGGATGGTGCAAAGCCACCCTCATCTCCCACACCGGTAGACAGTCCTCTGTCATTACAGATTTTCTTCAGATTATGGTAGATTTCCGCGCAGATCCTCAAGCCGTCTGCAAAGCTTTCTGCCTGTACCGGCATAATCATGAATTCCTGGAAATCAACCGTATTATCCGCATGTTTACCGCCATTTAGAATGTTCATCATAGGAACCGGCAGTAATCTGGTATAGGCGCCTCCCAGATACCGGTACAGAGGAATCCCCATTGCTTCGGCACATACCTTGGCACATGCCATGGAAACGCCCAGAGTCGCATTGGCTCCCAGATTGCTCTTATTGTCCGTTCCGTCCTGTTCAATCAGAATCCGGTCAATCAGCCCCTGATCCAAAGCATTCATCCCCATCAGCGCTTCCCTGATCTTACTGTTCACGTTATTGACCGCTTTCGTTGTTCCCAGACCAAAATATCTGGTCTCTCCATCCCGCAGCTCTACCGCCTCAAAACGTCCCGTACTGGCACCGCTTGGCACTGCGGCTCTGCCTACATACCGGGTTCCTCCTACCTCCTTTTCCACGGTAATCTCCGCTTCCACGGTCGGATTTCCCCGGGAATCCAGAATTTCTCTTGCATGTACATCCACTATTCGTAATTTTAAAGCCATAAAAAACCTCCTATGCACATTTTTCTATTAGTATGTACATAGGAGGCTTTTTTTACTCATTATGAATCGCTGCCAACGGACTTAACTTCATGGCACGTCTTGCCGGGAAGAATCCCGCCACCATGCCTACCAATACCGCAAAGACAAGGGCAAGAATTACAAGCCAGAAAGGAATATAGGATATCCCCGTCATATATTCGCTGACATTCTTAACCACATTATTGATGACAATTGATATAATAAAGCTTAAAATCAAGCCAATCACACCACCGATAAATCCGATAAACCCTGCTTCCAGCAGAAACAGGCTACGGATATTACGAAGGTCACAGCCAAGTACTTTCATGACTCCGATCTCCTTGGTCCTCTCGTAGATTGACATCATCATCGTATTGGTAATGCCGATTGCCGCTACGAATAAGGACACAGCGCCAATACCGCCCAGTACCGCCTGGATATACCCCATGGTCTTCTGGTCTGATTCAATCCACTCTGCATTACTGTATGCATTATAGCCAAGATCCTTCAGATAATTCTGTACCTCCAGCACATTATCCATGGTATCAACATTCACATACAACTGACTATAGAAAATTTCTTTATAGGGTTTGCCCGTCTTCGTAGTGGGCTGTCCCGGAATCACCTTATTCTTAAATATCTTCTTAAGCTTCGGCATCAACTGGTCCAGATCACAGTAAGTATACCATCCGTACTGAGACCAGGAATTTTCCCCGGGATCTGCCTCCACACCGCAGGCCGGAATCAGATATTTCTTAGGTGGCTGTACAGTCTGACCATTTTCAGAGGTACCCTGCGATGCATAGTAGGCATCCGTGTCAAAGATAATGAATATCGGATCACGCATCAGATCAATATCCGGCAGAACACCTGTCTCCCAATAAGTGCCACCGCCACCTTTTGCATTATAAAAGTTCTGTAATACTTCGCATCCATAGAAAAAGGTCAGTTCCTGATCCTCTCCCGGCAGTCTTCCTTCTCCCACTTTGATGCCCAGCGTTTCAAAAGCCTCCCTGGGCATTCCCTGAATCTGTAAGTATCCTTCATAACTGCCATATTTGGCGAGAGCAGATAATTCAATAATCGGATAGACCGATTCCACATGCTCCATGCCTTCTATTTCACGGACCAGCTTATCGTCCAGTCTCTTGGTTTCCTGATCAGAACTCGAATCACCACTCCACGGGGCCTGTACCTGAATCTGGGTCAGACCTCCATAAGACTCATACTGCTCCATCAGGGAATTGCTTAAGCCCAGTCCCAGGGATACCATGACGACAATGGACGCCACACCGATCACTACACCCAGTACTGTCAGTACGGTTCTCACTTTTCTCTTCCACAAATTACTGCTGCTCATCCGCAGCAAATCAAGGAACTTCATAGGCTCCTCCGTTCCGATTTTTGTTATTCTGTACTATCATGCTCTTCCAGCTCCTGGGTTACTGTTTCCGGTGCAGCGTTTTCCTCCTCCAGATCTGCCTCCAGTTCGGTCAGTTCATCTGCTGTGGCCTTTGCTGCCTTTTTCTTCCTGCGAAGCTGTAAGAATACCACAAGGCCTACTATTGCCGCTATCACGAGGATAACGATAATACCCACAATCAGCCCGGAACCGGAACCACCCTGCTCTTCCTCCATGCCATCCATCATCATATCCTCAGGCATCATATCATCATAGAATTCTTCCGATACGAACAGAGTACAGGTTTTCTCCGTGGTAGTCACATTGCCCGCTTCATCCTCATAAGAGATTTCCATAGTGATCGTACCATCATCCATAGTGGCTGCCGCACCTGTCAGCATCACGTCCACATTTCCGGTCGCGCCGGATTGCAGATTCCCAACAAACGCAGAGGCTTCCTCGATAGAATCTGCATGGAATTTGACTTGTACATTATACAATGTCGTCTTGCCCGTATTATACACGCTGAACATCACATTGGACTGAGAGCCCACCGTAATATCCGTAGGCGCTACCTCCGGTATACTGGTATCAAAACGGCTTTCCTGATAGATCGGAATGGAAACACTTGCCTTATCGGTCAGGTCAAACATCGTACCCGCATCATACTTCATATTTACATCCAGTACATATGGTTTCTGAGCCAGCCCGGCCTTGGCTGTCATTTCGATTTTGATATCTGCAGTGGTATCCGAAGAAATCTGATCCATATAAACAGAACTTGCACCGGAGGTTGGCAGGAATGCCGAATATGTATTGGTCTTATCCTCTCCTTCCTGTGCCGCCTGCATATCAAACAACACATTGGTTACCGGTGTATCCTTGGACGTATTCTGCACATGGATCGTCAGGGTGAACGTATCTCCGGCATACACTTTAGCCGGATTTGTCTCAAATCCTGTGACAACAATACGTGGTTTGGCACCGGATGCCTCCTGGCCACTACCGCCGATAATACCGCTTCCGGGTTTTCCAACAGTCTTTACATAAACGGTCAATTCTGCCGGTTCCTCACAACGGATGCCCGCCTTCGTATACCACACCTTAAATTTCAGCGGATAATAGCCGCTCATCACATCGCTTCTGGTAGTAAAATGGAAGGTAAACTCTCTACGGTTCTGCATAGCCGCTTCCTTTGTCTTGTTGCCGGGAATATAAGGCTCTGTCTGCAGATAGTTGGTCATATCCGGATCAAAAGGCCACTCTGTTACCAGAGTAGATGTTGCCGGCTCTATGATCAAATCATTTAATTCCTCTGTACCGAAATTCACAATAGGAAGTACAATATCTACAGACTGTCCATAGCTGACAGTCGGTGTTTCCCAGTTATCCCCCACCTGCAGGAACTCACTGGTCGTCATGCTTACCTTCGCCACTGCAGCTGACTCCATATTGCTCTTAGTCTGTGCCACATAAGCCCACAGATCAGTTACACTCATCTCGGTGTTTGCAATATAATATACTGCACTGTCAAAGAGCTTATGCAATCCCTCCATGACCTTCTGATCCAGCTTGTAGCGAACCTCCATACTCTGCATATAATAGAGCATGTCTGCGTCTGCATCTGCCCGGTCATCATCATTGATGATTCTGTCCGAAGTATGTTCCTGATAAGTTACCGAATTACCGCTGACTTCCTCAGCATGAACAATATTCATGCCACTTTCCTGTCCCGGCAGAATTGGCAATACCATCATACAGACCATACAAAATGCCATTGCCGATAGAATCTTTCTTCTGACTTTTCCCTTCATAGCTTTCCTTCCTTTATTCCATTCCTTTCTCATTTTGCTCCCTTTGATCTACTGTATCCACAATCTTTCCGTCCACGATCCTGATAATCAGATCCGCAAACCCTGCCAGATAATTATCGTGGGTTACCATGACAAGCGTCTGGTTCTTCTCCCGCACGACTTTCTTCATCAGATTCATGACTTCCACAGATGTATTGGAATCCAGATTACCGGTCGGCTCGTCCGCAAAGATAATTTCCGGATCTACCACCAGAGCTCTGGCTACACCCACACGCTGCTGCTGACCGCCGGACATCTGATTGGGTCTGTGCATCTTATATTTACTCAGCCCCACCAGATCAAGCATCTCCTCCGCTTTGGCATTGCGTGTCTTTCTGTCCACGCCCTGAAAAGTCAGGGGTAATGCCACATTTTCAATGGCATTCATGGTTCCCATCAGATTAAAAGACTGAAAAATAAAACCGATGTGTTCCCTTCTGAATGCAACCAGTTCATTCTCTTTCTTTGTCTCCATATGCTCTCCGGCAATGACGATTTCTCCCTTGGTGGGTCTCTCCAGTCCTGCCAGCATATTAAGCAAAGTAGATTTACCGGAGCCGGAGGTACCAACAATGGCACAGAAATCCCCCCGGTTGATGGTAAAGCTGACGCCGTTTAGGGCTTTTACCTTTTCTTCCCCGACCCGGTATATCTTATATAAATCTTTTACCCGAATTACAGGTTCTTCCTTCTTTACTTTCTCCACCGCCATCTCCTTCGGTTCTAACACTGCTGCCTCGCTGCTTTGACACAACATCCTTCTCTATTTTAAAGCAGTTGCCTCCACTACAAATTCCGGCACCTGATCTGCCAGCATATTGTAGTAGAAATAATATGCTGACTTGTTATAAGGATAGTCACTGTCCTTCTTAAATTCTATGCAAACATCATAATTGTAATCAAATTCCTCATAACTATGCCAGTTATACTGAAAAGCTGACGGATAAACACACTGCAGTATTTCCTCGATCTGCTCCTGCTCATAGAAGCTCTCGGTTACCGATACATCTTCGTATATCTCGGCTGACGCTCCTACCGCCATTTCCCGGTATGCGTCGTAAGCCGCCTCCATATCTGCATAGTCATCCTCATAGATCTCATTATGATAATTCGTTATAGTAATGCTTGCAATATCCTCTGCATTAAGCTCTACAGGATAATAAGCCCCCTGCTCCTTAAGATACTGGAGTACATTCGTATAGCTGTCATAGATTGGATAGGTTACTGACATATAATTCCGGAAACCGAAACAAAGCGTTCCACAGGGGTAATTATTTCTGACCATGCTGAAATCCATCTGCTCCAGATCCTTCAGATAAGCCTCTCTGAGTTTTCCGGCATCCTCTAACGGAAGAATACTGTTTGCACATCCGTTGCTATAGGTAATCGTCTGTACCTTATCATAGGAAACTGTATCCTCCACAATCTGATACGTGCCTTCCTTATATTCCTGACTTCCGATGATATGATTCAGCAATTCTTCATTGGCCGGGTTATCGAAATCCACCCAGAAACCTCTCTCCACATTTCTGCCGGATTTCAGGCGGTATACAACTTCCACGCGTCTCGGATCACCCATGTTTTCCTGATCTTCCTGCTGATCCTTCTGCGCCAGCGTAATCACATCTTCCACTGCCGTCACATACATATGGTCCATCAGATATTCATTATTGGCTATATATTCAAAAGTATCATTCCAATAGTACATATCCTCAACATTAGGCTCAAAAACGACACTTTCCACCTGGTCTGCTTCCGGTACATAACTGTCATACCCAAGCAGATCAAATTTGAATATACAGAATACTGCCAGAACTGCAAGCACTGCCACACCGCTTGACATCCAATGGCGCAGCATACATTTCAGATCAAATTCGTAAATAACCTCCAGAACCGCACAGCAGATAATGCCGGCCAAAAGCATGCCGACAAGCATCAATACATCATTCTCATAAGCGGCATCACGTACAATACTGCCTACGATCATACTGGCTTCTACTACAATCACAATTTTCAGAACCGGTTTTAATTTTGCAAAAGCAATAGCCTTACCGGCAGCCTCTGACATTCTCTTATGATAGCATATATAGGCAGCTATGAACAGTATCAGTGCCAGCACCAGCCATTTCCCGATATAGGGTAATACTTCTCCTGCCATTTCCTGTGAAGTTTTCAGATATTTAAGAGTGTACGCATGATTGAAATAGTCTGCAAACGCAGAGCACTTCGGGGTAAAGGGAACGAAATAGCAGCTGTATCTTTCAAAGAAACTGTACCGAAAACTGCCAATACATTCATATAACATAGGTTCATACACTGCAAGAACACCAAACACACACAACGCCACAAAGCTATTCCCCGTCAGCATCACCGCCAGAATCATCGTATGATAAACCACCAGGAAAAATACCAGATTCCACACAAAAGCCAGACCAATCACTGCCAGCACGGAGCCGGTAATGGCTCCCTGCGCTGCCGCAACAACAGTCCCCACGATTAATCCAAACAAAGTTGCAGTCAGATAAATAACAATCCCATTCAGATAAATTGTAAAAAATCTTCTTGTTTTGGACACAGGTACACTGTGATACATATCCACCTTACGTCTGTCATTCAGGTAGGAAAAGCCCTGCTTACCGATAACAACTGCCAATACCATGACGCTTACGAACAGAGCCGGCTGAAATCCAAGCGCATCCTGTGCTGCCTGCGCCATCGCTTTCCTGAATTCTTCATACGTTCTGTATGTGCCATCCTCATACCAGAACCTGATCCGGCTCAGGTATACAGTCAGCACACCTACATAAATCAAAAGCTGCATCATACAAGCAACAATCCATACCCATATTCTTCTTTTATGATTTTCCAGGCAACTAGCCCAGAATGAGTTTCTTGATATCATATCCCACTACCTCCGTTTCGCTGATAAAGATTTCCTCAAGAGATAAAGGAAGCACTTCGTAGAATATTGTATTGACTGTAGCAAATCTGGCAGTCACTTCTTCTCTTGTACTCCTTACCGTAATTGTGCGAAGAGATCCCCGCTGCTCCTTCTTCAACACTTCCAATCCGTTCAATGCTTTTAATTCGTCTTCCACACTGGCAAAGACACACTGAACCTTTTGTATATTACATTTCATATCCTCCAGATCCCTGGAAAGCAGTACGCCTCCTTTATGCAGTAAACCCACATGATCACAGATATCTTCCAACTCTCTTAAGTTATGAGACGCGATCACGGGAGTCAGTCCTCTCTCCTCCATCTCTTTGGCAAAAATAGATTTGATTCCCTGACGCATCACCGGGTCCAGTCCGTCAAAAGTCTCGTCGCACAGAATGTATTTGGTATGTGCACAGATTCCTAAAAGCAACGCAAGCTGCTTCTTCATACCTTTGGAAAAGGTATTGATTTTCCTGTTCTTGTCTAAGTTAAAACTCTCCAGGTATTTATAAAATTCCTCCCGGTTAAAATTCTCATAGATGCCACTATAATAATGCTCCATTGTCCTGGCATTGGTATTGGCAAAGAAATAAGGTTCATCCGCAATAAAGAACAATCGCTTCTTTGCTTCCACATTGTTATATACAGGCATGTTATCCACTGTCACAACGCCCTCATCCGGCTTCAGCACTCCGGATACCATTCGAAGCACTGTACTCTTACCTGCACCGTTGGTACCAATCAGTCCAAATACCGTATTCTCCTTTATCGTAACACTGACGCTGTCCACCGCCTTGATTTTCTGATCAAAGGATTTCGTCAGATTATGCATCTCAATCATAGTTTCCTCTCCTTCCAGCCATGTCACACAACACGTTTTCTCATCCTATCTTAATCTACAGTTGTTCAATCTCTCTCATCAATTCCGCTTTTGAAAGCCCTATTTCCATTGCTTCCACAGCCAGCTCCAGAATCTTGTGCAGGCACTCCTTCTGTCGTTCCTCCACCAGCCTGCTGTCACCGGACACAAAATTTCCTCTTCCCTTCACGGTATAGATAAAGCCCTGCCGTTCCAGTTCTGCATAGGCCTTCTGAATGGTATTGGGATTAATGGAAAGTTCAATCGCCAGATTCCTGACAGAAGGCATCTGCTCATCCGGCTGCATGCCGCCCTTCAGGATCAGGACTTTGAATTTCTCCACTATCTGCTCATAGATTGGTCTGGTATCTTTATAATCTATGATAATCATAGGTTCTCCTTTCTCTCTTATTTAGCAATAACAGTTGCGAACTCTGTCGAATCTTAGCACTGCATCAGTGAATACTAAGTGTACTATTTATATTAGTACACTTAGTATATTCCAGGAATACAATACTGTCAACTATATATAGAAATCTTTCTGCTTACGTGTATCAGCAGATTCGAAATGCCTTCTGACTCTGCTGATACACGCAAAAAGAGCATGTATGAAACACTTCATACATGCTCTTGATATACTGCAATTCTTATTTCACAAGTAAAGACTTCCCTGTCATCTCTGCCGGCTGTTCCTTACCCATTAACTCGATCAGGGTAGGCACAATATCTGCCAGACATCCACCCTCTCTTAACTTATAGGAAGGATCAGCATTGACAAGGATAAACGGTACCGGATTGGTCGTATGAGCGGTAAACGGTGCGCCTGTCTCATAATCAACAAGCTGCTCTGCATTACCGTGATCGGCACAGATAAACATCACGCCATCCACTTCCTTCAAAGCCGCAACAGCCTTGCCTACACATTCATCTACTGCTTCCACAGCCTTAATGGCTGCTTCCTGCACTCCTGTGTGACCTACCATATCCGGATTTGCAAAGTTGATGATGATTACATCATACTCACCGGACTTAATGGCACCCACTAATTTGTCACATACTTCATAAGCACTCATCTGAGGCTTCAAATCATAGGTTGCCACATCCTTCGGAGAATTAACGAGGATTCTGTCCTCTCCCGGATTGGGCTCCTCCACACCACCGTTGAAGAAGAAGGTTACATGTGCATATTTCTCTGTCTCAGCGATTCTTGCCTGCTTCATATTGTTTGCTGCCAGCCACTCACCAAAGGTATTGGTAACGGCAATCTTATGGAAAGCTACTTCCTTATTCGGAATGGTCGGATCATAGTCAGAGAAACATACATAGACTAAATCCAGCTTCTTCTCTCTGTTAAAGCCTTTGAAATCATCATCACAGAAGCTTCTGGTAATCTCTCTTGCACGATCCGGTCTGAAGTTAAAGAAGATAACGGAATCGCCGTCCTTAATGGTAGCTACCGGCGCACCATTCTTCTTCACTACAGTAGGTTTCACAAACTCGTCCGTCTCATCTCTGTCGTAGGAAGCCTGAATGCCTGCTGTTGCACTCTCTGCCTCTAAGCCCTCGCCTTTTGTCAGTGCAAGATAAGCCTTCTCTACTCTGTCATAGTTATTATCTCTGTCCATTGCGTAATAACGTCCTGTTACCGTAGCAACCTCGCCTACGCCAATCTTCTGCATCTCAGCTTCCAGATCCTCTACAAAGCCCTTACCGCTTGCCGGAGGTGTATCACGACCGTCTAAGAAAGCGTGTACATATACCTTGGAAAGACCGTTTCTCTTAGCCAGCTCCAATAAGCCGTAGAGATGTGTATTGTGGCTGTGCACACCACCATCGGATAACAGACCGAACAGATGCAGCGCAGAATCATTTTTCTTGCAGTTATTCACTGCATCCAGCAAAGCCGGATTCTCGAAAAATGTACCATCCTGGATTTCCTTTGTAATTCTGGTAAGCTCCTGATATACAATACGTCCTGCACCCATATTTAAGTGACCAACTTCGGAATTACCCATCTGACCATCGGGAAGACCTACCGCCATACCGCTGGCATTTCCTTTTACGAAAGGACATTCTGCCATAAGCTTGTCCATAACAGGCGTTTTGGCAAGCGCTACCGCATTGCCTTCTGTCTTCTCATTCAGACCGTAACCGTCTAAAATCATTAATACTGCTGGTTTCTTTGCCATGATTATTCTCCTTTTCATCCTCTATTAACTGCATAACAGCAAGCAGCGTGCCATTCTCTACTGACACTTCTGCCTCTTCTCCAATAAACTCATTGCTGATACCGATCGGATAGGCATCTGTAAGCACTGCCTGCTTTAGCGGATATTTCATCCCTCTTATGGTAACCCCCAAAACCTGATTTTGTAAAGCAAATAAAGAAAAAATTCCAAAAGATTTTGGTGGAAACTTTACACTCTCATTCCTGATCAAAAACAGCATTTCCCGATCCGAGGCCAGATATCCATCTGCTCCCTGATCCTTTAAAAACTGAAGGCACTGAATATTGGCAATGGTATGATCCGTCCTGCCGCCTGTGCCACCATAGATTACGAAACTGCGGTATCCTTTGTCCAGTCCGATGCGCAGTGCTGCCAGGGTATCCGTATCATCCTTCATTACCGGTAACACATTGATCCTGTCCGGCATGTGCTGTTGCATCGCATTAATATCTGCTTTCATGGCCGCATCTACCGAATCAAAATCCCCCAGAATCAGATCCGGCACAAGCTCCCATTTCCTACAGTACTCGTAGCCGCCATCCACTGCGATCAGATAATCTTCCTTTGTTATAGGAATCTTATAAGATGGCTGTTCTCCTGCTCCTATCAGAATACAATTCTGTTTAGTAGTCGATCTCAAATTCATGCTCTCCGCCCCAATCGCCGACTGCATTGGTTGTGGTACCCTCTTCTGTGGTAATCTTCGTATCAAACCGGTAATTCATCTGCGGTACATACGAACCATTTATCTTCACATTACTGTACAAATACTGGATCGTATATTCCACACCGGTTTCACCGGCCGGTTCATAAGAAACCACACTTCGCTGAATACCGTCGTCCTCCTGTTTACTGCCCCAGATTGTAATAATTCCTTTGGAATCCTCATAATCCTCAGCCCCCAGGAAGGAGAATGTCACTTTATCATCCTCCCGGTTCAAAACAAGCTGCTCCTGATTAACCGGAATGTAAATTGATCCTTTCCAATAACCGGAATCTTCTGCAATAAACTGATCCCTGATCTGCTGATAAGTATCTTCCGCAATCAGTTCTCTGGCATAATCATAATTGCCCTGTCCGAATTCCTCAAAAGCTTTGGCAAAATAATCCTCTATCTCCTGTGCCCGTGCAAGACATGCGAGAGTCTCCGTAATCCGGGTATCGGATAAAACGCTGTTAATATCAGTAAGCACTGACACATACTGCGTCACATGCGGCATGCTGATGCGGACCTGCGGCATATCAATTAGCGCATACTGTGTCAGAATTCCCTTTAGTTCCTCAGACGGATTCGCCTGATATACTGCAAAGATTCTTCGAAGCAGTTGCTCATACTGCTGATAACTGCAAGTATCCTGTTGTGCATTTGCGTCAAAAAACAAGGTGCATATATCCTCATCCCCTGTTACTTTAAAAAGACGCTCGTAGCAGGTATGCATCAAAGACAATGCATCCTCATTAGATGCATCCAGTTCCAAAACCTGCACACATTTATCTACAGTGTCTAACGAACAATTCCTGGCATTGATCTGTGCCACTGCCTCATTTAAAACCAAAGTACAATAATAATGGAGAAGCAATTCATCCTGTGTCTTCTGCCATCCGGTGTAGACAGTATTCTCTGCCTCCGGGATCTTATCCTGTGCCGTCAGAACATCTGCCATACCACGGTAAGCCTTTACGGAAGTATCATTGAGCTCTATTGCCTTTCCGTAAGCACTCTCAGCCGATACATAATCCGCCTTTGCCGCACATCTTGCACCCTTGGACAAGTTCATCTGAAACTTTACCGGTGACAGACAGAATAGAATAATGACTGCCACGCACACCAGGATAACTGCGCCGGATACCGCCATAATAATCTTCTGGCGTCTCACCTTCTTCAGACGTTCTTCCCTTCTTCTGGCCCGCTCTGCCTCACGTCTGTCCATACGGGACTCTGTCTCCTGATTACTTCTTACTTCATCGTTTGGCATCGTTTTTCTTGTAGTTGCCTTCTTTGCAGGCTTCCTCTGTCCAGACACTTTCCTTTGACCCGAAGCATCCTTCTGTCCGGAGGGCTTCTTTTGTCCGGAAGCCTTCTTCTGCCCGGAAACCTTTTTCTTAACCGGCTTCGTCGCTGTTGCCTGTTCCTTTTTTACTGTTTTATGCTCTGCCGTATTTTTACTATCTAACATTTGACTCATTACTTTTCATCCATTTCTTTCTGATAACTTTCCGCGCACATTCAACATACTAGCATAATCGACAGGATTTGACAAATAAATCCGCATCTCATTTGCCATATCTCATTTGCCATATCCTTATTTTCTCTTCAGCCAAAATGTGCTACCATACTCCTTAGCAGCACAGTCCGTCTCTCACAATACCGGACTGTCATGAAAGGCTGATATTTCACTATGGAAAATATCTATCGTATCAAATACCAGAGTAAACTATATGAATTACCCTATACAGTCAAATACAGTAATCGCAGGAGCTTTTCTATCAGCATCTCTCCGGATGAGGGACTTGTCTTACGCGTACCCTTTCGCACTTCCGATCGGGAGCTTCAGCACATTCTTCTGGAGAAACAGCACTGGATCATCACCAGATATCTGGAGATGCAGGAAAAGGAGAAAAACCGTCCGGTTTCCGATCTGACCGATGCACAGCGCGCCGCATTGGAGAAACGGTATATCAATGCCGCGAAAGAATACTTTCCAAAAAGAGTAGCTTACTTCCAACAATTTACCGGCGGTACTTACAATCGTATCACTATAAGAGACCAGAAAACCCGTTGGGGAAGCTGCAGCGCCAGAGGCACTCTGTCCTTCAACTGGCGGCTTATGCTGGCACCGCCTGCTATCCTAGATTATGTAGTC
Source organism: Lachnospiraceae bacterium (assembly GCA_051878995.1). GTDB lineage: Bacteria > Bacillota > Clostridia > Lachnospirales > Lachnospiraceae > UBA3282. The sequence goes on along the minus strand of JBJELE010000030.1, from coordinate 2,728 downwards.
GTCCATGAACTATGTCATTTGACACACATGGACCACTCCCCTGCTTTCTGGCAGGCTGTAGGAAAAGTATATCCTGACTACCGCACCGCCCGTAAATGGCTCAAAGACCACGGGCAGGAACTGGTACTGTAGCCCACCGTTTGCTGTTACTTTCGAATGTATTGTTACGCTTTCTCCGTCAGCCCTGCTTCTTTGTTTTAATACGCAGAGCGGCCGCGCGGCTGTTACGGCTCAAATCCCGCTTGTCATAGCTGCTGCCGTCTCTTCTTACATCCCTAGGCTTCTGACCGGCATTTATCCTCCTGCCGTTAGGCCTGTTTTTGTCAGACCGTTCCCTGTCGGCTCCGTTTCTGCCCCCTTTTTCACTTTTACTCCGGCTATCGTTTCTGCCGCGGTTTCCGCGCCTGCCACGTTCTCCTTTTCTCTCAAAGAAGAATTTCTCTGTTTTAATATCCTCGATCTCGTCCCCCAGCTTCATCTTCATGAAAGCGGCGGCAATCTGTGTGGCACTGTATTGTCCAAGTGCCACCGCATCCAGAATATATTCCATACTTCTGCTGATATCCTCATTTTCAATAACCTGTGTTGCTTCTTTCAGAATTTTCTCTGCTTTTCTGGCTGTAATATCTGCAGCGCTCGGAATCTTGCGTTCCTTGATCTTCGTATGACAGATCCGTTCAATATCCCGTATCTTATAGGCTTCTCTGCCTACAACCAGTGTAAAGGAACGTCCGGTCTTACCGGCACGACCTGTTCTGCCGATACGGTGTACATAGTACTCGATATCTTCCGGCACATCATAATTATAAACGGCCTCCACATCGCTTACATCAATACCTCTGGCTGCCACATCCGTTGCAATCAGTATCCCTACTCTGCCGCTTCTGAACAGGTTCATCACAATATCTCTCTGATTCTGGGTCAGATCTCCATGCAGACCTTCTACCTCATAACCGCGAGCCTTCAGATGCTCTGTCAATTCATCCACCATGCGCTTGGTATTACAGAAAATTAACGCACGTTTCGGATCATAATAATCAAGCAGACGGCACAGCACTTCTTCCTTATCCTGCTTGCGCACCTGATAATATGCCTGTTTAATCAGTGGAATGGTCACTTCCTTCGGTGTCATCTTGATATAAGAAGCATTGTTCTGATATTTCTTAGTGATATCCAGAATAGGCTGCGGCATGGTAGCGGAAAAAAGTCCTGTCTGACGTTCTTCCGGCATTTCCTGAAGAATCGTCTCAATATCATCACGGAATCCCATATTCAGCATCTCATCCGCCTCATCCAGTACCATCGTATGCACCTGATCCATCTTGAGTGTGTGTCTGCGCATATGATCCATAACACGCCCCGGTGTGCCTACCACAATCTGTACGCCACCTTTTAAATTTTTGATCTGTTTGACGATATCCTGTCCTCCGTAAACAGGCAGCACCTTAATTCCATGCATATACTTGGCAAACTTCCTAAGTTCTTCCGCCGCCTGCATGGCCAGCTCTCTGGTAGGACACAGGATAACTGCCTGCAGATTCCGGTTCTCCGGATCTATCTTCTGCAGAATAGGAATTCCAAAAGCCGCCGTCTTACCGGTTCCGGTCTGTGCCTGCCCGATAATATCCTGTCCTGTCATAAAGAGCGGTATCGCCTGCTCCTGGATTGGTGTCATATGCTCAAATCCAAGTTCACTGACCGCGCGAAGGATCCGGCTGTCTATCCCGGCATCCTCATAGCGCATACGTTTTTCCTCTTCCTGCATTATCTTATTATCTTTTATCATTTCATCCTCTTTCTATGATTCATCATTGATCCAGTCTATCCCTCGTGCAATTCTTGCCGGCACATCCCGGAAATGATTGCCCGGGTTCCATTCCAATATAGTAGAAATCCCCAGTTCTTCCATATACCGTTTCGTTTCTTCCGTACGCTCTGCCACAGTCCGCATCTGTGAATTTCCTTTTGCCTCCTGATCCCCCAGGGAAAAGTATATCTTCTCCGGCTTCCGGCACATCTCATGCTTCTTCATATAGGAAATCCAACCCTCATACCAAAGCGAACCGGACATACAGGCAATCCTTTCAAACATGTCTGTATGATACAGGGCATAGAGAGAAAAGAGACCACTCAAGGAATATCCTGTCAGATATCTATGCACTTCTTCTCCAAACTCTACCATTATGTCAGAGTATATTTTCTCTTCAACTTCGGGGATTATCTCATGACACAGCTTCTGAAGATAAAGATCGGCACCACCTGCAAAGTCCCCACCCTTTGCGAATACACCGGGATGATACCATGGTGACATATCACAATTCCATTCAATACCGTCTATGCAGACAAACACACACTGACATGATAAGAGCTGCCACACCTTATCTGCTTCATCGGGCATGGCAGCATGCATATATACAATCCTATCTGTTTTCCTATCCTTTGGAAGGAAGCATCGTGCAGAATAACCGCTCACATTCAGGCTGAATAGATTCTGCGCAGCCTGCTTACCGCTCTGTCCCTGATCAGACATTCTCCGTGTTCCTCCAAATATAAAATCCGCTCCTTCGAAACAGCAATCAGATTACCAAACTCTACCCCTTGGGCACTGATCTGATTAAACACCTTGTAAGACAGCCTGTTCTTCTCTAATACAAGATAATAAGCCTCTCCCTCTTTATACAAATGACTTCTGACAGTATACTGATTGGGTATGGTAGCTGTATACTGC
>JBJELE010000029.1:329925-351226 GCA_051878995.1 Lachnospiraceae bacterium | reverse complement strand
CCAATGTATCCATGATGGGTGAGACCTTCAAGTACTGCGCACCCATTGCAGGTGCGTTGGGATTTTCTGCAGAGGATACGGCAGAAGCAATCGGCCTTATGGCAAATGCCGGAATCAAGTCCACACAGGCTGGTACTGCCATGCGTACTATGATGAACAACCTGGCCGGAGAAGTGAAATTCACGGGTGCATCCTTTGGAGAGATGGAAGTCAGAACCACCAATGCAGATGGAAGTATGCGCAGTCTGAATGATATTCTTGCAGATTGCCGGGTGGCATTCGGACAGATGAGTGAATCTGAAAAGGCTGCCAACGCAGAAGCACTTGTGGGAAAGAATGCCATGTCCGGATTCCTTGCTGTCATGAATGCGGCTCCGGCAGACATTGATAAACTGTCGGCTGCGATTGAAAATTGTGATGGCAAGAGTCAGCAGATGGCAGATGTCATGCAGGATAATCTTTCCGGACAGCTGACCATCTTAAAAAGCCAGTTACAGGAACTTGCTATTTCCTTTGGCGAAATACTGATTCCGGTCATCCGGGATGTGGTGTCTTTTATCCAGAAGATTATTGATAAGCTGAATGCAATGGATCCAAAGACGAAGGAAACCATAGTGAGGATTGCAGCTATAGCTGCGGCTATAGGTCCTGTACTGATTGTGATAGGAAAAATCGTATCTGCCGTAGGAACAATACTTACTATTCTTCCGGCTGTAGGAAGTGCCATCAGTGCAGTGACAGGAGTATTTGGCGCTTTGAATGCGGTAATGCTTGCCAATCCAATAGGACTTGTGATAGCAGCCATTGTGGCTTTGGTGGCCACATTTGCGATTCTTTGGAATAAGTGCGATGGTTTCCGGGAGTTCTGGATTAACCTGTGGACGGGAATCAAGGATTTCTTTGCAGGAATATGGGAAGGCATTAAGTCTATTTTCTCGGGTGTACTTGATTTCATTAAGAATAACTGGCAGGGACTTCTGTTATTCCTCGTGAATCCGGTAGCGGGAGCATTCAAGTTAATATATGACAATTGTGAGGGATTCCGTAATGCATGGGATTCCTTTTTGAATGCCGTAAAGAACATCTTCACAGCAGCATGGGATGGTATCAAATCCTTTTTCTCAAGTGTCTGGGAGGGAATCAAAAGTGTGGCATCCGGTGGATGGGAGTTCATTAAGAGCGGACTTACCTCAGCATGGGAAGGAATCAAATCTGTTTCGGGTACAGTATGGAATGGAATAAAGTCCACGGTTTCGTCTGCTTGGGATGGAATAAAATCGGTATCCTCCAGTGCATGGGAGAGCATCAAAAGTGGTGTTTCCACTGCATGGGAGTCCATTAAGTCAAAGACCTCCGAAACATGGAGCAGTCTAAAAGAAGGAATCAGTTCCGCATGGGAGAATATAAAATCCTCTACCCAGACTGCAGCGTCTTTTGTCAAAGATACCATTTCCAATGCGTGGAGCGGTTTAAAGGATTTCACCCATCAGACGTGGAGCAGCATCAAAGATACGGTTACGAATATTGCTACCAATGTGAAAGATTTTGTCCAGAATACCTGGAGCAGTATCAAGGATAATACTTCGCAGGCCATGTCGCATATGAAGGACAGGGTTGTGGAGGGCTGGAATGCCATCAAATCCAATACAGAGAGTCTGTGGGGCAACATCAAGGATAAGGTTGTATCCATTGCCGGAGAAATGAAAGAGAAGTTCTCTTCCACAATCCATAACGTGGCGGAAACCTTTACAAACAATCTCAATACCATGAAGGAAAAAACTTCATCGGGATTGCAGAGTATTGCATCCACGATAGGGTCTAAACTGTCTGACATTAAGAGTAATGTCACAAGCGGTTTGTCTAATCTGGTATCATCTGTTGCATCCGGTATGAGCAACATGGTTTCGACCATAAAAGAAAAAGTAAGTGGTATCGGACAGGCATTTATGGATGTGGCAAAGAATGCATTTTCTTGGGGCAAGGACATCATCAGCAATCTGATATCCGGTATCGGGTCCATGATTGGTTCGCTTGTGGATAAGGTTCGAAATGTGGCATCCACGATTAAGGATTATCTTGGATTCTCTGAACCGGAAAAAGGACCTCTTTCCAATTTCCATACCTATATGCCGGATATGATTGATCTTATGGGAAAAGGAATCGAAGGCAACCTCGGAAAACTGAAAGGACCTATGAGTGATTTGGCATCTGCCATTATTCCGGGAACGAAAGGGACGGTTACCATGCAGAATCAGAATGGTGGTGGACAGGGAACTGATATCAGTGGACTGACAGCCATGCTTTCAAAGTATCTGCCACAGATGGCTAATCGGCAGATTGTTTTGGATTCGGGAATCCTTGTGGGAGAGCTTACGGACGGCATTAACAGACAGCTTGGAAAGGCGTATGTGTAATGAGAAAATTCAGACTGATTAACGGACAGGGAGGGAGTTTCGACCTAAACAGGAAGGACTCCTTCCTTCATGATATTAAAGGGTTCGGCTATGAGGATGCCACCCAGTATGAACAGATAGGCAGGGACTTTTATCCGCTTGAAGAAATCTTTTCTCAGGGCAAGATGGAAGGAAAGATTCTGTTTGGCGGGAAAAGGCCTTACGAAAGCTACAGGGAGTTTGCACGGTTTGTCCGTTCCACTCCCTTAACCTTGGTGTACCAGATTGATGAAATATTCCGTGTTCCTGTCAGGATTGCATCTCTGGGGAAAGCGGAACTGTCTAGTGGCGGGGCGGCAATGGTTTGTGAAATCGTGTTTGCTGCACAGGGTCTTTACTATAAGAGCGTGAATAAATACAGCAACACCCTTTCCATAGGCGGGAAAATCTATCCTTATACTTACGATTATGCCTATTCGGATGTTTCCTATAACTCCGTGGAAATTGAAAGTGACAGTTATGAGGACAGCCCCTGCAAGATAACCATACAGGGTCCGTGCATCAATCCGGTATGGAAGCATTACGTGAATAACATTCTGTATGAGACGGGAGCCTACAAGGGAACGGTGTCTGCGGATCATAAGCTGGTAATCGATACCACCAAACTTCCCTACAGCATTACGGAGAGGGGAGCCGGGGATGACATTGTAGCAGACAGGTATCAGCTGTGCGATTTTACCACGGAGAGGTTCTTTCATTTGCAGCATGGTGCAAACCGTATTTCCGTCTCCCATGAAGGCATCAATACCCTGAATGTAATTGTGGAAGGAAGGATTAGTTATGAAACCGTATAACGTGGAGATATTTACCCCGGATTTTCAGATGGCGGGACACACCAACATCCATGAAATTTCCTATAAGGAAGATTACCTTTCTTCGGATGAAAACAGCATTACGGTGTTTGCCCTGCCCGGCATTGAAAAACAGGACTTTATCCGGATCAGCAGGGGGAAGGAAGAGTATGCGGGAGTGGTTACGGAGATTGCCTATGGAACGGATAAATCCAAGAACATGCAGACCATCTCCTATAAACCATTGATGGAACTGTTTAACATGGATATGCTGTTTGACGTGAATGCACAGGGGCAGGGGAGCATGGAGCAGTTTATTGCCGATGCCATCAATGCCCTTTATGTTTCCAATGAGGATGAACTGCAGAATATCAGCGGACTAAGCGTGAAGGTGCTTACCAATACGGAGAACTGGAGCCTTCATATCACTCCGTCAGAGAAAGGCGGGCATTATAACATCGTAAATCTGATGGATTCCGTGATTGTTCCTGCCCTGCAGAAGTATAACATTCTGCTCAGTGCTTCATTGGATATCCAGAATAAGCAGCTGATTGTTACCATCGGGAGAGTGGCAGGAAACGTGCTTACCATAGAAAGCGACCTGCCCAATATCTTGAAAAAAAACGTGGTAATCAAGCAGGTCAGTGCCGATGTGAATAAACTGATTATTTATGATACCACGGATGATTACACCACCAAAAAGGTGTATTACCTGCATACGGATCTGGGATATGACACCAAGGATGAGGACAGGATTTTACCCGTGGTGTGTGACATAAGGGCGGTAAGCAGCAGTGAGGAGTCAGGGTTTGATGCACTGGCACAGACAGAGGCGTCCAATACCTTTTCCCGTGCTGCTTTTTCCAATCTTATTGAACTTACCATGTTAAACGGGGATGAACTGATAAAACCGGATGAGATGCAGTTCGGACAGATCGTAAACGTGATTTCGGACGGGACATCTTATCAGAGCATACTGACCGGACGGGAAATCGGCAGGAATACCAAGCTGATTTTCGGAACGGTCAGACTGGAATTAACCAAGATTTTAAGGAGGAACAGCTGATGGCAAACAATATCGTATTAAAAACCTATAAGGGCGGCAACGTGACACCGCAGGATGATGCCATCATTCAGGAAACCGCCATTCCCATGAACGGGATTTTCAAGGGGTGTGAAGTATCCCATGCAAGAGGAAACGTACTTCGGGTATCACAGGGATTCGGCATGATTAAGGGGCGCTTTTTTGAAGTGTATGAATCGGAGATTGCCGTGCAGCTTGCGGATGCCGGACAGACCCTGAACGGAAGGATTTATATCCACATGGATCTTTCCAATGCGGATGAACCCATCATGCTCCTTGGGGATACTGCGGTGGAACTTCCCGTTTTGGATGCAGATGCGGATGTGAACTATAACAATTCCTCATTCGACCTGCAGCTTGCAGCCTTTTCGGTAACCAGTTCCGGCATCAGCAACCTGACCCAGACCTTTTCCAAACTGGCGGGCGGTGCAGGAGGCGGCGGTGGAAATGGAAACACCCTGCTTCGTGATACGGTATATGCTGTCGGGGATACGGCACTTGTCAGTGCGGCACCGGGATGGGTAACACTTGTCTGTACACAGGAAGGAAAGACCGCATCTGCAGAGCCGACATCGTATGCAACCATCCAGAGCGTGGGAGACAGCATTCTGGACGGGACCTGTGTGTTTGCGGCAAGGAATGTGATTGGAGAACTGGATGGTGCACTGGAAACCATCAGGGAATTGGACACTGCGGTTTCTGATCTGGGTATCCGTGTGGATGAGGCTCTAAGCAGCTCCGGAAATCTGATTACCAGAATGATCAGCCTTACCGATTACAAGGCGTTGGAAAGTTATGATGAGAACTGTATTTATTTATGCTACCGGGATGAGAACACCAAAAAGGTGGAGAGGATCTATCTGGGAGAAAACAAGGTCTATTCGGAAGGAGTAAAGGTAACTTTTCAGACGGATACCGGGGAGTCGGAAACCATTCATGTGGATGACGGGGAAGACGCCCTGCTTCTTGCACCTTCTGCAGCTCTGGAAGGATATAGGCTTCTTGGATGGAGAAAGGATACGACAGCAGAGGGAAAGGTGCTTACTTCCTGTATTGTGGAGGAAGAAACGGACTTTACCCTTTATGCCGTATTTCAGATGGATATTGAAGTTAATATGTATCCCAACGGTGGTACTCTGATTGAAGGCAAGACGGAAAGCGTCATAAAGAGTACCTGCTATTACAATAACGGGAATACGGGAGGCTCACAGGTTGCCGTCCCTGTCTGCCCTTATGAAAAGAAGGGCGAGTCCTTCTGCGGATGGAACTGTAACGGAACCAACTACAAGCCGGGAGAAAAAGTAAACTTTGTGGAGGGGGATTTCCTTGTACCGGAATGGGTGACTACTGTTTATGATTTTCCTTTTACGGGAACATATGTACCATTTACCATTCCGGAAGACGGCATCTATGAATTTGAGGTCTGGGGCGCGGAAGGCGCATCCATCACAAAGGATACGGCTACCGGAAAGGGCGGACTTGGCGGCCACGCAAAAGGCTATAAGAAGATGACCAAGGGTCAGCAGATTTATGTCTATAATGGCGGCAAACCCACATCTACTAACAACGGTGGTATAAATGGAGGAGCATCCGGATATTCTTATTCAACCAATAACGGGTATGGAGCAGGTGGCGGAGGTGCAACCAGTATCATGACAAGATCCGGTCCGATATGCAGTTCTTCAAGTAGTGCCTCCACCAATTATAAGAACAGAGAAGCCGAAATTCTGATTGTTGCAGGAGGCGGTGGTGGCGGTGGTATCACTTCTGCAGGAGTTGCAAACAATGGTGGTGACGGTGGGGGAGAACGTGGCGGTGACGGCTCAGGCGGTGCACTTGGAGGAAGGCAGATATCCACGGGAAGTTATGAGTATACCAATTTTGGCTGTGCTCCGAGTTATTCGAGCAGTAATGCGACCTATTCCGGAGGTGGCGGAGGTTATTTTGGAGGCAATTACGGATACAGGGGAGAATCCGCAGCCGGAGGTTCCGGCTATGTGGGCGGTGTGGCCGCATTTACCTACAACAAAAAGTTTTACGGAACGGTAAATGAAGCCGGAGTGAATGAAGGAAACGGATATGCATACATCCGGTATGTGGAGTGTGTGTAATCCGGCAATGGATGATAAGGCAGATGCGTGGTGCATCTGCTTTTTTCATACAAAACTTTTAGGAGGAAGAGATTATGAAACAGGTTATTACGGCAATGCAGTATGTATTTGCAGGGATTGGAGGCTTTATGGGATGGTTTTTGGGAGGCCTGGACGGATTTCTGTATGCGCTCATCATGTTTGTGGTCATTGATTACATCACGGGGTTGATGGCGGGATTTATTCAGAAAAAATTGTCCAGTGAAATTGGATTTAAGGGAATCTGTAAGAAAGTAGCCATCTTCTGTCTGGTAGGAATCGGTCATGTACTGGATACCCGGATTATCGGAAACGGGAGTGTCCTTCGGACAGCAGTGATTTTCTTTTACCTGTCCAATGAGGGAATTTCCATTATTGAAAATGTGGCCATTATCGGACTTCCCGTTCCGAAGAAGTTAAAGGATGTACTGGCACAGCTTCATGACGATGCAGAGGATGATGAAAAGTAGGGAGTATCTTCGGATACTTCCTTTTTTCATGGAAAGAGAGGTTTATCATGAGAATCGTTGAAAATATATGTACTCAGTCTGACTGCTATCTGTCCGGAAGGACGATAAACGTAAAAGGGCTTATGCTTCACAGTGTAGGTTGTCCCCAGCCCAAGGCAAAGCCCTTTATCAATAACTGGAACAAGTCAGGGGCAAAAGCCTGTGTGCATGCCATTATTGAACCAGACGGGGATGTGTATCAGCTTCTTCCCTGGAATCACAGGGGATGGCACGCAGGAGGAAATGCCAATAATACACATATCGGAGTGGAGATGTGTGAACCCGACTGCGTCCGGTATACAAGAGGTGCTGCATTTACCTGTTCCGATGTGAACCATGCAAGAGAAGTGGTAAGAAAAACTTATGAAGTAGCGGTGGAGTTGTTTGCAAAACTCTGTACAGAGTATCGTCTGAATCCGCTTGAGGATGGAGTTATCATAAGCCACCGGGAAGGACACAGAAGAAACATAGCATCCAATCATGGAGACCCAGAGCATCTTTGGATGGGACTTGGACTGCCCTATACAATGGATACTTTCAGAAAGGCTGTACATGAAAAGATGGGAACCAAGATGGAGGATACCACGGATTGTAATCCTGAAAAACGCATCTGGGACTTTCTTTTATCGCAGATTGGTAATGAATATGGTGTTGCCGGACTGATGGGAAACCTTTATGCAGAAAGTGGATTGAATCCAAAGAATCTGCAAAACACCTACAACAAGAAGCTGAACATTTCTGATGAGGAATATACGATGCTTGTTGATGGCGGAAATTATCCTGATTTCATAACGGACAAGGCGGGATACGGGCTGGCACAATGGACATATTACACCCGAAAGCAGAATCTCTTAAACTACGCAAAGCAGAAAGGAACATCCATTGGTAATCTGGATATGCAGCTTGAGTTCTTATTACAGGAACTGTCCGGATACAGAAATGTGTATCAGGTTCTTAGTAATGCAAATACTGTGAGAGAGGCGGCAGTTGCGGTGCTTACCGGATTCGAAAAACCTGCCAATCAGAGTGAAACCGTGTGTAAAAAGCGAACAGAGTATGGCCAGAGATTTTATGATAAGTATGCTTCTGGTATTCCATCAAATAGCATTCCTTTCAAAGTAAGAGTCGAAATCACAGACTTAAATATCCGTACCGGAGCAGGAACCAACTATGCTAAGACAGGAAAGTGTACAGGCATGGGAGTGTTTACGATTGTGGAAGTCCGGGATGGCAGGGGTGCAAAAACCGGATGGGGTAAATTGAAAAGTGGACAGGGCTGGATAAGCCTTGACTATGCTGTGAGAATTTAATACCTGAGAATTAAGCCTATGGAGATTTGCTGATTGCAGTCTTTATAGGCTTATTTTTTTGCTCATAAAAGGGGAATTCGATTCTTTTTATCTACATAGACTCCAAAGGGAATATAATCTTTCCCATTTACTACCGCCCATTTTTGCTTTTGGTGTCCGTGGGATAGTGAAGGGAAAACAACTTAACGATGAAACCACAAAGGTTATTCCCTTCCATTTTGACGGAGGTGAACAGCATGAATGATATGCAGAGACAGCAGATTAAGGATTTAAGAGCCAAGGGCTATGGCTATGGAAGGATATCGCAGATTTTAGGAATCAGCACCAATACCATCAAAACCTTCTGCAAGAGAAATGGAATGGGTGGAGTAGCAGATAACCAGACTCCGGACGCTGCAGAAATGCACTTTTGCTTATGCTGTGGGATACCCGTAGAGCAGAATAGTGGAAGAAAAGAGAAGAAGTTCTGTTCTGATAAATGCCGGAATCAATGGTGGAATGCTCACTTGGATAAGGTCAATCGTAAAGCACAGTATGACTTTGTATGTGCCTATTGTAAAAAGCCTTTTCGGGTTTATGGAAATAAGAACCGGAAATATTGCTCCTACGAGTGCTATATCCATGACAGATTTGGAGGTGGCAGTCATGGCGAATGAGCAGATGCAGAATGAAAAGCTGTTCCAAGGCACAATGCTGATGGCTAAAAACCTCTTAAAACAGGGTATTATTTCAGAGGAAGAGTACGAGCAAATTGATACAATGTTCAGGCAAAAATACGCCATATCTTTGTCTACATTATTTACCGATATCCGCTTGATTAAGTATGCGGATCATGGGAATATGTCACACTGACAAGGAGGTTTTTATGGCAAAGATACGCAGAATAGAGCCGATTTTACCAATCATTAAGACAAGAAAAAAGGTAGCTGCATATGCCAGAGTTTCAATGGAAACAGAACTCTTACACCATTCCCTTTCTGCTCAGGTCAGTCATTATAGCACTTTGATACAGAGCAATCCGGAATGGGAGTATGCAGGCGTTTATGCAGATGAAGGAATCACAGGAACATCAACAAAGAAAAGGGATGAGTTTAAACGATTGATGAAGGACTGCGATGCAAGAAAGATTGACCTTGTTCTTGTAAAGTCAGTCAGCCGATTTGCAAGAGATACGGTAGATACCCTTAATGCCACAAGGCATCTAAAGGATTTAGGAATAGATGTTTATTTTGAGAGAGAAAACATTCATTCTATGTCAAAGGAAGGTGAGTTACTTCTTACACTTTTAGCCTCGTTCGCACAAGCGGAGGCAGAGAGTATTTCACAAAATGTAAAGTGGGGAATCAGAAAACGATTCAAGTTAGGCATACCAAATGGAAACAAGGCTCCTTACGGTTACAGATGGAATGGAGATGGATTTAGCATCATACCAGAACAGGGAACGGTTGTGAAAGAAATCTACAGAAGATATCTTGCAGGGGAATCTGCTTACAGCATAGCAAAAAGGCTGGCTGATAAGGGGATAAAAGGACAAAGTGGTGTACCGATGGATGATTCCACCATCAAGAATATTCTTTCGAGCAATTCCTACACAGGCACGATGATACTGCAAAAGAACTTCTTCACAGAAGGGCATAAACGAAAAAAGAATAGAGGCGAACTGCCAATGTATGCTGTGGAAGAAATGTTCGAGCCTTTGGTATCTGAGGCAGACTTCGAACAGGCAAAGCAGATCATGAAAGAAAGAGCCGAGTCTATGCCGAACAGAAATCCGGTACTGACCGCTTTTTCCGGGAGAGTAAGATGTGCCAATTGTGGCTGTTCCATAAGCAGAAGGACATCAAAGTATGGAAAAAAGTGGGTCTGTAATACAAAGGAAAGAAAGGGGAAGGGCATCTGCGATTTTCGGGATATTTATGAAACGGAACTGGAGAATGCAGCCAGTAAAGCGTTGAATCTTGATGGATTTGATGCAGATGCAGTTAGGAGCAGAGTTGAACTTATTTCAATCGATAATGCCTATATCATATTCAGATTGAAGAATGGAACCGTAAAGAGTGTTCTTCGAGAGTACAAGAAAGGCTACAGCGGGTTCTCTTCAAGATTATTCTGTGGATGCTGTGGCGGAATGCTTGAGGCTGACAATTGGAACATGGGACCCGCCGGGCAAAAAAAGAAGTACAAAGTCTGGGTATGCAGAGAATGCTCTGCTAAAAGAGTGTTTGATTCTACATTCAGGACGGCCGCACAGGCACTTTTTCATGAAGAAAAGTGTGATGGACTATTTGCACAGCACATAGAAAAAGCCATCAATTATGATGACAGAATAGATTTTTACTATAAGGAAGGCAAGGTGATTTCATGGCAAAAAGAGTAACCACAATCCCGGCTACGCTTAATCGGTTTGATTCCACACCACTGAATGATTTAAGGAAAAGAAGAGTGGCAGGATATGCCAGAGTTTCTACGGATTCAGAGGAACAGGCAACAAGCTACGATGCACAGGTTGACTACTATACAAAATATATCAATGCAAATGCAATGTGGCAATTTGCAGGAATGTACACGGACGAGGGTATCACGGCAACAAATACCAATCATCGTGATGGGTTTAATCAGATGGTCGAGGATGCCCTTGCCGGAAAGATTGACCTTATTATTACAAAGTCCATCAGTCGATTTGCAAGAAATACCGTTGATTCCCTTACAACGGTCAGAAAACTTAAGGAAAAAGGTGTAGAGATCTATTTTGAAAAAGAGAACATCTGGACATTGGATGCCAAGGGAGAACTGTTGATTACTATTATGAGTTCATTAGCACAGGAAGAATCCAGATCAATTTCGGAAAATACTACATGGGGCAAAAGAAAATCGTTCTCTGATGGAAAAGCAAGCGTTGGTTTTAAGACATTTCTTGGATATGACAGGGGACCAAATGGAGAGTTCGTAATCAATGAGGAGCAGGCCGTCACAGTAAGATACATATACAAGAGATTCCTTGAAGGGTTTACCCCTTATCATATAGCAAAGGAATTAACAGATATGGGAGTGAAGACCCCTGCCGGAAAAGATAAATGGCATCAGAGTTCAGTCATGAGTATCCTTCAGAATGAAAAGTACAAAGGGGATGCCCTTTTACAGAAGACTTTCACAAAGGATTTCCTTACACACAAGATGGTAGTAAATAATGGCGAAGTGCCACAGTATTATGTGGAGGGGCATCATGAAGGCATTGTGACAGCAGACCAGTATGAACAGGTGCAGGCAGAAATTTTAAGGCGAAAGGGTATGCAGAAATATAGTGGTGTTGGATTGTTTTCTTCCATAATAAGGTGTGGAGAATGTGGTTCTTGGTACGGAGCCAAGGTCTGGCATTCCAATGACAAGTACAGAAAGGTCATCTACAGATGCAATAACAAATATGCCGATGGCTGCAAGTGCAAAACACCACACATCAACGAGGATGAGTTAAAGGAATTGTTCATTAAGGCAGCCAACGAGTTATTTTCTGAAAGGGAAGAGATTCTTGCCAACACCAAAGTTATGATGGAAATGGTATGTGAGACGGATTCACTTGACAGGGATTTGCAGGATAGCATCGCAGAACTTAACATCATCTCAGAGAAGATGCAGATTGCCATTGCAGAGAACAGCCGGGTGGCATTAGACCAAGATGAGTATGAAAAACGCTATGCCGAACTTACAGCAAGGTATGAAAAGGCAAAAGCAAAGTATGATGACATCGCAGAACAGATTGAAAGCAAGAAGGCTAAGCGCGAATTGTTCAAAGGATTCATTCGAACTTTGGAGAAGCAGGACGGCATAACCAGCGAGTTCGATGCCGGGATTTGGAGCAGTCTTGTGCAGGAAGTGATTGTGAAAGCCAAGGACGATATAAGATTCATATTTAAGAACGGATTTGAAGTGAGAGTATAAAAATGGGATTTGTGGCACTCGGGCAGAAATGCTTGGGTGCTTTTTTGATGGTAAAAATAGGGCATTTATAGTATAATATTATACATACATCAGACCAATTTGTAACAAGAAATAAGAAATAAGCGTGCTATGAGTCCGTTTTGTGGGACAACTCGTATGGTACAAATATAGCATACAAGGATAGCATACAAGGAATAGTAAGGAATAGCATACAAGGATAGCATACAAGGAAAGGTGGTAGTTATTATGGCTGGGTTAGGAGCTTTGATTTATGGAATAGCATTAGCAATTTCAGGTGGTAAACACGCAATTGGTAATATGGAGTGTAAAAGTAGACCTATGACTCTTCCAAATGGAATTCAATATTATAACGACATGGACGGAAAGCATAGGTTATATGATGGAAGGCAGATATTCTGGAAGCAATATGGCGAAAGAGAAAAAGTAGTAGATTTAAAAGGAAATGTTATTTATGATAGAGGTGCGGAAATTGATAGGGAAGCAAAAAAAATAGAAAATGCATTGAAAAGAGATTGTGAACAATCTGGAAAATCATTATATTTAAAAAGGAATCCAAGATGTAATAATGTTTGGTGTTGGTTTGAATATAAAACAGGAAAACAATTAGCAAAGTTATCATGTGAATTTGACTACAAAAAAGGTGAGCCTGTATTTCGTAAATGGTATTTTTATGATTCCGCATTAGAATCTTTTAAAAAAAGAAATCCGCATATTAATATTAATTCTCTTCCATCTGATTATTTTGATTGTATGATAAGAGCATCATATAGTGACACTGAAATTGGAGATAAAGGAATAATAATAACGAAAGAAGAATTTGATAAATATAGAGAAGAAATAGGAAATTTAAGTAAAACAGTAGATGGATTAGTAGCATACTTATAAAAGAAAAAGGTGTTAAATATGCAAGTAACAGAATATAGAGTGATTCATGAAGAGAATTATGGTATTCCAAAATTAAAAGTAGCACACATATATAAAACATCATATGATAATCGTCCTTCTTGTGAGTATCTTTCTTATATGTTAGATGAAATATATGACTTGTCTTATTGTAATGAAGAATATATGTATGTAATATCTATGGATACAGCGTTTCATATTAAGGGAATTTATGAAGCGGGTCATGGAGATTGTGGAAGTGTTCCGGTATATAGTAGAGAGTTGTTTACATTCTTATTATTATCAGGAGCAGAACGCTTTGTTTGTGTTCACAATCATCCAAATGGAAATCTTGTGGCAAGTGATGGGGATAAAAAATGGACACAAGCGATGAAATTAGTTGCGAATATTCTTCATATAGAGTTTACTGACCATATTATAGTAACAGAAGAAGGTTTTATTAGTATTGGAGATGATGATGAAGCTTTGTTTTCAGATATCAATATTGATTGGGATAAAATAAAGATATAGAAAGAAAGTACAGTTTATGAATAATCAAATATATAAATTTGTAATAGAAATTGTTCAAGATTTAGAGAATACTAGAGAAGATATTCATGGTTATCCATATGTTAGGACAATACGCAATATTTTGATTGGAAAGGAAGACGCAAAAATTGCACCTAATTTTAAAAACAAACAATACTATGGTTTAGTAAATGAATTAACATTACAAGAGACGGAAAAAATATTAGATTACCTTGTAGTTACAAATCAAATTACATACTTTTTTACACAAAATGGAAAGTTATATTGTACATTTGATTATTATAAGACAAAACATCATTAAAAGTATACAACAGCCTCATTGACCACTTGGAGAAATTAAAGGTTTCTCTGTAAAAAAGAAAGGAGATAGGCTAGTGGGTAGACCGTTGACAGAAAAACAGGTATTAAATAAGTTGAAAATTGAGGATTTTCGCCATTTGACAAAAGACAAGGTCATTGCTATGGCGTCTATGCTTGATAAAATGAACCCAGAAGTGGCAAAAAAAGCCTTAGAACAATTCCCGGATTTCGCTAAGACAATGAAGGATGTGTTGGCTGAATATAAAGAAAGTTTAGATACATTGCTTAAAGAAAACGGAGATAGTGTAAAATCCTACTATGATTCATGCGATTTGATTCTTGGTACTTTACAGAAGGAATTGGATAGAGAAGAGCTTTCGTTTGAGGAGAGAAAGTATATCATTGATAAAATGATGGAAGTGAATCAGATGAAGGGGATGAAGGATTCAGAAAATAAGAAATTTCTGGGCACACTTGCAATGTGTGGAGTCGCTGCGGTAACACTTGTAGCCGGAACATTAGCAGCAACGTTGGGTGCAAATACGCAGATTGCTTCTAAGGACGATGATGAATTTGAAGCATAATTTGTATTTAAAGAATAGCAGATAGAAATTCATTTTAGTAGGGGGTTCAAATGAACCCCCTTTTGAACACCCCTAATGGTACAATCGTTAAGATTGTATCATTTTTATTGTCCTAACGAATCCATGTCCGTGCGGTTGTTATCCGGACAGAAATAAGTGTCGCTGCACACCAAGCGAAATCAGACGATATCTTGGAAAAATATCAGGTCCCATTCTGGATCGGATGGATATCTGTGTGGAAGCGCAGATTATGGATTTTCAGGATATTGCAGTATCAAGAGAAGAAGAGAAAAGTGCTGTTATCAGGGAGAGGGTGATGGTAGCCAGAGAAGTGCAGAAAGCCCGGTTTGCGGGTACAAAGCTTTGCTTCAATGGAGAGATGGGAGCCGGTGAAGTGGAGAAATACTGCCAGCTGGGAGAAAAGGAGAGGAAGTTTATGGAAAAGGTGTATCAGAATCTGCAATTATCTGCCAGAGGCTATCATAAGATATTGAAGGTGGCGAGAACGATCGCAGACCTGGCAGGCAGTGAGCAGATCCGGGAGATACATTTGTCAGAGGCGGTTTGTTACAGGCAGACCGATCAGAAATATCGTTTCGGATAACGGGACTATTGGAAAGGGGAAAGAGTAGATCTTTATGACCAATCAGGAAAGCAGACAGGAAGAAAAAGCCTATATGCATTGGCTTTATCAGGCTGTGGGCATGGGAAACCACAGATTTATACAGGAAGTGGCAAAGATGGGACCGCCACAGAGGATTTATGAACTGGTTAAAAAGGGATGCCTGGAAGAGAAGCTGAGTGAGCGGTACCAAAAGAAAGCATTCCAGATAGAGCAATTTACGAAAGACTATGATGTGATCGGGGAATATGAGAGAATGCGAGAGAGGGGAATAGAGTTTGTCACGTTACATGATGAGGAATATCCCGGGAAACTGGCAGAAATCTCCGATGCACCCTATGGATTATATTACATAGGCAGAATGCCGGAAGATAAGCATAAGAGCGTGGCCATCATCGGAGCCAGAGAATGTTCTGAATATGGCAGGTATATGGCAAAGCAGTTTGGGACAACGCTGGCAGAGGCGGGGATACAGGTAATCAGCGGTATGGCGAGAGGAATAGATGGTATCAGCCAGCAGGCAGCGCTTTCGGCAGGGGGATATTCTCTAGGGGTACTGGGCTGTGGTGTGGATATCTGTTATCCGGTGGAGAACAGATGCCTATATGAGAATCTGGCTGCGCAGGGAGGGGTCTGCTCAGAATATCCGCCGGGGATTGAGCCAAGAGCCCTGTTGTTTCCAAGAAGAAATCGCATTATCAGTGCGCTCTGCGATGCAGTGCTGGTGATAGAAGCAAGACAGCGCAGTGGTACGCTGATTACGGTGGATATGGCACTGGAGCAGGGGCGAGAGGTTTATGCGCTGCCCGGAAGAGCTACGGATCTGCTAAGTGACGGATGTAACCGCCTGATTAAACAGGGAGCCGGAATCGTTACTTCGCCTCAGGAGCTTTTGGAGGAATTGTCAGGAATCTGTTGTGAGGGAGCAGGCTATCGGCAGCAGGAACTTTTCAGTCCGGAGGGAATGCAGGGAGAAGTATTACAGATGTTGGATTATCAGCCACAGTCAGTACAGACCCTGCAGAGTAAATATGAGACACATTTTAAGAAACACCTGACGATTCCGGAACTGATGCATGAATTGATGCAGTTGTGTATCAATGGTTATGCCAGACAGATAAGCGGCAGTTATTTTGTTAGAAATGATGAGTGAGCGAGTTGGAATCTGACCTTGCACACCCTTATAAATAATAGTAAAATAGAAAATAGGTATTTTTTCAATCAATATACATAAGGGGATGGCAAGATGGATTTGAACAGAAAGAAACTACGTCTTGGAGATGTGTTGGTTAATAGTGGAGTCATTACCGCAGAAGATCTTCAGAAAGGCTTGGAATTGCAGAAGGGCAGTGGACGCAAGCTGGGTGAAACGCTCGTAGATGAGGGCCTTGCTACAGAAGAGAATATTGCCAGGGCATTGAGCAACCAGCTGCATTATGACATGGTGGATCTGCAAAATATAGAAATACCGGAGGATATTCTGAAACTGGTGCCGGTCAGCGTCTTGAAGAAGTATCGGATGCTTCCTTATGAATATTCGTCCGATAATATGAATGTTCTACGTGTAGCTATGTCTGATCCGATGGATATGGCTGCCATGGATGATATCAATATTATTACCAATCTGCAGGTGGAGCCGGTTGTAACTACCATGCGTGGCGTGATGCTGGCAATTGACCGGTATTATGGACAGGCAGAGGTGAATTCTGCGCTGGAAGAGTATGCCAAGGAGAAGGAAAGCCAGGTTGTGGAGCAGGAGGATCTGTATAGCGAAGACGTCAACAGCTCTCCTATTGTACAGTTGGTTAAGGGTATGATTGAGCAGGCAGTCAGACAGCGTGCATCCGATATTCATATCGAGCCCATGGAGCGACAGGTAAGAATCCGTTATCGTATTGATGGCGCCCTTTATGAAAAAGCCGACTATAACATCAGGCTTTTGCCGGCAATTGTGGCCCGTGTAAAGATTATCGGCGGTATGGATATTTCAGAGAAAAGAAAACCCCAGGATGGTCGTATTACGCAGGTAGTAGATCGTCGGGAATTTGATATCCGTGTATCAATCCTTCCTACAGTGTATGGCGAGAAAGTTGTTATGCGTCTTACATCCAAGAATGCATTGACGAAAGAGAAGAGCCAGCTGGGACTGAGTCCGGATGAATTGAAGAAATTTGATCATATTCTGCAAAATCCTCACGGCATCCTGTTGGTTACGGGACCTACCGGTAGTGGTAAGTCCACTACGTTGTATACCGCATTGAGTGAGTTGAATAAAGAGGACGTAAATATTATTACCGTAGAAGACCCGGTTGAGGCAAATATTGACGGAATCAATCAGGTGCAGGTTAATAATAAAGCCAATCTGACCTTTGCTTCCGCACTTCGGTCTATCTTACGTCAGGACCCGGATATCATTATGATCGGTGAGATCCGAGATCAGGAGACAGCTTCTATTGCCGTGCAGGCGTCCATTACAGGACACCTGGTAGTATCGACCTTACATACCAACTCTGCTGCCAGTACCATTACCCGTCTGGCAGATATGGGAATTGAGCCGTATCTGATTGCAGATTCCATGATTGGTGTTATCGCCCAGCGACTGGTTCGCCGTCTGTGTCCGGAATGTAAGAAGGCTAAGAAGGCTGATGCGGAGGAACTGGAGATGCTGATGTTAGAGCCGGGAACAGATGTGACCATCTATGAGCCTTGCGGCTGCCCGAGATGTGATGGCACCGGATTCAGAGGACGTATCGGTGTATATGAAATTATGGAAATGACCCAGCCGTTGAAGACAATTATCAGCAAGAAGGGTACCGCTGAGGAGATCAAGGAAAAGGCATTGGAAGAAGGGATGCATACGTTGCGTATGAGTGCAACCCGTTATGTGTTGGACGGTATTACTTCCATCCCGGAGATGATGAGAGTTTCCTTTGATCTGTAGTAAAGTACAAAATAGACGATATTACGTTTATAAATATTACATAAAAAGATTGACATTCTATATTGAAAAGACTATTCTATCAATAAGCAATCGGTCATGTAATTGCATGACCGGTGGCTTATTGATCTGGGCAGGTATCATACCTGTATCAATTTTCTCGGCAGATTCTGCCAGATATTCACAATGATGGCAGACTGTCAGACGAGTCATAACGTTCCGAAGTGCTGCCTGATAAGTAAGAGAAAGGAGCATAATGGGACAGAAGGATTTAGCAAGTAAGAAATTAGAGCGAAGACCGGATATCTATGCAGATATTATTAATGCATTGCTTTATGAGGGAAAACAAGTTCTAAGGCCGCAGGATTTGCAACCGGCTTCCGTAGAGTCTATCTATGAAGGAGAGAGTGGTACATTACGGAATCAGTATAATGATGTGAGCAAGTATGAAATGTGCCAGGGTAAAATTAAACTGCAGTATACACTGGAGAACCAGACAACACCTGATTATAAAATGCTGTTTCGCAAAGTGGGATATGAGGGCGCAATCTATCGGGAGGAGTATGACGGAGGCGGTACCTATCCATTAATTACAATTGTATTGTATTGGGGAGAAGAAAAATGGCATCCAAGTCCTGATATGCACGACTATTTTAGAAAACGGGAAATTCATGAGAAAGCACGACAGTATATCGATAATGCACGGCTCCATGTTTATTCAATGAGAAATTTGCCTAAGGAGATCAGACAGGGATTTCGCAGCGATATGAAAATTATAGTGGATTATTTCGCAGAAGGTAAAGATTATGAGCCTACAAATCAGCAAATTCGACATTTGAATGATGTGATGCGTTTATTCTATGAATTGACGGGTGATACTGGATTTGTTGACAAAATAGCAGAGTTGCAGGAAAGACAGGAGAAAGGAGAGAAAATTACTATGTGTGAAGTGATAGATAAGTTTGTGGAGCGAGGAAGAATACAAGGAATGGAACAAGGAATAGAACAAGGAATAGAACAAGGAATAGAACAAGGAATAGAACAAGGAATAGAACAGGGAAGGACTGACTATGCGAAATCTTTTACAAAAGTGAGCATATCACAGGGACAGTCACAGCAATACATATTAAATATGTTGCACACGTGTTTTCAATATAGTGAAGAGAAAGCGTGGCAATTATATGAGGAATGTACAGATTAGCCGCAATCAGATGCTGTGATAAAAGCAATATACTTGTTCAATAGGAGTTATTAGATTATAATATATTTTGTTGCTTCAGATATGCAAAGAATGCACTTAAGATAATGAGGGGATAAAAAGGAATGCGAATGGGGGAATATCTGACGAGTGTCAGACAAAAACTGGGAGTGGTTCAGGAAAGATATATCCGTATGGCGGTTATGCTGTTGTACGCTGTGCTACATCTGTTGATGGCGATTGTACATGAGCCATGGTTTGATGAGGCAGAAGCATGGCAGATTGCGAAAAGTGCATCACTGCAAACGTTGCTGACGGAAGTTACCCATTATGAGGGGCATCCTCCGCTCTGGCATCTCATTCTGATGCCCTTTGCGAAGGCCGGGGCACCCTATGAATTGTCGTTGACGCTGATCAGTCTTGCTTTCACCGGTGCGGCAGTCTATCTGATTCTGCGATTCTCCCCTTTTCCGTTGTGGGTAAGGATTATTTTGCCCTTTACCTATTTCTTTTTCTATCAGTATAGCGTTATTTCCAGAGTGTATTGCGTAATGATGCTGGAGTTTGTACTGCTTGCAATGGCATACAAATACAGAAATACGAAACCTGTATGGTATGTGGGAGTCATGATGCTTATCTGTGTGACCAATGCATATGGGATTGTTCTGGCAGGAGGACTCAGTATCGTATGGCTGTGGGAAATCTGGCGTGAACATTGTCAGAAGGGTTTGCGATGGAAGTCGCTTGTTCGAGACAGAAGATTGCGGTATTTAGCAGGGTTGCTTCTGGTAGCACTTATGGTTATCTGCCAGATTATGCCTAGGGAAGATACCTATGCAACGAGTAGTAAAGGATTGTATGAGGTACGTAATCCTTTTTGGCTGCGACTTCTTTATATGATCTTGATTCTTCCGGCTGATGTGACAATGACCAATGTGTTCTCTGATAATGGTTTCCTTTCGATGACCGATTTTATGCCCGTTTCTCTGGCGAGTGGTTGTATTATGGGAATTATTATTCTGGGCTTGATTATTTATTTTGGTAGAAAAGAACATACTTTATGCCTGCTGGCAGTGCCCTATTTCTTATTTTCTCTTTTTGCATCTGTTGTGTATTTTGCATTACACCATACGGGAATAGGCTTACTTTTCCTGTTTTTCTGGATATGGGTTTCTGTGGAAAAACAAAACTGGCCGGATGGAAATCCGGAACTGCAGTTTAATCAATCCTTATTGAAAATGACAAAGGGCATGGTGATATTATCATTATGTGTATCTATATCATGGTCAATATCTGCATGTGCCTTTGATATAAGCAGTGAATATTCGGTTGACCGAAGTATGGCGACGTTTATGAAGGAATATCACCTTGATCAATGCCGCATTATGGTTGAGTGGAAGGTTGCAAGAGATGAAGAGGGAGAGGTTATTACTCGAGATACAAATTTCTTTGAGGGTATTGTAGAGATAGAGCCCTATTTTGATAGAAATATAGCCTATAATTTTAATTATGGTAGAGATGATTGTAATTATGTCACACATATAAGCGCTGACGAAGAGCAGAATGCCATTGCTTATGAGACGTGGAAGAAGGAAGGTTATCCGGAGGTCCTTCTAATGCAGCCGGATCTGAGTGAATTGTATGATGCGGATGAGTTAAGTATGCGGGATTATGTGCTTGTATATTATGCGCCGAGTGAGATGGTGTGGAAGAACACATCGGAATATTATGTTAACCATATTTATGTGAGAAGAGATCTGCTAGAGAAGATTGGATTGGAACAGATTGACATATCTGATATGTGATATAAGAAAACAGACCCTTAGCACATTGTGATAGGGCCTGTTTTTGTGAAAAATACGGTGGCTTGTTATACTTTATTTTGGTAGAATGCAAGCTTTTCCTTCAAGGCGACAATTTCTGCATCTTTCTCGGAAATGATATGATCTCTCTCGGAGATGGTATCATCCTTTTCAGAGATAATACGATCCTTTT